>CALXTV010000012.1 GCA_944391505.1 uncultured Alphaproteobacteria bacterium | reverse complement strand
TTTTGTCTGCAACATCTTTGAAAACTTGGTTGAGCCGAACCGTTTTTCAAACGGTACCGGCTAAGCCTAGGTTTCAAAGCGGAACCCGTCCCCGAGAGGGCAAGCTCCGCGCTGCCCAATCGGCCGAGCAGCCATAAAAAAACCGCTCTTTTGAGCGGCTTTTTTTTATGGTGCTCGGGGACGGGATCGAACCGCCGACACGAGGATTTTCAGTCCTCTGCTCTACCAACTGAGCTACCCGAGCATCAACTGACGAGAAGGTTTATAATTCATATTTTTCGGCTTGTCCAGCAGAAAATGAAATTTTTAATATTTTTTTTCAGTTATTGCAAATCCGCATCTGCCACTGACGAGCCATCAATATCTGCATCCGATCGGGATGCGTTTTTCTGAAAGCACGATACCTCTGATAAAGCCCTTCTTCCTCCGCCAACGCCTTTTCCGTTTTTCTTTTCGCGGCCGCAATATCTTTTATTCTTTGGCGTCCTTGTACCAGCTCCTCAACATCTTTAAATAAATCCCGGTCAAAATCTCCTTCATCCAATACTTGGTGATGTGTTTTCAAAATTCGTGAAACATGCCTACCGGCCAGTCCCTCAATATACTTCTGCACTTCCAGCGGCTGAGAACCATAATCCCCGATTTCGTTCAACATTTTCCTCGGCGCGGAAACATCGGGAAACGTATCGTCATAAACCGGAATTACATAATTCACGACCGCCGCCGCATTAATATCAACCGCCAGCCGGTCGACAACTTCATCGGTCAGACTGTCAAAAACTTCCTGCCCCCAGCGCAGTTCGCTGATCAGCTTCCGGTAATCGTCCTGATGATAAATCGAAAAGTCCTCGGCCGCATCCGCCTCCAAACGGTTCTGATTTACAACCGCTCCTGCTTCCAGCTTACACAGTCCCATATCAAAAAGTTTCAAAACATTACGTTTTTCCAAGTTTTTGGGCAAAACGGCCAACTCATCAACAGCTTCAAGCCGGATTCCCTCATCTGAGAGCAAAATCTCCTGATTGGTCTCCAAATTCCGGTCAAAAGCATTAAACAACATACGCAGAGAACTGAAAGTAAAGTCATTCCAGCTTCCGTCCGCCTTAAATTCTCTGATGACTTTCCAATCGACCGGCGTATCGTTCAGTTCAATATCATAATATTTTTTTACAACCTCAGCGATATCGAGAATATCTCCGGCAAAAGCCAAAATTGCCTGCTTTTGTTCAATATTTTCCGACATATTCGCATCGTAAGAATTGGTTGGCAGCCGCAAATCCGAAAATTCATCATCGTCGACATCTTCATCGTGACCGTCATCCTCAAGCCTATCCAGCAAAGCGCCTGTTTCCGGCAAATTTTGATCAGCAGTCTTAATAAGATAGGAAATAACATTTTCCATATCTTCAGTCAGATTTTCACTGATATTCTCGGAATTTTCATAGTTATCCCAGTATTCCTCCGGTGAGCCGGGTCTAAACAGTAACGTTTCTCCGGAAAAAGAATCAAAACTGTTGATCTCCGTAAAAATCTTCGTCAAATCATAACCGGCCGGAAGTCGAATATCTGCCTCCCTTATTCCCAGTCGCTCATTAAAACGACGAGCTCTTTCCAATTTAAAATAGGCCTCATCGCTCATACTGTTGTCAAAATCGGCGGCAATTCCCCGTGCCGTATCATTATTGCGATAATAACGATAAAATTCGGCGCGGTTTTTAGCCACGATTCGCGTAAACTGATCCGTAAATTCGGCAACCGTTTTTCTGACCGGTTCGCTTCGAGCATCCCAACTGCACTCCCGCTGCAGGCGTTTTGTCATTTCGGCAGCAACTTTTTTCTCGCTGACAAAGCCCGGCATTTTGGAAAAATCTTCCGCAGCTCCGGCCAACACCGACCGCACGCCCTCGACATCGGAACTGTTTATAATGCCGCCGCGACGAATCACCGTGCTCATCATCCTCTCTGCCAGCTGAGTTTCCAAAAACTCATCCAACACTCCGGAAAAAATTTCATCTTGCATTTCTCCGGTATAAGCCGCTGCCAAAACCATACTGCGATTCAGCCAGTAACGATCAAATTCATTACCCTCTTGCGCAACCCAGCGGGAAACATCTCCGGCTTTTCTCACAAAATCATCTTCCTCGGGATTAAACAAAACCCGTGCTCGGGCAAAATTTTCATTTTGTCCGCTTTGCGCCTCAATCTCCCGATAAAGATGATAAAAAGCCTCCGCCGCAGGAAAAGCCCTCTTAGGATTATCCTCGGGAATACTGACATGAAAACCGCAATTACGGTTCAGTTCCGCGGCAGCAAGTTTCAATGCGGGATAAAGTCCGGCAACGTCTTTGGCCGAACGCCAGTACCACATGTCCCGGCCTTTCTCAATCTGCAAAACTTTCATCATAACGCCAGCCGTATGAATAAAAGTCTTGATAAAATTAATCCGCCCCGAATTATCAGCCATAAAAAACACCCTTTTGTATATTTATGCCAAAATATAAACAAAAGAGTGTTTTTTGTCAAACCATATTGACAACATTAACTTTTGAGATTAATCACCGTTTGGGTCATTTCGTTTGCGGTCGTAAAAGCCGTTCCGTTCAGATTATAAGCTCGTTGTACCACAATCAGATTGGAAAATTCCGCCGACGGATCAACATTGGAATCTTCCAAAGATTCGGAACGAAAAGCCGTATTATCGTTTGATGTGGAATCAACAACGAAAAAGCTCTCTCCTGTATCATTCGAAGCCTCAAAAAGCGTTCCGTTAATCGGAATCAGATTTTCCGGCGACGTAAAACCGACCAGCGCCAGTTTTCCGCTGGCAATTGTTTCGCCGTTAGTGTAAAGAGACTGAATAACACCACCGCTGTCAATGTACGAATACCGATAATCTCCGCCGATGCGGCCGTCTTGCGAAACATTAACGATTTCGGAGCTCCCGGCATATTGCGTCATATGCGAAATATCCATTGCCACGGTGCTTGCCGTTCCGTCCGGCCAGGTAACATTGACGCTGAACGTTTTCGGCGAAAGAAGACCGCCCTTTTCGTCAAAAACCACTTCCAGAGGTTCCGGCGTTGTTACCGTCCCGCCTTCCATATTAAATGTCACGTTCCAAACATTGTTCTGCCCTTCGACTTTCTGAAACAACATATTTACCGTTTGTTCCTGATTGTTTTCACCATAGAAAGTCAGGCCGTAACTGCTGTTGTCAACGTCGGCCGGCACATTTGCGCTGATTTCCATCTGCGTTGTCGGTACCGCCGGAATACTGTCCGGATATTGAATGGTCAAATCCGACAGATTGGAAGCAAAAGTTCCGTCTTCGTTTGCGGCAAATCCCTGCACATAATAGCCGCTGGAATTAATCAGATAAATCGTACCGTTTTCACTTCGGGTCGAAAAATCGCCGGCACGGGAATAATATACCTGATTCAGCGAGTTTCTTACGGCAAAAAAAGCATTATCCCCGGCCTCAATGGCCACGTCAAAAGGATTTCCGGTTGACGAAATGGTACCGGCTTTAGTGATACTCGTCCGGTCATAATAACCCACCCCATCAATATCCACGCGCGACGAAGACAAGCCGTTTGCATTGTTTTTAACCAAAGGCTGCGACCCCAGCATTGAATAAAACATTGTTTCCGCGGACTTATAACCGGTCGTTGATATGTTCGCCAGATTCGTACTCACCGTTTCCAAAGCATGCGACTGTGCATAAAGCCCGGAAACCGAAGGAGAAAATATACTTAGCGCCATTTTTCTTCACCTTAAAAATTTACTCTCAGCCTTTATATGCAAAAACCATGCCACAAACAATAAAATGCTCAAAATATATTTTTAATTGCATTAAGCAAAATAAACAACCAAATTTTCGAAGTCAGTGATTAAAAAGCAAAATTGTGCAAAAAACAGCATTTTTTGTGCAAAAAAACACCATTTTCACAAAAAAAACGAATATTTTTGTTGTTTTTATCTGAAATCAGAGGTATGAGTCAGAAGTATTTTTTAACAAACAAAGTGAGTAAACAGATTATGTCAAATCCACTGGATACAAAAGTAATCAGCAAACTGGCTGAAATCCTTGATAAAAGCAACCTTACGGAACTTGAATACGAAGATGAAGGCTGCCGCATCTGTCTGACCAGAGATTTTTCAGGACGTGTCGCCGTTCCGCCAATGCCAGCACCTGCAGCCCCGGCTTCTCCGGCTCCGGCACCGCTTCCTGCCGCTCCGGTACCGGTTGCACAGACGGCCACCTCTGAAGAGGATTATGCCAAGCATCCGGGCTGTGTTAAGTCTCCGATGGTCGGCGTTGTTTATCTCTCTGCAGACCCAAACTCTCCGGATTACGTTAAAGTAGGTTCAACTGTTGCCGAAGGCGACACGGTCTGCCTTATTGAAGCTATGAAAACATTCAACCCCGTCAAAGCTCACAAAAGCGGCAAAGTAACCAAAATTCTGGTTGCCGGCGGCGATCCGGTAGAATACGGCGAACCCTTGATTATCATTGAATAATAACAATCAGGATTGTCACATGTTTGAGAAAGTATTGATTGCCAACCGCGGAGAAGTTGCTCTCCGCATTCACCGCGCCTGCCGCGAAATGGGCATCAGAACCGTCGCCGTTCATTCGGAAGCCGACGCCGATGCCATGCACGTTCGTCTGGCGGACGAGGCCGTTTGTATCGGCCCGGCGCGTTCAAGCGATTCTTATTTAAATAAACCGGCAATTATTTCCGCAGCGCTGATCACCGGCGCCGACGCCATCCACCCCGGCTTCGGCTTTTTGTCCGAAAACGCCGACTTTGCCGAAATGGTTGAACGTCACGGCATTACGTTCATTGGCCCGACCGCCGAACAAATGCGCCTGATGGGCGACAAAATTACCGCCCGCAAAGTCGCGCAGGAAGCCGGCATTCCTGTCACTCCCGGTTCTCCGGCGCTCGAAAGCGTCGAAATGGCCATTGAATGGGCTAACAAAATCGGCTATCCGGTCATTGTCAAAGCGACGGCCGGCGGCGGCGGCAAAGGTATGAAAATTGCCTTCAACGACGAAGAGATGAAAGAAGCCTACACCATGGCGCGCGCCGAAGCAAAAGCGGCTTTTACCAGCGACGTGGTTTATATGGAAAAATATCTCCAAAAACCCCGCCATATAGAAATGCAGATTCTGGCCGACAAATACGGGCATGTGGTGCATTTGGGAGAACGCGACTGTTCAATTCAGCGCAACAACCAAAAAGTCATTGAAGAATGCCCGTCCCCTGCGCTCAACAATCAGCAGCGCCGGGAAATCGGCGAAATCGTCCGCCGGGCAATTGAAAAAATCGGCTATACCAATGCCGGTACGCTGGAGTTTTTATATGAAGACGGCCACTTCTATTTTATGGAAATGAATACCCGTCTACAGGTGGAACATCCGATTACCGAAGCCATAACCGGCATCGACATCGTCCGCGAACAAATCCGCATTGCCAGCGGCGCTGCTCTGGGCTACACTCAGGATGACATCACGTTTTCCGGTCATGCCATTGAGTGCCGCATCAACGCTGAAGATCCGGAAACTTTTGTCCCCTGCCCCGGCAAAATCGCCGAATGGCACGCTCCGGGAGGTTTAGGCATTCGAGTTGATTCCGAAATTTATTCGGGTTATACCATTCCGCCGTTCTATGACAGCATGATTGCCAAGTTGATTGTTCACGGCAAAACGCGCAATGCCGCGCTTATGCGCCTGCGCCGCGCTCTGGAAGAATTCGTGATTGAAGGGGTCAAAACAACCATTCCGCTTCATCAGGAAATTATCTCCCAGGCCGAATTTATCGACGGACAATACAATATCCACTGGCTTGAAAATTTCATGGAAAAATCGAAGCAGGCCGGAAACAAATAACTATCAACAGCCCCTGATTTTGGGGCTGTTTTTTTGTCCTTTTATCGCTATGCTGAAAAGACAGGAGAAGCATAATGGAACAAAAATTATCTCTGATTCGCCCGATTCGGGACAGTTTCGTATTCATGGGCCGGAACGGCATTCTGTCGGTTTGTTTTTTTCTGCTTGCCTACGGTGCTGTTTATTTGGCTCAGGAACTTAGCATTTCGACCAACTTGCCGATAATGCTTATCTACCTCGTTTATACATACTTTTTCTATTACTTCTTCGTTTGCTTTTATTTCCGGCCACAACCGTTTTTCAACCGGCGTCATTTCGGCAACGCGCTGATTCGGATGGCGGCAATCCTGCTGCTGGCCTTTGCGGCATTGCTTTTTCTCAAAATCGGTTTTAAGATTTTGTTCTTTCTTGCCGGCACGCTCAAAGCCTTTCCCCTGTTTTACGAACAACTTCGCACGGCTTATCTAAATCTGCTGATTTCGCCTTATTTTTCATGGTTTTTGCCGGCTTTTATGTTCATAATTCTGAGTTTCACTTTTTTCATTCCCGCCTTTGCCTGGATATCTGCCGTTATCGGCGGCGATTCCTCTATTACCGCAGCTTTTGTCCGCACCAAAGGCAACTATATCAGATTGATTGTCTTGTTTTTGCTTATTTACGGCATCCTGCCGCTGACCATTCTGCTGTTCAAAGGCAGTTCAACAGGCATCGTCGCCGCGGTTTCTGCCCTGATAAACTTATTGCAGATTATTGTTTATTTGAAAATTTACGAACATTTTTATCCTCAAAAATGAACTTTTTCTCACGAAAATTCGTTTCTAAAGATGAACAAGAACAATCATCGGAGGACATCGTGAAAAAACTACTTCTTGGCCTGCTGCTGGCCACATTTTGCTTTTCGACCGCTTTTGCGGCACACGGACATTTCAACCATCATTTCATTCAGCCCCGCCCGGCACCGGTCATAATCGGACATCCGCACCATGACCGTTGGGAATCTTTCTTTGCCGGCCTGGTCGGTTCGGCTATCGGCAGTTACATGGTTACCAGCCAATACCGGCCGACAAGAGGTAACGATTCCCATTGCATTATCATGCAGTCAAGACTGACCGGCAATATTGTCAAAAAATGTATAAACCTGTCCAATTCATCGCATTGGCGGCAACAGGACATCTACGATATTCTTTACATTGACTAAAAAAAACTCCGCCGTTAAGCGGAGTTTTTTTCAAGCCTTATCGCTTTATGCTGCCTTGGAAGTTTTTTTGGCGGCAAAAGCATTCATCGTCTCGATGATGTAATCCTGAGATTCTTTATCCAGATACGGATGCATCGGAATACTCAGAACCGTCTTCGCCAATTTTTCGCAAACCGGCAGCGAACGGGTATTCCACTTGGCATAAGCGGTCTGCGTGTTAACCGGACGCGGATAATAAGCACCGCAGGGAATACCGTTTTCTTTCAGATACGCCATCAGTTCGTCGCGATCTTCACAAGTAATGGTGTAAAGCGCATAAGCCGATTTGCAATTATCCAAAATCTGCTGTTTGCCGAAATACGAATTTAAACCGTCATCATAACGTTTGGCAATCGTATAACGATCCTTAAGTTCCTGATCAAATACCTTTAACTTCTGCAAAATAACGGCAGCCTGGAAAGAGTTCATACGACCGGTCATGCCCAAACGAACGTTGTCATAGTGATCTTCCGGGCTCATACCGTGAACGCGGCAGGACTTAACCATTTCATTTTCAGTCATATTGTTCGTAAACACGGCACCGCCGTCACCATAACCGGCCAACGGCTTGGTCGGATAAAAGCTGGTTGCCGTCATGTCGGCAATGCTGCCTGCTCTTTTGCCGTGATATTCGGAACCATAGCTCTGAGCCGAGTCGGACAGAACTTTCATGCCGTTGGTATGGGCAATTTTCATAATCTCGTCATAATTGCAGGGGTTGCCGAAAATATCAACGGCTATAACAGCCTTCAAATTGAGTTTGCCTTCTTTCTTCACATTGGCAATCGCTTTTTCCAAATCTTTCGGATCCATTGTAAAGGTGTTTGGATCTGAATCGACAAAAATCGGTGTTGCGCCAACAATGGCAACACATTCCGCCGAAGCAACAAACGTAAATGAAGAAACAAACACGGCATCGCCGGCTTTAACGTCCCAAGCCATCAGCGCCAACGTCAGAGCATCTGTTCCGGAACCACAGGTTGAACAATATTTCGTACCGGAATAAGCAGCCAGTTTTTCATCCAGTTCGCGGCATTCCGGCCCCTGTGCATAACCGCCATGATTTAATATGGTTTCAAAAGCTTTCAGAAAATTTTCCTGACCGATTACTTTCTGTGAAGCCTGAACATCAAACAGATTAATCGGTTTAGAAGGTTTATTGGTCATTGTATCGTTCCTTTTCGTTGTAAGTTTTAACTGAAAGTGATACTACGGCAAAAAAGAAACCAATGCAAAACACAAAAAATTTCCGCTTTGTAACAAAAAAAGCCTATTGCAAAATAAACATTCTGTTTTACCCAAAAATAAACAATTTTATTGATTTACGCAAATTTACTGCTATATTTAGAATGATTTTTGCAAAAACCCCAGAATAAGGAACATATAACGTGTGTGGAAAATTTAGACTGCTGGCCGCCTGTTCGCTCATGGCTCTCGTTACGGTTTCCTGCGCCACACAAAACGATAAGAACACATCGGGAATACCGCAGGAAGAAAACGAAACGCTCGAATCTTACAACCGCGGCATGTTCAAGTTTAACTATCAGATAGACAAATACGTCCTCAAACCGGTTGCCAAAGGTTATCGGGCCGTTACCACCCCTTATGTACGCGAACGGGTCAACAACGCCCTGGCCAACATTAAAGAACCCATCTCCGCTTTCAACCACCTTCTGCAGGGAGAATTTAAGGAAAGCGGAATCAACCTTTCCCGTCTGGCAATCAACTCGACGCTCGGTCTGGCCGGCATGTATGACGTCGCCGGCGGCTGGGGCTTACAACAGTCGAAAGCCGGTTTTGACGACACTCTGGCAAAATGGTGTGTCAAAGACGGGCCTTTTATCGTTCTGCCGCTGTTTGGCCCGGCCACGCCGCGTTCCACCGTCGGCATGATTGTCGACGCCGTTACCAATCCGATTTACCTGGCTACGCTTGACGCCCCCTCCTCAACCGAAGACAAAGTCAGTTACGGTTATACGGCCATATCTGTCATCGCTTTTCGTGAATCCACACTTGACCTGTTGGACGACCTGGAAAGAAATTCGGTCGATTTTTACACGACAATGCGTTCCGCCTTTCTGCAAAACCGCCAGAACAAGGGCTGCCTGAACGGTAACGAAAATGCTTCCTACGACTTCGATTTCGGTTACGAAGAAGAAGACCAGATCTTTGATGAAATGGAAGCTGATTAATAAAAAACGGAGTAATAGGAAAATGAAAAAAAATTTATTTGTCGCATTGTTTACATCAATTTTTCTGTTTTCGGCTTCAGCCAATGCTGCTGTTGACGCGACGCAGGCCGAAAACTTTGTAAAAAAAGTTACCAAAGAAGGCATTGAAGAAATCATCAATGCCAATGTTTCCCAAACCGTCAAAGACGAACGCTTTGAAAAACTGTTCAACAATGCTTTGGACCTAAATTTTATCGGTCAGTTTGTTCTCGGCCGCTATTGGAGAACCGCCACGGCTGCACAGAAAAAAGACTTTATCAATGCCTATCGCGAACTAAACATCAAAACATGGTCCAAGCGTTTTGACGAATTTAAAGGCAAAAACTTCACGTTCAAAGGAACCTCTCCTTCAAACTCAGCCAACCAGATTTTTGTAAATTCTCTGGTGCCTATGGATCAGGGAGAACCGGCCAAAGTCGTCTGGCGCGTTAAACAAACCGGCGATAAATTCAAAATCGTTGACATCATCATCGAAAACGTCAGCCTTGCCATCACGGCTCGCAACGAGTATACGGCCTACATCAAATCAGCTCCCGGCGGCATTGACGATTTGATTAAAGATTTGCAAAACAAGACCAAGGTTTAAAACCTAAAGCCCCTCAAACGAGGGGCTTTAATTTTAGCCGAAAATAAATCCTGCTCCAATATATATTGACTCTCATCAAAATTCAGTGTATCATGAGTTTTGATAGGTGTGGATTAACGATGTTTTCCGAACGGCGAGTGTGTTTCGCTTCGGAAAAGAAGCTGCTTGTGTGCGTCTTTCATCTTTGAGTTCATCTTCACCTCTCTGCCCTTTCGGGCTCCGGTTTTTAACTTTGTCGCGAGGTGATACCATGATGAATAAATCCGTTTTGTTCTTCTCTTTATTATCGGGTACGGCTTTGCTGCCCGGTTTGGTTCTTGCCTCCGGCTTTCCTACACATACACCAAAACACACACCCAAGCCGGAGCCCGTCTCTTTTATTGATATGTATCACTCTTATAAGACAGCGGCAGTTTGTTTTCTCGGTTACGGTGACTGTGACCCGGATACGGGTTTTGGCTCGGGCAACGCGGATTATGCCATTGATACGACAATCCAATGTCGAAACGAAGGCTTTTCCTGGCAAAACTGCAACTCGGTTCAGGTCATTGACGGCGTTTGTCCTTATAACTCATCTTTCGGTAAGGGCTGCAAATGTGTAGACGGCCTTGTCTCCTGTTCGGAAGGACAGACCGGTGTCGGCGAAAGCTGCGATGGAAAATATGCCAAATGCGAATGTGTGGCCGGGGTATCGGCCGGTGCTTACGGCTGTAAGGAATATTACGGTTCGCCTTGTTCGTCGGTTTGTAAAAAGGCTTATACGGATAACTGCCATAAACGTACGGATAACAACTCGGCGGTTTACGGCTGTATGAAATATTGGTCGGACTGTTCTTCCAAATGCGAAACGCCGTATAAGGACAACTGCCGGAACAGAACGGCGGTATCCTGCGAGAAAGGATGCGCAACTTATTTTGCCGATTGCTCTTCTAAATGTTCCGTTTGCAAAACCGACAACTGTGCCAACAGAACGGCTGTTTCAATACCGGCCAACGCCTCCTGTTCGTCATATTATGACGATTGTGACAGTAAGTGTTCCGCCTGGTCATGCAAGACCGGGTATCAAAACAGCAATGGACGGTGTATCCTTAAATTTCCGATTTTATATGGCGACGGAACCGTCAGTTATGAACCGACCAGATTAAGCGGAAAAACGCCGACAGGCATTGTCATCGACACCAATTCCCGTCTGGCCATGGCTCTGACCAACGTCAAAAAAGACGGCTCTCCGGGATCGGAAAAAATAACCTTTTCAGAAAAAGCAGCAAACATAGACATAAAAGACTATAGAAGTTGGTTTCGAGGAGACAACTGCGAACAAAGCAGCAAAGAAAGTACAAAAATCATATTGGCAAATAAAAATCTTGGAAGCGCTTATGCCGCCTTGGCCGCCAATTCTCATGAACCTCCGGGCTGTGCCGGAAACTTTTGCCGCAAAGGGAACTGGTTTTTGCCTAACATTTGTGATTTGGATAGTTATTTATATTATTACAACGGGGCGTTAAACGTTTCATTGCAAATTGCCGGAGGCACCGAATTAAACTTCAGATTATACTCATCCCCTGTCGGCTATTGGTCTTCAACAGAAAAAGACACAGACAGCATGTGGTATTATGGCTCCTCTCCTCTGTATGGGGGCAAAGAATGGGGAACTCATTATGTCCGACCACTTGTAACATATTAAAAAACGATGAACTGCTTATTAAATTAAGCAGTTCATCTGAATCCTAATCAACGACGATGTCTTTCTTCGGAGCTTTCTGATAATCTTCAACCTTTTCTTCTGCTGTGCCTGTTGCCTTTTCGGCAGCATTCACGGTTGCGTCATAACCTCTTTTAACAATCTCTTTCGTTCCGTTGCCGACATCATTGACCACTTCGCCGACTGTCGTTGTCTCGTTAATCTGCCCTTCATAAATGCCGCGGCCGATTAAATAAATGACAATAATCAAAATCAGGTAAAATAAATATTTCAGCAGTGTTCCCATTTTCAGCTCCTTGCAAAAAGGTTTAACTGTCATAACACATAATCAACCGCCGACAAATTTCAAGTTCTGAACAAAAAAAGAAGCCCTCCGGCAAAACCGGAGGACTTTCAAAAACTCAAAAATTCAAATCAGCCTTCACTACCTGATGCTGCCGCCGGCGGATTCGGATCGCTTCCCGGCGCATTCAGAGCTCCTATAGCCTTTTTGCGCTTCAGTTTGTTGACAAATTTAATTGAACGCTGAGCATCCCACTTCTTTTTGCCTTCTTCGCGCTGAAAAATCTGCTTATATACCTCAATCGCCTGATCAAATTCCGACAACTTGGTCAGACAACTGGCCAGCCCGTCATAAAGCTTGTGATGATAACGGTTGTTAATCATCATCTGAGCTTTTTTGTAACATTTAAGCGCATCGTTAAACTTGAGCATTTTCTGATAAACAAAACCGATACTTATCCATGCCTGAATTTCATGACTGTCGATATTAAGAATCTTGGTAAAACATTTGAGCGCCGAATTATTGTCACCCATCAGCTGATAGGTAACACCGACACCGTTCCATGCCTTAATATTGGTTTTGTCGCTGGATAAAACTTTTTTGAAAAACGAGATAGCCCGTTCATATTGCTTCAGTTTTTGTAACGTAACGGCAATGCTCAACAATGTCTGGGTATGCTTGTTGTCGATTTTCATTGCCTGCTCCAGAACATCCAGAGCTTCTTTGTAAGAGAACATATGCTGGAGTGCAATCGCTTTACCGTTCAGCGCCTCCAACGAAGTCTGGTCAATAGCCACAGCTTCATCAAAGCATGCAATCGCGTCTTTATACAAGCCGCGCATACTCAATGTAACGCCCTTATTGTTCAGGACTTCGACCGACTGCGGATTAATCTGCAGAGCCTTATCAAAACATTCTACAGCATCTGTATATCGGCTCATCTTCTGATAAGCAAAACCCTTGCTGTTAAGGGCTTTCCATGACTTCGGCTGCTCATTGATGGCAATGTCGAACTGTTCGATAGCCTCTTTGTACAACCCCTGATCGAGCAATTCTTGCCCTCTTTTGTATGCACTGTTTTCGTTTGATTTAACCATATTCTTTCTCTTATCAAATTATAGTTACAAAATAATTCAGTACAAAACATACCACTCCTGATAAGGTATGTCAAGTTTTGCACCCAAAAAAACATTTACGGACGCAAAAGCGGTTTATAAAACGGCCGCTCATCGGTGCGAACCGGAATATAGCGGCAGGAAAAACGCCGGCAAAAATCCTGCAAAGCCTCTCTTTTTCCGGCAAAATACGCATGATAAGCCCTGCGAAAGGACTTTGCCCGGGTTTCAAAAACCAACCGCTCCTGCCCGGAAGCAGCCATATATTCCCCGGCCTTCGGCGCATTGTCTTCCAAAACGTCATAAACATTAATGCAGTACAGCTGCGTTTTTTTTGCCAGAGTCGCCATAATCTTCCGCGACGCTTCGTCAAATTCGTTAAAATCGCTGATAACAAAAACCGCGGCTCTGCCCTTAACCGTCTTTTGCAAAATCTGCAGCGGTTTTGCCAGACTCCCGCTATGAGATTGGTTCAAAATACGTTTTCCAACTTCGGAAATTTTTTTCAGCACCGCCATCATGCCCGCGCGGCTGCTCTGGGGCTTAAACACATAAACCTCTTCCCCGTCATAAACCAGACAACCGAAACGGTCTTTGTTTTCAAGGCTTAGCCAGCCAAACAACGCGGCAATTTTAGACGCCGCCGCAGACTTCAGCTCGACTCTTGTTCCAAAAACCATATGTGCCGATAAATCAAGCACGACGTATATTTCGCGGTCTTTTTCCTCCGCAAAGAGCTTGGTATACGGAGTCTGCCGCCGGGCCGTCACCCGCCAGTCGATGTCGCGCACATCGTCCCCGAAAGCATAGCTGCGGATTTCCTCCAGCTCCATGCCACGCCCCTTAAAAGCCGATTTCACATCGCCCGCGCGGGACGAAACGACATGGTTAAACTGATAATTTTTAAGATACGGCACATATCTGCGCTGTTCCATCAATTCTTCCAGCGTCGCATATAAACCGTTCCCCGCATTTTTTTCCTTTTTCGGCTTAAAAAGCTTTTCGGTTAATTTTTTCAGCTTTCCCATGTCTTACTCCCAACTTTCCCTGTCAGGGCAGCGGAACAACCTTAAGCAAAGCCTCGATGACCTCGTCCGTCGTCACGCCTTCTGCCTGCGCCTCAAAGGTAAGAATAATACGGTGACGGAGAACGTCATAAATAACCGCGTGAATGTCTTCCGGCGTAACAAAATCACGGTTATCAAGCCAGGCGTTGATTTTTGCGCATTTATCCAAAGCGATGGTCGCGCGGGGACTGGCGCCGAACTGCACAAAACCGGCCAGCTTGCCGTCATATTTGTCCGGATGCCGGGTCGCCATAATCAGCTGCACCAGATATTCTTCAATTGCCTCACTCATATGAACCCGGAGCACTTCCTGACGTGCCGCCAGAATATCGGCAATGTCCAATGCCTGAAACTTCTTGTCTTTGTCGACCCAGCAGGAAATATCTTCGCCGCAGGCACCTTCTTCGCCGCGCACCAGATGCAGAATTTTCTTTTCCGATTCGGCGTCCGGCTGGTCAATTTTGATATACATCAGAAAACGATCCAGTTGAGCTTCCGGCAGATTGTAGGTTCCTTCGTGCTCAATCGGGTTCTGCGTTGCCATAACCATAAAAAGTTCCGGAAGTTGATACCTTTTTCCGCCCATGCTCACCTGACGCTCGGCCATGGCCTCCAACAGGGCGGACTGAACTTTGGCCGGCGCGCGGTTGACTTCGTCGGCCAGAACCAGATTGGCAAAAACCGGACCTTTTCGAAATTCGAATTCGCCTTTGGCGGCAACATAAATCTCACTGCCGGTAATATCCGCCGGCAGCAGGTCCGGCGTAAACTGAATACGATTGTATTTGGCATTGATACAGCCCGACAAAGTTTTAATGGCTTTGGTTTTGGCCAGTCCCGGCGCACCTTCGACCAACGCGTGCCCGTCGGCCAGCAGTGTAATCAGCAGCTTTTTGACCAGCTCCTCCTGTCCGATGATTTTGGTTTCCATATAATCTTTGAGCGAAATAAGCTTGGCTTTAACTTCTGACATCTTTTTCCCCTCTTTAATTAGCCATAATCCGATTCAAAAAATTGTAATACTCGTCCAAAACTGCTTTTTTCATGTCGTCATTGCCGAGGAAGTCAAATAACTCGATGGAACGTTTATAATGCGCCTTGGCACGTTCAAAATCGCCGTGTTCTTTGTCATAAGCCTCAACCCGCGCCAAATACAAAAGCGATTCGGCTTCGGCAAAATGATGAGCAACCTTGCCATACAAATACACTGACTTCATCAGCGCCTTGCGGGCGTTTTCAATGTCGCGGATAATATAGCGCAGACAGCCGATGGCCGACAATGCGCTGGCCTCACCGAGCAAATCGCCGTTTTCCCGGTAAAGATTGCGACATCTTTCCAACAGGTCGTGTGCCACATCATAATTTTTGTGTTTCATTTCGATTCGCGCAATCGCGCGCAGCGTCGACGCCTCTTTCAACGAATTTCCGTCCTGCTCGAACAAATCCGCCGCCTTGCGATAAGCCTGCAAAGCATCGTTTTCGCGATTCAGCATAAGATAAACATAGGCTTCGTGGTCATAGGCATCACCGAGCAGGTCACGGCTGCCGATTGCCGTCAAAACTTCCTGAGCCCGGTGTGCCGTTGCAATCGATTCATCGGTGTTTCCGGCCGCCGCCTGTACCTTTGAGAGTTTAATCAGCGCGTCGCCGTAAGTATTCTGCCCGTCAACAAAGTTTTTAACCAGAGCAATAGACGCATTAAGCGCTTTTGAAGCCGCCTCATAATTTTCGAGGCTCAGCTCCAGCTCGCCGAGTCTGGACAAGGCAAAGGCCTCACCCTCGGCATCGCCGCTCTCGTTATAAAGACCGGCAGCCTTTTCGTAAGAGTTTCGTGCTTCGTCATATCTGCCGGCATGCCAGTTGTCATCTCCTTCCTGAAAAACTTTTGACGCTTGGGTGACATATTTTCCCTGACTTGTTCTCGGCATAATAAAAACTCCTTTTAATTCGTACAAGATTATTATATATATATTGCGTAACGACCAAAAAAACAAGAAGTATTCAAAATGGACAACATATTCGATTTGGAAGAGACAGCCCCGGCAGAAAAGAACCAGGCGCCGATTTTCAACAACACCGCCGGACTGATGCCCGGCTATGCCTGGCTTGAACAGTTGAACCCGGAACAACGACAGGCTGTTGAAACCACCGAAGGCCCGCTGCTGGTTTTGTCCGGTGCCGGCACTGGCAAGACCAAAGTGCTGACCACCCGGCTGGCATATATTCTGGCTTCCGGCAAAGCGCAGCCGTGGAACTGCCTGGTCGTTACTTTTACCAACCGCGCCGCCCGCGAAATGAAAGAACGCGTGCAGAAAATGATCGGCGACGTTGCCAATTCCGTCTGGCTGGGAACTTTCCACAGCATCTGCGTCAAAATTCTGCGCAATCATGCCGAATTGGCGGGCCTGCATTCCAATTTTACGATTCTCTCCGAAGACGACCAGAAACGCGTCATCAAGCAGATTTCCGAAGCCGAGGGCATTGATGACAAAAAATATCCGCCGCAGGCCGTTCTCGATAAGATCAGCCGTTGGAAAGATAAAGGCCTGACCATCGACAAAATCCAGAACGAATATAAGGAAAACGTCCTTACTCATCTTTATAAAAAATATCAGGAACGCCTGCTTGAACTCAACTGCGTCGACTTCGGAGACATCTTGCTCTATGCGCTGAACATTCTGCTCTCCAATCCCGACGTGCTGGACAAATATCAGTCCAAGTTCAAATACATCATGGTCGACGAGTACCAGGACACCAACGTTACCCAATATCTGTTCCTGCGTCTGCTGAGTCAGAAAAACCGCAACCTTTGCTGCGTCGGCGATGACGACCAGTCGATTTATTCCTGGCGCGGCGCCGAAATCGAAAATATTCTGCGCTTTGAAAAAGACTTTACCGATGCCAGAACCATTCGTCTGGAACGCAACTACCGTTCGACCGCCAATATTCTGGCCGCCGCCTCCTGCCTCATCAGCCACAACGACGGACGACTGGGCAAAACCCTCAAAGTTGCCGAAAACTCTCCGGCACAAAAATGCGACAACACCAAAATCAAAGTTGTCAGCAACTACAACGGCGAAGATGAAGCCCGCTATGTTGTCGACCAAATCGACTACCATCTGCGCAACGGCGCGCAATACGCCGACATGGCGGTTTTGGTACGCACCGCTTTTCAAACCCGCGAATTTGAAGAAAAATTCATTGCCGAAGCCATTCCCTATCAGGTCATCGGCGGCCCGAAATTCTATGAACGCACCGAAATCCGCGATGCCCTCGCCTATTTCCGCGTCATTCTGCAACCCCATGACGATCTGGCTCTTGAGCGTATCATCAACAAACCGGCGCGCGGCGTCGGCGCCAAATGTGTTGAAAAAATTCAGCAGGAAGCGCGGTTCAACCATATATCAATGTATATGGCGGTTGAAAAAATGCTGGCCGAAAACCAGTTCAGCGGCAAGGCCAAAACTTCTCTGGCCGATTTAATCGCCTGTTTTGAGCAATGGCGCAAAACCATGAACGCCGTCAGCCCTGATGAACTGGCATCGCAGGTTCTGGAAGATTCCGGCTATTTTGAAATGCTCAAAAACGACAAATCGCCCGAAGCACCCGGCCGTATTGAAAACCTGAAAGAGCTTATTTCGGTCATGGGCGATACCGAAAAATATCCGACCCTGGCCGATTTTCTGGAACACGTCAGTCTGGTTATGGACAATGACGATGCCCTGGACAACAACAAAGTCATGCTCATCACGCTGCATTCGGCCAAAGGATTGGAGTTTGATATTGTCTTTCTGCCCGGCTGGGAAGAAGGTTTGTTCCCGCACCAGCGCGCATTGGACGAAGGCGGCGCCGAAGCCCTGGAAGAAGAGCGGCGTCTGGCTTATGTTGCCATCACCCGCGCCCGCAAACAGCTTTATATTCTGACGGCGCTCAACCGACGCATTTACGGACAATGGCAGAACAATATTCCCTCGCGGTTCATTAACGAGCTTCCGCCGGCCAATATTGAAATCTGCAACAACGCGGCTAAATTTTACGGAGGCGGCAATATCGACAACAACTCCGACTATGGAAAAAACTATGGCGGAAGTTACGGCGGTTATAACAATTATCATCACAAGAACGCATACACGCCGTGGTATGCGAAAAAAACAAAGAAAGGAAACGACAATGGGTTTTTTGATTATAGCAGTACCGGCAGCGATTTTGATGGTATACCTGATGACCGGCGGCTAATCGGTGTCCGGGTTTATCATCAGACTTTCGGCTACGGCAAAATCACCGCCGCCGAAGAAAACTGCATGGAAGTAAACTTTGACAAATTCGGGCGCAAGAAAATCATGAGCTCGTATCTTGAGAAGGTTTAGCCCGCCCGGACTCACCCTAAAGGCCAAGAATCAATCCCGGCCGGCGGATTATTTTGCCGCCAGGTCAAAAAGTCACGATAGTCGCGGATTCCGTCACGAATAACGGCTTTATAATATTCAATGCCCGGTATTTTCAGATTATCCGGCGTTTCGTATTTCAGCTTCAAAATCGTCTGCCGCCGTTCGTCGGTCAGCAGAGCAGCAATTTGCTTTGCCGCTTTTTCAAAATATCCGTCATATTTTGAGCCGCGCCGAACGTGCATCATGTCAATCTGCCACCAATCGCCCTGCGCGTCTTCATAAAAAGCGTGCCACTCCAGACAGGCGTCTTCCTCATCCAGCAAATTGGCAAATTCGATTCTCCTTACCCGCGGATTCCCGGCCAATTCGGCCATTGCCGCAAAGCTTACGTCAATATCGGGCGATTCCGTATAGATATGAAAATCTATATCCCGGTGCTTCATCAAAAGTCCGGTTGCCAGCGAACCGATAAGATTGATTTCCGCACCGTGCCGCCGCCAGATTTCTTCAACCCGCGATTCGGCAATAACTTCCCTGGCCTTTTTCTGATTTTCCGCCGCCAGCTTCAGATAATCCGTTTCCATTTTTCTCCCCCATTCCGATATTGCTTGACTCTCGCTGTTTGTTACGCCAATGTAAACTAAAAATTATTTCCGGCAAAGGAGAAAAAAATGAAAAAAACGGTCAATATTTTATTTCTTATTCTGGCTTTCATGGTTTCCGGCTGCGACAACACCCCCCGCGAACTGACCGAACTTATGCCCGACAAGCCATACCTTTTCTACTCCGACGGCTGTCCGCATTGCCATGAAGCACAGGAATTTTTGAACAAGAAATATCCTGGCTTAAAAATTGTCAAAGTCAGCGTTGACAATCAGGCCGGCATGCGCCTGATGTCTCAATGCACCCGCAAATTCAAACTCGGACGCCAAACCGGCATTCCGCTTTTTTGCCTCGGCGACAAATACATTGTCGGCTGGAGCCGCCGTTATGAACAGAAATTTCATAACTATATCAAACCCTTTCTCTGACACAAAAACCCCGGTCATTTGCCGGGGTTGTCCTTATAAAGTCACCCCCTGCCAGCACATTAAAAAGAAAGTCACCCTCGGGCTTGTCCCGGGGGAGCCATAAATTGTCAGGGCTCTTCTGGCAATAACGATAATCATAAAAAAACCACTCCGAAGAGTGGTTTTTTTATTGGTAGCGAGGGGCGGATTCGAACCGTCGACACGCGGATTATGATTCCGCTGCTCTAACCAACTGAGCTACCCCGCCATCAGGCAAGACGTGTATTTAATAGACGCTCTGCCGTCTCTTGTCAACAATTATTTTTCAACTTTTCCACTTTCTCGGTCAAATCTCGGCTTGTCAGCTTTTTCTGTCATTTTCTTCGACAATTTCAAATTCGGCATCAATAATTTTCGAATTACGTCTGCCGTTTCCGGCCGTCGGATCCCCATGTCCGAAAAAAGGCTTCAGATTCTCAAAGGCTCTTTTTATCTTAACCCGGCGATACCAGCCCGCAGCCATGGATACGGCAAAAAGCACCAGCAACACCGGCAACAGCAGCGCTGCCGTATAAAACAACAAAAGCAACCCGGCCGCCGAGAACAAAGCCACACCAAGCCAAACAATAAGAGCACTCAATCCGCGCATTATTTCTTTTCCTTCTTCAGTTTATCCGCAGCAATCAGAGTAGCTCCGATCATCGCCGCATTGTTTTCAAACTTCACCCGGCACAGTTTAACCGGCATGGTAACAATCTCTTTGTTAACCAGCTTTTCCAGCTTGCAATAATCCATAAATTCGGTCAACGAACCGAACAACAGCACAATTTCGGGATCAAAAATATTAACCAGCCCGATAATGCCGTTGACCACATCACGTTCCCAGGCATTAAACACCTTTACCGCCAGCGGGTTGTTTTCTTTCAGACCGCGGATAACATCATGACTGGTAACCGTGTCGTCGCCGTAAGCTTCTTTCGCGTCAATTCCCAATGCCGTCCCGGAAGCATAAATCTCATAACAATCATACGCGCCGCAGCCGCACCGGCGTCGGTTGCCCCGCGCCACCTTAAAATGCGCTTCTCCGGCCGCACCGGATTTTCCCTTCAGCAACTGCCCGTTAACCACAAAACTGATGCCGACCCCGGTTCCGATGGCCACCAGCATGGCGTCTTTCATTCCTCTGGCCGCTCCGAGCTTATATTCCGCCCACATTGCCGCATTGGCGTCGTTCTCAACCACGACGGGCTTTGCCGACAAATCCTTAAACGGCGTATCCATATAATTTTTGGGCATATTGCCGACCGAAGCGATAATCCGGTCATTGTTTTTGCTCACCTCTCCGGCCGTTGCTACGGCAACGGCGGAAATTTTATCCTCAAAACCGGAAACGATGCTTTTCAGCGTCAGAAAAATTTCTTTGCTGTCGCGGGGAGTGCTTATTTTGGTAACTTCGCCGCAGATTTTTCCTTTTTCGTCAATCAGGGCATAGGCAATTTTGGTTCCGCCGATATCAAATGCCAGAATTTTTTTTCTTTCCATCATCGGTATATCCTTCAACGCTTGGCTCTTGTCTGTTATAAATATATAGTTTATATTATCGAATAAGCAAACGACAAAAAGGATTTTTTTAAGATGAAATATTTGTTTTGGGAATATCCCCCCTGCTCAACCTGCCGCAAAGCCAGACAATGGCTGCAGGACAACGACATCGAATTTGAAGCCCGGAACATTGTCGGCGACGGACCGTCGGAAGAAGAACTGAAAGAGCTGATCAAAATCAGCGGCCGCGAACCGCGCAGCTTTTTCAACACCGGCGGCCTCAAATACCGGGCTCTCGGACTCAAAGGGAAACTCGGCAGCTTAAGCATTGAAGAACAAATCAGACTGCTGGCTTCCGACGGCATGCTGCTCAAACGGCCGCTGCTTGTCGGCGGAAAGACGGTTCTCAGCGGTTTTCACCCGGAAATTTGGAAACAACTGAAACAAGATTAATCCCGCCCCTTGTCAAAACGATTTTTCGGCTTATCTCTTTCTGGGCAAAAATCATTTAACAAGGGAGATAAAGATGAGCAAAAAATTTTTGGCCGTTCTGACGGCCGTTTCGGGAATTGCCCTGAGCAATAATGTTTTGGCCGAACAAAAAGGCGGCGGCTTTACCGGCCCTTCCGTCGAAGTTATAACCGTCGAACAGGCTAAAGACCTGAAAGACGACACCTTTGTTATTCTCCGCGGCAACATAAAACAAAACATCGGCGACGACATTTATGTCTTTACCGACAACACCGGCAGCGTCAATATAGAAATTGACGAAGACGAATGGAACGGCCTTGAAGTTGGCCCCGAAGACACTGTGGAAATCCGCGGCGAAGTTGACAAAGGCTGGACGACGCTGGAAATCGACGTCGACCGGATAAGCAAGGTAAACCCCTAAATTTTTCTTGCTAAGTTGTCTTTTTTATCCTAGCATTTTGCTGACAATTAACTTCAGGAGAGGCAAAATGAATAAAACATTGTATTGTTCTCTGGCTGCCGCAGCCGCTTTCTTTCTCTGCACGAATGCTCTGGCCGGTAGCAAAAACGGCGGTTTTTACGGTCCGACAGCAGATTCGGCATCGGTTACCGTCGAACAGGCCAAACAAATGAGCGATGAATCTTTCGTCGTTTTGCGCGGAAAAGTCAAACAAATGGTCGGCAAAGAAAAGTATTTGTTTGAAGACCAAAGCGGCTCAATCGTCATCGAAATTGATGATGAAGACTGGAACGGCGTTACCGTCGGTCCAGATGACATTGTGGAAATCCGCGGTGAAGTTGACACCCATTGGAACAAACCAACGGACATTGAAGTTGACAGCATTGCAATATCGCTGAAAAAATAAATTTCGATTCCCGGCCGTCTCAAAGAAGACGGCCTTTTTGCGCCTGCAACAGTTTGAACATTAACACTAATTTAAAACCTTTATTATAAAATTTTCTCAATTCTGATTAATTATCAAGGAATAATTTTCAATGGAAAAAAGTACGATTTTTGGTATGGTTTTAGGGTTGTTTGCCGTCGGTTATGGTATGTATCTCAAAGGCGCCGACCCGCATGCCTTGATTAACCCTGCCGCCTTTCTGATTATTTTCGCCGGAACTTTTGCGGCATTGCTCAACGCTTTTCCGATGAAAGACATCAAGCGTTTCGGCAAACTTTTGAAAATCATTTTTACCGGCAAAAAAATCATCTCCAAACAGGAAGTTCTCGAACTTTTCGTTTCCCTCGCCAAAGCATCAAAATCTGAAGGCGTTATGGGAATTGAAAAAAAGGCCAACGAAGTCGAAGACCCGTTCATCCGTTCCACATTAATCCTGGTTGCCGACGGTTTTCCCGCCGACTTTATCGCCGAAACCGTCGAATCTGAAATTAAACAGATGGAAGAACGGCACCGTTCCGGCGCCGCCATCTTCGCACAAGGCGGCATGTATGCACCGACCTTAGGTGTGCTCGGCGCCGTTATCGGTCTGATTGCCGCATTGGGAAACCTTTCCGATATTGAAATGCTCGGACATTCCATCGCCGCGGCTTTCGTTGCCACCCTGCTCGGTATTTTTACCGGATATGTCATGTGGCACCCTTTTGCCAACAAACTCAAACGCATTTCGGCCGAAGAAGTCGAGATGAAAAAAATGGTTCTTGAAGGCGCTCTGGCCCTGCAAAGCGGCGCTTCTTCCATTGCCATGGAAGCCAAGCTGCAGTCATTTATCCCGCTGAGCCAGCGCAAATCACTCCGAGACGAAGGTTAAACAATGGCACGCAGAAAACAAAATTCCGAAGCCCACGAAGAACACGCCGACGAAACCTGGCTGATTCCCTACTCCGACTTATTGACGCTGTTATTGGCGCTGTTCATCGTTTTGTTCGCTTCCTCCAGTTTGGACAAAGGAAAAGCGGCACAGATGGAATACGCCATGGCCGCAGCATTCAACGCCATTCCGGCAGAGCAGATGAACGGTACGGTCTTAAGCTTTTTGGACGAAGCCAAAGAACTCGACTTGGGCGAAGGAGTCGGCTTGGGTTCTGATTCCAAAGGTGCCGTACTTGATATCGCTGACGTTACCCTTTTTGAGCAGGGCGAAGCACGCATAAAACCCGAGGGCGTCAGAATTTTAAAACGCATTGCTCCTCTGCTCGGATCAACGCGTTACAAACGTTTTCGCATCGTTGTTGAGGGTCACACCGACGACATTCAAATCAGCACACCATTATATCCTTCGAACTGGGAACTTTCTGCCGCACGCGCAGCCGCCGTGGTTAAAGAATTCATCAAGGCAGGCTTGGTTCCGGATCGCTTCCAGGCCATTGGTATGGCGGACATTGCGCCCAAATATCCCAATCGCGACCTCAACGATACGCCGATTCCCGAAAATCGCGTCAAAAACCGCCGCATAGCCATTCACGTTGAGATGTAACCTACTCCAACGGCTTGTCTTTCAGGCCGATACGTCCTAATAATGGCAGCTTAAGCGCCGGCCGATAGAAGTCGGCGCCAAAATTCAGACCGAGAATATTAATTTCTATTCCTTCCGCTTTACCGAAAGTAACACCTAAAAGGCCGTAAAAACTAATCAGATACCCGCTGCCGCTTTCCGATTTTGCAATTAGTTTCGGGCTCCAGTCTTTCCCGATGGCATGCGGTGGCAGCTCAACCGTAAGCTCCGGAACATTACGGATAATATAGGCAATAAACGTATTGCTGTTCGGCCCCGGCCAGGCATTGTAAGTTTTGCCGTAAGGATATTCCGCCGCCAGGCGCGCAATTTGCGGAATGGCTTTTTCAGCTTTTTCGCCGCGCAACTCCTCAATCAGCTGCGGCTCGGCCCCATACCAGAAGCGATCCGGAATATCCTTTTTTATGTCCACGGAAGTTCCTTTCCAGCCCAACTGCCAACCGACGACCTGATATGTCGTATATGACGGCGCATTTTTTTCTTTAACGGCAATCCAGGTATGAACGGCAAAATATCCCCGCCAGTTAAACGTACGGGCGGCATAGACCTGAACCACCGCCTCGCTGACGTCTTCCGGACGCGGCGCCAATCCGGAACTTTTTCGGCTGGCCGTCCGCCAGTCGCCGCCGCTGAAAGCCATATATAAAACCATTCCTGCTCCGACAATCAAAAAAGCCGCTTTTTTAAATTTCTCGCTGCGCAAAAAAGCCAAACGTTTGTTCATCGTTTTTTCCGAAAATATGTTACATTTGTTATCAAAATAAATATCGTGCCGATAATTTCAAGAAAATATTAAAAATTATCATTGACGGAAACCTCGACATAACATACCCTCTCTTCTGAAAAACAGTTAATTAACTTTTATTTCGGAGATTTAATATCTTACCATGGAAAGATTACAGGAACTTTTTACACAGCATATGATTCTACCCTCATATCTGATGTGGATAATTTTCGGCGTCATCGTCATTACCCTTTTGTTTTTGGACCTCTGCGTCTTCCACCGCCACAGCGAAGAACCCAAGCTGTCGTCAACCATTCGTATTGTTCTGGCTTATGTGACCATTGCCCTGCTCTTCGGTGTTTTTGTCATTTATGAAAAAGGCCTGGAAACCGGCATGCTCTACTACACCGGCTATCTGGTCGAATTCAGCCTCTCGATGGACAACATCTTCGTCATTTCGCTGATCTTTACCAGTCTCCGGATTCCGCGGAGCTACCAGCACCGTGTATTGTTCTGGGGCGTTCTGGGCGCTATTGTCATGCGCGCAATCATGATTCTGCTCGGCAGCACACTGATTAGCTCTTTCCACTGGGTATTATATATTTTCTCCGTATTTCTCATTTATACGGGAGCCCACATGCTGTTCACCAAAGAACAGGAGGAAAGCCTGTCGGATTCTCCCGTTTTCAAATTTGTCGAGAAAAAATTCAGCGTCACCAGACACCTGCACGGCGAACACTTCTTCGTCCGTCAAGGCAAAAAACGCTTCATTACGCCACTGTTTTTCGCGCTTGTCGTTATTGAACTGATGGACGTCATCTTCGCGCTGGACAGCATTCCGGCAATTTTCCTGATTACAACCGACATCTTTGTCGTTTATACCAGTAACATCTTTGCCATTCTCGGCCTGCGGTCGCTGTATTTTCTGCTTGCCGAAGCGGTCAGCCGCTTCAGATACCTGAAGCCGGCACTGGCAGTTATCCTGATTTTCATCGGCTCAAAAATTTTCCTGCCCTACATCGGCATCAAAATAGAAGCTTTTCACTCTTTGGGCATAACGTTTGGCATTTTGCTGCTGGGCGTCATTGCTTCTCTGCTGAAAGGCAAAGCCGCGGAAACGGAAAAAACAAAGGCCTGATTACAAAAAAAGCCTTCCGAACGGAAGGCTTTTTTTATTACTTTGCAATACGGAAACCGTTAAACAACAGAAGCCGTATTAATTCTACATTTTAGCCAGATACCATTCCACCGTTTTGACGATGCCCGTATCAAAATTTTCATCGGCTTTCCAGCCCAGCTCAGTCGTCAGCTTGGTTGCATCAATGGCATACCGGCGATCATGTCCCGGACGATCCGCCACAAAAACAACCAAATCCTTATACGAACCGCCGGACTTCTTCGGACACTTCTTATCCAGAATAGCACAAATCGCATCAACAATCTGCAGATTGTTGCGCTCATTATGTCCGCCGATATTATAAGTTTCACCGGATTTACCGTTATGAAAAATCAAATCGATGGCCTTACAGTGATCCAAAACATACAGCCAGTCGCGAACATTTTTACCGTCACCGTAAATCGGAATGTTTTTTCCGCTCAGCGCATTGGAAATAATCTTCGGAATCAGCTTTTCCGGATGCTGCTTCGGACCATAATTGTTGGAACAGTTGGAAACCGTAACATTCATGCCGTAAGTGCGATGATAAGCCCTGACCAGCATGTCTGAACCGGCTTTGGATGCGGAATACGGCGAACTCGGATCATACGGCGTCGTTTCCGTGAAGAAGCCGGTTTCGCCCAATGCACCATAAACTTCATCGGTAGAAATATGGTGAAAACGGCAGTCCTCATAACCGGCCTTAAACTTGTGCGGAGCTTCCATCCAGGCATTGCGTGCCGCATCAAGCAACGTAAAGGTGCCGACTAAATTCGTCTCAATAAAAGCTCTCGGTCCGGTAATCGAATTATCGACATGGCTCTCGGCGGCAAAATGAATAACGCCGCGAATGTCGTTTTCCTTAAAAAGCTTTTCCACCAGCTCACGGTCACAGATGTCACCCTGCACAAACTTATAATTTGCACAATCGGCACAATCGCTCAGATTGTCCAGATTTCCCGCGTAGGTCAGCTTATCGAGGTTGATAACCTTATATTCAGGATACTTCTTGGCAAAATAAGGAACAAAATTGGCTCCGATAAAACCGGCACCGCCGGTAACTAAAATCGCTTTCATATTATTCTCCATAGAGTTCGTTATATTTCAAAAGCCGGTCAAAATACCGCTCAACCATTTCGTCAATCATAATATCCGGCTTATATTCGGCAACCAGCCGGTCAAGTTCTTGCCTCTTATTATATTTGTTATGGGCAAATACATTTTTGGCAAACGTCTTATCAAAATAAGGCATCAGCGCCAGACCGAAAGAATCCCTGATCATCAGCACAGTCTTCTTAACCGGAGCCTTTGGATTCTCCCACACTTCGAAGAACCGGTCGTCAACACTGACCAAAGCCTTTCCGCTTCGGCCGGAAAGATAATCAATCACATAACTGATGTCGGTCTCTCCGCCCAAGCGATTCAGGTCCGAAGAATAAGTCCCGTTGACACTGATCATTTTCTTCGTCAGCGGCTTAAGCGGAAGACCGCGGATGCCGTTACGGGTCATTGCCCCGGCCAGATAATTAAACGAAACATATGCACCGGCCTCGTTCCAGTGAGAATCCTGCGGATAATAAAGATAGATTCCGTATTTCGGCTTGGCCGCAGTCAAAACATCTCGAAAATCAACAATATTCACATTTGTATGCTTCTTTAAATATTCAATAGCCACATCCGCACGCGACTTTTCGGAAACCCGCGCCTTTTGCAGATGCGCCGGCATAAATTCCGAATAAAGTCCTTCTTTGTTCGGCGCAATAATCAGATAATAGTCAATACCGCGTTTTTTATAATAATCGCGAGCCTTTTTAACACCTTCGGCCATTTGCTTAAGCTGTTCTTCCGAGAAGCGGACTTCTCCAAAATAATCGACCAGCGTATACCCATCAGGAACCTTACCGGAATCATAAAACAGCCAGCCGTCTTTGCCCGTAATTGTCGTTCCGCTGTCCAGCCCCCATTTAAATTTGAACAAAGTCAGCTTTTTCAAAAGTTTTTTCCGATCAGCAAACGTATCATTATAGTAGGCCTCAAATTCACGGGCAAAATTCAGACTGAGTTTTTCCGGCTTTTCCGTCAAAGGGCGATTATCCAAAAGCTCCGTATTGCTGGAAAACAAATTTTTCACAAACGGCACAAACACCCAAAAAAGCACAACAACCGTAGGTAATAACAAATATACCGAAAAGAATTTACGAAAAAACTTAGTCATACTCTCCTCCAAAGACTCTCGGATAATTGGCAAAACGACTGAAATAACGTTCAATCAGTTCATCGACCACCACATCAGGCTTCGTCTCATTTACAATTGCCTCAATCTCGGAGAGTTTTTTCAAACCGGCCGGCGCATAATACGATGTTTTGAAAGCCCGGGACAGATACGGCAGCATACCTTCGGCAAAAGAATCCACCCATACCAGAAGACGCTCCGGTCTTTCGCCCTGAGATGCCAGGCAATCCGTTATGTCTCCGTTTTTAACGTTTGGCTGGCATTGTGGCAAAACTTTTTGTTGATATGACACTTCATAAGTCCATTCCTGTGCACCAGCTTCCATATCCATGTCCCGGAGCTTGCCTTTGTCGATATGAAGTTTTTCCAGAGCCGGAACTTTAAGCGGCACGCCCAGATGCCGCAATCCCTGCGCCAACTGTTCAAAACCGACATAACCGCCGATATAGTTCCAGTGCGTATCTTTTTTGAAATACAGATTCTGTTCAACGTCCTTTTTGGCAGCCAGCATTGCCGGTTTGGCATTGATGATTTCGGCTTTGGTGTGCTTTTTCAGGTATTCGACGGCATGATCCATGCGCGAAATTTCCGATTTACGAATGCGTTGCATTCTTTCGGGCATAAATTCGGAATAAACATTCTCCTTGTTCGGCGCCACAAAAATAACATACTTTATGCCGCGCTTGGCATAAAAATCATATGCCATGTTAATTCCCTTCGCCATTTTAGCCAAATCTTCATCATCAAAATAAACCTCGGCATAATAATCAACCAGCGTATTTCCGTTGTTGGCTTTAATCGAATCATAGAAAATCCAGCCGTTCTGACCGTAAAAATACTGCCCGGCATCAATTTTCAGCCTTTTTTGCAGCTTAACATATTTGGAAATGATTTTTTTCCGTCCGGCAAAAGTATCATTATAATAATCCTCAAATTCACGAGCATAATTTCTGGTAAATTTAACCGGTTTCTCGTGCAACGGGCGATTATCCATAATCTCCGTATTGGTATAAAAAAGATTCGCCGCAAACGGATAAAAAACCATATACAGCACCAACATCGCCGGAAGCAGCATATATATGCGGACAAGCTTTGCCATGATCAGAACCTGAAATAAATAAACGGATTATAAGTATTGCTGGCCAGCAGCAGAACACTGAAATAAGCAATTAGCGCACAAAAAGCCGGATTAAGTGCCTTAATAAGCACATCACCCCAGCCGTCACGCTTCATCGCCGCAAAAATCTTCCGGTACAGCATGGCGCCGAAACCACAGCAGACAAACGCCAAAATCGCAACATACACAAATTCGTTTGACAGATACTTGCTGTAGGATTCCATATTATAAGGCACAAACATGCGTTTCAGATAATCGCAGGCAGCGCCCAGCGTTTCCGCGCGGAAAAACACCCAACCGACCATAACCACCAGCAGTGCATAAATACTTTTCAGCAAACGGAAGTGCAGCATCTTTTCAATCGGAAAGATTCGTTCCAAAACCAAAAACGTTCCGTGAAACAGACCCCAGACGACAAAATTCCAACTTGCCCCATGCCACAGACCGGTCAGGAAAAAGACTGTCATCAGATTGCGATACGTCTTAAGCGTACCCTCCCGGTTGCCGCCCAGCGGAATATACAGATATTCCTTAAACCAGGTAGACAGCGAGATATGCCAGCGGCGCCAGAAATCTTTGATGGAGGTCGCCGTATACGGATGATTGAAGTTTTCACGGATATGAAAACCGAACATTTTGCCCAAACCGATAGCCATATCCGAATAACCGGAGAAATCGAAATAAATCTGGAACGTATAGGCAATAATTCCAATCCACGCTGTCGGAGTACTGATATCGTCAATTCCCAGCGCAAAAATTTCATCGGCCGTCTTAGCCATAATGTTGGCAATAATAACTTTCTTGGCAAGTCCCTGCAAAAAGCGAACAGCCCCTTCATTAAACAGCGGCAGCGTTACCTGACGCTTGTCAATCTGCGCCGCGATGTCATAATATTTCAAAATCGGACCGGCAATCAACTGCGGGAAGAAAGAAATAAACAGCCCCATTTTGATAATATTTTTCTGCGGCTCGCAGACCCGGCGATAAATATCGACCAGATACGAAATCGACTGGAATGTATAAAACGAAATGCCGATTGGCAAAGGCAAATGCTTAACCTCAACCTGCAAACCGAAAATGGCATTGACATTTTCCATAAAGAAGCCGGTATATTTAAACACGCCGAGCAACGCCAAATTAACAAAGACGCCCCAAAACAATACCCGTTTACGCTTATGTTCGTCGACGGCACCGATTTTCAAACCGCAGAAGTAGTTTACCACGATCGACAAAATCATAACAAACACATAAACAGGTTCGCCCCAGGCATAGAAAAACAGACTGGCAATCAGCAGAATAACATTCCGATACTTTTCCTTAGCCACAAAATACAAAATAAAAACAACGGGCAGAAACAGCCATAAAAATATCAACGAACTAAAGACCATGATTCAACTTCTCCACGCAATCTTTCAGGCTCTCTGTCCAGTGCCTGATCTCAATACCAAAATCTTTCTTAATTTTTCCTTTGTTCAAAACCGAATAAAACGGGCGTTTGGCCGGAGTCGGATAATCTTTGCTTTCAATCGGGCCGACACGACACGCCAATCCGGAAAGCTTCATAATTTCAACGGCAAAATCGTACCAGGAACAAACCCCTTCGTTCGAAAAATGATAAACTTCCTTAACGCCGGGTTTAAGCTTCGGCAGCATGGCGACAATCGCCTCGGCCAAATCCCGGGCATATGTCGGGCTGCCAACTTGGTCAAAAACCACGCTCAGCTTATCTCGCTCGGCGCCCAAACGGCGCATTGTCTTAACAAAGTTGCCGCCGAAAGTCGAATACAGCCAGGCCGTCCGAACCACAAAACAGCCCGAAGACTTTTCCAAAGCAGCCTTTTCACCGGCCAGTTTGGTAACCCCGTACACCGTCTGCGGATTGGCCGCATCATCTTCGACATAAGGTCTGTACCCGGTTCCGTCAAAAACATAATCCGTCGAAACCTGAACCAGAGGTACGCCGGTTTCCGCCAAATAACGAGGCCCGTCGACATTAATTTTTTCGGCAACATCTGCATCGCTTTCCGCTTTATCTACGGCCGTATATGCGGCACAATTAATAATCGCCTCATACTTTTCCGGCCGAACAAAAGCTCTGACGGCAGCCTCATTTGTAATATCCAGCTGCTCACGATCAACATATTCGGCCTTTTCGCCGAGGATAAGCTTCAGCTCACTGCCGAGCTGCCCGTTGGCTCCAATTACTAAAAACATGTAATATCCTTCAAAAACGGTGCATTTTTATCTTTTTCCGAAAGAATGGCGTCTTCCGGTTTAATCTTCCAGTCAATGTCAATATCCGGATCATCAAAACGAATGCCGCCTTCCGAAGCCTTGTTGTAAACATTGTCGCACTTATAAGTAAAGACGGCCGTCTCCGACAATACAGAAAAACCGTGTCCGAAACCGCGCGGAATCATCAGCTGACGCTTATTTTCCGCCGACAGTTCAACGGCAACGTACTTTCCGAAAGTCTTTGAATTCTTCCGCAAATCAACGGCCACGTCCAAAACCGTTCCTTCCAGCACCCGCACCAGCTTGGCCTGTGCAAATTCCCCTTTCTGAAAATGAATGCCGCGAATGGTTCCGTATTTGGACATCGACTGGTTGTCTTGAATAAAGTCATACTTCAGACCGGCCTCGTCCATCTTCTGCTTATTATAGCTTTCAAAAAAATAGCCGCGGTTATCTTCAAAGACTTGGGGCTCGATAATGTAAACCCCGTCAATTGCCGTGTTAACAATCTTCATGGCTGTCCTCATAAACACGTTTCAAATAGTTCTTATAATCAACGCCGTCTTTCAGCGAATTGATGATTTTTTCCATCTGCGCATCGTCAATAAACCCACGCTTATAGGCAATTTCTTCAATACAGGCAATTTTCAGATCCTGTCTTTTTTCGATAATGCCGATAAAATTTGAGGCATCAAGCAACGATTGAGGCGTCCCCGCATCGAGCCAGGCGTTCCCGCGTTTCATGGTTACCACGTTCAACCGCCCTTCTTCCAGATATTCCCGGTTCAAATCGGTAATTTCCAACTCACCGCGGGCAGAAGGTTTCAGCCGGCGTGCCTTTTCCACGACATCGGACTTATAAAAATACAAACCGACCACCGCATAATTCGATTTCGGCTGCTTCGGCTTTTCTTCAATCGAAATTGCCTTATGGTTCTTGTCAAACTCAACCACTCCAAAACGCTCGGGATCCGACACGTGATAGCCGAAAACGGTTCCGCCGGTGTTTTTTGAAACTTCCTCGCGGAAAAGCTTGAGCTGATCGCCCATATAGAAAATATTGTCGCCCAAAATCAGGCAGACATCATCATTGCCGATAAAATCGGCGCCGATAGTAAACGCTTGAGCAATACCTTTTGGTTCGGCCTGAACCTTATAACAAATATCCAGACCGATATTATGCCCGTCACCGAACAGTCGCTCAATATTCGGCGTATCCTGCGGTGTTGAAATAATCAGAATTTCCCGTATACCGAACAACATCAGTGTTGACAACGGATAATAAATCATCGGTTTGTCATAAACCGGCAAAAGCTGTTTGCTGGTCGTATTGGTCAGAGGATAAAGCCTGGAACCGCTGCCACCGGCAAGAATGATACCTTTCATGATAAAACCCTTCACAGATTATAGAATAATGACCGTATTTTATACTTCCCGAACCGCAAAGCAACCAAATTCCCCATCATATTCACAAAAACACAAAACCCCGTCGCTGAGGACGGGGTTTTGCAGGCAGATAAAATCGACCGAACGTCTACATCTGATATTCCATATAAAGGAACAGCGTTGCAATGCAGACACTCAGCAACATAACCGGAACGGACCAGACCAAAAAGCCCAGGAATTTAATGGGGTGGCCTTCTCGCGTGGCCATACCGGCAACAACCACGTTGGCCGAAGCTCCGATTAACGTACCGTTGCCGCCGAAACAGGCACCGAGCGAAAGCGCCCACCAAACTGGCATCATGGCTTCACGTCCGCCGACGGAAGCCTCCATCGACTCAATCATCGGAATCATGGTTGCCACAAACGGAATGTTGTCAACAACGCTTGACAAGATTGCCGAGCTCCACAAAATCAGATAAGTCATGGCCGTCAGACTGCCGCCAGTCAACTCCAGAAACCAGCTTCCCAATGCGCGGAGTACGCCGGTTTCTTCCAGACCGTAAACAATCACGAACAATCCCGTAAAGAAGAATATCGTCGTCCAGTCAACCAGACCGAAAACTTCCTGAACCTTGGCGTCTCTTTCTTCTCCTTTGAACTTCCAGCTGTAAAGCAGCAACAAAACCGCCGCACCAACCAGAGCAATCGTACCGTTATCGAGGTTAATCTGCCTTGCAGAAATAAACGCGGCTATAACACAGGCAAGAACAAACAGCGACTTATAAAGAAGCCCTTTGTCAGCAATGCAGTCTGCCGCCTTCATCTCCATAACCGCCGCCCGGTACTCGTCGCGGGTTGTCAGCCGGCGTCCCCAGACCAAATCAGCCAAAATAAGCAACACAATCATCGTCGCAACGACAACCGGCGTCAAATGATAAACAAAATCCATAAAAGATAAACCGACGGACGAGCCGATAAGAATATTCGGCGGATCACCGATAAGCGTTGCCGTACCGCCGATGTTTGAAGCAAAAATCTCCAAAATCAGATACGGATACGGATTTATTTTCAGCGTCCGGGTAATCTGAAACGTCACGGGAGCAATCAACAGCACCGTCGTTACATTGTCAAGAAAAGCCGAAAAAACAGCCGTTACCAAAGGCAACACAACAAGCAGGCCGCGCGGCGAAGCTTTTACCTTCTTAGCGCCCCAGACCGCAACAAACTGAAACATACCGGATTTTTCGGCAATCCCGACAATAATCATCATTCCCGTCAGCAAAGCCAGCGTGTTGAAGTCGATTCCTTCCAGTGCCGTCGACTGCGACAAAATTCCGGAAACAATCATAAGACCGGCACCCAACAGAGCAATGACCGCTCGGTTAATTTTTTCGCTGAAAATAATCAGATAGCATATCGACATAATGATAATGGCCAGCAACTGCGGGCTCATTCCCCAAACCGGGGGCATACTGCTGAAAACCTCCATATATACCTCTCTATTTTTGTTTAAGATACTGCTTATACAAAACAGCAGATTTTAACCGATAAAAAGTTTTTTCTTTCAGTTATTCATTGTTTTTTCTACTTTGTCACTTCCCAGCTCTTGGAAAATTCCTCGTCTTTAAACAAGGTGGCCAGACCGGTAATCTGTTTCAAACGCAGGAGCTCATCCGCCGACATACCGATATTCCGACATATCCATGAATCGCTTTTTCCCATTTCCAAAAGTTCGGCAACAATATTGCTCATCAAGTCGACACTGTGACTGCCGCGGGCGCGGTTATGCCGGATTGTCGAAGCCATACGCTCACCCAATCCCTTGTTAATAACCACGACCGGCATCAGCCCCCTTTCCCGATTGCGAATTCGCTCGCTGGTCAGCATGGTCGTATAACGGTGGAAACCGTCTACAACGATATATTCGTCATGCTCTTTGTCATGGTAACAGACAATCGGCTGAGTAAAGCCGTCTTCCCAAATGGAAATTTCCAACAAACGCATCTCCGGCGGCGCAACCTTGTTGGGGTTATAGTCGTTTGCACGGATTTTCTCAAGCGGAACCGCTTGAACATTATAAACAGGACTTACAAAATCACTCATTCGTCATACCTCACAGATTTCTGTACTTTTCAATTAACTCTCTCTCCCGACGATTCTGCTGCTGCGTCTGGGCAAAGCCCATATGCTTGCAGAGATGATCGTTTTTCAAAATGCAGATAGCCATTCGCTTCCAGGACGGAATGTCAATCGTTGACTGTATGTCATCGGTATCATCCGGCGTCCCCAAAAAGATAACCCGCTCTTTGCTGCTTTTGTATTTGCTCTTTCCATTCAGGCGGATCGGATAATTGCAGGCCTCCAGTTCCTTGATGGCCTCGTCACTGACTACGCCCCCCCTTTTCCACCAAAAGCGAATGGAGGTTTTAAACTTTTCAATATAATTGCGCCGCATGGAATCCGGCAGAGTCGCCAGCAAAAACTTCACATAACTGCGCCAGGTATGTCCGGGCGGCAAATCAAAACGACGCGCGCCCAACGCCTTTGTCGTGCCGTAAATGGCGCCGAAATTCGCTCCCTGCACGCGGGCAACCACCTTTACCCATGTCGCCGGTTCAAGAACCCGGTAAAGATTCAGACTCTCTTTGGCGCTTTCATGATACGGACTGGCAACCCGCATCTGATTAATCGACAAGCCAGCCCGCCAAAACAAATCATATATGCGGTTATAGTCATATTCGAACTTTCCGTTGGCAATCCAGACATCTTTGGTCGTCCAGTCATAAATCGGATAAGCATTCCACCAGTTTTTTCCCATTTTGGTCGTCCACTGATTGCCCTTAATAATCGTTTTGCGGTCATTGGCATAAGCGCGATAACGGTTTAACGATTCGTCGGCACGGATACCGAGCAGGCAGACCGTTTTGCCTTTTTTCTGACGCGAATACCAGTCGCCGAACTCGGCATACAAATCCTCCTGAACCATTTTATATTTGTAAAAGTCAAACGGATTATTATCCAGATTGATGATATAAGGCATCGTCGGCATCGGACGCACCCAGAGGTCTTTTTGATCCGGATCCCAGGGATACCAATACATTTGATAATTGCTGACCGCACAGCGAGATCCCATCGGCAGACAAACCCAATACGGTTCAATATCGTCCATATTGTTTTCAAACATACGCGTCACAAAATCGGTTGTTGTCTGATACTGCGCCTCAAAATCCTGATGAAAGACCCCGATTTTCCTGTCTATATTATTCCGGCGTTTATAATCCAAAACCATATTCAACAGCAGACCGCTGTCTTTGCCGCCGGAAAAGGAAACATAAATATTGTCAAAATTATCAAAAATAAATTTTAGTCTTTCCTGAAATGCTTCATAAACATTTTTTTCCAAATATTTTTTCATAACGCTAAAGCCTCCTCTCTGGAAATCATCCGACAGACGTTGGAAAGAACGTTCTTCTTCCTGCTCAAGTTTTGTTTGATGAGCTTGTCCAGCCCGGTATTAATCCAAAGATTATATATATTCATGCTGCGTCCCGTATGCGATTGATAAACGTTATGCATACACAACAACTTACTTTTATAATCGAATGTCTGCGAAAAATAAATAATATTATTGCAGTTACACAGGTCTAATCCTTGTGAGTCCACACCATAAGTTGAAAACATAATGTCAATACGCTGCCCGAACATCTTAACCGCTTTCCTTTTGTTGCAGCGTCCGGAAAGCACGACATATTTTCCCCTTTTAAGTTTTCCGCATTCTTTAAAAAAGCGTATTTCATCCAGATATTTAATATAAATAATAACCTTTTCGTTGCGGGCCGCAATTTCGTCAATCAGCTTAAACAACCCTTCAACCTTGTTCTTGGCAATAGTATAAATATGCTGAAACCTTTGTACCACGGCCATAAACGCAACCTGACTCTTGCCCTGCAAAAATTCGTTCTTTTCCTCAAGATAACTGGCTTCTTCCTTTTCCGTCAAGTCAAAACAAAGGTCAATATAGTTCAGATTGTTATTCATCTCCAAATCGCATTGAAGAATAAACGGCCGCATCTGCTCAATCAAAATCCTTTCATTTTCAGGTTTTGACCATTTTCGCGCTGTTCCGTCGTCATAAGGAGAGAGATACGTATTAAGAAACTGCGTCTCGGACATATTCAGAACCGCCGGATGCATAAACTCAATCTGTGAATAAAGATCAACCAGCCCCTGCGTCAGCGGCAGACTGCTCAAAATCAACCGATAATTAAACATATTGCGCATCAGCAGCAGCCGTTTGGTTCGCCCGGCTTCCGTGTTTTTAATGGTAATGCTTTCGTCAACGACGCAAAAAACCCTGTACTTTTCGGCCATGGAATAAAGCTGCAAATACCGAACATCCGAACAAGAGATGCTTTCAATCGAAAAAAAACAGATTTCCTTGGTCAGACCCTGCAAATTCTCATCAATTACTTTCGTATAAGCATCCCAGCCCAAAAACGAGGACGGTGCAATCCAAACCACGGCATCAAAATCGTTTTGTCTGCCTTTGACCAGATCCAGAGCCATTTTAATCTTACCCGACCCAAGCCGCATAAACAGCGCACCCGCCTTCAGTTCCGACAACTTGCGTCCGGCTGCTTCCAAACCATAATCTACATTCATATTCTGCACAGTATTATATTATATCAGTTATATCTAATAATCATCTTACAATAAACTTTCAAGTCCTACGACTACTAGTTTATATTTGTTAACAACCTCACCTGAATAAAAATCCGTCTTTTTTACTTCCAAAAAATTTTTCTGGATTTTTGTAACAAAATCAAGTATATATTATACTTAGTTGAACTGCAGAAAATATCTGCTTCGTATGAAGGGGGGCGCAGAATGACTGAAAACACGATTACCTGTACTGATTTTTATTCTCTGGAAGAAAATATCATTCGCAATTTCACGGCCAACAACCGGCCTGATATTCTGGCACATACGCTGAAAGTCAGAGATAATGCCCTGATTTTGGCAAAGAAATACATCATCGACTATGAACAGGCCAAAAATGCCGCCCTTCTTCATAACATCAGCGCACTTATCCCCGTTGAAAAATACATACCGATTGCCGAGGCTCTGGATATGGAGATTTTCTCCGCTGAACGAGAAGAACCGGCTCTTTTGCGGCAGCGAATATCCCGGATTGTCGCCGTAGAAACTTTCAGCATTGTCGACAAGGAAGTCTTAAACGCCGTCAACTGCCATCTTACACTTCGTAAAGAAGCTTCTCAACTTGACAAACTTCTTTTTCTGGCCGAAAAATTCAGCCGTGAGGACAAAGACACCCCGTCTTATATGCCCTTGGTCCGCAAAGCTGCCGACGTCTCTCTGGACAATGCCGTCAAATGCTATTTTGAAAATTTGATGCTGAACAAAACCGCTAACCAAATTTTCCACCCCTGGCAGTTGGAGGCCTGGAACGAAATTCACGACTGATTGACGGACAACCGTTTAATCGCGCCTATTCCCTCCGAAAAAAATAACATTTCTGTACACCATCTCGTCTTCCGAGTTAAAAAAACGCGGAGAACGAGGGAAATAATAAGAAATAAAGGCGAAAGTACCACTGCCGCAAAAGAAAGCACCCGAATGTGCTTTCTTTAAGGAAAAGCAATGAGACTTGTTGTTGCGAGAAGCGACAGCGCTACGAAACAACAACCTAGTCGGAATTGGCATCAGTACGTGAGCATTTTTTCAGCTCGCAAAATCTGCACTAGACACCCGTTATACGAGTTTTTTAGAAGCGAAAATAAATAAACGGATTATACGTTGACGATGCAAGAGAAATCGTCGCCCAGAAAAACAGCAGGGAAATCCAAATATTTATGATGCTGCGCAAAACTTTCCGTTCATATTTTACATAAAGCATATTCTTAAACAACGGAGCGGAACAAATCAAACCGATAACCAACATCAGAATAAACTTGTTATTGATACCGAAATCGACATCCGGCAACTCGGTCGGCAAATCGACCATAAACATCTGTTTCAAATAACCCCAGGCATAAGCCACGTTATCCGAGCGAAAGATAACCAGTCCGAGCAGAAAAACCAACATCGCATAAACATGCTTGGCCGCGCCGATAAGTTTCGTTTCACCGGGCTTTGCTTTGTGCCAGCCCGCAAATTTTTCCCAGCAGATAAAAATAGCGTTCCAAACACCCCACAGGGCAAAAGTCCAGCTTGCACCATGCCAAACGCCCGTAACCAGAAAAACGACAAACAGATTGACATACACCCGAACCGGACCAACTCTGTTACCCCCCAGCGGAATATACAGATACTGCTTAAACCAGGTTGCCAGCGAAATATGCCACCTCTGCCAAAATTCGGAAATCGACTTGGAAATATACGGGTAATTAAAGTTTTCCAAAAAGCGGAAGCCGAACATCCGCCCCAATCCGATAGCCATATCCGAATAGCCGGAAAAATCAAAATAGAGTTGAACGGCATAGGCCACAATACCCAGCCAGGCATAGCCAAAACCGAGCGTTTCCGGCTGCTGGGCAAAAATACGATCCACCACGACAGCCAGTGTATTGGCAATCAGAACCTTCTTGGCCAAACCGATAATAAAACGTTTCAATCCGACAGCCACATCGCTGAAAGTAATCTTACGGTCATCAATCTGTTCGCAGACATCATGATATTTAACAATCGGCCCTGCCACCAGCTGCGGAAACAACACAATAAACAGCGCCAATTTATTAATGTCTTCCTGCGGTTCGACTTCCCGGCGATATACGTCAATCAAATAAGAAATAGCCTGAAAAGTATAAAACGAAATACCAATCGGCATGATTACGTCAATAAAATCAAGATTAAGCTGCAACGCCGCATTTATGTTATCGACGATAAAATTGAAATATTTAAAATAAATCAGAAATCCCAAGTCGATTAAAATCGTCACCGCCAGAGCCGCTTTCCTTTTCCCCGGCTCCGTATAATGCCCGACCAGTCTGGCACCGGCATAAGTAACAAAAATCGTCATAATCATAATCGCCAGATAACGGGGTTCACCCCAGGCATAAAAGATAATGCTGGCAGCCAGCAAAACATAATTGCGAATTTCCTTTTTGGCGAGCAGATAAATGCTCATAACCAGAGGCATAAACACAAAAACAAATGTCATTGAACTAAAAAGCATCGTCTTTTTCCTCTTTACTGCTCGGGTGTTTCAAGCTTCATCAGGCGGTTGATAAAGCGCTCGCCGGTTCCGATTACCAGAATATCGGGAGCAAAGTTTTCAATATCCGCCGCCATATAGGGAATGTCAAAATCCCGACCGTATCCGACATAAATATGCTGCATTTTCTTAAAGCTTTCCGCCACGTACCAGCTCATGCGCAAAAACTGGCTGTCAGCATAGAATATGGCCGTCAGCTTGTTGGCCGGATTACTGCTGACATAATCAAACGTTTCTATTCTCAGCTTTTTGTTAACAAATTCATGCACCACGGAGGTTGTTGTTTTTTTGAGTTCAAACACGTCATAAGTCATATCTTCTTTCGGGAAAATACTTTTAGCGTCAATGCCCAGAGCATTGGCAATATCCTCGTCGGCACTGAACTGCGGCGCAATGTTAAAATCTTTTTCGCTCAGAATCCGCAATGACGGAAAATCTTTTTTCAGCATTTTCATCATTTCCAAATAAGCGACATACGCGCCACGATGATTCCAATGCGTTCCCGTTTTATAGAAGAGCAAATGATCTTTTTTGGCTTTTTCCAGAGCCTTAATCGGATAAACGACCGGAATATCCGTATTGTTTTTAACAAATTCATAAACCTGTTCGATTTTGGCCTGAGCGTTTATTTTGGTATAACCGTCAGGATAATACTCGCCGTAAAGGCGTTCCTTGTCCGGCACCAGCATCAGATACAGTTTGATATGATGACGAGCCAGCCACATTTGCAGACTTTCAAGACGCAACTTGAGCTTGGCCAGATCTTCGTCATCAAAAAGATATTTGTTGCGGAACATATCTTCCGAATTCCAACGCTTGGTAAACAGCCAGTTTTCTTTTCCGGCCATGGCATCAAAATTCTTCATTTCATTATTAATAAAAAGATCAATCCTTTTACTGAGATTAATAAACTGCCGCCGTCCGAAAAAGCGGTCATTAAACCAGTTTTCAAAATCTTTGCCGAAATTATAATTGATTGTACCGCTGTCATCATCAATCAGAGGAACATATTTGGCCAGCGTCCGGTTTTCCTGCACCGAAACTTCGTCCCGGTTAATGTGCAAAATCGGCACAAACATAAAAGCAACCGCACAAACCACAAAAACAATGTCAATCCGCGAATTGTTCTCAATAATTTTAAATCTGGCCAGATACTGCACCAGCTTATAGCAAATCATATAAGACAGCGTTATGATAATGATAAACAGCTTGCCGTCAAACCCGGCTTCGGTCAGATACAGACGATGCCCCCAAAAAGTCAGCAACAGCGTCAGCACAATACTTATAATCAAACGTCGCATTTAAAAATTCCACAAGTTCATTTTTGCTTCAAAGGGTAGATAGAAACGAAAGGTTTGTCAATCAGGCTGATTTTGTCATGTGAACAACAAAGTATTTGAAAAGCTGAAGCGGCAGACGACATTCATAAACCCCGTCTGCGGCATCATAAGCCAAAGTGCACAAAGTCGGATTATTATGAAAAATCAAACAAATGAGTTCAACTATTTATCTCCGAGATAATTTTTTATTTCCCGATAAACCGCTTCATTAAGCTGCGACCCGAAATGCCCCCGCCCCGGCACAATAACCAGCTTGGACTTCGGCAGCCTTTTATGCAGATTATAAGCCGACAGCAGCGGACAAACCATATCCAGACGATTATGAACCATCAACACCGGAATATCGGCGATTTTACCGGCATTTCGCAATATCTGGTTTTCGGCCATAAAATAGCGTTCGTTCAAATAATTAAGCGAAATCCGGATTTCCGCCAGATCTTCCGGCGTCAGCTCTTTATACCCGAGCCGCGGATTAACCGCACCCAAACAGCGCTCATAACTTCCTGCCAGATTCGCCGCCTTAATCTGCTTCATCACATCATCGGAATTAATCAGATGGGCATAATAGGTCAGAACCGGTTCTTCATTATCCGCCTCCCGCTCGATTTTTTCCCAGATATCGGGATAAAAGAGCCGGCTGGTTTCCAGATTCCATTTCTGCCCCGTTTCGTCTGCCAGATAAATTTGCGAAATCAGAATCTTACTGACCTTTTCCGGATGTTTTTCAGCAAACAGCAAAGCCAGCGTCGACCCCCAGGAGGCACCACGAACAATAATTTTATCCTCAATTCCCAGATAATCAAGCAGCCTGGCCGCATCTTCCAGCAGCGCACCGGTATTGTTGTTTTTCATTTCGCCCAAAGGAAGCGACTTGCCGCAGCCGCGCTGATCAAACAAAATCACCCGGTATTTTTTGCGGTTAAACGGCTGCGCATAACGAAGATTCATGCCGCCGCCGGGACCGCCGTGAAACACCAGCACCGGAATCCCGCGCGGATTACCCATCTCAACAAAATAAACCTGATGTCCGTCAAGCTCCGGAAGATAACCGCGGTTAAAAATTTTCGGCGCTCGCATCTGCCGCCAGATTTTCTTTAAATTCATACTTTTGCCCTCGAATGTTAAATTTAAAGATTATTCTAACCGCTGATTTCTGATTGTCTAATAATTTTTGCAGGAACGCCGAAAATCCAGCTCTTTGCTAACGCCGAGTATTATGCGGAAACAGTGCAAAATCCTTTGACGGACGACGTGCATTTTTAACAAAAAGATTTTTAAGCTTATACCCGTTCTTCCAAAGCACATAACTGAAACTCAGTTGATCGCGTTTACTGTAATTGGCAACCCAATACCACCAGCTTTCCATCAGATTGACAATTTCCGGTTCGTTATGCCGCCGAAACAAAACATTCGTTTCGGCCAGCCCGTAATGCTCGGGAAAACCGGATTCTTCGATAAGCGCGCGTTGTTTTTGCAAAACATCTTCCGTTTCGTATCCCAGTCTTGCCACTTCTTCAAATTCCTCATAAATACAGTTTCTGACAAAATGCACCGGTACCAGCAAACTTTTTTTGCGTCGGCGGATCTGCCGAAACAAATAAGGGCTGCAAATACAAACGTTGCCGTCACACCAAACGCTTTGTTCATAATCAGGGAACAGCTTATGCGGATTAATTTTATGATAGCGGCTATTTCGGGTATTGTCCGAATCTTTATACACCAACGGACGTATTTCCCAAACGCCCTGTTTTTTCTGCGCCAAAAGCTCTTCATTGTCGGTAAAACAGACATAATCCCAGTCTTTGTCTATGTATTTGTGTTCTTTAAGAGAGTCATAACCTCCGGTCAGACAGGTATAAACAACGCTTTTAACTTTCTTCGGTTTAAAAATTTTTTCCCAAAAAGACATGGCCGATAATCCTAACTTATTACAAATACCGGAATTATAAATCCATCTGGAAATTATTCAACATTAATTGAAAGTTATTAATTTTTGCGACTATCAAATTTTGTTTGCCGAAAATTTACCTTTGAGGCATAATATGAGCAATATTAGTTAAAGTAACATTTAGGTACATCCATGAGCTCGGAAATCTGCCTGCACAATGCCACTGTTCTTACCGGCTATTCGGTTATGAAAAATTGCGCGGTTCTCATCAAAAACTACAAAATTATCGATGTTTTCAACGAAGCGCGCTTTGCCTCAAAAAAATTTAAAAACGACGTCAAATTCATTGATTTGCAAGGGGCATACATCGCACCCGGCTTCATAGATACCCATATTCACGGCATAGAAGGGCACGGCACCGACGACCAGTCACCCGATTCTATTCTCAAAATGTCCGAGTCTCTTACCAAATACGGCGTTACCTCGTTTATTCCGACCCTTTACGCTGCCCCGCGCGACAAACTGATAAAAGACATCAAATCCATTACCGCGGCCATGGGCAAAGAAAAAGGCGCCAAAATTTTAGGTATTCATCTGGAAGGGCCGTTTATTTCGCCGGAACGTCTCGGTGTACAAACACCGGATTCGCTGAGCCCGGTAGACCTGAATCTCATGCAGGAACTCTGGGAAGCCGCCGACGGCAAAATCATCAACATGACGGTGGCGCCGGAGCTCAAAGGCATGCGTGAACTTTCTCTCTATTGCATCGGCAAAGGCATTGTCCTGCAGGCCGGACACACCAACGCAACTTACGAACAAATGGTTGAGGGAATGCAGGTGCGCATTCTGCACGTTACTCATTTGTTCAACGCCATGAGCCGCATGCACCACCGCGACCCGAACGCGGTCGGTGCCGTTTTCATTCATCCCGAAATGTCCTGCGAAATCATTGCCGACGGCATTCACATCAACCCCAATCTGATTAAATTTCTGCTTCGTTGCAAGCCCATCGACAAACTGGTTCTGGTCACCGATTCGCTGAAACCGACCAAACAAACCGATGAACCTTTACTGGCCAACGGCGAAGAAGTTTATCTGGACAAGTGCTTTTACCGCAAATCCGACAACGTTATCGCCGGTTCGGCGCTGACCATGAGCGACGGCGTCAAAAATCTGGTATCCTTCGGCATCAGCCTTGACCAGGCGATTCAAATGGCTTCTACCAATCCGGCCAATATCATGAGACAGGAACATTTAGGGCTGATAGCCCCCGGCTACGATGCCGATCTGGTCGTTCTGGACCAGGAATTAACCCCGGTATATACCATCGTCAAAGGCAACTTTTTTAAGGAAGGGAAAAGACTATGCGCGTTATAATCAGACCAGACTACGACAAATGCTCCATATGGGCTGCCAATTACATTGCTTACAAAATCAACGGCTTCCGCCCGACGGCCGAACGCCCGTTTGTTTTGGGACTGCCGACCGGCTCCACGCCGCTCGGCACCTATCGCGAACTGATTAAGTTGTACCAGGCCGGCAAGCTTTCTTTCGAAAACGTCATAACTTTCAACATGGACGAATACATCGGCCTCGATGAAAAACACCCGCAGAGTTACCACTATTTTATGCACGAAAATTTCTTCAAACACATAAACATCAAAAAAGAAAACATCAACATGCTCGACGGCATGACCAAAGATTATGCGGGAGAATGCCGCAGATATGAAGAAAAAATCAAAGCCTGCGGCGGTATCAGACTGTTTGTCGGCGGCGTCGGCTCCGACGGACATATTGCTTTCAACGAACCCGGTTCGTCTCTGAGTTCGCGGACCCGCGTCAAAACCCTCACCACCGAAACCATTCAGGCCAATTCGCGCTTTTTTGACAACGACGTCAACAAAGTTCCCCGCACGGCATTGACAGTCGGTGTCGGCACTATCTGCGATGCGGACGAAGTCATGATTCTGGCCACCGGAGCCAACAAGGCAAGAGCCTTGCATCACGCCATCGAAGGCAGCATTAACCATATGTGGACAATCAGCATTCTGCAAATGCACCAACACGCCATCATCGTCTGCGACGATGCCGCCACCAAAGAATTAATGGCGGATACGGTCAAATACTTTAAGGATATTGAACAAAGCAACTTCATAAATGTAAAATAAGAAAAAAGGGAAAATTTTTTTAGTCACGTACATTCATGTACGTTCAAAAAATTTTCCCTTCTTTTCTGTATCAGGCGTCCGTTATACAAGTTTTCCTATTCAAGCCAGAATTCTATCGTCGAAACAACCCTAACCCTTTTGTTTATCTGATAGCTTTCAACCTCGCCGGGAGCCGCCAAAAGCGGTTGAATGGAAAAAACGCCTTGCGAAGCCCTACGGATTTTGCCGACTTCGCTGCCGGAACTTTTGGCAAATTCCAACGCCGCCTCACGGGCATTGCGGGTGGCTTCTTCAAGCATTTGCGGCTTAATTTCGTTAAGCCGGGTAAAAATATAAGAAACCGGTGAGCCGTAACTCTGGCTGTCAAAAATTACGCCCTTTGATACCAGTTCGCCGCTGGAACGCAAAGCCTGTTCGATTAAATCAACCTTATTGCTTCTGACGGTAACCGTCTGGTTCAGAATAAACCGCGCAGCAAAATTTTTATCACGATAAGGATTCGTCATCAGGTCGTTGGTCTCAATCCTTCCCTCGCTTATTTCTTCCACGGAAAAACCTTTTCCTTTCAAATAGTCTTCAATCAGTGACAGATTCGTCGACATGGTCTTCTGCACGGTCAGCAAATCGTTTCCCGTCGCCACAAACTTAATATTCCAAATTCCCAAATCCGCCTTAACGTCCATCTCGGCCAACCCTTTGACGGTAACAAAATTATCCCGCAGCTTGGCCTGATAGTAATAATACCCGGGGAAAAAACCGCCCAACGCAATACCGGCTGCCAAAATAACGAAAGCCCACAGTTTTTTGCAGCCTTTTTTATCACATTCTTTTACATTTTCAGTCATCTTTACCTCCAATCAAACAACACTTCCGATAGTAATCACCCCCGTCCGTTAAGTCAACCCCGCAACAAAGCTTAAATAGGATTTTTATCCTTGACAAACAAAATTTTTTTTGCTATAAAGCAAACATCACTTGCTATAAGTGTATCTGCAAGCAGCTTCCGACAAAGGGAGCTGCTTTTTTGCAACCTTTTCTGCCTGCCGGACATCCGGCAGTTTTTATTTTTAAACAAGCACTTGGAGAAGAAACCATGTCTGAAACATTAGAAATAGGCAGCACCAAACCGCGTATCCGCTACGAGGGAGACGGTTCAACAACAGAGTTCAGTTTTGCCTTTACAATCTTTGACGAAAGCGACATTGACGTCTATGCCAACGACGCGCTGCTTACCGAAGGATATTCCGTCAACCGTCAGGAACAAGGTGGCATCGTTGTTTTTGAAAAAGCACCGGCTGCCGGAACCATAATTACGCTTTACCGCAATTTGGAACTGAAACGAACCACCAACTTTCAGGAAGTCGGACCGTTCCGAACCTCAAAGGTCAATCTGGAATTTGACTACCAGCTTGCCTGCATGGAACAACTGCAGGACAACATTGACCGCACCGTAACCTTTCCACCCTACGCACCGACCCAGTTAAATGTTGCACTGCCCATGCCGGTTCCGGGCAAAGCCATCATCTGGAACGCCGAAGGAAACAGCCTGCAAAATTCCTCTATCGAAATCGAAGAATTGACCGGATGTTACACCGATATTCTGGAAAAAGCCCAAACCGTCAACACCAATGCGGCAAAGACCGAAACAGCCTGTCAAAAAGCTGAAGCGGCCGCCGAAACAGCATCGGCATATGCCGTTTTGTTGAAAAACCGCCCGGAAACCATATATACCGCCCAAAAGGACCTGGGCAGCACGTCAGGAGCCTGCACCGTCAGCATTGAGCCCGGTATTTTCGAATATAAAGCCACACCGGCAGGAAACACTGATTTTACGTTCGATTTTTCCGGCTGTAATACGGATATGATTGTCAGTTTTTCATTATTGCTTGATCAAACGGCCAACAGCTACACTTATTCCTACACTTTTTCCGAAATGTCATCGTTCCAGTGGCTTGACAACCTGGCGGCCTCTCCGTCCGGCAGCTACCTGATGACTTTCCGGCGTTATCCGGATGGCCGTATTCTGGGCGTCGCCAACGGAGTTATTGCATCATGACTTTAATGGGAAAATCCAATCCTTTGGGCGGAGGAATTTGCGCCTATGTGCCCGGAACCGTTTTGTTTGACGGCAGTAGCGGCGCTTCAGCAGCCTTATCACTGAAAAAAGGTCTTTATTATATCCGCGCCCAGGGAGCCGGGGCCGGCGGCGGCAACTGCGGTTATTATGGCACCGGCGGCGGAGGCGGTTCCGGTGCCGGATTTGAAGGAAACATCTATATCTCCACAAACCAAAACAACATAAACTGTTATGCCGGCATTGCCGAAGAAGCCAACCGCAAAAACGGCGAAGCAAGCTATATCGGCGAATTGATGAACTTCGGCGGCGGCACTGTCGGTGGCTCTGACAATCCGACACCTGGTAGCGGCGGTATTCTGACAATTTCCGAAGATATAAAAATAATTTCCTATCAGGTTAAATCCGACGGAAACCCGGGCAACAAAACCACCGGCGGAAGCGGTACCCGGGGCGGAGCGGATTCCGTTCTGACCAAGTCCGGCGCAGGCATTGCCGGCGGAAGTTTTGCCGAACGCTGCGCGTCCGCTCCCGGAGCCGGCGGCGCAGGCGGCAAACAATGGGACAGCAACGGAGGCTACGGCAAATACGGCGAACTAAAAATTCAATATCTGAAACCCAAACCATAAACAAGGAGAAACTTATGTATGCGAAACTCATCGACGGTGTTTTGACACCGGCACCGGCAAACCTTTGCAAAAACGGTATCATATATCAGAACTATCACTTGGAAAGCAACGCAGCCATGCTTCTGGCCGACGGCTATAAACCGGTTGTTGAAACCACAACCCCGGCCGAAATGAAAATGCCGCGAAAATATTATGTCGAAACCCCGGAACAAATAACCGCGGCTTATACCGAAACTTATGAAGAACCGGGATATCGCGAAAAACGCGCTGCCGAATATCCCGACTTCAGAGAATATCTCGACGCCGTTGTCAAAATCAACTCAAAAGACGAGACAATGGCCACGGCGGGCGAAACACAACTGCAAAATTATTACAGCCTTTGTCTGGCCGTAAAACAAAAATACCCCAAAGGATAAAAGAAGGCCGGTCGTTGCTGTCAATGGCCGGCCACTTGTCTACTGCTCCAACTGCCACATGGTTCGGATAATTTCCTCAATATCGGTGTATTCAGGCTGCCAGCCGAGCAATTTTTCGGCCTCTGCCGATGAAGCCGTCAATACGGCCGGATCTCCGGCACGCCGCCCCGCATATTCGACGTTCAGTTTCCTGCCGGTTACCTTTTCGGCTGCGGCAACAATCTCTTTAACCGTTGTGCCTTTTCCCGTTCCCAAATTCAGACTGGCCGAACGGCCGCCGCGAAGCAGATAATCAATCGCCAGCACGTGTGCCCGCGCCAAATCCGTCACATGGATATAATCCCTTATACAGGTGCCGTCGCGTGTATCATAATCCGTTCCGAACACCGAAAACTTTTCCCGCCGGCCGGCCGCCGTATCCATAATAATCGGCAACAGATTTTGCGAACCGATTTCCCTGCCCCGTATGCTTCCTTCCGCATCATAACCGACGGCGTTAAAGTAGCGCAGCGCCATATAGCGAAAAGATTTAAGACGGCTGTACCATTCCATATATTTCTCAATATCATATTTCGTATAACCGTAAAAATTAATCGGATTAAGCGGGTGTTTTTCGTCAATGGGCAAATATTCCGGCATTCCGTAAACCGCTGCCGACGAAGAAAAAACCATATTTTCCACGCCGTTTTTCAGCATTGCCTTCATGATGTTCAAAGAACCGGTAATATTGTTTTCCGCATAAAGTTCCGGTTTCTCCATCGATTCGCCGACCGCTTTTTTTGCAGCCAGATGCACCACCGCATCTTGTCCGGCCATTGCCTTGTCCAATGTTGCAAAATCAAGAATGTCGCCTTCAACAAAAGCAGCCTCCGGAAACAGATTAATCCGCTGACCGCTGGACAAATTGTCATAAACCGTAACCCGGTGTCCGTTCTGCAGCAATGCCTTGACGACATGACTGCCGATGTATCCGGCACCCCCGGCCACCAAAACCTTAACCATTTTCCCCTCTCACTTCATTCCGATGCAGGAATAGTCGAACCCTGCGGCCTTAACCGTTTCGGCATCAAGCATATTGCGCAAATCCAAAATTTTATGCGTTTTCATCATACTGCGAACCCGGTTTAAATCCGCGGCTTTAAAATCTTCCCATTCGGTCAGAATAACCAAAACATCGGCACCGCGGCAAGCCTCATAAGCATCCGGCGCATAGACAACCTTATTGCCGAGCAGTTTGCGGGCATTTTCCATCGCTTTCGGGTCGTAAACCGATACATTTTCCGAATGTTTGAGAATTTCGTTCAAAATCTCCATTGCCGGCGATTCGCGGCAATCATCCGTACCGCCTTTAAACGCCAGTCCCCATATGGCAATCCGACCATCGCGGCTGCCGTTCAGCGCAGCAATAACCCGTTTGCCCATATTGACTTTCCGCTCGTCGTTTTTGGCAATCGTCGTTTCAATCAGATTCAAATGCGCACCATACTTACGTCCCATCTGCGCCATGGCATTGGTGTCTTTCGGGAAGCACGAACCGCCGTATCCCGGCCCCGGATTCAAAAACTTCCGCCCGATACGCGAATCAAGCCCCATACCCCGGGCAACTTCACGGATATCCGCACCGGCCTTCTCGCAAAAGTCGGCCATTTCGTTAATATAATGAATTTTCATCGCCAAAAAGGCGTTCGACGCATATTTGATGGTTTCGGAAGATTTGCGGTTAACCAGCAAAAATTCGGTCTTGCCCTCAAACGGCGCATAAAGCTTTAACAAAACCTGACGAGCCTTGTCACTGTCGGCACCGATGACAATCCGGTCCGGGTGAAAAAAGTCATGCACGGCAAAACCCTCGCGCAGAAATTCCGGCAGCGAAACGACGTCGAAATCGGCCGACGGATTAACTTTGCGGATAATTGCCTCAACTTCGTCACCGGTTCCAACCGGCACCGTCGATTTGGTAGCGACAACCGTATACCCGTCCAGATAAGCGGCCAATTCTTCCGCCGCGGCATAAATATATTTCAAATCGGCCTCTTTGGTAACCGGATGCGGCGGCGTGCCGACCGCCAGCATAACCACATCGGCACCGCTGACCGCTTTCGACATATCCAGCGTAAAAGACAACGCGCCGCTTTTCAGGTGTTTCTGAAACAACTCTTCCATACCGTCTTCATAAATCGTTGCTCTGCCGGCCGATAGGGATTCCACCTTCTCGGCAATTTTATCAACACAAACAACGGTATTTCCGAGTTCTGCAAGACCAATTCCGGTCGGCAGACCGACATAACCGGTTCCAATAATCGCTACTTTCATTTTCAGTCCTTATATTTAATCCAAAGATAGCGACATTTTACCAACCGCTTTTCGAAAAGCAACGGAATTATCCCGCCTGTCCACCATAGAAAATTGTTTTGTTTGCAAAATCCGTATTAGATGGCCGCTCTTTTACAAAAACCTGTTTGGCAAGTCAGATAATAAGATTTAAGAAAAAATAATTTTCCAGCGTACAGTTGAGGTACATGAAAATTGTTTTGTTCACGAA
>CALXTV010000011.1 GCA_944391505.1 uncultured Alphaproteobacteria bacterium | reverse complement strand
CGTTTAGGGGATGCCAGTGCTAAAGGCTTACAGCCGCATATGAAGAACCCCGCGTTTTACGCGGGGGTTTCTTTTTCACATAACTTAAAATCTATTGATATTTAGAATTTTTTGTATAATCTGTAGTAGACTTATATCCATTTGAAATTGTGAAGGACTATTTGAAAAGGTTTATCCAATGAGAAAATATGTTATAACTGGCGCTGGTTTTGGAAATAAAGGCGCAGAGTCAATGCTTTATACTGTTATTACGGAGTTAAGAAGAAAAGATCCTGATGCGGATATTACTGTACTTTGTCTTCATGGGTTTGATAGAGTTAAAGAAGAAGATTTTGATAATATTACAATTTTTCAGGAAAATGGAAAATGTCGAAAAATTTTGTTGAGTCCGTTTAGATTCTTTTTGTATAGACTTAAAAATATGTTTTATCCAATTTTCAGGTACAAAAAGAATAAGTATCCTCTATTATATAAGTGTAAAAATTGTGATGTTATTTTAGATATCAGCGGGTATGCAATTTCTTCTCAGTGGGGGGACATGCCGGACAAGAGACTTCTGGAAACGATTGAGTTTGCATATAAAAATCATAAAAAAATATTTTTGTTGCCACAATCCTTTGGACCATTTGGTTTTGCGAAAAAAGAGGGTGATTTGATTAATGCTTTGTCTAAAGTTGATATGATTTTTTGTAGAGAAGTTGATGGGTATGATTTATTATGTTCTTATAATTTAAAAAACATTGTGAAATCTAGTGATATAGTATTAGAATCAGCGAAGCCATATCAAGGAATTTATAGAAATCTTAAAAGCAAAAGCATTGCTTTTACAGAAGGGGAGAAAAGAGTTCTAATTATTCCTAATATTAGGGTTTTTGAGCGTGTAGATATTGATAATTTGTATGATAATTATAATCAAGCTATAATGCTTTTATTGCAGAAGGGGTATAAAGTTTATATTTCTTACTATGATTTGAGTGATGTTGAAATTTGTCGAAAGATAAAATCTTTTTATGCGGATAATGATGATGTTGTGTTTATTGATGAATATTTGAATTGTATTGATTTTGCAAACTTATTGGATAGTTTTGATTTGTTAATATCCTCAAGATTTCATTCTATTGTGCATGCGTATAAAAAATATATTCCATGTATGGTTATAGGTTGGGCTGTAAAATATGCGGAATTGACTTCCAAGTTAAAGCAGGAAAATTATATGTTCGATGCTCGTAAAAAAATTGAAGCGCATGAGTTTTTGGCAAAGTTGGAAGATTTGTTGAAAAATAGGGATATAGAGAAAAGTAAAATTAAAGAGGCTGTTTTGCAGATACAAAAAAACAGTTGTTTTAATTTATTATGGAGTTATTTGGATAATGAATAATGTTAATCGCATTAAACAAGATAATTTGTGTGTGCAATGCGGGGTTTGTTTGGCAGCTTGTCCGCGAAAATGTATTTCCATGAAAAAAGATGGTTTTAATTTTTGTCCAGAGATTTCTGATGATTGTGTCAATTGTGGAATTTGTTTGAATGTCTGTTCAAGTACAAAAATGTTTGATTTTGATTTATCTGAAAATTTTGAACAGATTATGGCAGGCAAGGTGTTGAATGTTTTTTCTGTTAAATCATCTGATAAAACTGTTCTGAAAAATTCAGCGAGTGGAGGTTTTGTTACAAAGGTTGTTCAGGAGCTTTTAAATAAAAGTATGTATGATTTTGCGTTTTTGCTTAAAGGGTATGATTATGATGTACAACTTGAAACGCAAATTTTTGATAAAAATAGTGATTTTTCTCAATCTCAGAAAAGCCGTTATTTAACTGTTTCTCATGCGCAAACCTGTGAATATATGTTTCGGAATCCGGATAAAAAAATTATTATTGTTGCCACTGGTTGTGCTCTTAACGGAATTTTGAATTTTATTAAATTAAAAAAGCTTAAAAGAGAAAATTATTTATTCTTGGGTTTGTTTTGCGATAAAACAATGAATTATGGTGTCGTTGAGTATTTTAGGCAACACCCGGTAAGTATTGGGAAAAATATTTCGCAGTTATTTTTTAAAGATAAGAGAGCAGGTGGTTGGCCCGGAAATGTACGTATTGAATATGATGACGGAAGCTTTGTTGATTTACCTAATACGTCTCGTATGGAAGTTAAAGATTATTTTATTCTGGAGAGGTGTCTATATTGTTTAGATAAGTTGAATAGAAATGCCGATATATCCATAGGTGATAATTATATTGAGAAATGTATGGATAGTGAGGGTGCTAATAGTATTATTATTAGATCTGTTTTGGGACAAAGAGTTTTTAATGAAGTGAAAAAGTGTTTCCTTGTTGAAGAGAATACCTTGGAAGATTTGATTTTGTCACAGCGTATTAAAGATAAAAAATTAAATCTGGAATTTGCTAGATTTAAAAAATTTGGTATTAATAGCGAAAATAATGATTTTTTATCTTTCTACCAAGAAGCTTTGCGTAAAAGAGAAATTGTTCAGCACAAAGATTTATATAATTCTATCCAAAAAGATTTGAGTTTACAAAAGCAGAAAACCTTAACGAAGGTTAAAAAAGTTAAGTTTTGCGGTCTTACTATTTTTAAAAAGAAAGAAAAAAACAAAAAAATATACTATTCTGTTTTGGGAATTCCTTTTAAGTTAAAAAAGAAAAGCTAGAAAGTTTACGGAGTTGCCTTGTTTTGATAAATAGTTTTTATGATATGAAAAGATAATTTGGTACCCCGAAGTATTCTGTAAGTTCCATCATGGGATATCTCAAAGGTAAAAGTGGTCTCACGATGTGTGAAAGGTGGAAAAATGCAAAATTTCGATATCGCAACAGAGAATTTTGGTGTAAGGGGTACTATGTTGATACCACAGGGAAGAATACTCAAAAGATAACAGGGTATATAGAGATCAACTAAAAGAAGACGCGGAGCAAAGTCAGTTAACTATGGATTTTGACCCGTTTACGGGTAGCAAGTAACTTTCGCCCCATCATACCGTCTTATGCCCTTAAGGCGTTCGCTGGTACCTTTAGGGTTATACCCGCATATGAAGAACCCCACGTTTTACGTGTGGGTCTTTTATGATTGTTTGACTAACTGTTCTGTTGATAGATTTAAGATTTTATTATTTTTGTTGACGCCTGCTCTTTTTTCGTTTATCTGTTATTTTAACAAGCAAGAGTTTATATGGGTCCAGAAAATTTTTGTTTAAGTTGTTCTTTCGGTATGTGGTTTTAGAATAAAATGTTATAAGGCAGGTTAGGGCTGTTATGATTGGTTTTAATATTCCTCTTTATACTTCAAAAACGACGGAATATATTGCTGAAGTGTTAGCTTCGGGACATGTGTCCGGTGACGGAAAGTATTCAAAGTTATGTCATGAATGGTTTAGAAACAAGCTGCAGGTTCGGCAGGCTCTTTTGGTTCACTCCGGTACGGCCGCTTTGGAAATGTCGGCTCTTTTGTCTGTGCAGCCCGGCGATGAAGTGATTATGCCTTCTTATACTTTTTGCTCAACGGCGAACGCGTTTGTTTTACAGGGCGCCGTCCCCGTTTTTGTCGATATTCGTTCCGATACGCAAAATCTTGACGAGACGAAGATAGAAGAGGCTATTACGTCCAAAACAAAGGCTATTGTGCCGGTTCATTATGCCGGGGTTGCCTGTGATATGGATGTTATTATGGATATTGCCCGGCGGCATAATCTGCTGGTTATTGAAGATGCCGCGCAGGCTTTTGATTCTTTTTATAAAGAAAGGCCTTTGGGGACTATCGGAGATATGGGGTGCCTTTCTTTCCATGAAACGAAGAATGTTATGTCCGGCGAAGGCGGTTTGTTTGTCACAAACAGTGAAGAGTTGTCGGAAAGAGCTGAAATTGTCAGGGAAAAAGGAACTAACCGAAGTAAATTTTTCAGGGGACAGGTCGACAAATATACCTGGGTAGACAAAGGTTCTTCTTATCTGCCGAGTGACATTGTTGCTGCTTATCTGTATTCCGTGTTGGAGGAAGCGGCGCAGGTGCAGGCAAAGCGGAAATATATCTGGAACAGATATTATGAGGCTTTTGCAGAGCTGGAGAAAGAGGGAAAAATTCGCCGTCCGATTATTCCCGAATACGCGACCAATAATGCGCATATGTTTTATTTGTTGTTTAATGACCTGGCGGCCAGAACCAATTTCATTGCCGAAATGAAAAACAACGAAATTCTTACGCCGTTTCATTATGTTCCGCTGCATTCGGCGCCGGCCGGGAAAAAATATTGCCGTACGTGCGGCGATTTAAAAGTGACGAACAGAATTTCCGAAACTTTGGTACGCTTGCCGTTGTATTTTGATATGACGGAAGCACAGATTGATATGGTTATTTCAAATGTATTAAGGTTTTGCAGGTAAAAATGGTTAAGTTACCCTCTATTTTTAAGGTAAGTATTGAAGAAAAAAAAGACGGTAAAAAACGTGTCAGTTTCTATTTGTTCGGGCAAAAGTTTTTTAGTATGGAATTAAAAGCCCGATTAAAAAATATACCGCAATTGGATACGTGTAAATATGTTCATATTATGAATAATGACAAGTTTAATAAGCCTTTTGTTGCTTTTATGAACAAGCATTTTAAACCTGAAGAGCATCTTTTTTTGTGTAAGCGAGATTTTGGTAATATGCCTTTTCCCGAAGGAAGTAATGTTATTGAGATAAAATCTTTGGATGAAGTGGAGCTTAATAAAAAAAATATAAAAAAGCTGATTTCGCACTCCTTAATAGGGGGAACGGTTAATTATTTTTATAAGCATAAAAAGCTACTTAGGGAAAAGTCTTATTGGGGAATTTGGGGTATGGATTTATATAATGCTCCGAGAAACAAGAAAAATGATTTTGTTCGGAAAAATTTTTGTGGCTATATGTGTGGGTTTGACAGAGATTATGCTTGTCAAAAGTATAATTTAAGTCCGCAAAAGTTTCATCGGTTGTTTGCGATTTTTCCGGTTTCAACGGATGTTTTGGATAAAACACAAAAAATTAAAAAAGATTATTTACAGATTCAAATTAATAATTCTTGTGATCAATCAACTTTGGATATGTTGCAAGTTTTGGCAAAATTTAAGGATGAGAAAATTAAAGTTGTAACTATTTTATCTTATGGACAATTAGATTTTAGAGAACAAATTATTGAGACCGGAAAAAGTATTTTCGGTGATAAGTTTGAGTATGTTGATAAATATATGTCTTCTTTTGATTTTGCGCAGCATTTAGCTCAGAATGATGTTCTTATCTTGAATCAGAATCGGCAGCAAGGCGTTGGTAATTTGGTAGCATCATTGTATTTAGGTGTGAAAGTTTTTGTGAAAAGGGATGTTTCAACCAATAAATATTTTAATGAAGAAGGAATCAAAATTTATAATAGTGAAGATATAGAAAATTTATCTTTTGCAGAATTGGGTAAATATTTAGAAAAAACGAAAAATCAGCAAGAAGTCAGAAAATATTTTGAAGAAGATTATTTGGTCAGTTTATGGGAGAAGTTTTTGGAAAGTTAGTTGAGGACGGCGTTATGAAAATTATTAAAGCAACTTGGGAAAATCGTAATTTAGGTTGTGATGCCTATGAGGTAACTATAGAACGAAAAGATTTGAAAAATTTTCCTGAAGTATTGAATGAGTTAAAACAACAAGATTTTTCCGGCGCTTATGTTACCGTAAAAATGCCGGTCGGACATCTTGATGTTCTGCATGCGCTGGAAGATGAAGGGTTTCGTTTTATGGAGACTCAATATCATTTGAAAAAAGACTTGTCTGATTATAAGACGCCGGAAATTTTGTTGCCTTATGTCGGTCAACTTGAACGTGTTGAAGTTGAAAAGACTAAAGAAAAATGGCAGGAGATTGTCGATATGGTTACGCCGGAGATGTTTACGACGGACAGAATTTATCTTGATCCGTTGTTGCCTTATGGGACGTCTTGCACAAGATATAAAAACTGGATGCTGGATTTGGTAGAGAGGCCGAATGCCCGTTTGTTTATTGTTAAAGATCGTGAAGATGTAATTGCATATAGTCTTGAACTATGGGATGAAGATAAAAAAGTTATAGACGCATTGTTAGGCGGTATTTTTGAAAAATATCAAAAAGAGGGATATGGTCTTCCGGCATGGGATAATGGTCTTTGTTATTATAAAAGGTTTGTGAATAGCGTGGAAACGGATATTTCCTCAAACAATCAGTCAGTGCTTGATGTTTATATGTTTTTTGGGTATAAGCTTACAAAGCAAACTTATGTATTGAGAAAGAAATTTTGTTAGGATCAAAAATGACAGTATCATCTTTTAATCATGTTAAAATAAGCGGTGTTAAAACCGTAATTCCGGAAAATTATGTTGATATTGATGATGAACTGGAATTTTTTGGCAATAATCCTAAAAAGTTGGAAAGAGCAAAAAAAATGGTTGGTTATGGTCGGCGTTATCTGGCCGATGAACTAACAACCGTTACGGATTTGGCTGTGGATGCGGCTGAAAAGTTATTTGAGGAAATGTCTATAGATAAAAATGATATAGATATTTTGATTTTTGTGAACCAGAAGCCTGATTTTAGGGAGCCGAATGATGCTTGTATTGCGCATGGTCGCTTAGGCTTAAAGAAATCTTGTGCAACGTTGCCTATTGTTTTAGGTTGCTCCGGATATCCCTATGGACTTTGGCTTGCCAGTGCTTTGATGCAAAGTGGTTTTTTTAAAAAATGTTTGCTTTTGGCAGGAGATGTTCCTGCTCGAGCAACGGATCAAAAGGATAGAAAAAAGGCTCAAATCTTTAGCGACGGAGCTTCGGCGACGATTTTGGAATATACTTCAGAAGAGAGATTATCTTATTTTGTTAACGGAAGCGACGGTGGAGGCTGGGATAAACTGGTCGTTCCTTTTGGCGGAATGAGGTTGCCGTTTGACAAGGCTTCTTTTGATATTGAAGAAACTGATGAAAATGGAAATAAGTGGCGTGCTAATTTATCTTTGATGAAAGGGGCTGATGTTTTTAATTTTACGATGGATGTTGCTCCTAAGTTGATTAACGAAATTTTAGATGTTTCCGGATGGGCTAAGGATGATGTTGATTTGTATGCTATTCATCAAGCAAATAAACAAATTGTAGAAAATATTATTGCAATGTCTAAAATTCCGGAAGAAAAAACACCTGTAGACGTATTTAGCAAATATGCAAACAGCTCAACAAATTCGGTGGTCACGGTTGTTTGTGATCAACAAAAGCCATTGAAAAAGGTTGTTTTATGCGCCTTTGGTGTAGGGTTATCTTGGGGCGCAGCTGCCGTTGATTTAAGCGGGATGTATAATGGAGGTATATCTACTTATATTCCCCCCAAAGACAGACCGACGAGAGAAGAACAAATCAAACATTGGATAAACTATTTTAAAGGAGAAGAATAATGACCAATGAAGAATTTTTAAGTAAGATGCAAGATGTTTTGCAAACTGAAGAAGAGTTGAAATTAGATACTGTTTTGGATGATTTGGCAGAGTGGGATTCTTTGTCTGTTATGGCAACAATGGCTTTTTTGGATAAAGATTTTGGAGTTAAAACAACAATGAAAGATTATAAAAATGTAAAAACAATCGGTGATATAGCACAGAAGGCCGGATTGTAAATGATTTCATTTTCTTCAGAACAAAAATTTATTGTTACGGGAGCTTCTTCAGGAATTGGCAGAGAAGTTGCTTTACTTTTGAATGAGTTGGGAGCAAGTGTTATTGCTCTTGGTCGTAATGGAGCAAGGCTTAATGGCTTAAAACAAAAGGCTAAACATCCTGAGAATATGTTTCTGGAACAGAAAGATTTAGCTGAGGATATCGATGGATTACCAGTTTATGTTAAATCTTTAAAAGAAAAATACGGAAAGTTTTCCGGTATGGCATATTGTGCTGGGATTACAGGAATCTATCCTTTGCAAGTGTTAGATTTTGAAAAAATAAAAAGGGTATTTGATATTAATTATTTTGCTCCAATTTTGATGACTAAAGGTCTTATTGACAGGAGAAATAATATTGGCACCGGGTGTTCTTGTGTTTATGTTTCATCTATAGATGCGAAAACGTGTACGAGAGGGCAATCTGTGTATTCCGGTACTAAGGCTGGCCTTTGTGCTTCTGTAAAAGCCATAGCAAAGGAAGTATCTTCTCAAGGTATTAGAATGAATTGTGTGCTTCCATCAATGATAAAAACGCCTATGACTTTAGACGAGTTTTCTCAATTGACGGGAATGACTGAGGATATGCAAAAAAATATTTATCCTTTTGGCTGGGGAGAGCCTAAAGATGTTGCTGATATGATTGTATTTTTATTATCAGATGCTGCAAAATTTATATCTGGACAAAACTATATCATAGATAGTGGTGAGGTTTTATAATATGTCTTTATCTCATTTTAAAAGGGCTCAAGTTTCAGGAATTGTTTGTGTGTTGCCAGAAAGACATATTAATATTGATGATGAAATTGCTTTTTATCATCATGATGCCAATAAGCTGAAACGTAATAAAAAAATTCTTGGTTTGGGAACTAGACATATTGTGCCGGAAGGTATGACAGCATCTGATTTATGCGAACAAGCAGCCAGAATTTTGATTGATGAGATGGGGCTTGATAAACAAGAAATTGATACTTTGATTATGACGTCTATTAACCATGATTATTTGGGAAATTCGGATGCTTGTATTATTCAGGGAAATTTGGGCTTGTCAGAAGAGTGTGCGTGTTTTGATACTTGTGGTTTGGGCTGTACGGATGCGGTTTATGCTTTGTGGCTTGCTCATTCTTTGGTAGAAAGCGGAGCTTCAAAAAAGTGTTTGGTGCTTGAGGGGTCAACAAGCAGTTTGATTACAGATATTCGGAATCGGCATTCCAATATGTTGTTTGGTGATGCCGGTGCGGCTATCTTGGTTGAGGAAAGCAAGGAAGAAATCGCATCATATTTCCATTTACAGAGCATGGGAAAAGATTGGAAAAAGATTACAACACCAGCGGGTGGCTTTCGGTTCCCGATAAGAAAAGATATTATTGACAGCGAAATAGTTGATTCTGAAGGAAATATTCATCATTTTTGGGATTCAATTATGCGAGGCGGTGATATTTTTAAGTTCGCGGTTGAAAATGCTCCGGTAAGTATAAATAGCGTTTTGGATTATGCAAAAAAGTCCTATGATGACATTGATTTTTTTGCTATTCATCAAGCTAACGGGCAAATTGTTCGAACTGTGATTAATCATGCAAATCTGCCTGCAGAAAAAGCGTCATCAGAAACATTTACAAAATATGGAAATTGTGGTGGAACATCGGTTTTGGTTAATTTCTGTGATATGATGGCAGAAAAGGACATCAAAGATATTCTTTTTGTTTCTTTCGGCGTGGGGTTATCTGTAGCTAGTTGTATTCTTGATTTTTCTAAGGCATATAACGGTGGATGTAGGCTGCTTAAAACGCCTGAAAATCTTGCAACAAGAGAAGATTTGATAAACATGTGGGCCGCTTACTTGAAAAATGAAGATAATTAATTGTGGAGAGGAAAAATGACTAATTTAGAGAAATATATTAATGCATTTACATCAACCTTTGAGATTGATGATGCAAAAACAAAAGGGTTAAAATATCAGGATATTGAAGCTTGGGATTCTGTTGGACATATGGGATTGATTGCCGCTTTGGAAGAAGCTTTCGGTATTATGCTTGATGCTGATGATATTGTTGATTTGTCCAGCTTTGAAAAAGGACAAGAGATTTTGAGAAAATATAATATTGAAATGTAAGGATTTTTTATGAACCAAGAGATTGTTTTGAAAAATCTTGATCCGATAGAGATTCAAAAATATCAACAAAATAGGTATCCATGTTTTTTTGTTGATTGTATTGAGGAGGCTGTTCCCGGGAAATCTGCCAAAGGGTTTAAGAATTTTACATTTAATGAATGGTTTTTTCCCGCTCATTTTGCTGATGAACCCAATGTTCCTGGATTTATTCAGATTGAGATGATGACACAAGTCTTTCTTATGACATTTTTGACAATACCTGAAAATAAAGGAAAAAAAACAGGTTTTATCTCTGTTGATGGTGCTCGTTTTAAGAAAAAAATTGTTCCAGGAAACAGAGTTGATATTCAAGCTGAGTTAACATCTTTTCGTTTTGGTTTGGCCAAAGGAAATGTTGTGGGTTATGTGAATGGGGAAGTTGCTTGTCAACTTTCTTTGACTGTTGCAATTCCTGATATTATGACACAATTTATGCCTAAAAATAGTTAGGAAGAAAGATTATGATACGCGTTGCCGACTATATTATGCAAAGAATTGCAGATTTGGGGACTAAAGAATTATTCTTTGTTACGGGGCGTGGAATGCTTTATCTTTCTGATGCTGCGGCAAAATCTGAGAAGTTACATTGTGTTTCCGTGCATCATGAACAAGCAGGCGCTTTTGCTGCAATGGCTTATGCTCAGGCTTCGGGACTTCCCGGAGCTTGTATGGTTTCAACGGGTTGTGCGGGAACTAATGCTTTGACAGGTGTTTTATGTGCCTGGCAAGATGAAGTCCCCTGTGTCTTTATTTCCGGGCAAAATACTTTGGCTGAAACGGTTCGGCATACGCATATTTCCGTCAGGACTTTTGGGCAGCAAGAAGCAGATATCGTTAAAATTGTGTCATCAATTACGAAGTATGCGGTTATGATTGAAAATCCGGAAGATATTGCTTTTGAGCTGGATAAGGCTTTTTATCTGATGTTAGAGGGGCGAAAAGGGCCGGTTTGGATTGATGTGCCTTTGGATATTCAGAATATGCGGATTGAAGAGGAAAAATTGCAGCGATTTAATCCGCCTGTAACTAACCAAAATATTGATAAGCAGGTTTTAGAAGTAATTATTGAAAAATTAAAAAATGCCAAACGACCGGTTTTGCTTCTTGGTTCGGCTGTAGGCGAGGTAGGCGGGAAGGTGTTTAAATTGGTTGAAAAACTACATATTCCTACTGTTTATGAAAATTCTGCCGTTGATATTTATCCATATTCACAAAAATATGCTTGCGGATGTGTCGGTGCCATGGGGGCTAACCGAAGTGCAAACATGACTATACAAAATTCGGATTTTGTTTTGACAGTTGGTTGCAAACTCTCAACAATGACCGTTGGTAATGATAAAAGCAAATTTGCCAGAGAGGCTCAAATTGCAGTTATTGATGTTGATGATGCGGAAACGAAAAAAAATACCGTAAATATTGATTTCGTTGTTATCGGAAATTTATCAGAGATTTTAGACCGTATTTTAGAACAGGCGGATTTTTCGGTTAATTCGAAGTGGGTCGAAAAATGTCTGCATTGGAAAAATATTTTTCCGCTTTGTGAAGAAGAAAGAAAACATTCTGAAAAAGTTGATTTATATTTTCTGGCTGAAAATCTATCTAAACTCTTGCCAGAAGATGCTATTTTAGTCTGTGATGCCGGTTTGGAAGAATTGCTTATGCCAACAACAATTGTTTTTCAACGGGGACAAAAATGTGTGCAACCAGCCATGCAGGGATGTATGGGGTTTGCTCTTCCGGCAAGTTATGGCGCTTATTTGGCTAATAAAAGGCCTGTTGTCGCCGTTATTGGCGATGGGTCTGTTATGATGAATTTGCAAGAACTGCAAACAATAGCATACCATCAGTTTCCACTAAAAATTATTATTGTAAATAATAATTGCTATGCCGTTATTCGTAAAAGACAGAAGGATTTGTTTAGAACCAGAACTATAGGAAATGATAGTTCTGATGGGCTTTCATGTCCAGATTTTTCTAAGGTTGCTGATTGTTTTGGTTTGGATTATATTCATATTTCAGGAACGAAAGATTTATTTATCGGTCTTGAAAAATTAATGCAGACAGCTCAACCGGTAATTTGTGAAGTTGGTGCTATAGAAGATCAAACTTATTTACATAGCTCGTATGCCAGAACAAAAAGTGGAAAATTTGTTCAACGTCCACTTGAAGATCAATCGCCATATCTGCCGAGAGATTTGTTTTTATCAGAAATGGTAATTAATCCTATTGACCAATAAGGAGGGAAAATGACAGAAGTTGTTTTGCGTGATAATACGTATGTAGCAAATTTTACAGATCCATATATTGTGGCTGAAATTAATTCCAGCCATGGCGGCAGTGTCGAGTTGGCAAAAGAGATGGTTAGCAAGGCAAAAGAGATTGGTTGTGATTGTGTTAAGTTCCAATCTTGGTCAGCAGAAAGTTTATATTCAAAAACTTATTATGATGCAAATCCGATAACAAAAAGAATCGTGCAAAAATTTTCGCTTTCTGAAATGCAATTGCTTGATATTGCTAATTATTGTCGCCAGATAGGGATAGCTTTTTCTTCAACACCGTATTCTTGTGAAGAAGTGGATTTTTTGTTGGATAAATGTAATGCTCCATATATTAAAATTGCATCAATGGATATCAATAATTATGATTATTTGCACTATATTGCCAGAAAAAATGTTCCCATTGTTCTTTCCACAGGTATGGCTGAATTTGATGAAATCAAAAAGGCTGTTGATATTATTGAAAAGGCAGGAAATTCAAAAATCATTTTATTACATTGTATCTCAATTTACCCGGCGGCGGTCTCGACAATACACCTGAACAATATTGTAATGTTGCGGGAAGCTTTTCCTGATTATCCGGTTGGTTTTTCTGACCATACATTGGGAACGGAAATTGCTTCTGCCGCAACGGCGCTTGGTGCGGCATTGATTGAAAAGCATTTTACGCTAGACAAGTCTAAAATGGGTATGGACAATAATATGGCCATTGAGCCAGATGAATTTGCGCAGTTGATTAAAAATTGTCATAATGTTTATGAAGCTATGGGAAGTTATCAACGTGTCGTTTCTGAAGCCGAGTATGCCCAGAGGAAAAAAATGCGTCGGAGTGTTATTGCTTTGCATGATTTGGAAAATGGGCATGTCTTAACGCGTGATGATCTTGGGGCAAAACGCCCGGGTAGTGGAATTCCTATTAGTGAAATAGATTCCTTAGTAGGAAAAAAATTAAATCGCAACATTGTTGCAGATACACTTATTTATGCTGAGGATGTGTGTTAATATGCAGAGTTTTTCTCTGAAGCATTGTACAGTTTTTCAATTTGTGTCACCTATAATCAAAGCTAATATGTATGTCCTGATTAAGGAAAACGAGGCATTGGTAATAGATCCGCATGAAAATTCGGAGATGATGGCTTTACTTGATAAAAATCAGGTTAAAGAAGTTAAGGTCTTGTTGACGCATGAGCATCCGGATCATACTTGCGGTATTCCTGCGTTGAAAAAGAAATATTCCCAGCAGCTTATTTGCCAGCAAAAATGTGCCGAATTTATTGCAGATAAACGAAATAATCGCCCGATATTAATAGCATTTATATTGGCTGCTCAGGATGAAAAAAACGATACGCATACGGAACAAGAATTTCTGAAGTCTGTTAAAGAGTATGAGTGTAATGCGGATATTGTGTTTGATAAAACTTTAAATTATGATTGGCATAATGAACACTTTGTTTTTTATCATATACCAGGACATTCGCAAGGAAGTTGCTGTATTGTTATGAATGATGAAGTCGTTTTTACCGGTGATAGTTTGTTGGCAGATTATTCGGTTATTACACGTTTTCCAGGGGGAAACACAAAAGATTATAAAAATATTTCACTTCCTCTTTTGGGCTCACTAAACCCCGATTTGCTGGTTTTGCCCGGTCATGGAAAATCAGAAAAATTAGAAAAAATTCTTAAGGATACATTATAATGTGGGATTTTAAACCTTTTGAAAGAAATATAGCAGTTATTGAAGAAAATTCTAATTCCGTGTCTTATGCGGAATTATCTCATTTGAGTGATGCACTGTTGCAAAATATTCCTTCTCGCTGTCTTGTTTTTAATCTTAGTTCTAATTGTTTAGGGGCGTTGGTCGGTTATGTGGCTTGCTTGCAGGGCAGAAAAGTAACTCTTATGCTGGACGACCATATTGACAATGATTTAATATCCCATTTTATTTTGACTTATAAACCTGATTATTTATGGGTTCCTGACGAAAGAAAATCGGAGTTTAGTGGGCAGATTATATTTGCTGAATGTAATTATTCTTTAATCAAAACACCATATAGACATGAATATCCATTGTATGATGAATTGGCGTTATTGTTAACAACATCTGGTTCGACAGGATCTCCGAAATTTGTCCGGCAGAGTTATAAAAATTTGGAATCTAATACGCGTGCCATCGTTGAGTATTTGCATTTAGATGCGGCAGAGCGGCCTATTACAACTTTGCCGATGAATTATACTTACGGATTATCTATTATTAATTCCCACTTGATGGTTGGCGCAACTTTGTTGCTGACGGATAAGACTTTGATGCAACGAGATTTTTGGGATTTTTTGAGTAAAGAGCATGCTACTTCTTTCGGTGGAGTTCCTTATACTTATGAAATGCTCAATAAACTGATGTTTTTCAGACGAAAATTACCAAGTTTGAGAACGATGACTCAAGCTGGTGGAAAGTTGTTGCCTGAATTGCATCAAAAATTTGCGGAATATGCTGAAAAGGAAGGTAAAAAGTTTGTTGTTATGTATGGTCAGGCAGAGGCTACTGCGCGTATGGGATATCTTCCTCCTGAAATATCGTTAAAAAAATGTGGTTGTATGGGACAGGCAATTCCCGGAGGAAAATTTAAGTTGATTGATGATAATGGGGGTGTCATTACATCTCCTAATGTCGTTGGTGAGTTAGTTTATGAAGGAGATAATGTTACTCTTGGTTATGCAGAAAATGGTGCAGACTTAATTAAGGGTGATGAACGTCATGGGGTATTGCTAACCGGAGATATGGCAAAGTTTGATGATGATGGTATTTATAGCATTGTTGGTCGAAAAAAAAGGTTTTTAAAAATTTATGGTAACAGAGTTGGATTGGATGAAACGGAACGTTTACTTAAGTCTAAGTATCCTGATATTGAATGTGCTTGTACAGGGGTCGACGATGTTATGTATGTTTTTGTAAATAATAGGGATTGTTGTTCTGACATAAAGAAATATTTGGCAGAAAAAACAAAGCTGAATCCGATGGCTTTTCATGTGCGGTATCTTGAGAAACTTCCTAGAAACGAAGTCGGAAAGACAATGTATTGTGAATTGGAGAGGTTTTATGATAACGTTGGCTGATTTATGGGAAATGGCTCCGTATTCTTGCTGTAAAGAAGAAAAAACAAAGGTTTTGACGGATGAATTAAAACAACTGACACGGTACCATTGTCAACATTGTCCTATGTATGAAAATATGTTGCGAGGGGTTGGTTATGATGAAAAAAAAGTTCAGACACTTACGGACTTGCCTTTTTTACCCGTTAGTTTATTTAAAAATCTTGAATTACGGAGTATACCACAGGAAGAGATTTTTAAAACAATGACTTCTTCTGGAACGTCAGGGCAGGCCGTATCAAAAATTTATCTGGATAAGGAAACATCGGTACGACAACAAAAGGCGTTGGTAAAGATTGTGTCTTCTTTTACGGGATTTTCGAGATTACCAATGTTGATTATAGACAGCCCTTCGGTTATAAAAAACAGATTAATGTTTTCGGCAAGAGGGGCGGGTATTTTGGGCTTTTCTATTTTCGGTGCCGATAGAACTTATGCTCTTAATGAACAAATGGAGATAGATATTTCGGCAATTGAAAATTTTTTACAGAGGCATGAAGGGCAGAAAATATTACTGTTTGGTTTTACCTTTATGATTTGGCAGCATTTTTATAAAGAACTGTTAAAATTAAAAAAGAGGTTTGATTTCTCTAGAGGAATATTGATTCACGGTGGAGGTTGGAAAAAGCTGATTTCTGAGGCAGTGGAACCTCAGGAATTTAATCGCCGATTAACAGAAGCTTGCGGTTTGCATGATATTCATGACTATTATGGCATGGTGGAACAGACCGGATGTATTTATATGCAATGTGAGTACGGGCATCTTCACGCATCAAATTTTTCTGATGTTATTTTCAGAGCTCCTCAAGATTTCTCTGTTTGTTCTGTCGGGGAAAGGGGAATTATTCAAGTTGTATCTTTTTTACCAAAGTCTTATCCCGGACATTCTTTATTGACAGAAGATGAAGGAGTATTATTAGGTGAAGATGATTGTCCTTGTGGGAGAAAGGGTAAGTATTTTAAAGTATTGGGAAGATTGAAAAATGCAGAAATCAGAGGATGCAGCGATACATATGCCGCAAGATTTTAGTGAATTGACATTTGTGGTTGGAGATTTGTCTTCGTTGGAAAAAATGCAGACGGTGTCGTCTTTGCCTATTTTTTCTAATCAGGTTATTGAATTTTTGAGCGAGTTGTCATCGATTCTTTTAAAAAACGGCAGGTCTTTTTCCGATGTCGTGACGTTTGCTTTTTGGTGTCGTAAAGCTGCTCTTTTGAAAGAGCGAGATAAATATAAAAATTGTTCTTTGTGTTTTGGCCGTGGAATTGCGTTTCATAGCACACCTTCCAATGTCCCTGTTAATTTTGCGTTTAGCTTTGCAGCAGGGCTATTGGCAGGTAATAAAAATATAGTCAGATTGCCAGCCAGAGATTTTGAACAAGTTCAGATTATTTGCTCGGCCGTGAAAATGGTTTTACAGAAAATGCCTGAAATGATTCCGTATATAATAATGGTTAAATATCCCTCTAAAAAAGAAATTACGGATTATTTTTCTTCAATTTGTTTGTCGAGAATTGTTTGGGGAGGAGATGAAACAATTGCTCATATCAGAAACTCTCCGTTGCCGCCAAAGGCGAAAGAAATTACTTTTGCCGATAGGCATTCTGTGGCTATTTTGGATGCAGATGCTGTTTTGCATACTGCTGATATTATGCGTGTGGCTGAAAATTTTTATAACGATACTTTTTTTACAGATCAAAATGCATGCACATCACCGAGAATATTGGTTTGGCTTGGTAAAAATATTAGTGATGCTCAATCATATTTTTGGAATGCTGTTTATCAGGTTGTTAAGAAAAAATATGAATTGTCTCCGGTTCAGGCTGTTGGAAAATTGGCGGCATTTTATAGGGTTGCTTCTTGTAAAAAGGTTGAACTTGTTCCGACTCAGGATAATTTGATTATGCGAATACGTGTAAGCTCTTTAGATGTGGATCTTATGGATTTTAAATATAACAGCGGTTTTTTCTTTGAATACGAAGCTACGGCTTTGTCTGATATATTGCCTCTTTGTTCAGTAAAATGTCAAACTATAACATATTATGGTTCTGTATCTGAAAAAATTAAAGATTTTCTGAATATATCTGTTCCTAATGGTGTTGATCGAGTTGTTCCTTTAGGAAAATCCATGGATTTTTCGTTGATTTGGGATGGGTATGATTTGATTAGAGAGTTATCACGCGAGATATTGCTTTGCTAAATTTTTGCTCAAAACTTATGTCTTGTTGTTTTGTATCTTCTCGATTTGCGCTTCTATTGTGTCCAGCAACTCTTTTTCAAAACGCAATCCTGCCGTAGAATAGTAATATTCTGGGTAGTTCCATACATAAGAATCCGGCAGGTAGTCGGGTATGAAAGAAACTATTTCTGGATGTAATTTTTTAGCTGGAACAATTTGAGAATAATCTGTGACCAATAAACAGAAAGGGAGATTTTTTCGTTTTTGTTTAATGATTTCATACATCTCATTATATAATTCGGCAGCTAAGTTTCCATCTGTTCCGTCCAGGGCTTTGTTATAATGATTGATGAATATGACTGGACGTGGATCTTTGAAAACCTCACGAAGGTTGTTGATGCGGATTTCAAAACGTGTTTTGATTTTTTCTTTGTCTTTCGGGCCGCAGTCTTCATCATGGCAATAAACTGTTCCGCTTTGTGGAATAGTCCAATATTTTCCATTAAACCGAAGTGTTTCAAAATAATTGGCAAAATCTTCACGCAGGTTTTTGACAATGCCCTGTAGCTGGTTGTTGCTGAGGTCAAACGGATAGCTGATTTCTCCCTGCTTTTTTCTCGGTTTTATTCCCCAAAGCGTTGGGATGGTTCTGCTCATGCAGTCACAACCCAGGGAAACGATGCGGTAAGCAAAGCAATCTGTTTTTGCATATTTTAGCTGATATTGTTGTTGTGTTTTGTTATAGACTCTTCTTTCTGAAAAACTTTCCGGCTTTAAGTCAATGCCAAAAAGATAACGCAAATTGCGTTTGATTTGTCTGTGCAAAACATGAGGAAAGATCCAGAAAGTTAACGTTTTACATATCTGATTGTATATTCTGTATTTTAAAGATTTTTTTGATGGCAGATTATGTCCGCGTGGATTGGGTGGTAATGAGTGTTTAATCAATTTTTTTTCCTTTTCTGATATAATTATAACAAAATATTTTGGTGTCAATATTTTTATTTAAACGTTTATGTTTTTGGTAATAATCTTTGACATTTTTTAGATAAAGAGTATTATTTTTCCGATTTTATCGGAGATAAATTTTTATGAAAAAAACGTATGATTTGATTTTGTCAATTGGTTCAAGATGTAAAATTTCGTATAATTTGCGTCGTCGGAAATTGCAGTTGGAATCATTTCCTTTCGATTGGATTTATGTTCCAAGAATTTCTCTTGTAGATGAATTATTTGCTTCCAATTTTCAAAATTTTTTTTTGGAGGAAAATTTACGATTACGTTCAAAACAACCGCGCTTTGATGAAGTTGATGATTTAGCTACAGGTATGTATTCTGCTCATGATTTTGCTACTGATAAAAGTATCCATGAGTGTTATCAAGAAGTGATGCAAAAATATAAGCGTAGAATTTTGAAACTTAACAGCAGGATAAGCAAGGCAGAGAGGATTTTGATGGTTTATGGAGCCGAAGATAATTTTTTTAGTGATGAAGAAATTATCCGGCAATTTGCGTTGTTGCAGAAACGTTTTTTTTCTAAAAAACTCGATTTATTGTATTTTTATCTTCCGGAAAAAATGATTGCTTATGATAAGACACAGCTAACTCCTAATGTTGTGAAGATTAGTTTTCAAAAGGAAAGAGTTTTTGAATGGCAAGGAAATACGGAACTTTTTGATGAAAGTCTGGAAGATGTGAAATTGGCATTAAAAACTAAGTTGGTTTGGTATACTTCTCAAACATATTTAAAAGGTTTGCAAAAAAAGTATATGGATAAATTATTAAAGTTTTTGAGTAATTTGATATTTGTAAAAAAATATCGGAAAATTTTTCGGGAAAAATATCTGGAAAAAAAGAATCATTTTAATTGAAAACAACCGGGAAGTGATTTATTTCCCGGTTTTTTGTTTATTATTGTTCAAAAATTGTTGATTAAATCTGGCATGTGGTTTACTTTTGTCCAATCGTTAGTTTTGTTGCAACAGATTGGGCGGTATATCATTGAATAAACTTAGAACATCCGGATGGTTTTGGTGCCGGTTATTTATTATTGCGGCAGTGTTGCGCTTGTCTTTTGTGAGTTATGACATTTTGCCGGGGACGCTTTTTGAAGCAGCCGTTATCCTGCTGCTGGGAATGTGGTGCCAAAGATGGTATCAGCGGGTTTTGTGGTATCTTATTTTAATGCTGCATATTATGCAGTTGATTAACCTTGTTCAAACGGGAAAGTATATTGAACCGCTGACGCTTCTTAATCTTCATTCGGCACTGGATATCGGGGTTAAAAATATATGTTTTCTGTTATTGTACGTTGTCTGGTTTATCTGGCTTTACGGTTTCGGCAAGAAGGTTTGTGCAAAATATGCTTCCCGGTTTTGGCTTCTTTTGTCGCTGTTTTTGCTGTTGGAGATGTCTTGTAAGGATTTGCTGCCGATTAATGCGGCGGTTCGTTCCATGAAGAAGGCCTATGAGCAGGCGTTTTTCATTCCGGCGTATGATGACGGCGAGGCTTTTCGCCGGAATCGGGCTTTTGAGGCTGTAGGCAATCGCTGGAAAGACAAAAGCACTTACAGAAACAATGTTGTGCTTATTTTTACCGAGGGACTTTCATCGCTGGTGCTTTCCGAAAATCTGACGCCGAATGCTTTTCGGCTTTTGCGTTCGGGGTTGTCTGTCGACAATTATTATAACCACACGGCGGCGACGTATCGCGGCATTAAAGGGCAACTGATGTCCGGTTTCCTGTATCTGGGCGGCAAGAAAAACGCCGTTGCGCAAATGTATCAGCAGCACGAAGTTCATTCCGCAGAGACGCTTGAAAGCATTTTACGGAATCGGGGATATATTACGGCTTTTGTTTCGCCGCATGAGAAGTCGCATTATTTTAATGATTTTATCCGGGATATCGGTTTTCAGAAAGTTGTCAGCGATAATGAAGAAGATTTGTCCGACAGAAAGCTTTATGATATTTTGTCGCGCGAACTGGAAGCGTTGTCGGCGCAGGAAAAACCGTTTTTTCTTTCAACTTATGTTCTGGGATCGCATTTCGGGTTGGATTCTTCCGATTTGAAATATGAGGACGGAACAAACAGCTATTTGAACAAATTTTATAATCAGGATTATTGGCTGGGTGAATTTTTGAGAAAATTTGAAAAACTTCCTTCGGCCAGAGATACGATTATCGTTTTTACGGCGGATCATGCAACATATCCGAGTTCGGATTACCGGAAAACCTTTAATGCCCAAAGCGAAGTTTTCGCCGACCGGATTCCGTTGGTCTTTTACAAACCGGGAATGAAGCCGTCGAAGGTTGATGCGGAAGGAGCGACGTCTTTGGCGTTGGCACCGACGATTTTGAACATGCTTGGCATTGTCGATGCGGAAAACCATTTTTTGGGGCATTCGCTTTTTGATGACGTTCAGAGACGCGAATATGAATATATGTATGTTGAGGGCACGAATTGTTATGTTGTTGACGGCGGAGAAATTAAGGAGAAAAAATTTAAGAAAGATTGTACCGTTGTCAAAAAATATTATGATTTTGCCGGTTAATCGGTTTCACAAAAAAAATAAGACCCGCGGGTCTTATTTTTTTGTGCTGATGATTTTCAGGGCGTCTTCAAGCGTGAGGTCTTTGTCTTTATATTCTTTGGGAATGGCATAATTGTTTCTGCCCCACTTGAGGTAAGGTCCGTAACGCCCCGAATTTAAAGTAATATCGGCTTTGTCCTTGGGATGTTGTCCGAGAACTTTGCCGGCGGGGCGCTCGGCGACACCCTTGAGGATTTCTTCGGCGCGTTCCAGTGTGATGTTGAAAATGTTGTCGCTGCCGGTCAGGGATTTTGATTTGCCGCCCTGTTTCAGATATTGTCCGAATTTGCCGATGTTGACCTCAATGCCGTTACCGAGTTGTTTAGGCAAACTCAACAAAGTAGACGCCTGTTCTAAAGTAACTTCTTCAGGTTTTAAAAATTTCGGCAGAGAAGTGCGTTTGGGTTTTTCGGTGGTGGCCGTTGCATCTTCACCGAGCTGGACGTAGTAGCCGTAAGGGCCTTTCTTGAGATAGACCTTAAAGCCGTTTTTCTCTCCGAGCTCTTTGTCTTCCGGATTGGCCGGACGGGGTGTGTCGTTCATTTCTTCTTCTTTGACGTCGGTCAGCGGTTTGGTGTATTTGCATTCGGGGTAGTTTGAACAGCCCAGAAAAGCGCCGAATTTACCGAGCTTGACCGACAGGCGTCCTTTGCCGCATTCCGGACAGGTGCGCGGATCGGAACCGTCTTCGCGCGGCGGGAAAAGATGGTAAGAAAGAACTTCGTCGATTTTCTCGATGACCTCGCTGATTTGCAAGGGTTTGACTGCGTCAATGTTTTTGATGAATTTGATCCAGAAACCGCCGAGGAGCTTTTTCCATTCCATTTCGCCGGCGGAAACGTCATCGAGATATTCTTCAAGCTGAGCGGTAAAGTCGTATTCAACGTATTTTTTGAAGAAGTTTTCGAGAAAAACGGTAACAATGCGGCCGCGGTCTTCGGGGATAAAGCGCAGTTTTTCGACACGGACGTATTTACGTTCCTGAAGCACGGCGATAATCGAGGCATAGGTCGACGGGCGTCCGATGCCGAGTTCTTCAAGCTTTTTGACCAGGCTGGCTTCGGTAAAACGCGGCGGCGGCGTAGTAAAGTGCTGTTCGGGAACAATGTCGCCTTTGTCTACGTTTTCGCCGTTTTCGACATTCGGCAGAATGCGGTTTTCATCATCATCGTCGCTATCGTCTTTGCTTTCCTGATAAAGTTTCAGAAAACCGTCAAAATCGATAACCTGTCCGGTCGCGCGGAGAATGATTTTCTCGTCGGCAGAGGCCGAATCGATGACGACCTTATCCAGTACGGCCGGATTCATCTGGCAGGCAACCGTACGTTTCCAGATGAGTTCATAAAGTTTGTGCGCGTCGGAATCGAGCCTGGTTTCCAGTTTTTTCGGCGTATCCGTTACATGTGCCGGACGAATGGCCTCGTGTGCTTCCTGGGCGTTCTTTGATTTGGTTTTGTATTCTTTGGCGGTTTTGGGCAGGTAAGCTTCGCCGAAATATTTGACAATTACTTCACGGCAGGCCTCAATCGCTTCTTTGGAAAGGTTGACGGCATCGGTACGCATATAGGTGATGAAACCGTCTTCATACAGTTTTTGAGCCACCTGCATGGTTTTCTTCGCGCTGAACCTTAACTTTCTGGCAGCTTCCTGCTGCAACGTGGAGGTGGTAAACGGCGGTGCCGGGTAGCGGTTGGCCTTTTTGCGCTCGACATTGGAAATGTGAAATTCCTGTGCCTCGATTTTGGCCTTAGCGTCCATGGCCTTTGCTTCGGTGTTCAGATCGAATTTTTCGAGCTTTTTGCCGTCAAGGGTTATCAGGTGCGAGCGAATCAGCGCCTGCGTTTTGGTAATAAGGTCGACGTCGACCGTCCAGTATTCTTCGGGTTTGAATTTTTCGATTTCGTTTTCGCGGTCGCAAATCAGGCGCAGCGCCACCGATTGGACGCGGCCGGCCGATTTGGAGCCGGGGAGTTTGCGCCACAGTACCGGCGAAAGCGTGAAACCGACTAGGTAATCGAGCGCGCGGCGGGCCATGTAGGCGGAAACCAGATTGTTGTCTATCTGGCGCGGGTTTTTGATGGCTTCGGTAACGGCCGATTTGGTAATTTCGTGGAAAACGACGCGCTCAATTTTTTTGTCTTTGATTTTTTTGCGGGCGGTCAGTTCTTCCAAAATATGCCAGGCGATGGCTTCTCCTTCTCTATCCGGGTCGGAGGCGAGAATAATCGTGTCACAGTCTTTGAGCGCCGTGATGATGTCGTTGAGGCGTTTTTTGCCGCCGGGGCTTAATTCCCAGGTCATGGCGAAGTTGTCATCGGGGTTGACGGAGCCGTCTTTGCTCGGCAGGTCGCGGATATGTCCGAAGCTGGCCAGAACTTTGTAGTCTGAACCAAGATATTTGTTGATGGTTTTGGCTTTGGCAGGGGACTCAACGATGACTAATTTCATTTTGTGTCTTTCTTTGCTCTCTTTATTAACGCTACTTTGTTGCCGACCTGGCGTTCAATTCTGCCGGCCATCTCGAGTTCCAGAAGTTCAAGCGAAACTTCGGCGGAATCCAAACCCGACGCGCGAATGATCTCATCGACGTAAACGCCTTCCGCGGTCAGAAAATCAACGACTTCGGGCTTTTTTCCCGGTAAGTCCGGCTTTTGTGGAATATCGGCATTATTTTCGACTTTGTCAAGCGGTTTTGCAAATAAATCTTCCGTTCCGGTTTTCGGCAGGGGTTTGATTTTTTTGCGGCGGGCAAGGCTTAGTACGGAAAGGATATCTTCGGCGTTTTCGGCCAGAAAGGCGCCGTCGCGGATAAGTTTGTTGGGGCCTGCCGACCTGGCCTCGACCGGCGAACCGGGAACCGCAAAGACGTCGCGTCCCTGTTCCAATGCCAGTCGGGCGGTAATCAGCGAACCGGAGTGAATGCCGGCTTCGACAACAAGAACGGCGTCAGAAAGCGCCGAAACTATACGGTTGCGACGCGGAAAGTTGCCACTTTGGGCTTCGGTGCCGAGCGGAAATTCGGAAATGACGGCGCCCCGCATGGAAATTTGTTCATAGAGGGATTGGTTCTCGGCCGGATAGATAACGTCGGCACCGGTTCCGAGGACGGCTATTGTCGGGCCTTTTTGTTCAAGGGCGTACATGGCGCCTTTATGGGAAGCTGCGTCAATGCCTCTGGCCATGCCGGAAACAATCAAAACACCGGCGTTGGTCAGGTCGTAGGCAATCCGGGAGGCCAGCTTGCGCCCGTTAATTGAGGCGTTGCGGGCGCCGACGACGGAAACGGCCGGCGTCAGGTTGAGGATGTCGGTACGGCCTTTAACCCACAGAAAAGGCGGTGCATCTTCAATCTCACGCAGTTTTTGCGGATATTCGGGATTGTCAAAAGCAATAAGTTTAATGCCTTTTGTTTTGGCCAGAGAAAGTTCGCGTTCGGCATCGGACAGCGGAGCAGGGCGGTATTTCGGCGGCAGAGATTGCAAAGCCTCTTTTGCACTGCGGTATGTTTTCAGCAGTTTGTAAAAGGTGACCGGTCCGATGCCTTCGGTTTTAATCAGGCGGAGCCGGGCGAGAATTTCCGTATCCGTGGCGGCCAAGGCTATTTCTTCTTAAAAGTTATTTTGCTTTCCTCACCTTTAATCAGACGCCGGATGTTGGCATGATGGCGGATGATGACCAATACGGCGATGAAGCTGTAAAACAATGCGTAAACCGGTTCGACGATGAAAAATGAAAAGATCGGAACCGAAACCGCTGCGGTAAGGGCGGCCAGTGAAGAATAGCGGAACAAAAAGGCCATGACCAGCCAGACTCCCAAAGCCAGCAGTCCGATGTGCCAGTTGGTGACGACAATGAAGCCGAATGCCGAGGCAACGCCTTTGCCGCCTTTGAAGCCGAGCCAGACAGGAAAGTTGTGGCCGAGGACGCCGACCGTACCGGCAAGCAGCGCCGCAACAACGTTGAGTTTGGTAAACAAGCCGAAGAAAACATAATCGGCGGCGGGAACAAAGCGATATGCCAGCCAGGCGGCAAAGCCGGCCTTGAAAGCGTCAAGAATAACGGTCAGCAACGCAAGTGTCTTGTTGCCGGTGCGCAGAACGTTGGTGGCGCCGATGTTGCCGGAGCCGATTTTGCGGATGTCTCCGTAACCGGCCATGCGGGTCAGAACCAGGCCGAAAGGAATTGAGCCGAGCAGGTAGCCGCCGAGGGCGCAAAGAAGCAAAACGGTATGAACAGTCATGATAAAATGTCCGATATTTGAATTAACATACGGTTTATTCTTAAACTTAAAGCGTTTTTTTTGCAATTTTTAAATGGCGGCTTGTGAATTGTCCGGCGTGGATAACTTTTTTGCCGAAAAGTGCAAAAATATAGATGACAAAGCAGATTATTCGGATAATATGTCCGATGACTATATAGTTAATTCGCGAGGAATTGATGAATCCCAAATATAAACGCATCCTGCTCAAACTGTCCGGTGAAGGGCTGATGGGCGATAAGAGTTTCGGTATGTCCGCCGATGTTATCGAAGCGCTTGCCAGGCAGATTAAAAGCGTGCATGACGGCGGTACGGAAATTTGTGTGGTCGTCGGCGGCGGCAATATCTTCCGCGGAGCCAAGGAGGCTTCCAAGGGAATGAACCGCACGGTGGCCGATCAGGTTGGCATGCTGGCGACGGTTATGAACGCTCTTTATGTGCAGAGCGCATTGGAGAAGATCGGTGTGCCTGCGCGGGTTATGTCCGGTATTCATATTCCGGCCGTTTGCGAAAATTATATTTATCGCCGGGCCGTGCGCCATCTGGAAAAGGGGCGGGTTATCATTTTTGCCGGCGGAACCGGAAATCCTTACTTTACGACGGATACGGGTGCTGCATTGCGGGCTTCCGAAATGCAGTGTGATGCGCTTTTGAAGGCTACGCAGGTGGACGGCGTGTATGACAGCGATCCCAAGCAGAATGACAAAGCCAGAAAATATGACGAGATTACGTATGACGAGGTTATTTCCCGCCAGTTGAAGGTTATGGACATGACGGCGGTGGCTTTGGCGCGCGAGAACAATATTCCGATCGTGGTTTTTGCTCTGAACGGCGAAAATGCTTTGGCCGACGCTGTCTGCGGTTGCGGAAAATTTACAATTATCAAGAAAGAGGTATAAAACAATGGCTGATTACAACGACATAAAAAATGACGCGAAAACCCGCATGGAAAAAAGTCTGGAATCGCTGAAGTCCGATTTCGGCGGTTTGCGCGCCGGACGCGCCCATGCCAGTTTGTTGGACGGTATTCTGGTCGAAGCTTACGGCTCGATGACGCCGTTGTCTCAGGTCGGAACTATTTCGGTTCCCGATGCACGCACGCTGTCGGTCAGCGTTTGGGACAGAGGTTTGGCAAAAAGCGTTGAAAAAGCTTTGCGGGAATCGGAACTCGGACTTAATCCGGCTTCCGACGGGCAGCTTATCCGTATTCCAATTCCGCCGCTTTCCGAAGAACGCCGCAAAGAACTGGTTAAAATTGCCGGCAAGTATGCGGAGCAGGGTAAGGTTGCGGTTCGCAACGTGCGCCGCGATGCGCTGGACGGCATTAAAAAGCTGAAGAAGGACAACGAGATTTCGGAAGACGAAGAAAAAAGATATGAAAACGAAATTCAGAAGCTGACCGACGAAACCATTAAAAAGATGGATGAAGCATTTGCCGTAAAAGAAAAGGACATTATGCAAGTATAAAGCCGTTTTGCAGGGAATTCGGAGTGATTTTGTCCGGAGTTCGAAAAATTCATGTTTCCATGTGTCGGAATTTTTCCTCTTCCAAAAATTGTTCCGTCTGTCTCTCCAAAATGATTTTATTTTTCTTGTGAAGTAAAATAGGGTTATGGTTTTGACTAAAGAAAACAACAAATTACAGCATTTGGCCATTATTATGGACGGCAACGGACGCTGGGCAACCAAGCGCGGGCTGCCGCGCTCGATGGGGCACAGAAAAGGCGCCGAAGTTGTCAAGGAAATTACCCGTGCGGCCGGTGAACTCGGTATCAAATATCTGACGCTGTATGCTTTTTCTACGGAGAATTGGAATCGGAGCGAAGACGAGGTCAAGACTCTGATGGGACTGTTGCGCGATTATCTGCACAGCGATTTGAAAGAAATTCAGGAAAACAACGTTCGTATCCGTTTTATCGGCGAGCGGGATATGCTCGATGCCGACATCTCTAAAAAAATGGCGGAAATAGAAGCGGAAACCCTGCGTAATGAGGGTATGACGCTGTGTATTGCGCTGAGTTACGGTTCCCGTCAGGAAATTGTCAGCGCGGTTAAAAAAACGGCGGCTCTTGTAAAAGAGGGTGATATTTCGCTGAATGATGTTGATGTTAAGTTGTTTTCTGATATGCTCTACACCAAAGGCATGCCGGATCCGGATCTGGTCATACGCACCAGCGGTGAGCAGCGCATCAGCAATTATCTGTTGTGGCAGGTTGCCTATGCGGAATTTTTCTTTACCGATGTGTTGTGGCCGGATTTTAACAAGAAAATTCTTGAAGATATTATTAAAGACTTTAATGCAAGGGAGAGAAGATATGGAAAAGCCTAAAAAAAGTTCATTGTTTAAGCGTGTGGCTACGGCTGTTGTTCTTGCTCCCCTGACAATTGCCCTTATTTATGCGGGTAGTCCGTGGATTAATGTTCTGGCTTTGGTCTTCGGGGCGATGCTTTCCTGGGAATGGGCGCATATGGTTCCCAACGGAAAGGCGCCGTTTTATGCCACGGCTTATACAACGGCTTTATCCGCGTCCGTTTTGCTCGGCTGTCCGGCGGCAATCGCGGCGGTTGTTGCGGGTACGGCTTTGCTGATATGGCTTAAGGCCAAGGGTGAAGCAAGGCGGAATTTGCTGACGCTGGGCGTCTTGTATATTTCCGTCGGCATCGGTTCCTTAATCTGGCTGTTCAATACGGTCGGTTTTGTGACGACTCTGTGGTTTCTGATTATGGTTTGGTGCGTTGATATCGGCGGTTATGTGGTCGGCTGCAATCTCAAGGGGCCGAAGCTGGCGCCGAAAATCAGTCCGAACAAGACCTGGTCCGGGCTTATCGGCGGCGTTATGTTTTCGGTTATTGCGAGCGTTGCCTTCTCTCATGTGTTCAGTCTGCACGCCAATGCGCTGTTTTATGCTGTTTTCGGCGGTGTTATTGCTGTAATTGCGCAAATCGGCGATTTGGTCGAATCGTACATTAAACGCAGTCTCGGCATTAAGGATTCCAGCAATTTGATTCCGGGACACGGCGGTGTGTTTGACCGGGTTGACGGGTTGATTTTTGCGGCGCCGCTGGTGGTTTTGTGGTTTAAGTTCGGTTTGATGTTGTTTGAAGTCAGGTGAGAAATGATGGATTGGCTGATTAATGCGATTTATTATGTGGTGCCGTTTGTCGTCGTTCTCGGCGTTTTGGTCTTTGTGCACGAGCTGGGGCATTTTGCGGCGGCAAGAATGTCCGGGGTTAAGGTTGATGTTTTTTCCGTCGGCTTCGGCAAGGAATTGTGGGGACGTCGGGACAAACAGGGAACTTATTGGAAGATTTCCGCCGTTCCGTTAGGCGGCTATTGTCAGTTTCTGGGTGACGAGGACGCTTCGTCGACAGGTGACGGAAAAGCTTCCGAGCTCAGTGAGGAAGACAAAAAGTATGCTTTTCAGTATCAGAGCCCGATAAAAAAACTGCTTATCGCGTTGGCCGGTCCCGCATCCAACTATTTGTTTGCGGTTTTGATTTTTGCCTGTGTCTTTTTCTTTTTGGGAAAAATCAATTTTCCGCCGGTGGTTGGCGAAGTCTTTGAAAATTCGGCCGCAGCCAAAGCCGGTATCATTCCGAACGACCGGATTTTGACAATCAACGGCAATAAAATCGACAGCTTTGACGATATCCGCAAGGAAGTCGATCTGACCGTCGGGCCGGAGATAACCGTTGAAATTTTGCGTGACGGCAAAGAAATCCGGTTGCAGTTTCCGCTGACCGAACTGGAGGTTGCCGGAGCCGACGGCGAGGTCAGCAAAAGACCAATGCTCGGCGTTAAGTCGGTCAATGTCATTGAACTTGATCATGAAAAGCTTTCGCTGCTGCAGTCGTTGAAAGAAGCTTGTCTGGAAACCTGGAATATTACGGAAGCAACGCTGCGCGGTGTCGGTCAGATGATTACGGGCAAGAGAAGCGGCGAAGAAATCGGCGGCATTATCCGCATTGCCGAAATGTCCGGCGATATTTCCAAACAGAGCGGTTTTTTGGATCTGATTGTCTTTACCGCGCTGCTGTCGATTAATCTCGGTCTGATTAATCTGTTTCCGATTCCGGTTTTGGACGGCGGTCATATTGTCATCTATTTGGCCGAAATTATTGTCGGACGGGAAATTAACACAAAAATTAAGGACGCGTTGTTCAAGGTCGGTTTCAGTCTGATTATTGCCCTGATGATTTTTGCAACCTGGAACGATTTTGTCCGTTTGTTTCACCGCTGGTTTGCCTGATTGCGGTCAAACCGGTTTTGTTGAGGAATATTGAGTAATGAAAAAACTGTATTTTGGGACTTGCTTATTTGCACTGCTTCTGAGCCATGAGGTTTCGGCTGCCGATGACATTCATGTTCGGCAGATTGCGGTAAAAGGTCTGGAGCGTGTGGAGCCGGAGACCGTTGCCTCGTATCTGGATATTAAAAAAGGGCAGACGGTAAGTCAGGAACAGCTCGACAGTTCTCTGAAGCAACTGTATGCCACCGGTTTGTTTAATGATGTGGCTTTCAATGTTTCTCAAGACGGTACGCTGATGATCCGGGTGATGGAAAATCCGATTGTCAACAAGCGGGTTTTTGACGGCAACGACAAAGTTGACGACAGCCTGCTGGAAACGGAGGTTCAGCTTGCCGCCGGTTCCATCTATAACCGGGCAAAAGTTCAGGAAGACGTCCAGCGGATTTTGGAAATTTACAAGCGTTCCGGCCGCTATGCCGTGGTGGTTGAACCGAAGATTATCCGCCGGGATCAGAATCGCGTCGATTTGATTTATGAAATCGACGAGGGACCCTCGGCGGAAATTACCAAGGTTAACTTTGTCGGCAATCTGCATTATTCCGATGAAGATTTGGCCGGTGAGATTATGAGCAAGGAAAGCCGCTGGTATCGTGTTTTTTCGAGCGCCGAGAATTATGATCCCGAAAAAACCAACTATGACAAGGAGCTTTTGCGCCGTTTTTATCTGAAGCGCGGTTATGCCGATTTTCGTGTTGTTTCGGCGATTGCCGAACTCAGTCCCGACAAAAAGTCTTTTGTGCTGACTTTTGTCGTCGACGAGGGTAAGCGTTATAAGATTAACAACGTGACGGTTAATTCGCAGATTTCCGACGTTCAGGTTAAGCCGCTTTATGACGAAGTTTTGTTCAAAAAAGGCGACTGGTATAATGCCGAACTGGTTGAAAAGTCCGTTTATGCGCTTACCGACGAATTGGGCAAGAAGGGATTTGCCTTTGTCGATGTGGTGCCGAATCTGCAGAAAAATACGCGTACCGGCGAGTTGGACGTCACTTTTGACGTTCGCGAAGGTGACCGAATTTTTGTTGACCGCATCAATATTCACGGCAACACCCGCACGCATGACGAAGTTATTCGCCGCGAGTTCAGAATTGATGAGGGCGATGCCTTTAATCCGGCGAAAATCAGAGCTTCGCGCCGGAATGTCGAGAATCTGGACTATTTCAGCAAGGTAGACATCAATACGGTGCCGACCGACGATGAAAACAAAGCGGATATTGATGTTAAGGTTGAAGAGAAGTCAACCGGATACTTCAACGTCGGTGTCGGTTATTCGACGGTTAACGGTGCTTTGATCAGAGCCGGCGTGACCGAAAACAACTTCCAGGGCAAAGGGCAACAGCTTGGCATTGATGTCGGTGTTTCGCAGCGTACGTCCGATTATAACCTCAGCTTTACGGAGCCGTATTTCCTCGGACGCCGTCTGAGTGCAGGTGCCGATTTGTTCAGAACCGAACAGGATTATCAGGACGAAGGTTCTTATGACAACGAAACGACCGGCGGCAGAATCCGTCTGGGATGGAACTATACCGATAACTTGTCCCATTATGCACGTTATACGCTGCGTCAGGACAAAATCAGCAATGTTGATCCTTTTGCGTCTGTTTATATTAAAAACGAAGAGGGGTCTTCAACGGCATCGTCAATCGGACAGACGCTGGTTTATGATAAGCGTGACAGCGCGATTAATCCGAAAGAAGGTTATTATCTGTCGTTTGGTAACGATGTTGCCGGTTTGGGCGGCGATGAAAAATATCTCCGTTTCGACGGTAAGGTTTATACCTATTATACGCTGGCCGATTACTATACTTTCAAACTGTTTGTCAATGCCGGTTATATTGAAGGATACGGCGATGAGAGCGTCCGCCTGTCGCAAAGATATTATCTCGGCGGTTCGACGCTGCGCGGCTTTGATACGGCCGGTATCGGTGCTCGTGACAAGTATACCAAAGATGCGCTGGGCGGTAACTGGATGGTTTATTCCGGTGCGGAAATGTCGTTCCCGATCGGGTTGGACGAACTCGGCATCAGAGGCCGTACCTTTGTTGACATGGGTATGCTCGGTAAGCCGGACGATATTGACAGAGCTATTGTCGAATACTCGTCGAGTCCGCGCGTGGCCGCCGGTTTCGGCTTTACATGGCAGTCACCGATGGGACAGATCGACGTAGACATTGCTTTCCCGATTGTCAAGGAAGACTACGACGAAACTCAGTCGTTCCGTCTGAACTTCGGCAGCCGCCTCTGATGTTTTGTGAGAGGAGAACAGATTATGGTTGATACAAACTTTTTTATCAATAACGGGCCTTTTACGCTGCAGCAGATTGCCGAAATATGCGATGCGGAGCTGAAAAATGCGGAGAAGGCCAATGTGGCGATTAGTAACGTCAGTACGATAGAAAAGGCCGGGGAAGGCGAGATTTGTTTCTTCTATGACAAGAAGGCCAAAGCCAAGGGTGCCGAAATAAAGGCCGAGGCCTGTGTGACAACGGCGGAGCTGGCTCCGTTTGTGGCCGAGAATGTTGTTGTTTTGATAAGCGCCAATCCGAAACTGGCTTTTCTTAAGCTTAACTCTCGCCTTTATGCCGAATATCAGCCGCGGGCGGATATTGCTTCTTCGGCGCGGATTCATCCGTCGGCGATTATCGGGCAGAATTGTAGCATTGCCGACCATGTGGTTATCGGCGAAAATGTCAAAATCGGCGATAACTGCGTTATTGAAGCCGGTGCGGTTATCAACCGCGGTTGTCAAATCGGCAATAACTGTCGTATCGGTTCCAATGCCAGCGTTTCTTATACGATTATGGGAAACGACTGCTTTATTTACAACGGCGCCAGAATCGGTTCGGACGGTTTCGGTTTTATGATGATATCCGGACAGCACAAGCGTATTCCGCAGGTCGGCCGCGTTATTATCGGCAATGACGTCGAAATCGGCGCCAATTCGTGCGTGGACAGAGGGGCTCTTGACGATACGGTTATCGGCGACGGCTGCCGGATTGACAACCTGGTGCAGATTGCTCATAACGACAAGCTTGGTCGCGGCTGCGTTGTGGTTGCGCAAACGGGTGTTGCCGGAAGCTGCACGTTCGGCGATTATGTCGTTTGCGGCGGACAGACCGGCTTTGCCGATCATCTGACGATTGGTTCCGGCGCACAGATCGGTGCACAGTCCGGTTTGATGCGTGATGTTGAGCCCGGCGCAATCATGATGGGGTATCCGGCTGTCGGAATTAAGGATTTTATGCGCCAGACGGCTTACTTGCAAAAAGCAGCCAAAGGTGATAAGAAGTAATTATTTGTGACGAACAACGAAAGGAAAACAATGTCTGAATTTAAGACTTACCGCATTGAAGAAATTATGAATATGCTGCCGCACCGCTATCCGTTTTTGCTGGTAGACCGGTTGGAGGTTGAGGTTCCGGGTGAAAAAGGCGTCGGCATTAAGAACGTTACGATGAACGAGGAGTTTTTTCAGGGGCATTTCCCTGGAAATCCGGTAATGCCCGGTGTGTTGCAGATTGAAGCAATGGCGCAGACGGCCGGTGCGATTGTTGCCTGTGCCGAAGAAGATTATGCAGAGCATAAGCGCGGGGTTTTGTTTATGTCGATTGACGGCGTAAAGTTCCGTAAACCGGTTAAACCCGGCGACCAGTTGCGTATGCACGTTGAAAAGATCAGAGCCCGGCGCAATGTTTTTGTGTTTAAGGGTGAGGCCAAAGTTGATGATGCCATTGTTTCCGAAGCCGAATTTACGGCTATGATTATAGAGTAGGGAACAAGACTTTATAAAACAGACGAAAGGCGGGGAAAACCCGCCTTTGGTTTAGTTGCTTCTTGTTTTTATTGCGTCTCCGGTTACTTCCCAGCCGAAATTTCCGTAGATGTAAGGAATCCACCAATACCAGCTTTTGACCGTGACGTCCGTCATGACGTCGGTGTCTGTTTTTTGAAAAGCATTGTTCAGTGCGGCTTCCAATTTTGGTGTGCCGGTCGGGAAAATGATAATCATATGTGCCGAATCTTGACCGCTGACGTTTTTGATGCGAGGGCTGTTACCAATGTCAAAATTTTGCGTCGAAACGATTTTATTGCTCAAAACCGTAAAGTTGCCGTGGTTAACAGAGCAGGCAGAGAGCAATATTAAGGATATGACGGATAGAATTTTTGTCTTCATTGTTAATTACTCCCTCTGGTGTTAATGACATCGCCTTTGATTTTCAAACCGGTTTGACCGATTAAAAACCACCAGCCTGTTGTTGAAACGGACGCGTCGACCATTAAGTCGCCGTCGCCTTTTTCCAAGGCATCATTTAAGGCTCCTTTTAAAGTCGGTTGACCAAAAGGAATGAACAAAAAGACAAATTTTGAGTCTTCGCCTTCGACGTTCTTTTTCTGAGGCAGTTTGTCGATGTCAATTTTGTTCAGACTGACATTTTTGTTGGATATCATTGATAAATCTGTCAGATGAGTGGAACAGCCGCTCATGTATAAAACAGCAATCATGATTATTAAAATACGTTTCATTCGGAACATCCTTTCTTTTAGTTAAACAAAACCCACCGGGTAAAGGTGGGCGGATGTTCAGAAACCGTTGAATGTTACGGCTCGGCCTATTTGGCGCATAGCCTTATTTAGCCGACATCCGTCCTAGACAGAAATCGGCATAATTTAAAGTCGCATGCAAACGACTACATTCACAAGGGTTTCTGACGCCCTGGATATGCAAAAGCGCATATCCGATAAAAGATTATAATTTAATCTTGAATTTGTAAAGCCTGAAATGAAAATGCCGGCGGAAAAGAAATAAATTGTAAGGAATTGTGTTTTTACATTGTAATTAAAAACATATAGCTTATTATCAGTTTAGGTTTAACTTTTTTGATGAGGAAATAATACCATGTCTAATATTCATCCTTCCGCCGTTGTTGAAGATGGTGCTCAGATTGCGGCCAGTGCAAAAATCGGTCCTTTGTGCTATGTGAGCAGTCGTGCAAAAATCGGTGAAAATGTACAACTGATTGCTCATGTTACGATTTTGGGTGACACCACCATCGGCGAAGGTACGATTGTATTTCCGGGAGCCGTTTTGGGTGCCGGTCCGCAAGACCATGGTAATGAGTTTAAGGAAGAGGCCAAGCTGATTATCGGTAAGCGCAACATTATCCGCGAAAACGTTACCATGCACGCCGGAACACCGAAAGAGCACTTTACGACGACGGTCGGCGACGACGGTATGTTTATGATTAACTCGCATGTTGCGCATGACTGTGTTGTCGGCAATAACGTGATTATGACCAATAATGCGGTTATCGGCGGCCATGTCCGCATCGGTGACGGCGCTATTCTGGGCGGTAACTGTGCGGTTCATCAGTTTGTCCGTATCGGCCGCAAGGCAATGATCGGCGGTATGACCGGTGTTGACCGTGACGTTATTCCTTTCGGTATTGTTACCTGCGAGCGCGGCAAGCTGCGCGGTCTTAATGTTGTCGGGCTGAAACGCAGCGGTTTTGACGAGAAAGTCGTCAAGTCTATCAGTCATGCTTATATGTATATTTTCAAAGGCAAAGAAGACAATTTTGAAACCCGTTTGGAAAAGGCCAAGGAGAAGTTTAAGGACAACGAAATGGTTATGGAGCAGATAGCTTTTATTGAAGAAGCTTTGAACGGCCGCCGCAAGATTATGGTTTCGGACTAACAGCCGCAGGTTTTGGAACGGGGTATGACTTCTGACTTCAAAAAACTGGGAATTATTGCCGGCGGCGGAACGATTCCGAAAATGCTGATTGAGCATTGCCAAAAAATCGGTCGTCCCTTTTTTGTTCTGGCCATAGAAGGAAACGCCGACAAAACTCTGGTTGACGGCAGCGTGCCGCATTTGTGGATACGCATCGGGCAGGCCGGAACCGGTTTCAAAAAGCTTCATGACGAAAAAGTCGAAGAAGTGATTATGATAGGTACCATCAGGCGTCCGAGTTTTTTTGATTTACTTCCGGATATGCGAACAACGGCCTTTTTTGCCAAAATAGGCACCAAAGCGTTGGGGGACGATGGTATTCTCAGAGCTTTGGTTCACGAAATTGAGGCAGAGGGCATGGCTGTGCGCGGCGTGCATGAGGTCATGAGCGACTTGCTGGTTAAAAAGGGCTGTCTGACCAAACATAAGCCGGACAAACAAGCCGAAGCCGATATTCGCCGCGGCGTTGAAGTTGCGTTGGCTTTGGGACGGCTTGACGTCGGGCAGGCGGTGGTTGTTCAACAGGGACTGGTGCTGGCCGTCGAAGGAATCGAGGGGACGGACGAGTTGCTGCGCCGCTGCGGCGGATATAAACGCAAGGGTGACGGCGGCGTTTTGGTTAAGCTCAGAAAACCGCAGCAGGATATGCGTATTGATTTGCCGACAATCGGTTTGCAGACGGTTAAACGTGCCAAAGAGAGCGGACTGCGCGGAATCGCCGTTCATGCCGGCAACGGTTTGATTGTCGACGAGGCGGAAGTTATCCGGCTGGCTGATAAGGAAGGGCTTTTTGTAATAGGAGTTAATCCCGGTGACTATGCCAAATAGAAAACTGAAAATTTATCTGGTAGCCGGAGAACCTTCCGGCGATGCGCTTGGTGCGCGGCTGATGCGTGCGCTTAAGAAAAAGACGGACGGAAATGTCGCGTTTTTCGGTGTCGGCGGCGATTCAATGGAAAAAGAGGGTTTGGCGCCTCTGTTTGACATTTCCGATTTGGCAATTATGGGGCTGGCGGAGATTATTCCGAGTATCCCCAAAGTTTTGCGACATATTAAAAACACGGTCGAAGACATTGTCCGGGTGCAGCCGGATATTGTGGTGACAATAGACAGCTGGAGCTTTGCCTCCCGGGTGCAGAAGGCGCTGCGCAAGAAGAAGACCGGGATTCCGCAGGTGCATTATGTGGCGCCTCAGGTTTGGGCCTGGAAGAAAAAACGTGCTCAGACCATGTACAAATATGTCGATCATCTGCTTACACTGCTGCCGCAGGAGCCGAAATATTTTACGCCTTACCGGCTGCCGGCGACGTTTGTCGGGCATCCGGTCATCGAGAGCCGGGTGACCAGCGGCGATGCTTCGGCTTTTCGGCAAAAATATAAAATTGCGCCGGAAAAGAGGATTATTGCGGTTTTGCCCGGTTCTCGCCACAACGAGGTTTCCCGTCTGCTGCCGGTTTTTCTGGAGACGGCGCGGCTTTTGAAACAGACTGACGACAATTTTTATTTTGTGATTCCGACCGTGAAGACGGTTGCCAAAAGAGTTAAGGAAACGGTGCACGGAAGCGGACTTGAGGTTTTGGTCGTGGAAAGCGAGGAAGACAGGCATAACGCTTTTGTGGCTTCGGAGGCGGCGATTGCAGCCTCGGGAACCGTAGCGCTGGAGCTGGCCATTGCCGATATTCCGCATATTGTCGCTTACAGGGTTTCACCGCTTTCGGCTTTGCTGGTGCGTCATTTCCTGCATATTCAGTTTGTGAATCTGTCGAATATTCTGCTCGGGCGGGAGATTATTCCCGAACTTTTGCAGGAGAGGTGCATACCTGCCAATATCCTGAGTTATATGAAAAATATTTTGGAACATCGCGACTGGTACGAAAAACAAAAAGAAGGCTTCAAAAAGGTTCGTGCCATTTTGGGGGTTGGCGAGCAGACGCCGAGCGAGAATGCGGCTGACGTGATTCTGAATTTAGCGAAAAAATAGTTTTTTTGTCTTTTAATTTGACAAAAATTGAAAAATGTTTTATCTTAACAATGTTTTTAAATATTTATAGATATTATTAATTTGTACGGAATATTTCTGTTTCGTACGTAAAAATTAACACTATGAACTTTATAAAGAGTTTGTGGGAGAGATTTTTTCCGAAATCGGATTATCCCACGAGTGACACAGAAGTTATTGCCCTTATCAAGGGTGAGTTAGAAAAACGCGGCATGGAGACTGATGCTTTGCCCCAAAGGCTGTATTTTGGCTACTTGCGGGCGGAAGGCCATGAGTATATGGTTGTTTTCTGCTGTAATCGTGATTTTTATTTCGTGGTGCGGATGGATGGTACGGTTTTGGTTATTCCGGAAGCAGAAATCTGCGGTAAGTTGCAAATGTCGTCGATAGCTTTGTCTGTTGATCATATGCAGCAAATGGAAGACAGTTTTTACTGTTGGGGTATTTTTGTTAATGACGGTCATTTCAGAATCAGCAGATTCAGAAAAGATTGACGTCCGAGATTAAAAAAGTTGTCAGGCTGTTGAAGTCTGACAACTTTTTTTTGCATTCTGTTTGTGACGGCATTAAATTGAACTTAAATCGGATAACGGAGATAAAATGCGGGTCTTTCTTTATAATCTGAGGGAAACGTTTTTGAGCGAAAGAGAACGCTGGTTTATGTGGCTGCCGGTTTTGTTTGCCTGCGGCATCGGCGTCTATTTTCTGCTGCCGACGGAGCCGTCGCGCTGGGTTATTCTCGGAATTGTCGAAATTCTGCTGGTTTTGGCGTATGTCTGGCGGCTGCGGCCGGGGCGTTTGGCTGTGGTTCTGGTTTTGCTTGTTGCGGCGTTGGGTTTTGCGGATATTCAGTTGAAGACGATTTATCTCGGCAAAAATGAAATCATACCTTATGACCGCAAGCTTTATCTGACCGGCAGGGTGTCGGAACTTGGCAGAAACTATCGCGGTAATCCGCGTTTTGTGTTGGAAGATATAAAAGATTTTGATGACAACCGTTTGCCGGGGAGGTATCGCATCAGTCTTACTTCCAGAAGTTCACAGCCGGAAAATGGCCGTTGTGTCGAACTTATCGGAACGGTTTCGGCACCGCCGCATCCGAATATGGTCGGCGGGTATCAGATGGACAGAAAACTTTTTTATGAAGGGATCAATGCCAGCGGTTATGCGGCGTCGCGGGCGCTTCCCGTCGAATGTTCCGAAACACCACCGTTGATGGCCGTAGCAGAAAAGGCTGTTTCGGATTTGCGCAGTCGGATTGTGGCCAAGATAAATGCGGTTCTGCCGCCCGACGAGGCCGGAATTACGGCGGCCATTGTTGCCGGTGACCGAAGCGGCATCAGGCAGGAGATTACCGAAAACTACAGAAATTCCGGATTGGCGCATTTCCTTTCGATTTCCGGATTGCATATGAGTATGCTGGCCGGATTGATGTTTTTTCTGGTGCGGTTGCTGCTGGCGTTGATTCCGCCTTTGGCGCTGCGCTATGATTCCAAAAAGATTGCTGCGGTTTTTGCAATTTTGATGAGTGCGGTTTATCTGATGATTTCCGGTGCCGAAATTCCAAGTCAGAGGGCGTTTATCATGACTTTTATCGTGCTGCTCGGGGTGCTGTTTGCGCGCAAGGCAATTTCCATGCGGATGATTTCGTGGGCGGCGCTGATTGTGCTGGTCATTTCGCCGCAGGCTCTGATAAGTGCCAGTTTTCAGATGTCTTTTGCGGCGGTCGTTGCTTTGATAGCCTTTTATGAGCGCTTTGCCGGAAGCCTGCATCGTTTTTTGAACGGTTCGCGCGATGACGGAATTGCGTTGCCGGCGAAAATCGTCCGGATTGTGTTTGCTTATGTTGCCGGTATTTTAATTTCGGATTTGGTGGCCAGTCTGGCAACGCTGCCGTTTTCGATTTATCATTTTAATCAGATTGCGGTTTATACGACTTTGGGCAATCTGCTGGCCGGTCCGGTCATCGGTTTGATAATTATGCCTTTTGTTCTGATTGCCTTGCTGCTGATGCCGTTTAATCTGGAAGTCTGGGCGTTGAAAATTGTCGGCTTCGGGGTTGAAAAGGTTAATGAAATAACGGCTTATGTCGCTTCTCTGCCGGAGGCGGGTTACCGGGTTTTGGCAATGCCGTTCTGGGGGCTGATGCTGATTGTGATCGGCGGATTATGGTTGTGTATCTGGCGGCTTAAGTGGCGGTGCCTGGGCTGGATTTTGATTTTGGCCGGGAGTCTCAGCATATTTACGGTTCGCGTTCCCGATGTTATGGCGGACAAATACGGTGAAGTGTTTGCGGTTAAGGATGAACAGGGAAAGCTGGTTATTCTGCCTTCGCGCGGCAACAGTTTTACCAAGAAAATCTGGCTGGAAAAAACGGCAAACAAGAAGCTTTCCGACAAGGAGAACCGGAAACTGAAAGAAATTTATAACGGGAAGAAAACGGATAAGGACTGGATAGACATGGAATGTGATGAACGGGTCTGTGTTTATAAAAACGCGGTGGTTATTGTCAAGTTCGGCGGCATTGAAATCAACGGGCAGGATTTTGATTTGCATACTGCCGAGGGTGCACAGTTCTTTGTTGATGACGGCGGAAAAGTCAGGGCGGAGACTGTGCGCGACCGTATCGGGCGGCGGCCTTGGAACTGACAAAAACTTTGACAGGCTGTCGGGAAAAAGATATAATAAAAAACAGTTGAAAACAATGAAGGATTGAGAAATGAGTGCAGAAGCCGTATTGCAGTATCCGTCGCAGGCGGCCAAAAATTTTGAACTGTTGGCCGGGTTTATGAAAAGTGCGGCCGATTTTGCCGACGAGGCCGGGCGCAAATTGCTGAAGGTTTTCAAGGCGGTGGTTATTACCGGCGATGAAGCCGGAGAGTGCCGTAAGGAAGACATGATAGATCTGGCGCGGCATGAAGCCTTTCTGGAGCTGGTCAAGCGTCCGGAAACGGTTGACGAAGAAATGTACCGCAAGGTTTTTTATGAGAAGCTGAAGCGGGTGCTGACGAATCTGGTCATGTTGGAAGATATTCCGTTGTATCAGGTATTGACCGAGCAGGAACAGAAAGTTATTGACGGCGTTTTTGACAAACTGCTGGCATTGGCGGAAGCGGGAGAATAAGTTATGGCAATAGAAGTATCCAGAGAAAAATTCAAGTCGACGGTTGCTGCCGGATTGGCACGGGCGAATAATGAAATGCATGATGTTCTCGGAGAACTGCGCATTTATAACAAAGAGCGGCGGCAGAAAACGCCGGAAGCCAAGAAAGAGTTGAATCCACAGGTTTGGAATAAAATTTCAAGTAAAGATTATTAAAATCTGGTGGTTATGTTTTGAAATCCCCTTTGTTCCAATAAGGATAGAGGGGAGTTTTTTATTGCCAAAAATAAGGCCTGTTTCAATAAATGTTGACTCATTTTGCAAAAAGGATTAATATTAAGGTTAATAGGTGTGTTGTTGACCGGAAACAGGTTCCGGAAGGTCGTGTTAACGACCTTGTTCCGTTGGCTTTCTTTGTTTTATTCCGTTTCTTACAGCATGCCTTCTGCTTATGCAGGCTTTGTCTTTGTCAACTGTCGGAGGTGTGCCATGTCTTACTCTCGTTTCCTGCTCGCTTCGGCTCTGGTGCCGGCGGCTTTCTTTGCCTTTCCGTCTTCACCCGAAGCGGCGGCGTTAAGTCATGGTCACGCTTCCGCAGCCGATTGCACACATACACACACATCCACCCTATCGGCAGAGCCTGCATCTTGTTTTATTGATATGGCTCACTCTTATAAGACGGCTGCTGTCTGTTTCCTTGGCTACGGCGACTGCGATCCTAATGTTGGTTTCGGTTCCGGGGGCGAAAATTATTCGGTTGACAGTGCACAACAGTGCCTGAACGAGGGCTTTTCCAGACAAAACTGCAGTTCTTTGCAGGCAGTTGACGAGGTTTGCCCTTATAACTCGGCTTACGGCAAAGGCTGCAAATGTGCCTCCAATCTGGTTACCTGCCCGGCCGGACAGGTCGGTGTCGGCGAAAGCTGCGGTGGTAAGTATGCCTCCTGTCAGTGTGACCCGGCTCTGGTCAGCTGCGCTTCCAACCAAACCGGTCAGGGTGCTTCCTGCGGCGGAAAGTACCAATCCTGTGTTTGCAAATCGGAATACCAGTATAACTCTTCCAACTGTACGTCGCCGAGGTCGGTATCGGGCGAGAGCTGTGGGGGCAAATATACCGGTTGTGTTTGCCCGTCCGGTGTAAGTGCGGGAACCTACGGCTGTGCCGAGTATTACGGCTCGCCGTGTTCGTCGGTCTGTAAAAAGGCTTATACGGATAACTGCCATAAACGTACGGATAACAACTCGGCGGTTTACGGCTGCATGAAATACTGGGATGACTGCTCAACCAAGTGTGAAACACCGTATACCGACAACTGTCGGAATCGGACAGCGGTTATCAGCGGTTGTCCGACCAATGCAACCTGTACTTACTTCTCCGACTGTTCGGCTAAAATCAGCGGCTGGAGTTGTGACTCCGGATATAAAGCATCGGGAAATAGTTGTGTGATTGAAACAGAGCCCTGTAATGTTGGCAGTATTTATTATGCTGACGGTACTTGCCTCTCTGCTGAAAATCATAATGCCGACAGAACGGTTTTGGGAATTGTCGTTTATATGAATCCGAACGGCGTCGGCGGGCAGATTATGGCACCGTGGCCGATTAATAAGTATGGGAATAAGAGTTCGAGTGAGGCCAGTAGAGTGTATTGGGCATTGGGATATATTGATATATTAGACATACCAAACTATACAGATTCCATTTCTGCATCGCAAGACTACGACAGCTGTGGTAATACAGACAAGATTGTGGCGCAGTGTGATGCCCGTTATTGTGAAGCCGCTTGGGCAGTACGGAAATACTATGTGACAGATGAAACCTATGGTAAATGGTGTCTGCCGGCAGCTGGTATCTTGGAAAATATCTATAATAACCAAGACGCCATCCAAACAGCGATTGCGAAAGTCGGAGGTGTTGAGTATTCCGGTAGTTTTTCTTCGTCGGAGAGTAATTACGCCTACGTGTGGTACTACGGTTTGAGCTCCATATATAAGAATACGAGTGGTGATGTTTACCCGGTGCTGGAGTTTTAGTATTTCGGCACGTTGGAAGTGCTTGTTCAGAAAACCTGTTCGCGGGTTTTGCGCAGGACAATCTGCGGAAAGTCTTCACCGACTTTGTTCAGGTGCCAGGCATTGCGGGCCAGAAAGACGGTGGCGCCGTCGTGGTCTTCGGCAATGTTCATCTGATTGGCGTCTAAGAATTTTTTCAAAATGTTCTTATCGTCACATTCGACCCAGCGTGCCGTGTAATACTGCGTCGGTTCAAAGGTCACGGGAATGTTAAATTCGGTGCGGATGCGGTCGGCCATGACCTCAAACTGCAATGCTCCGACGACTCCGACAATCCATTCGGCGCCGACAACCGGTTTGAAGACGCTGGCGCCGCCTTCTTCGGCAATCTGCTGCAGGGCGCTGCCGAGGTGTTTGGATTTAAGCGGATCCAGTGCGCGGACGCTTTTCAGAAGTTCCGGCGCAAAACTCGGAATGCCGGTGAAGTGCAGCTTTTCACCTTCGGTCAGGGTGTCGCCGATGCGAAGCTGTCCGTGGTTGGGAATGCCGATAATGTCGCCGGCGTAGGCATCTTCGGCAAGCTCGCGTTCCTGAGCCAGGAACATGACCGGGGTCGGGACTTTCAGTCCTTTGCCGGTGCGTACCTGATTTAGGGTCATGCCGCGTTTGAAGTGTCCGGAACAAATGCGCATAAAGGCAATGCGGTCACGATGCTTGGGATCCATATTGGCCTGAATCTTGAAAACGAATCCGGTTACTTTGGGCTCGTCGGGTTTGACGGTGCGTTCGGCTGCCGGTTGTTCGCGCGGGGTCGGTGCAAGATTATGCAGGCCCTCTAAAACTTCCTTGACGCCAAAGTTGTTGATGGCGCTGCCGAAAAATACGGGGGTCAGCGCGCCGGCCAAATACAGCTCTTTGTCAAAAGCAGGGCAGAGTTCCCTGACCATGGTCACGTCTTCGCGCAGCTTGGCAACGGCATGTGCGGGCAGCAGAGCGTCGAGTTTGGCGTCGTCCAAGCCCTTGCAGGTTTCGATGGTGGCGTTTATCAGCCCCTTGTTGCCCGTTTTGTTCATGAGAATCAACTGGTCGTTCAAAAGGTCGTAACAGCCCAGAAAGTCTTTGCCCATGCCAATCGGCCAGCTGGCCGGCGTAACATCTAAGGCCAGTGTTTTTTCAATGTCGTCAAGCAAAAGGAACGGGTCGAGCCCTTCACGGTCGAGCTTGTTGATGAAAGTGATAATCGGCACATTGCGCAGACGGCAGACCTCAAACAGTTTTTTGGTCTGGGTTTCAATACCCTTGGCAGAATCCAGCACCATTACGGCCGAATCGACAGCCGTCAGTACCCGGTAGGTGTCTTCCGAAAAGTCTTCGTGTCCCGGCGTGTCGAGCAGGTTGAAAGTGGTGTTTTCATATTCAAAGTTCATGACCGAAGAAGCAACGGAAATGCCTCGTTCCTGCTCAACCTTCATCCAGTCGGAACGGGCGTGACGGTTTTCGCCGCGGGCTTTGACGGCGCCGGCCTGCTGAATGGCGCCGCCGAAAAGCAGCAGTTTTTCGGTCAGGGTCGTTTTGCCGGCGTCAGGGTGTGAGATGATCGCAAAAGTTTTTCTCGGATTTATGGTTCCAATCATTTTGTGGTTGCTTCCGTCTTAATCTGTTTATTATTTTATTTCAATGTTTTCAAAAGGGCTGGAAACGGCCGGTATCAGGGGTTGCGGCGCCGAAGCGGCAGGTTCTTCGACCTGAACGGTTACTTCGGTTTTGACTTCGGGGGCGGTTGGTGCCAGCGGCGCCGGATTCATGCTTTTGGGTGCGCCGGCCGGGGCTGCCGCAGCTTTTTTGGCCGGAGCAGGGGCTATGCCCAGATATTTTTCAATGGCTTTCTGCTCTTTTTCCTTTTCTTTGGCCGTAATCAGGTTCAGATCGTAAAGAACTTCCAGCTTGCGGATGTCTTTGGCCGCGTCGAGAATATTTTTGGACGGAGCCTTGTTTTTCAGACGCTGGCGCGGGTGCGGCGGCAGAATGGCCTCAATAATCAAATCGCGTTCGGCGGAAAATTCGCGCGGGGTAATGGCTCGGGAGGCAACGGCCTCTTTGAGCGCCTTAATCCGTTCCATAATCAAGTCCGGCGAAGGAACCGGTTTGATGACTCCGTAAGCCGGCGGCGTATTGGTCAGCGGCAGCAGGCCGCCGATGTTGGCCATGCGGCCGTTTAAGAACTCTTCTTTGGTTACCATATCGTTTTCGGCGAGCTCTTTCAGAATAAGAAAACGAGAGACCGTGTTCTGTTCTTCGGGCGTGAAGAGAACTTCAACCGCCTTGATGTCGGCTTCCGAAACGGCTTTGTTGTCGGCCGCGCGGGTTTGCTCGCGGATGAACAGGGCTTCTTCAAGAGCGGATTTTCCCTGACGAGCCGCGGCTTCTTCGCTGATGTTGAAAACTTTGGTGCCGTCTTTGTCTTCAATAATCATTTTGGTTTGGTTCATGTTCAGCAGACGCAAACGCTGGCCGGCAATTTCGCTCATTTTGCGGGGTTTGCCGTCCGGAGAACCGAGGAGGGTGGTTTCGTCACCGCCGACGAGCATCAGGTCTTCATAATACTGGCGGGCGCGGTTGGGGCGGCCGAGTTCTTCATACACCAGAGCACCGACCATCAAGGCCTGCGGATGGCGCGGGTTGTTGGTAAGAGCCCGGGCAACGTGCTGCTCGGCAGTCTTAAAGTCGCCCTGTGAATAAGCGACGGTGGCCAGCGTGGCGTCTTTGTCGCCGTAGCTGTAATAGTTTTTTCCCTCAATCCAGCTATGGGAGGGTTCGCCGTCGGCATCGCGCTCGAAAAGGGCGCAGGAACTCAACAGACCGGCCGTTAAAGCGGCGGCGCAGATGCTTTTGAATGCGGTTCTTGAAAACACAAGATTACTCCTAAAAAAGAGGTCAGAAATCCGGGGTATTCCCTTACTTGCCTTCATATTATAAAATATTAACTCATATTACAATATATTTTCTTGCGTTGTTAATTTTGCTTGATTTAAATAAAATTTTCTGTAGTATGCAAACAAACTAAACTAAATAACTGAATTTGCGGGCGTGGTGGAACGGCAGACACGCCAGACTTAGGATCTGGTGCCGCAAGGCGTGAGAGTTCGAGTCTCTCCGCCCGCACCACTTTTCGCGAATGCAGTTGGCTAACATTAATAACTTTAAGAGAAAATTTATGAAAGCAACCGAATTAAAATCCGAAGGCTTGAAAAAAGAATTCAAGATCGTTATTCCCGCCAAAGACTTTGAGAAAAAAGTCGACGACAAAATCAATGAAATTTCCAAAACCGTTAAGCTTCCCGGTTTTCGTCCGGGCAAGGCTCCGAAAGCCATGCTGAAACAGAAGTATCAGGCTTCGGTTATGGGTGAAGTCGTTGACGAGGCGGTCAGAAGCGCCACCGAAGAGCTGATTAAAGACAAAAAGCTGCGTCCGGCGATGATGCCTGAAGTTAAAATTACCGCTTTCGCCGAAGGCAAGGATTTGGAGTTTGAGGTCAGCCTGGAAGAGCTGCCGGAAATTAAGGCCGGGGATTTTTCCGCCATTGAACTTGAAAAACTGACGGCCGAGGTTCCCGCCGAAGAGGTTGAAAAAGCTTTGCAATATCTGGCACAGTCCCGCCGCGAAACGGTTAAAATCGAAGAAGACAGAGCTTCTCAAAAAGGCGATACCGCGGTTATCGACTTTGTCGGTTCGGTTGACGGCGTAGAATTTCAGGGCGGCAAGGGCAACGCCTATCCGCTGCAGTTGGGTTCCGGTTCTTTTATTCCGGGTTTTGAAGACCAGTTGGTCGGCAAAAAGGCCGGTGAGAAAGTTGATGTCAAGGTTACTTTCCCCGAGAACTATCATGCCAAGGACCTGGCCGGCAAAGATGCGGTGTTTGCGGTTGACATTAAAGAACTGCGCGAGACCAAAAACGTTGAAATCAACGACGAATTTGCCAAATCTTTGGGTGAAAAAGATTTAGATGCCCTTAAATCGGCAATTTCGGAAAGAATTAAGGGCGATTATGAAGCTGCTTCCCGCATGAAGCTGAAACGCGCGCTGCTTGATAATCTGGACAAGAACTATAATTTTGATGTTCCGCAGGGATTGGTCGATGCCGAGTATAAGAGCATTGTCAATCAGTATGAACAGGCCAAAAAATATAATCAGCTTGACGAAAGCGAAAAAGCCAAGAGCGAAGAGGAGCTTTTGGCCGAATATAAGGATATTGCCGTCCGCCGCGTAAAACTCGGTCTGCTGCTCTCCGAAATCGGCAAGGAAGCCAAAATCAACATTACGCCTGACGACATCAATAAGGCGATTATGAATGAGGCCAAGAAATATCCGGGACAGGAAAAAGCCGTCTTTGATTATTATCTTAAGAACAAAGAAGCTATTGAGGCTTTGAAAGCGCCGGTTTTTGAAGAAAAAATCGTTGATCATATTCTGAGCAAGGCCAAGGTAAGCGAAAAAGTCGTTTCCATTGAAGAGCTGTATAATTTTGACGAAAGCAAAAAGCCGGCCAAAAAGACAGCCGCCAAGAAGGAAACAAAGTCTGAAAGCAAAAAAGAAGAAAAGAAAGAAACAACAAAAAAGACAGCTAAAAAATCGGCTTAAGACTTTTTCTTAATGCAAAAGCTTAAAAAAACACCCCGTCGGGGTGTTTTTTTTAACTGCGAAAAGAAAAATTTTGGTGCAGCAGAAAAGTAACCACCGTCGAAACGATAATATAAATTCCCTGGCTTAAGATAACGTTTAGGCCTCCGACGTCGATGAGCAGAAATAAAACGGCATAGTTGAAGCCAAGCATAAAAAGATAAACGCCCCAGGCACGAAAATATTCATCTTTTAGATTTTTTGCCGAGCGGAAGACATAATGGCGCATTGAAAAAATCGAGATGTTGACGGTGAGGATGTATTGGATAATCAGGCTGATTTTGTAAGGGATTTTGATTCCCTCGACAAAGAGGATAAACAGCAGATAAGCCAGCATCGTGTTAAAACCGCCGACCAGCAGGAAACGGATTTTCTGCGGCAGTCCAAACCAGCGGTTTTCGATTTGACGGTAAAGTTTTATCATTTGATTTTGTAAATCCTGAACAGCTTGTTTTCGAAAACCAGGTCATGCGGAATGTCTTTGATGACATGGATATCTTTGTCAAAGGCATTGGTTCGGATTACAAAGTAATCTCCGGAAACGGGAATATCTTCGCCTTTAATGGTGGAAAGATATTTTTTGTTTTGAGCATACATCTCCTGACTGAACTTGTTGACAATATTGTCTTGTGCCAGAGTTGGCATTTTGAGTATGAGTTCGGCGTCGGGATGATAGTAAAGCAATGCCGCATTCCAGTTTTCCTTTATCCAGTCGGTTTCCCCCGTATGTTCGGAAAGCATATAGCTCAGATGGTTTTCCCTCCGGATAACGGAGGAGAGAAATTCGGCGGCCTCGCGTCTGGCTTTTCCGGCTTCAGCGGCGGCGATGGTTAGGTTAGACGGCCACGAATAAAGTAGAATTATGCCAAAAAACATACCGAGCCATCGGGGAGATCTTATATTCCGGGCTATATATATTATTCCGAAGATATCCGCCAGCAAAGCGTAGTAGCTTTTGAGCTCAAGATGTTCAAAAATGGGCGCGACGCGCAGTTTGAAAATGATGACGGCTAAGGTAAAAGAGGCTCCGAAAAGCAGTCCTTCGTTACAAACCGGGTTGTCGAATTTTTCGCGGTATAAAAATTTTTTTACAGCGATGAGCCAGGCCAGAATAATTATGACAATCTCGAATTTGTACAACTTTAAAAGCCGGTCGAGGTCTGTCTGACGAAAGACAATATAAACGTTATCTTTCAATTCAATCGTATTAAACAGATAAAAAATCGCAAAGCTTAAACAGCAAAGAAAAATCATTGTTTCGACGGGAAGCCGGGCAGACAGACGGAACGGATGCAGGAAATCGTTTAGTTTTATTTTTTCGCAATAGACGTCATACAAAACCGCAAACATGAGAATACCGCCATAAAAAAGGACTACCGTTTCTTTGCTGTAGATTGCCAAAAGCGTAAAAACGGTAAAGCCCCACAGACCCGATTGTCTGCCGTTGGAAAAATTTCTGAGACAGAGCAGTGATGCCAGTATGAATATGATGATGTTCTGTTCGGGAAAAATGATGTTGTTGAGCCAAAAAACGGCCGGTACCAGCTGGATGATTCCGATTGTGCTCAGACGTCTTGCCGGGCTTAAAAAATTAAGAAAACGGTAAAACAACCACAGAATAAGACCTTGTTTTATCAGAATATAGATGTTTATTATGTTAAAGTTGTGCGTGGTGGCATATAAGGCATTGAGATCGAAAAATGAAATGGGGCACATTCTGACAATCCCGTAAAATGCCGGTATACCGTCGTTCAGCGGGCGAATGGTATTTAGACTCATAAGGTCGGGATTGTTAAAAAGAGAATCGTCCTGCATCAATGTAACGGTGCCGTATATGGCAAAGGAAATCAGCAAAAACAAAAGTGCGGATAAGTCCTTGGGGCTGCGCGGGTCAAATCCGGCAACGGGTTCCGGAAACAAATTGCGGCAGGAAGAGCAGCTTTTTTTGCATACTTGCCGGTAAGCCGCATACATCAGCATTCCGAGAAGTATGACGTAGACATACCAAATTTGTCCGAAAAAATAATTGTTAAAATTTCTGAGAATTGTCGGAATAATATCATTTTCAAAAAGGGGTTCGTTAATCATTGCCGTTCCTTAAAAATTTTTTCAGGCGCAATTTTTGCAGTATTACCGGAAAATAGGGGTAAAAAAAAGTGTTTTTGGCCGATTTCGATTTGACGGTAAAGTTTTATCATTTAATTTTGTAAATCCTGAATAGTTTGTTTTCGAAAACCAGGTCATGCGGAATGTCTTTGATGACGGCAAGGTCTGTTTCCGCTTTTCCTTTTCTTATTATGAAATAATCATTTTTTTCCGGTATGTCATTGCCGATAATGGGCTTCATTTGTTTCTGCAATCGCTTATAAAGGAAGAGCGTTGTTTGGTTTTGTTTGTTTTTTTCGGCCAGATCGGAAAACTTAAAAGTTATATCTTTGTCTGGAAAGTAATAGTGGTAGGATATTGCCCAACCTTCCCGCACCCAGTCGGATTCTTCTGTTTGTGGCGAGAACATAATGGAAATCTTTTCGTTATGTTTATTTTCTTCTGCAAAAAATTCGGCAGCTTCACGATAACAAGTGCCGACTTCGTGTTGATAGATTTTGCAGTTTGCACAGAACGAATAGATGATTACGGCGGCGCAAAAAAATGAGGTTGTTTTGAACGAAGCCATGTTCCTGACGATATAAATAATGCTGAAAATAGCCGTGAGCAATACATAATAGCTTTTCAGCTCGATGTGATCCGCTGTCGGTCCGATTTTAAGGTGAAATATGAGAAAGAGCAAAATGAATGTTCCCCCAAGCATCGGTCCTTCGTCAAAAAGCGGGTAACGGACTTCATTTTTGATTATTTTCTTTATCATAATCAGCCAGGCGATGACCGTTACAATTATTTCGAATTTAAAAAGTTTAAGCAAATCAGAAAGCGGTCGGATATGAACCCAGATATAAATATTGCTTTCGCTTGTATCGACGATAAAAAAGTAAAATAATGAAAAGCTCAAGCCGATAAAGAATATTAAAAACTCAATCGGAAAGTTTTTGATGAGTATAGAGGGCTTGAATAGATTTGAAAAATTGATTTTTTCGTTGAAAACGCCACAGATGACGCCGGCCGCCAGTATCCCCGCATAAAAGATAATGGTTGTTTCTTTTGTGTAGACGGCAAAAGCGGCGCAAAAAGCGAAAGACCATAAATGAACAAATTTTCCGGTTAATGAAAAGTTTCTGGCGGAAATAAAGCTTAAAAGAATGAAGATAAGTACGTTTTGCTCTGAAAAAATAGTGTTGTTAATCCAAAAGAGAGCGGGAACAAACAATAATAGGCCGATGATAAATAATCTTTTTGCCGGGGTTAAAAAGTTCAGAAAATGATAAAACAGTGCGGCGATAAGAAATTGTTTGACAATGATATATATGTTTATCAGGTGGAAATTATGAGTGACTGCGTAAACGACGTTTATATCAAAAAAAGCGGCCGGTGCAAATCTGGTGATATCCAAGAAAGGCGTTACACCTTTTCTGAATATGTTGTTTGTACCCAGGTTCATCAGGTCATGATTGTTAAAAAGGGAGTTTTCCAAAGAAAAGATTGTTGCAATATAAGCGGCGGCCGTTAAAAGTGCAAATGTGAAGGCAAGAGGATAAAATCTGGTTTTGTCGTTTGAAACAGCCGGCGGAAAGAGATTGGCGGGGACAGTAATGCGGCGTATCATGAGACCGCAGCTTATGCAAAGCACCAGCAGGGTTCCGGCCGCGTAATAAATCCACCCGTCAAAGAAAAGGTAATGATTAAAGTTTCGAAAAATGGTGTTAATAATATCATTTTGGAAAAGGGGTTCGTTAATCATTGCCGTTCCTTAAAAATTTTTTCAGGCGCAATTTTTGCAGCATTATCAGAAAATAGGGGTAAAAAAAGTGTTTTTGGCCGAGCAGGTTCAAAATGTCTGTTTTGACTTTGCGGTCGGCGCGGCGCATGGCTTCTTTATGGGTGAGCGAATAGTTGCGCCCGTGATAATGGTAGTAGAACAAAACTTCGGGAATATTGGCCAACTGCCACCCTGCGGCCAGCAGCTGTCGGCAGAGATCGTAGTCCTCGGCGGGAGAATAGTCCGGATTGTAGGCGATGTTGTCTCTGAGAAGCGCGGCCCGGCGGAGCATGGACGATGAGTGCATAACAGGGTTGCCGCGAAGCGTGTCGCGGATGTCCGGGTGTTCCGGCTGGCACCATACCCAGCCGAGGTTGATGAAAGCCTGTTTAAGTCTGCCGAAAAAACCGGGAAAAGGCGGCCGGGCACAGAAAAGTTCACCCCAACTGCCGACCATGGCCACTTCGGGATTGTTGTCCAGCAGCCGGGCTTGCTTTTCCAGACGGTTCGGCGCGGAGAGGTCGTCGTGATCCAAAACGGCCAGATATTCGCCTTCTGCCAGTTCCATGAGTTTGTTTCTGGCGGCGGAAATGCCCAGATTGGTATTGCTGCGGAAACGGCGGATGCGGGAATCGGCGAAACTTTGGATAACTTTATCCGAACCGTCTTCCGACGCGTCGTCGAGCAACAACAGCTCAAAGTCCGTCAGAGTTTGATTTAAGATGCTGTTTACGGTTTCGCGGAGCATGCCGGCACCGTTGTGAACGGGAATCAGAACGGATATTTTTGGCTTGGTAGCGGACATAAACGGCCTTTCAGGATAATTTATAACCAATTATAGGACAGGTGCGGATTTTGGCTAAATAAAAGTTCAGGTTATCAACAGTTGACAAATTCTGTACTGCGGTTAAGCTTGAAGAAAACTTAAACCGAAAAGTCAAGACAGATGCTTTACGCCCGCAAAATTAATTTGAAAAACAAAAACGACAGCAACGTTCTGCTCTATAATCTGACCGAAGCGGGAGGCCGAGTGCTGGATGTCGGCTGCGCCTGCGGCGATTTGTCCGCGTTGCTGGCGGCAAAGAAAAAGTGCCGCTGCACGGGTTTTGAGGCAGACCGGGAAAGTGTTGAAATTTGTTGGAAACGCAAGGTCTTTGACGAGGTTCTGCAAATAGACCTGAACAATTTTGCCGCGGTTGATTATCCGCGGTTTCGGGAGGCTTTTGACACGATTATCTGCGGAGATGTTCTGGAACATTTGCAGAGACCTGATGCCGTGCTGGCCGAATTGAAGTCTTTGCTTAAGCCGGGCGGCTGTTTTCTGGTGTCATTGCCGAATGCGGCGCATGCAAGCATTAAAACCGGGCTTTTGCTTGATGACTGGAGCTATACCGAATTGGGTATTCTGGACAAGACGCATTTGCGCTTTTTTACCGCGTCGTCAATCGCCGGAATGTTTGCCGATGCCGGGTTAAAAATTACGACGACCTGCCGGACGACGCTGCCTCCGGAAGGTTTCCAAAAGCACAAGATCTGCGAGCTTCCGTCCGAAACGGCGGCCTTTATTCTCAATGATCCGCAGTCTTTTGTTTTTCAGTATGTCTTCAGAGCGGTTCCGGCAACCGGCCGTCTGCAGAGGAAAAATCTTGAAAATCTTCTTCCGGGAGAAACGGAATCGGCCGACGGCGGGTTGATGTTCAAAATTAAAAGATTTTTACTGCTTAAAATTCCGGGAATGATAAAATATATTCAAAAAATACGTTTGCGTTAACCACTCATGAGGAGCCGGTCATGTCCGACGATTTGAAAAAGCTGCTGATTGTCATGCCCTGTTACAACGAAGAAGAAGTTCTGCCCCAGACGATGAAAGTTATCGGCAGTTTGCTGAAAAAGCTGATTAAGAGCAAAAAAGTGCATCCTGAAAGCAAAGTATGCTTCGTAAACGACGGAAGTTCCGACAAAACCTGGGCGCTGATAAAAAAGGCGACGGTCAAAGAGAAGATTTTTTCCGGCATCAGCCTGTCGCGCAATTTTGGCCATCAGAAGGCGATTATTGCCGGCATGTATGATACCGATGCCGACCTTTATGTAACAATTGACGCCGACTTGCAGGATGATTGCAGCGCCATTGAGAAAATGCTCGACAAAATCAACGACGGTTGCGAAATCGTTTACGGAGTGCGGGACAGCCGCGATACAGATACTTGGTTCAAAAAATATTCGGCGCTGGCTTTTTACAAGCTGATGAAGCTTCTCGGCGTAAACATCGTTTATAATCATGCCGATTTCCGCATGATGACGCGCCGCGCCGTAAATACGCTGAAACAGTTTCCCGAGCGAAACCTGTTTTTGCGCGCGATGATGCCGTTGGTCGGGTTTAAGTCGGACAAGGTTTATTATGACCGCAAAGCGCGCCCGGCCGGTGAAACGAAATATCCGCTGATGAAAATGATGGGCTTTGCCTGGAGCGGAATTTCGAGCTTTTCGATTGTGCCGCTCAGGCTGGTGACGTTTATGGGGTTTTTTATTTGTTTTTTGAGTTTGTGTTTTCTTTGTTTCATCGTTTATCGCTGGTCGGTGCGCGGAACAATCGTCGGCTGGGCTTCTCTGGTAACGATTATTACGATTTTTTCAGGGGTGCAGTTGGTGTCTCTGGGCATTATCGGCGAGTATCTGGCCAAAATCTTTGTCGAGGTCAAGCAGCGGCCGCTGTATATTGTTGACGAAAAGGTTGGTTTCAACGATTAAAAAAATCTTTCCGCATTAACATTTTGTTGAATATATCGGCTTATAATGCTATAAAAAATTTAATCTGCCAATGATAAGGAAAACAAAATGGTTGCAAGAAGTTCTATAGAAGTGTTTGACAATACGCTGGTGCCGATGGTTATCGAGCAGACGTCCAAGGGCGAGCGCTCGTTCGACATTTTTTCGCGTTTGTTAAAAGAGAGAATCATTTTTCTGACCGGGCAGGTCAATGACGAGGTGTCGTCGCTGGTCTGCGCCCAGCTTCTGTTTTTGGAATCCGAAAATCCGAAAAAGGACATATTCCTGTATATCAATTCACCCGGCGGCGTCATTACGTCCGGCATGGCCATGTATGACACCATGCAGTATATCAGCTGTGACGTGGCGACCATGTGTATCGGTCAGGCCTGCTCGATGGGGTCTTTCCTGCTGGCCGGCGGCGCCAAAGGCAAAAGATTTTCGCTGCCAAACTCGCAGATTATGATTCATCAGCCGTCCGGCGGTGCACGGGGGCAGGCCGCGGATATTGAAATTCAGGCCAAGCTGATTTTGGATATGCGCAAGCGTCTGAATGCAATTTATGCCAAAAATACCGGGCAGAAACTTTCGGTTATCGAGAAGGCGATGGATCGTGATAATTTCATGACGCCCGAAGAGGCCAAAAAATTCGGCCTGATTGACCATATTGTTACCAACCGCGACGAGATTGTGAAATAGGTGAAAAAATGAGTGATAAAGACGATAAAAACGGTGAGGTTTTGTGCTGTTCCTTCTGTGGAAAAAGCCAAAACGAGGTAAAAAAACTGGTGGCCGGCCGCGGCGTGTATATCTGTGACGAATGTATTGAAGTCTGCATTAATATCGTTGCCGACGAAATGAACGAGATTGCCAAGACGGAGGGCGGAAACACGGCCGAGAAGCTGCCGACGCCGTCAAAAATCAAGGAATTTCTGGATCAGTACGTTATCGGTCAGGAACAGGCGAAAAAAGTTTTGTCCGTGGCCGTTTATAACCATTACAAACGTCTGAACTGTCAGAAAACATCCAAGGATATCGAAGTTTCGAAATCTAACGTTATTCTCATCGGTTCGACGGGGTCGGGCAAGACCCTGCTGGCACAGACGCTGGCCAAGATTTTGGATGTGCCGTTTGCAATTGCGGACGCGACGACTCTGACTGAAGCCGGTTATGTCGGCGAAGACGTCGAAAACATTATTTTGAAACTGGTGCAGGCGGCAAATTATGATATTGAAAAGGCACAGCGCGGCATTGTTTATATTGATGAAATCGACAAGATTACCCGCAAGACCGACGGCCCGTCGATTACGCGCGACGTTTCGGGTGAGGGCGTGCAGCAGGCACTGTTGAAAATCATCGAGGGAACGGTTGCCAACGTGCCGCCGCAGGGCGGACGCAAACATCCGCAGCAGGAGTTTCTGCATGTCGACACGACCAATATTCTGTTTATCTGCGGCGGGGCTTTTGCCGGTTTGGAAAAAATTGTCAGCCGCCGCGGCAACGAAACTTCTATCGGTTTCGGTGCAAAAGTTGCGGCTAAGGAAGAACGCGGCATCGGTGAAATTCTGAAAGACGTTCAGCCGGAAGATTTGCTCAAATATGGATTGATTCCGGAATTTGTCGGTCGTCTGCCGGTTATTGCCACGCTTGATGATTTGAACGAAGACGCTTTGGTCAGGGTCTTGACCGAACCGAAAAACGCGTTGATCAAGCAGTATGCCACTTTGTTTGATATGGAGGGCGTCAAGCTGACGATTACCGACGAAGCGCTGCGCGCGATTGCCAAAAAGGCGATTGAACGTAAAACCGGTGCCCGCGGTCTGCGTGCGATTATGGAAGATAATCTGCTGGAACTGATGTATGATATTCCGGACAAGAAAGATGTTGAGGAAATTATCATCAACGAAGAGGTTATCAATGAACATAAAGAGCCGGTTTATGTTTATAAGAAAGAAGAACACGGCGAAAAATCGGCGTAGTTTTAAATCTGAAATCTAGGTTTTGAGTTTCCCCTTTGTTCCGTGAGAACGGAGGGGAAATTTTTTATCGAAAAATAAAGTCCGGCTCATTATGTGTTGACACTTATGGAGATTTAAGATATATTAAGGGAGTGGTGTATTCGAGAGATGATGTTTTGAAGGAAGTCATCGGTTTTGAGCTTTAGGTACAGGTATTAGTGAGTATAAGGCTTAAAGTTTTGAGGCTTTTGGGTGCACC
>CALXTV010000010.1 GCA_944391505.1 uncultured Alphaproteobacteria bacterium | reverse complement strand
CCGTCCGGCATTACACGGCCGATAATATTACCATTGGCGTCGCGGAGATAACCATCATCGCCGACAATATAACCGTCCTTGGCGACTTTTCCCTTTACCTTACCGTCAAGACCAACGAACTCACCGTTTTCGTTAATACGGCCGATGACGTTGCCATTCATGTCTACAACCGTGCCGTCCGGCATTACACGGCCGATAATATTGCCATTGGCGTCACGGAGATAGCCATCATCGCCGACAATATAACCGTCCTTGGCGACTTTTCCCTTTACCTTACCGTCAAGACCAACGAACTCACCGTTTTCGTTAATGCGGCCGATGACGTTGCCGTTCATGTCAACAACCGTACCGTCCGGCAGCACCCGACCGATAATATTGCCGTTGGCGTCGCGAAGATAACCGTCATCACCAACCGTATAGCTTTTTTCTTCTGAAACTTCTCCCTTTACTTTTCCGTCAAGACCAACGAACTCACCGTTTTCGTTAATGCGGCCGATGACGTTGCCGTTCATGTCAACAACCGTGCCATCCGGCAGCACCCGACCAATAATATTGCCGTTGGCATCGCGAAGATAACCGTCATCACCTAAAGTTAAATTTCCTTCTTCCGCGGCCAAACGCGCTGCCTCGGTTTCCGTCAGCGCTTTTAACAAGCTATAATACTGCAACGGCTTGGCAATAGCCAAAACATTGCCGTTACTGTCAAGAATTCGTCCGTTATCTTTCAGGGAACCTATTACATGATTTGACGAATCGACCACGCTACCGTTCAGTTCCAACTCTCCGAGAACTATGTTGTTCTGATTGCGAATATAAAAATCGCGATTACCACGGCCGGCAACCTTATTTTCGTTATTAATCAGGAAACCCTTGTCTATGCGGCCAAGTTTTCTGCCGTTTACGGTAAGAACATTGCCATCGCGTGTGATGTATCCGATAACGCTGCCGCCATTGTCGTAAACATACATATCATAAAGTGCATAACCGATACTTTTCCCGTCACGCAAAACCGTTCCGTCAAAGCTTACGCGGCCTACTTCTTCATTTTTTGCATTGAGGACGCGAGCATCGGTTCCGACACGCCCCAGGAAATTGTTGCCGTTATCAAAAGCAAAACGATATTTAAACAACTGGCCGATTGGTATGCCGGTTTTGGAATTGACATTGTCATTTGGCTGCATATAGCCGATAAACTCGTTAGCTTCATTAACGACCGAACCGTCCAAAACCGTACGGCCAATAAAGACACCATTGACATTCATAACCGGGTAATATTCCGTGCGGCCGGCAATAATTTCACCGTCGGCATTGCGAAGTTTGCCCCGGCGGTCAATACAGCCTAGCAACTCACCTGCATAGGTCATAACCTGTCCGGAAGTTGAAATTGTTCCCTGAATATTGCCGTTAAAATCAATAACGCTGCCGGGAATGACCTGATAGCCGATAACGGCACCTGTTTCGGAAACAGCTTGTCCGTTCCAGAGCATTCGGCCGATAAAGGTTTCGCGATAATTACGGATGTCTCCTCGGGGCGTTAAAACGCCAAGCAATGAACAATCTCCGTCGACAACGGCCTTGTAGCCACTGGTATCACCAGCCGGAAGACCTGAATTATCAACGACCAAACCGCCGTCAACAACTTTTCCGGCAATTTGGCCGGCCGGATTACGCACTGCGCCGTCAATACCGACATAACCGAACAAATTTCCGGTTATGTTCAGAACCAAATTTTTATCTGAGGCAGTTCCAAGCTGTGGATTCAAGTTGACAGCCGTGTTGTCGTCCGCTTTGACAACCGAATTGTCCGGAAGAATTTTGGCCGCGGGTTTAAGCGACTTATCCAAAACCATATTGCTCTCGGAAATAATGCCCAACAGTTCTCCCGCCGCCGAAAGAGCATAATCGGCAGCAATATTCCGCCCCAGGATACGATTGCGCTCGTCGATGCTGATGCCGGCTTCGGTCAACCGGCCAAGTGCGACCACGCCTTTATTAAACATACTGCCATTCGGCATCATATAAGCAATGACGGCACCGGTCAGATTATATATCGGGGACAGAGGCATTACCGCGCCGCTTAAGACACCTTCGGAAGAAAAAAGAAAACCGAAAGGCGAAACAAAACGTCTCTCGTTGCCATCCATTACCGAAGCGCCAATTCCGCTCATTCCGAGCAATTTGCCGGCAGGCGCAACGGCCAGTTCGTTATTCAATGTTGCGCCAAAAATCAACCCGTTGCTGTCGTAAGCCAGATTTGCCCGGATATTGCCGAGCGGAGACCCCTCAAGAGAAATAACCGAACCGCTCTTCAGGGCATGTGCTCGCAAAGCGCCCCGGTAGTTGAATACGGGGCCGGCATTTATCAGACGGCCAATGATTTTGCCGTTTTTATCAATAATTGTACCGCGTGCACCAATCTGGCCGACAACTTCTCTTGCCTGCGCCAAATTGCCACCCGGGATAATCCGGCCGAGATAGCGGCCTTCCAAATCCGTCGCTGTTGCCGCAAGATCAACGGCAAAGCCTATAATTTCTCCTTCAGAATCGGCAATTTTGCCATCTGCGCGCATCCGGCCGATAACATCTTCTTTATTAACAACTTCTCCGTTATAGGTTACAAAGCCGATATATTTGCCATTGTTGTCAAACGCGAATCCGGAATTGACAATCTGGCCTATAATCTGGTTGTTTTCGTTGTAGACATAGCCATTAGCCCGGACAAAACCGATTGTTTTCGCATCAAAATCCGTCACACTGCCGCCCGGCGAAACACTCCCGATAAATTCACCTTCAAGTGAGATAACCATTTTTGAAGAAATCAGGCGGCCGTCCAGCAGGTAGTCATTACCTACTTTACGATAAGCATAACCGTCCGGAGAGATGAAACCGATTTGCTGCCCCTGAAGATTGGTATACAGGCCGTCACCAGTTAACCGGCCGACAGTTTTTCCTTCATCAGAGTAAATCAAGCCCGGAAACAAAACCGCACCGAGAATATTAAAATAATCGTCAACAACCAAGCCGTTCGGCAAAACTTTGCCGACAATCTTTCCGGAAGCCAGGCGAACCGAACCGTCGTTGGATACTTTGCCCAAAGGCTTGTTGTCGTTGCCGATGGCAATACCCTGCGGAATAACGCCGCCGATAAGTTCCCCGTCAAAATTAACAATCAAGCTGTCGGCGGTAACGTTGCCGATGAGCTGATTGTCAAGACTGACGACTTTACCATCAGGAATTACCTTACCGATAAGGTCGCCGTTGAAATCAATGGCCGTAATTTCAATCGCCGCTGCAGGCGAGGCAAACAGCAACGCAGACAAAAAGCCGAAAATCCGTATTCCCGAACTTATTTTGTTAAAAAAGACCAATCGTCTGCCGTTCAAAGTCACCCTAATTCCTCCGGTTTTTGGCTACTTCCTGCAAAGCATAGCCGGAAACTTTTTTATCCAAATCTATAAACGAACCGTTATTTTTGATATACCCGATATTCTTGCCATCTTTGCTGACAACGCTGCCATCGGGGGCAAGTCTGCCTATATATTTACCATCATTTCCAAGAATTGTCGCGCCGATTTTGTAAATTCTGCCCAGAATATTGTTATTTACATCAATGGCCAGTCCGCCGGACAGACTGCGGCCGATAATCGACCGGTCAAGACCGACGACATTGCCGGCAAGATCAACATAGCCCACCACTTTGTCGGCATTGTCAATGACGATATCGCCTTCGGCAACCTCACCGACCAGATTACCCGCCTGATTAATCACACTGCCATCGGAAAGCACCCGTCCGAAAACAACATTGTTGAGGTCAATAACCGAACCGTCTGGCATCACTGCACCGATGACATTGCCGCCAAAATCAATGACTATACCATGCTTTACCAAGGTCAGATTCTTATCCGTAGAACCGCCCGGCAGAATGGCGGTAATATTTTCATTTTTGTTGTCCAAAACATCACCGAGGGAGTTAACACGTCCTTTATAATTACCCCAGATGTCAACCACAATATCTTCCGGCACGATCTCGCCGATAACTTCGCCGTCATTATTCAGTGCCTTGCCGTCGGAACTGGTTATGCCCTCATGTTTGCCGTCAAGATTGATTATCGTACCGTCGGAAGTTGCGTAACCAAGATATGATCCGTCATAACCAATGGCTGCCCCGTGCTGTAAAACAGCTCCGCGATATTCGTTATTGTTGTCTATAAACATTCCTTTGGCATCAACCCTTCCCTGAAGTTCGCCAAAACGGTTGAGGACGCGACCATCATAATTGACCTTGCCGACTCTTTTGCCAGAGAAGTCAACCACTTCTCCGCGCGGAAGCAATTTTCCCGGCTGACGGCTAAAAAAGCCCGTGCCCCGACCGCTGATTTTGCCTAACGAAATACCTTTGTCGCTGTAAACATTACCATCGGGGAAAACACGCCCTATAAATTTTCCGGAGGGGTCAACAATAATTGACTTCTCGTTAAAGGCAACACCAATAATCCGATTGGCGTCATCTGCAACCAAATTGTTGGCAAAAAGCCTGGCTTCTCCACCACCCGGTATTGAGACTTTGCCGTTTTCACCAACAACATTAAGAAAATTTCCAGACAAATCATAAGCATAGCGATTTTCCAGAACTTTTCCCATATAACCGCCGTCTTTGTTAAAGACATCGCCATAAGTGCCGACACAGCCGACCGGCAGTGCCCCAGCTGACTGAACGATGCCGTTCGGGCTGACTTTGCCGAGGTATTCTCCGTCATACGTTACGGCAATACCGGAACGGGAAACACCGCCGATAATTTCTCCGTTTTCATTCAGAACCGTTCCGTCCGGATTGACGCACCCGACATAATTATTGGCTGCATCACGGACAATTCCGTCCGTTCCTACTTCGCCGATAAGCGTGCAGGTATTATCAAAAGCCCGTCCCGGCTGAACGACTTCGCCGATGTACAGACCAGCTTCGTCAATGACAATGCCGTCAGGCATAATTTTATACGGAAGTTCTTTATTTCCTTTGGTTATCTTACCGTTTTTCTCCAAATAGCCGATATTTCTGCAGCCATAGCCGACGACCAATCCGCCGCGAACCAATTTGGCAATCACCTGATTTCCGGAAGGATCCTTAACCAAACCATTGGCAAGAATACGACCGATAACCTGACGCTGTTCGTTTTCTACCGTACCGTTATTATTGATAACTCCAAGCACTGTTCCCTGCGGGGTAACGGGAATCAATTCGACCCGAACTAAAGAACCTATTTTCTTTTTAATATTGCTGATGACATTACCGTCTTCATCAACATAGCCGATAACGTTACCGTTTTTGTCATATACCTTGCCGTCGGCACCGACATAACCGATAACATTGCCGTTTTTGTCCAATGCCAAATCGACATATTCTCCGGCGCGACCGATGACATTGCCGTTCATGTCGACCAGCGTTCCGTCTTCAAGCATTTTGCCGATAACATTGCCGTTAAAATCGACGACATTGCCGTTTTCATCAATATAGCCGATAACATTGCCGTCTTTATCATAAGCCAAACGGCGTTTGGGTCCTGTTTTTCCGATAACCTCCTCGGTTACGACATTACCGTCTTCATCAACGTAACCGACAATATTGCCGTTGGCATCGACAACGGCCCCGTTGGGCATGACTACTCCGAGAACATTGCCGTTTTCATCAATCGCAGTACGGCCGGGTTTGGTTACATAGCCAATAACGTTGCCGTTGGCATCAACAACTTCGCCCTTTTCATTCAAACGACCTATGACATTGCCATCCATATCGACGACGGTACCATCCGGTAAAACACGGCCGATAATGTTGCCGTTTTCATCATAAACATATCCGGCGTCGACGGCTTTGCCAATCGGTGTGCCCTCATTATTAACCACGGTTCCGTCCGGCAGCATACGACCGATGACATTGCCGTCTTTGTCAACAACCGTACCGTCCGGGTTAACGTTGCCAATAACATTGCCAAACTCATCATAAACCAGTTTTCGGTTGTCACCGACACCGATAACATTGCCGTTTTCATCGACGACAAGTCCGTTGGCATTCAGCCGGCCGATGACATTACCATCAGCATCACGAACATATCCGTCTTCATCTATGGTTCCGATAACTTCGCCATTGGGATTGACGGCGTTGCGCACCTGTTTGGCAGCAATTTCGGCCTTTGCCTGTTCGGTTGCAGCAGCCCCCTGCGGCAGGGCTGTTTCACAGAAATTGCAATCTTCTTTGCGAATGGCGCTGCCTTCGACAGGAACCTTGGCCGCTTTAGCATTGCTGCTGGTCAGGTTGGCTTCGTGCCAGGAAATAATAAAATTATTTTGTACATTTCCGTGGATAACCGGTATCCAGTTCATGGTAATATTACAAGTCTGCTCGCCGCGCAGCTCTTCACCCGTACAATTATCATCGTAAGTAAAACCGTCAAACGGCGGCTCGGCCAAATCTACATCATCAATCTTAATTGCCGTTTTGCCATTGGTACCGATGGTTAAGACATTTTTGGCTTCGGTTCCCAAAACAACCTGCCCCATGGAAACAGGATCCGGCGTCATGGTAATCGGCACCTCCCCGTCATCAACGATATCAAACTCGAGATTATCCGTCAGAGGATTTGCATTTCCTATATTCAGGGCATCATCGTTATCGGTAAACACCGGCTCTTCATATTCGTCAACAACCTCATTGCTTTTAATCAGAAGCATGACACCGAAAACAAATATAATAAAAGAAGTAATACCAACCGCAAGAATTATGCGGTTGGTTTTTTTGACGTAACTTTCGGAATGTGTTAGTACTTCTTTACTCATTGGGTCCTGACTACACTGCAAAATACGCCGTTACGCCCCAGGCGGCTGCAAGCCATGTCACCGGCATCAAGAGACTTGACCGGCCCGACGCGCAGATGGAATAATTCTTTGCCTTGTCCGTCGGCTGGCGTATCAACTGAGAAAAACGGCTGATATTTTCCCAGGACATCGGGATATTTATTGGCCAGATTATCCCATAACCGCTCAAGATTGGTTACGTCTGCATCTGTGCCGAGTTCAATGGAAATATTTGACCCCTCGTCACTGAAACCGCTGCCGTATCCATACCGCTGCGCCATATTTCTTGCTCCTGCGTCATATCGGTTATTGTTGCTAATATGCTGCATTTTTGAATAATCTATACCATCATTTCCCTGATAGCCGACACTGATATTCTGTCCTTGTCCGCCGGCGGGAACAATTATCTGACTCTGGCCAACCTGAATATCATACTGACCGGGAATCCCGTTGCCGCCATAAGGCGCAGATGCCGCCGAACTACCGTTAGAAACGCCGTTAGAACCACCGGCTCCATCAAATTCGCTTCCTCCGGCATATCCATCACCGGGCAAGGCCGGCGGAACATCCCAAGTATTGTCTTCAAAATCAGTTGCATAAGTCGCATTTTCCAACCCGGCATCATCAGAACGGCGCATTTTCAGGCAAACAATTCTTTTGCCATTGCGCAGCACCATATCGCCGATGCCTTCAACAATAATCAGGCGGTTATTCGGCCCCTTGGTACGAAAGCCTACCGGAACTTCAATACGCTCAACAATAAGGGTTACAATCGGGCGCTGTGTCATATTCAGAGCTTTTTCACCCAAATCGATATACGTAAAGATATCGTCGCGCCAGACACGTTCCGGGGCGATAACGACATCATCAGGATTGGGAACATATATCTCAATATCAAAACGAAACTTACTAGGGTCAAGCGGGATCGTTTTAATCCAGTCGGCCATCTGAAAACGTTTGGTAAAAGTAGAATCGACTGACATTCCGGCGCTGCCGCCCCGATTATAGTGACTGGCGTTTATCCCCAAGCCGCCAGCCCCCAAAGAAGACCGTCTAGCACTGGATGCTCCGGCGCCGCCGGAACCCGACGGACCGTCAATAACATCAATATCAATAATTGAGTTGGTCAGGCGTTCGGTATTAACACCTTCGCTTTTGACATAGAAAACGTATTTGTTACCGGAGCGACCAAAAACGATTACGTTAGTATCGACACCGACATTGGCTCCCTTACGGGGATAAAGCAACAACGTATTCGGCCCGGATATCTGTCCATCAAAAGTCGCGTTGTCACCGATATAAATATCTTCAATCAGTTCCCAATTCGGAAAATTTATCAGGGTCATCATTCCTTCACGGAGACGAATGGGAAGCACCAAGTCCGGCGACCAATAGTATTTTGAATAAGCAGGTTTGCTTTGCCCTTCTCCGAGATTTTGCATTGGGTCGAGCCAGGCGCTTTGAATCATACCCAAAGAATTGAAACCGGCATATCCCATATTCATCGGCATATACTGTCCCTGACTCTGATCTGCGTTTTGATCCAGACTATCCATAGTTGTCTGCGCCGCGGCACCGTTGGCAAAAGCCCCCAACAGCAAAAGGAGAAGTAATTTAGCCGACCGTAAAATCATCATCAAATACCTTATAAAACCTACTTAACCTTGTTATATGTCAGTGAATACCTGACTACCGTAAACCCGACCGGATTTTTAAGACGCTCGCCATATTTGACGCTTTTGCGATTGTAAACGATACGCAATGAAGCAGTCCAATAGTTAATTTCCGGCGCCGGAGAATCCGGGTACATATCCTGTGTTTCATATTCGACCTGCCACAATCCCCGGCCAAGTTCGTTAACCGTTAAAATACGAACATTGCGCTGCAGAGAACGTGCCCGAATCAAGTCCAGAGCTTTTTGCGCCGTTTTTTCCAGAAATTCGGTATAGACCGCCGAGGAAGACATTTCCTGAACAGGGCCGCCGGGCATCCAGCGCGCTTCCATCTCCTGAATATCGCGATCAAAAGAGCTGCGCAGCAGCACATACTGGCGGACAAAAACTTCCGTAATGGCCTTTTGATCCTCCATACGTCCTCTAATCGGCTGAATATTATAAACCTGCTCTTCTTTATTCTGGAAAGTAAGCAAAAAGGGTTCGACGCGATAAAGCGGCAAAACCTGAGCAATAGCAAGCAGCAGAACAATATTACAACAGAGGCTGATTGCCGTTATTATGGCAAAAGCGCGCGCCGTCCACAGATAACGTTTTTCGCCCACATTGGCAACAAATACGTCTTCTGCCTGCGGCTGCCGCTGAGGCTGCCGGGCGGCTCCGCCAATCAGCTTTTGCTGGGTATTATTTCCTTCCAACTGATTTGCCATTGTTTTATCGTCAACCCCGGTTAAATTGTTTCAACAAACCAATCCGGCAGATTTTTAGGGAGTTCGACCTGAAGGCAGGCGCAGGGAGAAAGTTTGAGTTCGTCTACACCTTTGCCGACGCCGACCGGTTCAGCTTCGTAATATGAGCCGAAAATACCGCAGGCCGTAAGCATCAGCAGCACGAATAACATAATAAATTTTTTGCACATTGCGATATATCCTTATGACAGTATACTAGTATAGATATTATGAACTTAAACTTTTTTATTTTAAAAGTCTAACCCCATCGGGCCAAAATCCCCAACTTATCAACAGGCAAAGAAATTTTTAGAAAATTTCGACTTCGGTTTGCGAATAGCGCGTTACGGTAAAGCCTATCGGATTAATCAGCCTTAAACCGACAAATTCGCGGGTGCGGAGAAAATAGGCCGTTACGGAAGCCGTCCAGTAGCGGGTGCTCAAAATCAGGGCTCGCGTCGTCTGATTGCGCATGGTTGTTGATAAATCATAGGTTTTAAAATCGACTTTCCAGACCGGGCTTTTTTCGCCGCCAAGTTTGCCAATGGAAATTATTTCGACTTCCCGAACAAATTCCGCATCAATAATTTTTTCCCAGACACTTTCGCGATAGGCCGAAAACTGCCCGAAAACATAGTCAGAGGACAAAAAATTAACCATTCCGCCGGGGAACCATCGGGTCTGCATTTCCTTTTCATCGGCAATAATCGTGTTGCGCAGCATAACATACTGACGAACAAAAGTTTCCATCAGCTGGTTTTTGGAGGCCATCGTATATGAAATCGGCTCATAGCGGACGATGCCGTCCGAGGTATCCTGGCGAATAATCAAAAACGGTTCAACAGAAACCTGCGGCGCTAATTTAAACAAAGCCAGAGATGAACTCATAAACACAGCCAGCGAAATGACGGCAAAGAAAATAAACAACCGGGAAAGCCACATATAGTATGTAAGCTTGAAGCCGGAAACTTCTTTTTCGACCTCACTGATAAACTCCTTGTGCCGTCCGTTAGCATCTGTTATTGAGAGTATTCTGGTTCCTTCTAAAATATTGTCTTTTTCGCTCATCTCTTTTTCTGTCAGTAAGCCGCACAGAACGGCAGTTTAAAGTTATTTAACTGTTTTTGGAATTCTTCCTCAACTTTTTTATCATACTCTCCGATAACGCTCTTATTGACTTCTTCTGTTTTTATCTGTTCATCGAGCTCGCTGTCGGAGGGCGAATTTTCGTTGAGAGGAAGGAGCTCGTCTTTGTCCTTGCGTAAGGCGGTAAAAATACGTTTAATTTTATTCAGACGTTCTTCGACAACTTCATTGTCCGCAGCGTTGACACCGGAAATTCCCGAAAAGGCCTCTTCAACCAGTTCGTTTTTCTTTTTATCCAGATTGCTGACCGCCAATTCATAATCATCGTCATCGGCAATATCAAAATCGGCCGTTGGCGTGAATCCGGCTTTGACCAACTGTTCGTTCAGGAGTTCGTTAGCTTCGTCCAAACTGGCTTTCAGCTCTTCCAAAGACTGACGATAGGCTGTTTCAACTTCGACATAATCCAGAAAATCGCCGATCTGGTTAATGTTATACGGGGCATTGCCAAATATTTCGTCCTGCAGGTTGGTTTTATATTCACTACTTGAATTGTTCTGTTCTTCGTTAATTTCCTTTAAGCGCGCAAACACTTCCTGTGGTTTGTTCGCGAAAGCAAGGCTGCCACCGTCTCTGACTTTCAAAAGCGTCCCGAGCTCACTCGGATTGCCGATACTTTCTCTGGGATGAATGGCCGCCGGGCCTTCCGTATCGGCTTCGATATCGCGTACCGTATAGTAGAATTTGGCAGCCAGACCTGAATGTCCGGTAATTTCAATTTCCTGACATTGCGGCAGATCCCTGACTTCCGCCATGGTTACGACGTTTTCGCTTTTATTAATCTTTTCTTTAATATAAACGCCGAGTTTTTCCAAAAATTTCCGAGTTTCTACGTTGTCTTCGCTATTGTTATTGCCGCCCGAACTTTCAGAAACCGTGTCATCTGTATCTACTATTCGGCTGACAACCATATATTGTCCATCATAGGGATCTATATCAATAACCCTCCGGTCTAATCTGCACGGATAACGTCCGCCGCGCATAAAAAAGCTTTCCCGGCCGTATCCTGCTTCCAAGATGGCGGCAAGATCAACATCTCTTTCAACAAAGACATCTTCCTGCAAAATTGTCTGCCAAATGGCTGGAATTTCCTCGCCATAGCTCAGAAACCCCCGGCGCGACACGGTGCCGTCCGCCGCTTTTGGAACATTATCGTAGCTTACCGTATCAAAACGCACGATTTCGCGCACCGGAGCCATATTTACGTCAGGCGCGGCCTTAGGCGCCGAAAAGTCGTTATCTTTGCCATACAGGCCGATGAAATACTCATCGTCGGCCTTTTCGCAGCGGCCGCCGGCACAGGCTTTCTGCGTCATGACTTTTTGGAAAAGCGTTGTCAGCGTATTGGCAATTGTGGCATTGCTGCTGAACCGGCTGAAAGAAGATGATGCCGCCGCCAACTGTTTTGCAGAAATTTCCTGCAATTCTTTCATTAATTCTGCATGACGTCTGACAACCATTGCGGAACTTCTCGGAAGGTAAAGTTCATCACCAAGTTTATAAATGTCGGCAAGAGCCGTTTCTACTGCCTGAACGGCATAGCTCTTGGCATCGCTGATTAGCCCGTCGGCTCGACTGATGAGGCTGCGAACAGAGGCAGTACCGATTAAATCGTCGGCGGCAATTGCGCGTTCAACTTTTTCGCTGTAGAGGCTGAGCAGCGTTTTGGCTGCTTGGACAGCTTTGGAATTTTTGATTGTCTGGCGAGCGGCGGCAAACGCAGCCTTGTATTTTTCCTCAACTTCCTGAATTTGCCTTACATAAGCTTCTTCAATCGCCGAAATTTGCTTTTCAAGCTGTTCCAACTGGCTTTTGAGCAGATTTAACTTTTCTTCCTGTTCCTTGGCCAGTTTTTGATAGCGTTCAATTTCGGGATCAGCGGCAGCTTCCTTAGCCTGATTTTCTTTGATGCTTTCTTTGGCATAAGCCTGTGCAACCGTATCTCCTTCATCTTCTTCACCATTTTCAAGTCCATAAGCAGCCACATCGTTTGCCTGTTCCAACTGTACTTCCAAATCTTCAATGGAAGACTGGGCGCTCAGTTTTTCTTTTTTGAGCTGGTTGATGCGTTCATTAAAGCTGCTTAAATTCTCAGAAGTTTTTTCAATATCCGCCTCCAACTGGCTTTTCTGGCTTTGAAGCGGGCTAAGCGCGCTGTCGCGTCTGGCATAGATGTTTGCCGTTTCCGCTTCTTTCTGCTTCATCAGCGAATCATACTCCGCGCTTCCGGTTTCTCCGTCATCTTCTCTGACGACACCGGACAGACGGCTCAGTTCACGGGCATTGTAAGTCTTTACTTCCGGATCGTCGATTAAAATGTCGTTTAGTTCCTGAGCGATTGTCAGAGCGGCCTGATTAAACTGTAACGAGGCCAGATATTCTTTGATATTTCCGTATTTGCCGTTAAGATACTGATTGTAAAAATTCTTCTGGTCATTCCAAATCGGAAAACGTTTTCGCGGAATACCCCATTGCGGATTGGAAGAGTATTGATCCTCGGCAAGTTTTTTGGCTGCTTCAGCACCAATTTTCCAGCCAATCAGCTCTGTTTCACGGTTAATGGCCTCTACTTTTTCATTTTCGGCCGGGTTGGAAATATTTTGCGTTTTTTCTTTATAGGCCGCTTCATTTTCACTGCGTTTGCTCATATCTGAGCCATCCACCACATCAATTTCGGTTACAATGCCGTCGTCAGAATCAACCGGAGAAGTCGTTTCGGCCTTGGCCACTTCAAAAGCCTTGACCGCCCAGCCGGAAATACCCGATCGCAAATCATAATTGGCAACGTTTTCGTCACTGATTGGTCCACCTGTCCAGACCGTTTCTGGATTTGTATAATATCGGTCAAGGTACTGCAAGACACATTGATCTGATTTTTTCAGCATTTCGACAGATTTATCATGGAGCTGCTTAAAACGGGTATATTTTTTGGCATTTTCCCGGTAAGACGGCAGTGCCTGAAGCAGATTGTGAAGTTCCAGCGCTTCGGTTGCCATTTCATATAAAGGATCAAGCTTATTCAGCTCGTTCATCTTCTCTTCGTTACCATCAAAAGGAGAGCTGATATCGGGCAGCGGCGCGGTCATGTATGTTACGGAAGAGCTCTTTTTAGGGTCATATACATAATTTTCATAGTCTTCGTCTTCTTCCACATCCGCTTCTGTATCAGAGGCTGTTGAAACCGTACTTTGGCCGGTTATCAGGCCTATTGCCTCCTGTCGCGATGTCTGAACGGCTGCGTTTCTTTGTTTTTTTGCAAACTCGACGGCAGAAGCGCCACCATTGCTGCTGACGGTCTCTTTGGTACTGACGGTCGCTTTTTGAAAATTATTGAAATCAATCTGAGCAAAAGCCAAAACCTCGTTTCCGCTCCGAACTGTCCGGGCGGCCAACTGGACATTGCCGCGTTTGTCAAGCGCCGAAGATTCTTTGTCTTCTTTTTGATAGGCCGCGGGCATGATATAATTTTTGACAGCTTTGGCTGCTTCCAACTGGGCACGCATGGCCGCTAGCTCTTCGGTTATTTTCAAGAGCTCGTTCATTGTATCATAAGCCGTATAGGCATTTTTCCAAGTACCGTTATTGTCTTCACCGGTTTCCGCACCATTGCCGCCTTCGCCGGTTACCAGCATCGGTGAGAGCTGTGTAAAGTTCTTTTCCAGTTCGTCCAGCTCTTTCTCCAATTCGCGGGAGGAAACATAGGTTTCGATAATCGTATCCTGATAGAATTCTTCTGCTTTTTTTCGATAAGCCGATTTTACGTCCTCTTTATCGGAAGGATAAGCCAAAAAGAGTTTATAAAAGGCTTCTTTGACAGAACTCGGTTTTTCGATATCGGCGATTTTGCATTCGGCGATTTTTTTGCTGCCCGGAATAGCTTTTTCTTTTTTATTTTTATCTTTTTTACTTGGCATCAGCCCTTCGACTTTACCCGATAATTTTTCTTTGGCAGATTTGGTCAGTTTAGTTTGTTCCTGTTTTAGTTTTGTAACCTCGGAAGTTGCATTGTTTAAGACCTGAACACCATAGTCAATGGTCATTTGAACATCTGTCAAGGGATCCGTTGTCGGCGTCGCGGGACCGGGAGGAAGCAGAAAAGCGGCGGCATTGCCTGCGCATAAGCAGCCCAGCAAGACAAGGGAAAAGAAAGATAATTTATTTTTGACCTTTTGCATATCTACTCTCCCTCTTTCCAGGTTCCGGCCTTGATGCGTATGTTTTTCAGTTCTTCCGTCACGTTTGTCGGATTATATTCCTGAGGGCCGGCCTCATCAACGCCCTCATACTTACCGCTCTTGGAACGAACCTGACGCAGTTCGCTGCGCACCGATTCCAACGGATCGTCGGTTGTCTGCGGCGCGGAAGACGCCGTTTGGTTTCCCGTCGCGTCGTTTACGGCGTCTTCTATGGCGCCTTTAACGCCTTTTTCCTTAACGTTTTTCAAAGCATCTACTATTTTATCCTTGGTCGTTTCTTTTTTGAAGATATAGTCGTCCAGATTAAACTCCGTAACATCTTTGTCATAACGGTTCAGTTTCCAACTGTTTAAGTTGCTCAGCTCGTTGGCTGTCACCATTTTCATCTCGTGCATCATCATCCGAGTATATTCCAGCAGAGCATTGATGTTTTCGACCTTGAGCTGAATATCCATACCCAGCGATGCGGAAGAACCATCCATTTGAGGAACTTCTGCCTGAACTTCTTCCGCGTTTTCATTATCATTGTAGCGCGATTTTTTTATTTGCCAGGCATAGTTAAAGGCATCAACAGTATCTTTGACCGATGTCAGTTTTCGGTAGGCTTTGATCTTGCTGATATTTTCAATGGTCAGCGCATCATCTTCTGCCAAAAAGTTATTTTTAATCATCTCATTCATTGCCGCTGCATCTTCTTCATTACCGCCTCCGAATACTGATTTAATTTTTCCGGCCGCAGCTTCTCCGGCTTTGGCAACGGCCTCATCCCGCAAGGCGGTTATTTGTTCGTCGACGGCTGTTATCTGTGATTGATACTGGCTGGTAACCGTATCAGAAACTGTTTGCAATTCTTCATTATATTTGCTTATCTGATTCTGATAAGAGGCGATCTGTGCTTCATATTCAGATTTTTTGTCCGGTTCTTGCGCCATCATACTCTGCAATTTGCTGATGTTTTCCTGTGCCAGAGAAATCTTGCCGTTTATTTCATCCTGTGCAGCGGCAATGGCATCGTCTCGCTGGCTTTCCAACTCCATTTTCTCTGCTTTCAATTCCAAAAGCTCCTGAGCATCACCAGTCTGTGACAGAGCATCTCCGGTCTGTGACAGAGCATCTCCGGCTACTTCGCCCACCGCATTTTGCGCCTCCGAAACAGCATCGGCAACAGCCGACTGTGCCTCCGCAGCCAAATTGTCGGCAGCCGCCATGGCATTGTCAACTGAATCTTTAATACTTTTCAGTTTTTTGGCGGTTTCCACAGCGCCTTTACCATAAGAAATCAGCGTTTGGAGGGTAGCGGACTGTTCCATTTGCTTTTTGGCCGTTTCTCCCCAGCCGGAAACCGTGGTCGTTACTTTGCCGACACCTTTGGAAACATCAAATTTTATAGTAGCTTCAGCCGGATTTATGCCGCAGATGAAGCTTATAAAGGCAGCTAAAATATGATACCGGAAGGATTTTGTCATTCTTCGTCTCCTTCTTCGTCACTTTTTTCAACCGAAAAAGCCATGGCCTCCTGAGATATTCTGAATTCGGCCAGCGCCGATTCAAGTTTCATCACATTTCTTAAACGACGCACCATTTCGGCTGCTTTGCTATTGGTCAGTTTGACAATTTCCCGTGTGTCTTTCATGTCATTTGAGGGTTCTTCCTGCTGGCGCTCCTTTGCTAAAAGCGTTCTGGTCGTAAAAGCGACGGAATAAAGATTGGCAACATTTTCCCGCTGAATATCCTGCATTTTGTCGTGTTGTTCCTGCGCAACCTGGTTGTCGTTACCCTGCCCGAGCTGGGCGTTGTAGCCACTCTCGACCTGATCAGTCGCTTTGCCTATATTGTTGAGATCCGGAATTTCGGAAGGAATGGAATTGAGAAGCTCTTCGTCAATACCCAGCGGATTTTGCTCGATCTCGTTAATTTTTTTCGTCACATTGCCGGCACCCTCGGAAGCCTGACGTGCCGCCTCTTCAAGTTGAGCGAGCTGATTTTCTATATAGTTTTTCTGATTTTGAATCCCGCCCAGCTTTTCCTCAATTTTTTGAAAAAATTCTTTATCTGCCCACGACGTGGAAGCTGCGCATATCAGCGTCAGGCAAAGAAAGAATAATGTCAGCCGGCTTTTTATCATTTTTCTTCTCCGCTTTCCTCTTCATCACCGTCCTGATAGTAAGACTTGTCGAAGTTTCCGATCTCTTTGAGCGCGTTCAACGAAAGCTGCGAAGAGTAAACAGTCAAAATACGGTTCAACAGATATTGGGTTTCCATGTTGGTTAAGGAAAGACCCGAGGTATCATCACGCGTCGTCTTGGTCTGGGCAATTTGTTCTTCAACTTTGTCCAAAACCTCGGTTTCGTAATTGGCGGCAACGTTTTTCTGCGCCATACTTTCGGCAACCAGCGCGTTTACGGTTTCCTGAATGATGGTTTTGTAGACTGCTGTCGCCTCTTGGGCAATTGATGCGTCATTGTCCGATTTGGCCTTGACCAGTTTTTTGATGCATTCGTCCATAACTTTTTCGTCTTCCAAATCGGAAACATTGACTTCGCACTCCTGCGCCAGACGATTGGAAAAGATGAAGACGCCGTTGACGGTGCCGTCAGGAACCGAATCTCCACTCAACTGAGCGAAGGCAAAAGTTTCAGAAAAGCTCCGGGAGGCATAGTGACGACCGCCATCTATTGCCGAGCTTTTCTGAACGGCTCTTTTGCGGAATCCTCCCGAAGAACTTCCTGCTTTCTGCGCCTCTTCAAGAATTTTTGGCGTATGAGCTACAGGCGCTTTATAAGTATCCAGGATTTTGGGACGATGCGCTTCCGGAACTTCCATTTTGGTTGAGGTTTCTCCATCTAAAATCTTGGCGCGATGGAAAGGCTGTTCTTCCTCTGTTTTATTTTCTTCTGCCTTACTTACTTCGTTTTTATTTGCAGAATCCTCGGCAGCGGGCTCTTCGTTTTTCGCTTCGACCGTTTTATTTTCAACAGCTTCGACAGCCGTCTTTTCCAATGTTCCAAACGGACGGCGGCCAACCGTTTTTGCTTCCGCTGCAACAGGAACGGCATTTAACTGACCGGGAGACACTGCGGCAGTCGGCGTTTCGGTTTTTCCGCTCAAATTGTCATATTGTGCGTCAATTGCCTTTATTTTTTCTTCAATAGCGGCTTTCTCTTCCGGTGTTTCGGCCAGCATGGCATCGACCTGAAGCTCTGCTTTTTCCTGATCCAGCGCATCCTGTGCTTCTTTAAGCTGATTACCTGTCAGCGCCTGAACACTGACCGCGGCGGAAATCGGTTCTGCAACGGCTGCTTCGCCATAGTCCTTGGCATCGGACGTCGGCGGCAAGACCTGATATTCAGGAGCAACTTCCTGCGTTGTTCCGAAAGCGGTTCTGCCGGAAGAAACCGTTTGAGTTTCTGCAGGCGTGACGGCAGTCGTCGTGTTCAAATCCGCACTTGTTGACGAGCCGCCGACGGCCGACGTTGCGGAAGAAACCTTGCTTTGAGCCGTCGAAACTGCATCGTCTTTCATCTCTTTGACCGTGGCAATTCCTTCTTCGGCCAGAGCTTTCATTTCCTTAGCCTCGTTGATATATCCCGTGGCGTCTTCTTTTAGTTTTTCGGCCTGCGCCTTATAGTCTTCAATAGCCTGTTTTTTCTCTTCAATATCTTTTTTGATTTTTTCGTATTCTTCTTTTCGTTTTTCAATACGTTCTTTTTCTTCCTGGAGCTTTTTCATTTTTTCCTGGGCTTTTTCCAGATTATCGCCAGCAAACTTGGAAACACTCGCCTTGGCATCGCCTATGGCCGAATTAATCTTACCGGCCGTAGCCATGGCATCGGATATGACTTTGGATTGTTTTACCATCTCGACATTGGTGCTGATGCCTTCTTTAATGGAGGCAATGTCTACAGTCGGCCACTGTGCCGATGCCTGACGCGGCAGAACGGCAAACGAAATAATTCCGCTCAGGGCAAGCAGCCGCAAAAGATTGCATTTTTTCATGTTTAACCTCCACTAAAGTCCAGGTACCTTATATTAATAATATCAAAAATTGCGTCATTGATAAACGGCTAATCGCTTAATCACGCAATATTTAAATATTTTGTAACAAAGTTGTCTTCGCCATATTCCTTAATAAGTTCTTCGACCAAAAGCACATTCTTGCGGCCGGAATTGTACAGTTTCAGATACGGGCCAAGACCGCTTAAATCAACGTCCAAAATAACCGATTCACCGGTTGCCGGGCGCGAAAGCAAAATGGCATACGGAAAATCGCGATAACTTTTACCAAAAATAAATTCTATCTCCCGCTGGGTCAGGTTCCAGTTGGCATAGTCTTCCGGCATGGCCTGCGGGTTGCGGAAAAAGATGATGGTTTGGCACTGACCGCGAATAACCTCGCCGACGCCCAGTTTGTCGATGATGTTCGGCTGTTGGAAGGCGCAGAGATATGCCTGACGTTTTTTACGACCTTCCTGCAGACCGATGATGAAATAGTCGCGGAACATCGGGTGTTTAAGCATCGGCGCGGTCTCATCGATCATAATCAGCGACGGAACGCCGGTATCGCCGGTTTCGGACATAATACGGTGCATAATATAGCTGATGACGGCCGGGGCCAGCGTTTCGTCTTCGAAAATATGCGTGAAGTCAAAGGCCATAAAACGTTTGGCGCTCAAGTCCAGGCTGTCGTTTTCGGCATTGAAGATATTGCCGTACTGATCCGGATTAACCCAGCGGAAAAGCTCGCGACGCATATTGCCGGTCGGCGAAAAGCAGCTCTTGTAAAGGTTTTTCATAATGCGTTCTTCCGGCCTCAGATAGTCAAAAGCGGTGGTTACGGCACGGGCAATTTCCTTTTCGGAAAGCGCGTCGTCAACCATGGTAATGGATTTCATCCAGCGGCGCAGAAAAGCGCGGTTGTTCGGCGTGTTTGCCGTATCAAACGGATTAAGCGAGACGTTCTTTTCATCGCCGTCAAAACCGACATAGGCACCACCGATGGAACGGGTAAAGATTTCGGCACCGCGGTGACGGTCAAAGAAGAAGACTTTCAAATCGCTGTGGCGCATCGCCTGACCGGCCAAAAAGGTCAGCAACGTCGTTTTACCTTGTCCGGTCGGGCCGATAATGCAGCAGTGCGCAACCGCAGAATCTTCTGACGAAACGTGGAACTGAAAACGATATGCCGAACCCGAAGTGGTGCGGAATACCGTAATTGCACCCGGTCCCCAGTCTGACTTTGAAAAACCTTCGGACGGCTTGTCAAAAGATATGGCCATGGCCACGACACGGGAAAGATAGCGGTATGTCCGCGGATAAGTTTCATAAGTCGGGAACTGATTGAAGAAAGTTGCCTGCGTGACCCAGCCCTCGCGAACCGGCGTGACGCTGAACAAACGGCAGATACGCTGGACTTCGCTCTCGCCGAAGTCGATTTCTTCCATGCTGTCGCCTTTTAGGATAATAGTCATCGCATATTCGGTCAGCGCCTGATAATCAGCATCGCTGTCTTCAATCGTGGACAGCGCTTCACTGTATTGATTGATGACATCCGGTGAAAAACTGGTCATGGCCGCCATACGCTGCTGTTGCATCAGCAAGGCGCGGGCATGCGGCTTGAAAAACGGCTTGACATTGTGCAACAGGGTCAGTTCGCAGTCGATGGAAAGCAGCGACGCGATCATGCTTTCGTCCATATAGTCGCCGGAAGAACGAATTCCCATGGCAATTTCGTATTTTTCTTTTTCGCCCGAGAAAAATTTGATAACACCCTTTTCTCCGGTAAAGTGAATGTGATCCGCTGTCAGCAGCTCATTCATTTGGGCGCCCTCGGCATTACGAACTTTCGGCGCCGGCTGGGTTATCGGACTGCAGATTTTGGCAAAAACTGACAACGGACTGTCAGTCGCCGGGCTGTCTTCGGTTTCATACATCGGCTTAACGCCGTAATCATTCAAAGTTGCCAATAACGCTTGTGAGGCGTAGTTCAAATCTTTCAGAGCTTCCGGACGGTCGGCAACGGAAAGGACAATATAATGCCGGTTGGCATAAACACGATCCAACGTGTTGCGCCAGGTATTGGAAATCTGCTCAAGCAGCGGATTGTTAAAATCGCCGGTGTCTTCTTCCATGGCTATGCGTTCACGCAAGGTAATAACACGGCAGACAATCTGCAAATCGGACATACCATCAATCCAGGATTTGCGCGCCTCCATCATCGAAAGGTTCTTTTCATCGGTAACAAAGGACAAATCGACCCCTTCAACCTTAAACACACGGGCAAACGAGCCGTTATAGCAGCGAATGGTTATGCCGTCGGGCATCAGTTTGTTAAAAGGCAAAAAATCTGACACACGGGATTCACGCGGCTGCGGCAGCACCAAACGGCCGAATTTGGTCGCCCAAAAACCGGCAAACGACGCCGCCGAAACAAAGCCGATGGCGGCAACGATAACTTCCATGCTGCTCAGCCCCTGTACAAAGGTGCTGAAAAAATCAAAATCAGGGTTCAAATTTGGAGCCTTTCACTGCATATAAATTGGTGGTGACTTTGCGGGTTTGACCAAAAGCCTGAATCATGCTCGACAAATGAGGTTCTTTGGCTCCAGCCAGGACAACGCCGACATGAACAATAACGATGCTGAAAACAAAAACCAGCGGGTTGATATCGCCAAGGCCGATGAACATGAACATAATCGGGAACTGAATACCAACATTAAGCAGCGTCGGCAAAAAAGGCCCCCACAAAATCTTGGGAGGATTGGCGACGGCTTTTAAGATCATCTCTCTCATATCACGAACCCTGCTATTTCAAATATTCCGCCATTTTCGCGGCAGACGCAAAACTTTCAGGTTTTTCTCTTTTCAGTTTAAGGCAGAAGTTTTATTTATGCAAGATAAAGCATGGTTTATTCACTTTCGGTTATATTCCATAACTCCGCCAGCAAAAAAGAGTACACCTTAATTTTAGTGTACTCTTTTGTGGTTAAGGAGTGGTTAAAAGGCAAATGAGGCATTTCCTAAACCACGAGGCGGGTTACATTTACCTCTTTCCCATATCCATCCTTTGGTTACACATTCTTCTTCTGGTGTTAATTTGGTTTCAGTTTTGGTTTCTGTTTTGGTTTCTGTTTTGGTTTCTGTTTTGGTTTCTGTTTTGGTTTCAACAGGCTTTTGTACCGTCGGCTTGGTCTGATCCATCTGAGCATTGAAAGAATTGTCCCAGACTTTGCCCTGAGAGAGCTCTTTATTATTTTGGCGAACTTCTTCCTGCCACTTGGCTGCGGCTTCCGCTTCAGCCTGCTTTTGGGCCTCGGCATTAGCAGCATCAATTTTTGCCTGTTTGTTGTCCTCAATTGTGCCTATGGTTTCGCCGGCGGCTGTTGCCAAGCCAAAGATTGCACCAACAGCATCACCTCCGATATTACTACCCTGGTCAGCCGCACTGGAAGCGGTACGGGTAATTTTGCTGGCCGTTGAAGCCGTACTGGCCACCTTGTTGATTGAGTCTGTGATTTCTTTACCTTTGGTATTAGCCCATTCAGAAATTGTTGATTTTCCGTCTTCGGCAATTTGTTTTCTTCTTTCCAATTCATTTTTAGCCTGCTCAAGCTCTGTGCCTGTAATGTTACCAGCAGCAATCTTTTTTTCGAGCTCAGCTATCTTCTGGTCATTCTCTTTATATTTTTCAACCTGATTTGTTGTCATTCCGGCCTGTTTTAAATTAGTACCAAATTCTGCAGCATTAGCCATGACCGAATTAGCTCCAGTCCTAACCGTGCTGAAAATGGTATCGGAAGCCGTCGCTACCTGACCAAGCGTATCCAACACGCCATCCAAACCTCCTCCTGAATTTTTGATAGCCGTGCCGATTTTTTTGGCTTGCTCAATAGTAGTTTCAACTGTATTTTTAACTGTTTTGTATGTGTTGTATGCATTCTTGGCCGCATTAATACCCGATTTAACCGTATTTTTTAAGTCTTTCCAAGACCATTTTTCTTTTTGCCATGAGGAATCGACACCTGTTACATCTACTTCAGGACATTCATAACCTTTGCTATTGCTTCCTTTGCAAACGCCCTCCTCAGAACCGGTAATGTTTGTAAAGCCGGCCGGCAAATAATTGCCAAACTCTATTTGTTGACCGTTACTATATGTAAAATAACTGATAAACGGCGTCATCATGGAGAGAATAAACAAGGCAATGCAGAGGTTCGCCAGATGTTTCCAACTGATTTTGTTAAAAATAGCCGCGAAAGCAAAGGCAACCAAACCAAAACCGGCAAGCGTATAGACGATAACACGGATATCGGCCAATGTGGTCATTGCCTTGCAGGCGATATATTTGAAAATATTATCTTTGGCTTCGGCACAGCGCTGTTGTGATACGGGATTGCCGTTTGCATCAAGCTTTTCATCGCCTGAACCCTGTTCCCCTGTTCCGGCATCTTTGTTATCAGAATCTGTTTTTTGTTCTTCTTGCTGTTCAGCAGCAGCTTGTTCGGCTGCAGCTTGTTCGGCTGCAGCTTGTTCATTTGCTGCGGTTGTACCGTCAACATCTTCACGGGCTTTTGTCGCCGCATCCGCATTAGCCTGCGCGGCATCCAGATTTATTCTGGCTGCTTGGAGAGCCTCTACATCACATTTATCCGGATTTTTCGCACATTTTTTCTGCAGCTTTTCATATTCTTTATTGGCTTTTTTCAAATCTTTATTAGCATTTTTTTCGGCCTTTTCTGCTGCTTTTATTTTTTCTTTTTCTGCTTTTTCTGCTGCTTTATCTGCTTCTTTTTGGGCTTTTGACGCTGATTTTTCAGCTTTTTCTATGGCCTTTTGAGCATCCTTTGCGTCATCATTAGCCTTTTCCAAATCTTCTGCTGCAATTTCAGCAGCATCATTTGCTCGAATCATATCATCACGGGCCGCCTTCGCTGCTGCCGTATCTCCTCGAGCTAAGGCATCTTCCATTTCTTTCTGTGCTGCTTTTTTATATTCTAATTGTTTATTATAGAATTCCTGAGCTCTATCTGCTCTGGTCTGCGCATCATTAAGTTTTTCAGTTTCAGAATTTATTTTTTGTTCCGCCTCTTGTTTTGCTGTTGCAGCTTCTTCTTGAGCTTTATTGGCTTTTTCAGCTCTTTTATCTGCTTTTTCAACTGCTTTTTCATTGGATTTGGCATTTTTTTCAGCCAGAGCTTTCTGCTGCTCGCATCTTTGCAGCTCATAACCTTCTTTTCCGCTACAATCTATCAGGACTTCTGCCTTCGAATAATCCGAAACAAAGGACAAACATAAGAAGGCGGCTGCGGCGAGAGCCGTTTTTTTAGAGATAAGAGACACAGACATAGCAACCTCCTTACAGAACAGACAAAGAATAATTAATTGGCCTTAACCAGCGTATCCTGAATTTGCTTCGCCGTAATGGCATTACTGTCAACCATATAGTTGATAATTGCAGCGGTTGTGGCGATGACAACAAGGCCGATAATAATCGCGCTGAGCCATTTCCAGTTCAGATTTCCGAAGAAACCGCCGATAGCAACGGCAACGATACCAAAACCGGATACGGCAAAGATAATCTCGCGCATACCCGTGAAAATTTCGGCACCGGCATCCGTTAAGCTGCCAAAAAGGCCTTCCGTGGCAGCAAAAGATTCCGTTGCAAATAAAATTGAAGAAACAACGAATATCAAAGCAAAGGCAAAAACAAATTTCTTTAATTTTACGCACAACATATCAGACACCACCATAGCGAAAGTTTCAAAAATCGAAACAAAAGGGAGGCTTTTTGATTGAACTTTAAGATCATACAACATTTTCAGCCTCCCTTTATTATTTACAGTAACCTTAAGCGGTGAGGTTAAATATCACCAAAGGTTGTATCCAAGCCGGCTTCGCGAGAACCGGTAGCATACTCAACGATGGATCCGGCAGCGGCCAGAATAGCCAGACCGACGGCCAACGATGCAAACCATTTCCAGTTTACTTTACCGAAGATTGCGGCGAAGGCCAGACCGACCAGACCGAAACCGCCGACGATGAAGATGATGGTTTTAACTGATTTGAACACACTCTGGGCTTTTTTCTGAGCGGTATCCATCAGGGTGGTGCCGTCCGCTGCCAAGGCGTTGCCGCTCAGAGCCATTACAAGAACTAATGCAAGGCAGCTGAGCGTCCAAAAATTCTTCTTAAAAAATTGCATAATCTTTCTCCTTAAGTTAATTCAGCAAAACTTCTTATACTCTTTTAGAATAGCTAATTTTTAAACTTTTTTCCAGCATTAATCACCCAACTCAAAAAGAGATAATTCGTTGTTTTTGAACAATATTTTTTCCTGTAACAAAAAATTCACAGTTAACAGGAGGTTCAAACGCCCTTATTTTTACGCCCGGAATGGTAAATTTTTCTCTAACAACAGGCATATAAAAAGTATTTTACCGACAGAAAGAACTTTTACAGGACGGCAGCAATATAAAAGCAAGTTTTTTGTGCATTGTGTTGAAAAATCCCCTGAAGCCGGCAAGCATTGATACAATACCGCAATTTTAAAGAATCCACAAAATTTGTGCATAAATTCATATCTGCTTGCCAAGAGTCGCATATTGAATTATCTAGAGTTTAGAGGGGTTTATATTTTATGAAAAAAACGGCTTTTAAAACTTTTGTTTGCAGCTTTGTTTTTTCTCTGTTTATTTTATTTATAATAAACGGGTTGTTTTTTTATACCCCTGCGAAAACCTCTCAAGACATTAAAATTCCGAGCAAGAACATTTCTCTGTTCTTTATGGGCGACGCCGGCAGCGCCGTTTCCGCCAGGGTTCGTCCGATAAAGAAAATCGCCCTAAGGCGGTTGCAGAAAGAGACACCTCCCGCTGTTGAAACGGTTTATGCACCGGCCCAGCTGCCTAACCCCTCGGCAGAACCAGTCGTTGAAAAATCGCCCCAGACACCGGACACCCCTCCTTTTGACATTCCGTTGGAAATTGCTTCAGCAGACATTGCCGAACCGACCAAAGAACTTGTTTCCGCTGATTTTGACCGGATTATGAATACCCCTCCTCCGGTTTATGACATATCCAAAGAGGAAACAGTTCCGACCGCAGAAAAGACACTGGCAGAAGCGGTTCAGTCGCAAAAAGACAATCCGGCGCAACCGGAACCGCTCAAAAGAGTTATTTCCATAACCGATCCGGAAAATGAAAAAGATCAAGGTGGCTGGGACACAGGAGACGATGACTACACAGTTGACGAAAACGAGCTGCACGAACCCAAGCCTCTATTGACGGCAAACAACGAGATTAAAGGACCGGCACTGAATGCCGTCGGATCAATTACGGACAGCAGCAGCGACGGCGGTTATGATCGCGGCGACGATGATTACAGCACAGATGACAGCCAAAGCCTTTTGATTCCGCTGCAAAAAGATATGTCAGAAAAAAACGACGGTAAATTTAAGGTTGTCCAGAGCGCCGACAAAGATCAAATTGCCATGGTCAGCAACAATATGCCCATCAGCAGCATGATGGAAAACAAAAAGTCTGCAGAAAACGTCACCAATCAGGAAGCTGAAACAACGCAACAAGAAAAAAAATGGGAAAGCATGGCGGAAAAACAAAACAACGATACACCTTGGGTCGCTGCAAAAGGAACAAAATTTCCGAAAAACAACGCTATTTTGGACGCAAAATATTATAAAGATGCGGAACATGCAGCACTTGAGGCTCCGAGAGGCGCACAAGAGAAGAGCAAAGAAGTTAAGCTTGCCGCCGAAATGGTTCAGAACATTCTTATTCCTATACCGGAAGATATTCTGAATGAAAAAAATCTGGTACCGCAGCTTGAAACGCCCAAAAAAGAAGACAACGAGCAAACTCAAGAGGCCGATGTTTCGGCGGTAAAAGATACCGTAAAAGAAGCGGCTGTGGAAAAAAGCAGTTCGTCTGAGGACGCCAAGAAAAAGGAAAATAAAGGCGGACTGTTGAAAAGTTTGACCTCTCTGTTTTCCGGCAGCACAACTTCGTCTCAGTCAGAAACCGAACAATCAGTGGAAGAGGAGGAAGATGACGGCAGCAACAGCTTTGTTGACCGGATTACCGGACGGCTCGGAAGGCGTAAGAAAAATGATCCTCCGACCAAAATTCTGCCGGCAGAAATGCGCTTGGCCTTTCAGCCTAACCGCGCCGAAATATCAGGCACAACACTGAAATGGATTCAAGCTTTTGCCAACAAGGTCAATTCTGATCGTTCGGTTATTCTGGAAATACGCATCGACGGCACAAGCTCATATGCCTTACAGCAGAAGAGGCTTAACTTGTTACATAATATTTTAACCAATAAGGGTGTAGATTACCGTAAAATCAATACTGTATTCACCACCCGCGAGCCAAACTCGTTTATTATAAGGACCGTAAGGATTAACAGCAATATTGACAGGGACATGAAGGAGAGATCGGATCAGGCCGCGTACTACCAGTCATGGTAATAAGTCAAGCGGCGCGCTTGATTATTTATTCTTCAATATGTATGATAGGTAAAAAAATATGACAAAATACAGCTTAGGAAACCCCAGAATGAACAAGGCAATTTTACTAACCGCTTGTTTCTTCGGCATATTTGTTACAACCGGCTGCCGCGGCACCATTATGGAACCCGCGCCGGATAATTTTGTATGCGTCGATCCCAATACCTGTGCCGGAAATACTTATCAGACATCGGAATTTCAGTCTATCGAACCGAGTTCTGGAGAAAACGAATTTGTAGACTACACAAAAGTTGCTGCCGATTATCGCGAATACGGCGAACGAGTACCTCGCGATCAGAACATTACTCAAGCGGCAGCCGGCAACAACCTGTCCGCGGCTATTCCGCCAAGCATAGAAGATGAAGTCATTGATTATGAAGAAGAAATTAAAATGACTGAAGACAACGGGCAAAATGACGAAGCAGGCATGGCCGCCGGTGAAGATCCGGTTGAAGACTGGTTGGCAGAAGAAGGCAAAACACTTAAGGCGCTGCTGACGGAGTGGAGCGAAAGAGCCGGCTGGAGACTCATTTGGAACTCTAACAGAAATTATACGTTAACGGCGGGTGCCATGTTCCGCGGCCGTTTTGCCGACGTCAGTTCTGCCCTTATCAGAGCCTTTGCCCGTGCCAGACCAGCACCGATTGCCACATTTTATAAAGGAAACCGCGTCTTAGTTGTCGAGACCATGGAGGATGAGAATGCATATTAACAACTTAAAAAAATTCGGACTGGGGCTTGCTGTTGTCGCCTTTGCGGCATCATGTTCCCTGTCTACCAGCATGGACGCGACAATTGAGCGCGAAGTCGAAGCGACCATTGACCTGAAAGAAAAGGCTAAAATTCCTGATAAACCGGCAACTACCGACGTTGTTCGGGTTAAAAATGATATTTGGCTCGGCGATACCAGCGAAATCGAATATGACGGCGAGCCGGTACCTGCTTATCTGGAAACCAAGGACGGCATTACGTTAATTTCCAACCGGCCAATTACACTATATGAAATCGGCGATATGATTAACAAAATTACATCGTTGAAAGTTCGCTATGCGCCGCAGCTTGAAACCGACGTATTGAAAAACGCCGCACAAAACAAGCCGAATCCCAATACAATCGGCGCAGACTGGACCGAACCGACCAAAATGCTGGTTTCTTACCGTGGTCCGCTGAGCGGTTTGCTGGACGAAATTTCTTCGCGTTTCGGCATTTGGTGGAAATATGAGAAAAAAGAAATTTATTTTTATAAGTATCAAACCAGGACTTTCGTTTTGTACAGCCTGCCCACAAAACCGTCTCTGTCGGTCAATGTCGGCGGTTCGTCAACGGACAGCGGCGGCGGCGGCAACTCGGCACTTACGCTGACCAGCAGCGCGGAAATAGAATTGTGGGGTAATATCGAGAAGTCCATCAAATCGATGATTGACAAAGGAGCCCAGCTGACGATGGATCCGGCCAACGGAACGATTTCAGTTACGGCGACGCCAAACGACATTGCCAAAGTTGCAAAATTTATTAATGAGCAAAATGCCCGCTTGTCACGACAGGTTGCTATCAGCGTCAAAGTCTTGCAAGTTAATATTGAAGACAGTGACCAATACGGATTAAACTTGTCTGCTGCTTTCAGTGACGGCAAAACGGAACTCGATCTGGCCAGCGTTCCGGGTCTTGGCACGGATATTACCGAGAATTTAACTATGGCTGTACTGCCCGGAAATTGGACGGTTAACGCAGCCATTCAGGCCTTATCGAGTCAGGGAACAACAAATTTGGTTACTTCCGGCACAGTGACAACTCTGAATAATAAACCGGCGCCGATTCAAGTGGTCAGAAAACAGAATTATATCTCGGAAATTACCAAGACAAACAGCGGCGGAGATGCCAGCTATTATGATATTTCGACGGAAACGGAAGAAATTGAAACGGGTTTCACGCTTGATGTTCTGCCCAGAGTTTTGGAACACGGAAGATTGTTGCTGATGTTCAACCTGACTTTGTCAGATTTGATTCAGTTGGAGCGTGTTGACTTGGGCGGTGCCGATACGGAAGGTGGCGACGGACAGTATATTCAAAACCCGATTATCGAATCCCGCGGCTTTACACAGGAAGTGGCTCTGAAATCGGGCGAAACGCTGGTTCTGACCGGTTATGAGAGGGTCGAAAACGAGGCAAACAAAAGCGGCGTCGGTTCGGCGACAAACTCGTTGCTGGGCGGAACGGCAACAGCAACCAAGAACAGAAGCATTTTGGTCATTATGCTGACACCGGTTGTTTTGGAATCTCCGCTAACCCCGGAATCCAGAATGAACAATTAATCTCGGAAGGGTAAAACAGTGCTGGAAGAAGCCAAGTTATTAGATGACGATTATGACGCGGACGGCAGGCGCACGTGGGGGACAAGTATTGAACTCGACGGTGTAACCTATGCGACGAGCTTGTTCTGGCAGCCTTTACAGAATAAGGACGATCCTTTTACAGAAGTCGGTGAAGCTTCTGAAGGCGTTATGGAAGGGGCCGACCTGTTCTGCATAAAGCAGGGCAAGGCACCGCAGTTTGGTATCTGCGCTTCGAAAGAAGGCTATAAAAGCGGTCAAAATGTTGCCGCAGTTACGCTGGCGACAGCAATGGCTGACAGGTCATCGTTTGTTGCGGTTTTCAAAGTAAGCAACGGCTGGTGGTATACATGTATTCGTAACGACATTATCCTTTCTGACGGCGATATGCTGTTTTTAAACGAGCAGGAAGCTAAAGACCAGTTCCTGTCCATGTTAGCAGTTCCGGACTGGGGCAGGAAGATTGCTCCGCCGGAATGGGGAATTGAGGAAACAGAATATCCCGACCTGCAAAAAATCATGGCGCAGGGTATGCGGGCAAAACTGCAAAAAATTAAAGCTCTGCGCGGTACAAAACTAATGTTGGTTATTGCCATCTCGGCAATCGTCGGACTGTGGTTGTTGTCCAGCATTATTAACGGTATTTTTCTGGCACCGCCGAAACGGCCGATTATTGCGCCTATTGCGCCGAAAATTCCGCAAAAGGTTGAGCTTCCACCCGAGCCAAAGCCCTGGGAAAAGCTTTCGGATCCTGAACAGATTATGAGAAACTGTTACAAAGCAACACAAGACGTAATTTCCATTATGCCGCCGGGTTGGGTTATTGGCAATATATCCTGTACGACGGGTGGACTGACGACCTCATGGACAAGGCAGGTGGGGCGGATTTCATGGATTGAAAAGGCTTTGGACGTATCCGGCGTTACGTTTTCCGGACGTTCGCTTTCCGATGATGGAAATAATATGATTGCTTCGGTGCCGTTGGATAAAATCAGACAGATTTCGTCTCCGCCGCTGAAAACCGACATCGATTTGAAAAATACGCTGAACAATTTGTTCCAATCTATCGGGCAAACCGTTACTTTATCGAGTTTTTCTTACACATCGCCGCAGCAGAACGTATATCGCTCGGTTAAGTTTAAATTTACGTCGACGCATAATCCGATTGTCTGGAGTGAATTATTAACAAAATTTTCAGGACTTGAGATTACTATGATCAGATACAATACCGGTGCTAGAACTTGGGAATATGAGGGGGCAATCTATGTTTTGTAAGTTGAAAAAGCTTTTGTGCCTGGCTTTGAGCCTTTCTGTTATCAGCCTGATAACGGTTAAAAACCTGTATGCACAAAATGTTACGTTGGCGCTGGACGAACAGCCGCAGATATCTGACGATGAGCAGAGCTCGGATTTTCTCGGCGTCGACGACAGTATTCCCGATGAACTGGCATTGCCGGACGAACTTCCGGCACCCGGTTCTCTTCCTCCGCAGAATACGGACGGCAACTTTGACGAAAACGGTCTTCCCAAAGATGATGCCGGTACCCTTGATTTGGATACACCGCAGCCGGTTCCCGACAGTTTGCCGGCAATTGGCCCCAATGCTCCACAGACCGGCCCAAATGCCAATATTCCGTTGACAGGCCCTAACGCAAACCTGCCCCCGATTGGCCCAAATGCGCCACAAACTGATTCAAATGCAAATTTGCCGTTAATCGGTCCTAATGCGCCGCAGGTTAATTCGGATAACAGTTTGCCGCTAATTGGCCCTAATGCTCCAACAGGTCACGAGGAATCTGTATCTGAAGCTATTGCCACATTAAACACGCCCGATGTTGAAAACCTCGGCGAAGGTTTGTTGGATAAGATTGACAACAAGCTGTTTGCACAGATGTCAGATTTGGAAAAACAGACGGCTTTGCTTACGCTGGAACTGCGCAGAGAAAAAATCAAGAACGAAATTGCGGCTATAAAAGCCCAGCGTCAAAAGGCCATTGAAGAAGAAGAAGCCAAAAAAGAAGAAAAAGAACGCAAGCGTATTGAATGGGAAAAAGAGCAGGAAGCAAAAATTCTGCGTGAAAAGCAAGCGGTTTTGGCTGCCGAAGCCAAGCTTGAACGGCTGAGACAGGAAAAAGTTTTGCGCGCATATAAAGAAGCCATGCTGAAAGAAAAACAAGAGTGGATAAAAAACAATGCAAAGCTTTATGAGCAGATAAAAGATGTTGAGACAGACAGAAAAAATCTGCTTGAAGGACTGAAAAATAAAATGACTCATATCTCTGCTTTGGCAACAAAAGCTCAGCAAGATGCCGAAACAGCAAAGGAGAACTATCAGCGTGAAGTTAAGAATCTGCAAACACAGATTTCGATTTTGAAATCACGGTTGGAAGCTGAAATTGCCGAAAGGAAAAACGAAAAGGCCAATCCTTTTGCCCAGACAGAAATTGCAGTAACCGAGGAAGAAGAACTGCCCAGATTGGCTGAAGAATATGCTATTATGGAAATCCGCGGCAAAGGTGACAAACTGACAGCCAAACTGATTAACAAGGGCGGAGATTCGTTTATGGTTCGCAAGGGAACCGTCCTGCAGACCGGACATGAGATTGACGAAATCACGCAAACTTATATCCGGGCAGAAATCAACGGCATAAAGGATTATCTCTATTTTGCCGCGGGCGGAATTCTGGAAAAAGAGCCGGAGAAATCGGATATTCAAAGCAAAAACACCGATGCCGACGGTAAGAAGAAAGATCCCGCCGAAAACCTCCGTAATACGACTATGGTTAACCAGGGAGTTCCAAGTTTAGGAAGCGGTATGTTCGTCCGATAGGCAGGCAGAATGGTTGATGAAGCGGAAAACACCGAAGAGGGATTACTGGAGCCGGAGGAAGTTAAAAAGAATACCAATCTGGCTGTAGATGAAGCTGCTGAAGAAAAGCAGGTCAACATACTGGATCAGCTTTTCGGTCATGGCAACAGACTATTGACGTTGCCGGGTTCATCGTTGGTCATCAATGATGATACACGACGTCTGCTGGCTTTGTTTTCAGACGGAACATTTCTGGTTTCGGAATCGCACAAGTTTGACGGCCGCGTCTTAAGCTTTGAAGTGCTGGCGCGAAAGAAAAAGCTGAGTATCGGCAAGCCGCGCTATGTTTCGCAAAACGAGCTGAACGCCATTTATGCTTTCGGCGAACGCAACCAGCCGATTTCGGAAAACGACGAAGATTTGAACCAACTGCAAATGCAGAAAGACTTTGTCAACGTCGTTGCCCGCGCCGCCTCTCAAAAAGTTTCGGATATTCATATTGTGGTTGCCGACAGCACGCAGATTATGTTTCGCGTCAACGGTATGATGCAGACGGAAATGGAATATAACAAAGAATGGGGCGAATCTTTCGTGCGCGCCGCATTTGCTTCAGCGGACATTTCAGACGCGAACTATGCACAAAATGAATTTCAGGGCGCGCAAAAGCTTGGTTCCACGCCGCTGCGCGGCTCCAAGGGCAAACTGATGCTGCCACACAACGTGCTGGCTATCCGCCTGCAGTTCAACCCGATTGCGTTCGGTACACAATATCTGGTCATGCGCCTGTTGTATGCGGACGACAACCCTGACGGTTCCGGCGATTTGGCGGCACTGGGTTTTGGCGAATATGAAGAAAATCTGTTTTATCGTCTGCGCGCGGTGCCAATCGGCCTGAACATCATCGCAGGCCCGACCGGCTCCGGAAAAAGTACGACCCTGCAACGAAACATGATTAAACTTTTGCAGGAGAAAAACTACGAAATCAACCTGATTACGGTGGAAGATCCGCCGGAGTATCCGATTCCGGGCGCCAGGCAAATGCCGGTTACCAACGCCAACGACGAAGAAGAAAAGGACGAACAATTTAACAAAGCGTTGTCGGCGGCACTGCGATCCGACCCGGACGTTATCATGGTCGGTGAGATCCGTGCTCTGGCGGCGGCAGAGTTGACTTTTAAAGGCGCATTGTCCGGCCACGGCGTGTGGTCTACCCTGCACGCAAACTCGGCACCGGCCATCATTACCCGTTTTCGGGATATGGGCGTACAGCCGTACATGTTGGCTGATCCGGAACTGATGAAAGGTCTTATTTCGCAGCGTCTGTTCCGCAAATTGTGTCCGCACTGCCGGGTTTCGGTCAAGGAAAGGCTGAATATGCCGCAAGTGCAGCGCTTAAAGGTCGCTTTGGGCGATTTTGGCATTGAAAATACTTATATGCGCGGGCCGGGGTGTAAATTTTGTGACGGGCGCGGCATTAAAGGCCGTATGTGCGTTCCGGAAATTATTTTGCCGGACGCCATGTTTCTGGAGCTGATGATTAACGGCGAAACCAGAAAAGCCATCGACTACTGGACAAGCGACCTGAACGGCCGGCCGCTGAAAGATGCCGCGACTGAGCGTATGTTAAAAGGTTTTATCGATTTGGACGAGGTCGAACGCTGGTGCGGCCTGCTTGATCAGCGTCCGGTATATTAGGGAGTTTGGAGATGCCTCAGGACAACAGAAACAAATCATCGTCCATGGCGCGCGCCATGAAACAACTGAATACGATTGAAGTTTATTACGCCAAGATGATTTGCAACTTTTCAAACCAGACGCGTTTGAAAATCTATCGCAAAATCGCTTCGCTGATGCGCAACCGTTTCTCGCTGATGAATGCGCTGGATATGCTGCACGACGGCGCCTCCAACGGCGGCAAAAACCCTGATGAACCGATGGCAATTGCCATTGCGAGCTGGGCAAAAGCCCTGCAAAACGGTTTGCCTTTTTCCGATGCGTTGAAAGGCTGGGCACCTGACCGCGAAAGACTGATGCTTTCGGTCGGTGACGTTTCGGATCTGGAGGGCGCGCTGATGAACCTTATCCGTGTTACCGAAGGTTCGACCAAAATGATCCGCCCGATTATCGGCGCCATCGCGTATCCTGCCTTTTTGTTTATGATGGCGATTTTGATTATTTACGGTATCGGCGTCTATATGGTGCCGCCGATGATTGACGCTGCACCGTCCGTACGCTGGCGCGGAATGGCGCTGACGTTGGTTAATCTTTCCGACTGGATTAAGACTTACTGGGCGGTTGCCTTTGCATCGCTGCCGGCAGTAATGGCCGTCATCTATTTTACCATCGGCCTTTGGACAGGAAAAATCCGTGCGATTATCGACCATTTGCCGCCATGGTCTTTGTATAAAATCTTTACCGGTATCAGCTGGCTATTGGCATTGTCGGCGCTGGTCAAGGGCGGAACGCCGGTTTCGACCGCACTGCGCGCCCTGCGCCGGGATTCCAGCCGTTATCTGAAAGAACGCATTGACAAGACGCTGGTCTTTATTAACAATGGTGACAACCTCGGACAGGCTCTGAGCAAAACCGGACTTGATTTTCCGGATAAGGAAATTATCGGCGATTTGAAAATTTATTCGGAACTTGACAACTTTGAAGAGGCACTGGAAGCACTGGCCAACGACTGGCTGGAAGAATCCGTCTATCTGATTGAACAAAGAGCTTCGATTTTGAACATGGTGGCTCTGCTGTCGGTCGGCGGCGTTATTGCCTGGGCGGTTATGGGCGTGTTCCAGATGCAAGACCAGATTACCAGTTCCATGGGAGCGTAAACATGAAAATATCCGAACTGCGCAGCCGGGCTTTGACGTTTATCCGGATTTACCATACACCGTTGGCGGTTGGCTTGGCCGTTGTGTTCGTTTTTGCCGGCGTCTGGTTTTCCGCCATCAGAACGAATCAGAAGATTATCGACACCATGGATAATCTGGTGCAACTGACCGAAAATATCCGCCGCAATTATAAAAACCAGCCGGATTACTGGAGACTTTCGACAGACAGCGTCGTTCAGAAACAGATTGCTCCGGCAGCCATGCTGCAAAACGGAAAGCTGGCTTGTCCGGTCAGCAGTGACGTCAGTGTCGGCAGCGATGAAAACGGCAGTATGGTTATGCCGGGCATGCGCAGCTTTTATATCGCTTTTAAAAATCTGTCCAAAAAGGACTGTGTTGATTTGGCCATTTTTCCGTTGAGCGAAAAAAACAAGCTCGGCCTGCTCTCGGTTACAATCAAAAGCGGTGATGAAGAAACCCTGTTTCAATGGGGCGGAGAAGCTTCTCTGCCGATAACCAAAGAACAGGCAGCAAAAAAATGTCGGAATAAAAACATTATTTTATGGAATTTTGAGTAAATTTGTAATTTATTAACTATTGGGTGTTAGTGTGTATGTAAAAGTACTTTAATGTTTAGGGAATGTCTTATGATGAAATTAAACAGAATTGAGCAAAGCGGACGATCGATGGTCGAAATGCTGGGCGTTTTGGCGATTATCGGCGTTCTGTCGGTTGGCGGTATTGCAGGTTATTCGAAAGCGATGACCAAATTTAAGATCAATAAGAGTATGGACCAGATTTCAATGCTGGTGGCCAACATCCGCACATTGTTCTCTGGACAGCGCAATTATTCCGGACTGAGCAATGCCAATGCTATTTCTTTTGGTATTATTCCGGGTGAAATGGACGGCGGTGGCGCAGTCATTACCAATGCTTTTGCCGGTGATGTTACGCTCGGCACGACCGGCGTTAACGGAAATGCCGATGCCGGATTTACCATTAAATACGATGGGTTGGGCCAGGAGGCCTGTGTAACGATGGCAACTTCCGACTGGGGTTCCGGTTCGTCTTCCGGTTTGATCAGCATGACAGTCAGTGATGAGGATACCGGCGGGGCAACATACAGCGGTACAAATTTGCCGGTTTCCTTAATCGAAGCCGCAAAAAACTGTGGTTGTACTACCGCTACCTGTTCTATTCAATGGAACTATTTGTAAGATTTCCCTGATAAAAAAAGCTCCCTTTGGGGAGCTTTTTTTTGGGCTTATTGTTTTTGATTTTCTTTTAGTCATTACGGGACTTGACAAGGGGACGCCCTTGAGCGCAAGCTGTTGCCAGCTTGACCGCAACACCGGCTGCTTTGAGAATCTTTGTTGAAACACTCGGCATGGGTATAACCGTAATAAAAACTTGTCTGAACATAACAAAGGGTTTAATTTGACGAAACATTGGTGGTATAATCCAACAAAAAAAACAACCAACCGAAAGTTATATATAACTTTATGTTATAAACTAAATTTTACTATGACGAAAGAGAGGATTGTTTAACAACAGTTTTTTCGCTATAGTGAAATCATAAAGGTTATGTGTTGTTAGGGAGAAGGGCAATGAAAAATATTTATAAAAATGAGCAAAGCGGACGATCGATGGTCGAAATGCTGGGCGTTTTGGCGATTATCGGCGTTCTGTCGGTTGGCGGTATCGCGGGTTATTCGAAAGCGATGACCAAATTTAAGATCAATAAGAGTATGGACCAGATTTCAATGCTGGTGGCCAACATCCGCACATTGTTCTCTGGACAGCGCAATTATTCCGGACTGAGCAATGCCAATGCTATTTCTTTTGGTATTATTCCGGGTGAAATGGACGGCGGCGGCGCAGTCATTACCAATGCTTTTGCCGGTGATGTTACGCTCGGCACGACCGGCGTTAACGGAAATGCTGATGCCGGGTTTACCATTAAATATGAGGGCTTGGGTCAGGAGGCCTGTGTAACGATGGCAACTTCCGACTGGGGTTCCGGTTCGTCTTCCGGTTTGATCAGCATGACGGTCAGTGCTGCGGCAACCGGCGGGGCGACATACAGCGGTACAAATTTGCCGGTTTCCTTAATCAATGCTGCAAACAACTGTAATTGTTCTACAGCTACCTGTTCTATTCAATGGAACTATTTGTAAAGACAGATGTGCTCTTCTTTCGGATTCCGCGCCCCTGTCGGTGCGGAATTCCGGTTAAAAAATCTTATTTTATGTGTCGTTTGGGTGGAAAAAGGATTTGTGTATATGTGGTGTGGGTGTGCCAACAGGAAAGACCTCGGCCAAAGCGGCCGGTCGATGGTGGAAATGCTGGGTGTTCTGGCGATTATCGGTGTTTTGTCAATCGGCGGTATTGCAGGATATTCTCGGGCAATGATTAAATTCAAAGTCAACAAAAGCCTTGACCAAATTTCAATGTTGGTCGCTTCCATTCAAACACTTTATTCCGGTCAGCGCAATTATTCCGGCCTGACGTTAAAAGAAGCCGTTTCTTACGGTATCATTTCTCCCGATATGTTAGCCCCAGATTCCTCCGTTACCAATGTTTTTGCCGGAAGTGTTTTGCTGTCCGAGACAAAATACCGCGGCGTAAACAGCGCAGCGTTTCAGATTATATACAATGGTCTGGGTCAGGAAGCCTGCGTAACCATGGCGACCTCAAACTGGGGCAACGGCTCTTCCGCCGGGCTTATCGGAATGAGGGTATCTGACCAGGAACTGGCTTTGGCCGAGATGGACGCCGAAACCTATACCGGCACGGAACTGCCAATTACAATTTCCGAAGCGGTCGGCAAATGCACCTGTCGGGAAGCGCCGACTTGTGCCATAAGCTGGTATTTCCAATAATCAATTCGCTTTCTTTTAATCTTTCTTAAAACATCTTATGCTATTGTTGTCCAAAATAATTAAGACAACGAGGGCAAAATGGTTAAGCTTAACGACATCTCTTTCTCCGACATCTATATTACGCCGGAAAAAACGGCTTTTATTGCCGACAACAGAACCGAAAACGGACTGAAAATTATTGAACCGGAGGATTTTGAAGTTTTTTACGGTCTGGTCGAAAAATCCTGGGACGGCAACAATCCGAGCTATTCGGTTTTGTACGAGCGGACATTTTACCGCGTTGAGCGTTCAGTCGCTCTCTATGGCGTGCAGTACTGCGCCCGCAAAATGCCGCAGAAAATTCCTCCGTTTGTGTCATTGGGTTTTAATCATGAGCTGACAACCCACTTACTCTCGCTGAGCACGGCTTCCGGGCTTATTTTGTGGTCAGGCCCGACCGGTGCCGGCAAAACGACGGCCATTTCCAGTCTGCTGAAAGAGTTTTTGACCATGGAGGGCGGTTTTGCCTATACAATCGAAGATCCATCCGAAATGCCGCTGGACGGAATCTATCATTCGGTCGGCGGCAGTCTGGGACTTTGCAAACAGACCCTGCCCCCGAAAGGCAACTGGGGCGAAGGACTGAAGTCGGCGCTGCGTTCCAAGCCGCGTTATATCATGGTCGGCGAAATCCGTACACCGGACACCGCCAGCGAAGTGCTGCGGGCGGCAACTTCCGGGCATCTGGTTTTGTCAACCATTCATGCCAACAATATTACCGATGCCATCAATTCGGTGGTCAAATACGCTTCATCAACCAGCATGAGCGAAGAATTGGCCTATGACCTGTTTTCACGCGGTATGCTCGGTGTCCTGCACCAGACGCTGAACGGCGTCGAGCGCAAAATACCTCTGGTCAGCTATTTGTTTGCCAATCCGGATTCAACCAAAGGCGACCAGGTTCGCGGCATTATCAAAACCGGTAAACTGAACCTGGCAACCTCCATCGAGATCCAGATGACGCGTATGGCGCGCGGAAAGAACCTCTTTCCCGATTTATGACGTGACGGAAGGCTCCCGATAATATTTGGATATGCTGAAAATCAGGCCGCGGATATATTCGCCGGCCTTGGTATTTTGAATCCGCTCATAAGCAAGTGCCATGCGGATAAAGTCCGTGTCCTGCATGATGTCTTTTTTTACCGGATTTTCGCTTTCGACCTGCGGCAGGCTGTCGGACAAAATAAGGTTGCGCGGGCTCTGCCGACTTAATTCTTCATCAATGCCGCCGAAAAAATAATTGGCGTCAACGCCCAGAACCTGTATCATATCCCACAGGCGGCTGGCGCCGATGCGGTTCATGCCGCGTTCGTATTTTTGAACCTGCTGAAAAGTTATGCCGATTTTTTTGGCCAGAGCTTCCTGCGAAAGCCCCAAAAGCAGTCTGCGGACACGAATTCGCTGGCCGATGTAAACGTCTATCGGGTTTGGTTCGCCGGTCAGCGTGCGGCCGCGGGAAATTTTATACATATTCGGTTTGGGTAGTCCGGAAGAAGTTGTCATTGGGCTATTCTCCGTTATAATGCTAAACACAAATTTTAATTTTTAAAACGCAACAATGTCCGGAATTGTCCGGTCAAAATATTGTAAAAAAATACAACCTGTGATTTACATTAATTTAAAATTTTCCTTTTGACAAGAAAAAATCCGCATTTTAATCCCAGGGAAAAACAATCCAGTTGTCCGGCATCTCCCGGGCAAAGACATCAACAACCTTTTGGCCGGCCGGTTTGGCATAAACCGTCACAAAACACGCCCCGGGGAACAGCGGACGAAGCAGATTGTATGTGTTACCCGTATCCGACAAGTCGTCAACAATCAATGTATGCTCATCAATTTTGCCGACACCGGCGGATTGAAATTCAAAGTCTTCTTGCCGGCGGCGGACATCTCCGTCGTAGGTGGACATATTAACAACGCCGACATTGCGGATATTCAGCTCATAAGCAAGGATTCCCGCAGGAAGCAAACCGCCGCGGCTGACGGCGACAATCTTGTCATAGGTTCCACTTTTTTTGATTTTGGCGCAAAGCAGACGGGTATCTTGATGAAATTCTTCCCAGGAAATAAAACGTTTTTCGGTCATGGCAGTCCTCTAGTTATGTTCGGCTTTCAGTTTGTACAAATATTCGACGACCTCGGCGCTGTCCCATTCCGCCGAACCGCGCAAACGGCCGATTTCCTTGCCGTCTTTATTAATCAACACCGTGTTCGGCGATGTGAAAATTCCAAAATCCGAGGCCAGCCGGCCGTTGACGTCCGTATAAGCTTCCAAATCGCCGGCGCGGTATTTTTTCAGCATTTTTTTCATTTCTTCAACGGTGCTCCATTCCGTATCCGGCGATATGAGAATAACCCTGATGCCGTCGTTGCGGACAATCTGCTGATAGCGCTCCAGATTATCCAACTCCCGCAGGCAGGGGCCGCAATAACGCGACCAGAAAACGGCAATCAGAAAATCTCCCTTGAAATCCGTCAGATTTACTTTTTTGCCCGTGTCCGTATATATCGGCGTCGCCGGCGGCTCGCGGGGCGTATCATAAATGTTGACGCCATCTTCGCGCGCAGTCGCAGCGGCCGCAGTCAGAACCAAGATACAAACTGTCATCAGAAATTTTTTCATGCCGCGCCTATTAATAACTTGTTTTTTGCTTTTGTATTTATCCGCTTTTGAGAGTATATAAGTATTATATTCATTGATACAAGGAAAAGGTTAACAAAATGAAAAACGGTTTGAAAGTTTTGGCTTTGTTTCTGCTGATTTTGGGAATTTCCGCCTGCGGCAAAATGTCTGAACCTTCGCCGATTGAGGGCAGCGGTTATCCGCATATCTATCCGCGCCGTTGATAATGTTGTTTCCGGGAGTCTGCAATGGTTGACAACGATAATCTGACAAATGACATGATTCCCTATGTGGAATTTGCCGACAATGCCAATGAACGAACCCCCTGCGTCTTGGTGCTGGATTGTTCCGGTTCCATGCGCGGCGAGCCGATTAAACAACTAAACGCCGGGTTGAAAGCCCTTGAAAAAGAACTGAAAGAAGATATTGACGCCAGTTCGCGCGTGCAGCTTCTTATCATTAAGGCCTTCGGCAAAGACGAAGCCGTTATTTCTTCCGACTGGGTCGACGCCATGAATTTTGAAGCGCCGGAAATGGAAGCCGGCGGGCTGACACCGCTCGGCAAGGCAATGGAACTGGCTTTGCAAAAAATCGAAGAGCAAAAATGTTTGTATGACAGTTGCGGCATTACTTCAAAACGGCCGTGGATTTTTCTGATTTCCGACGGCGAGCCGACAGATTATGACTGGGAAATCGTTGCCGAAAAATGTCGTTATGCGCAAAAAAACAAAAAAGTCGTGGTTCATGCCGTCGGCACGCAAGGGGCAAATTTGGAAAAGCTGGCAAAATTTTCGCTGATGTCGCCCAAGCGTCTGACCGGACTTAAATTTACGGAGTTTTTCCTGTGGCTGAGCCGCAGCGTATCCTGCATATCGAAAGCGGCGCCGAATATTCCGGATCAACTGGAAGATACCGGGGATTGGGATGAAAATTAAAAACGGCAAAATCCGCGCTCTGGCCACAAGCATTACCGGACCCTTGCACGAAGCCCGCAATATGCCGTGTCAGGATTACTGTCGATATACTGACCGGGGCCGGAATTTCGTTGCCGTCGTTTCCGACGGTGCCGGTTCGGCCAAATACGGCAAAATCGGCGCGCGGATTGTCTGCGAAACCATCGGCGATCTGCTGGCCAATGCCGAATTTTCAAACATCAAACAGGCCATTGTCCAAGCGATTGAGGTTTCGCGGGGAAAACTGTTGCGCCACCGCTATAACAAAACAAAAGACGAAGAAGGCATTAATGACTTTGCGGCAACGCTGGTCGGTTCCGTCTGCTGCGGCAACCAGGGTTTGTTTTTTCACATCGGCGACGGTGCGGCACTGGCTTTAGACGAGCATAATCCGGAAAATTTTGTTGCTTCCCGCCCCGAAAACGGTTTGTTTGCCTGCGAAACTTATTTCTACACCATGGACGACTGGCGCGAGAACCTGAGGTTTACGGCTTTTGAAAATGCCGATGCCATTTTTCTGATGAGCGACGGCGTGACCGGTTTTGCCTTTTCCAAAGATTTTCGCCGTATCGAAAAGAAATTTATTTATCCCATTCACGAATATCTCAGCAACGAAACGCAAAAAGCCCGCGCCATCCGCGCGCTGAACAACACGCTTAACACGCCGGATGCCAAGCGGCTGAACAATGACGACAAAACTCTTTTCTGGGCCAAACTTTGATGGACAAGCAAGAAGAAACGCCGGTTATTTACAACGCCATTTACGCTGACGGACATTTTGAAAAAGTCCGGCTCGGCGAGATGATTAACAAAGGAGGTGCGGCCGGGAAAATTTATATGAACCTGGCTAATCCGAACAGCGTGGCAAAAATCTTCCACAAAAAAAGCAAAAGCTCTACCAATCGCAAAAAGCTGGAAGCGATGTTGCTAAACCGGCCGAATTTTCCGCCGGCTATTCGAGACGGCATCGAATATGTTCAGATTGCCTGGCCCGACGCCATTCTTGAAGACGAAAACGGTTTCTGCGTCGGTTACCTGATGCCGCTGATTAACATGAGCGAGGCGGTTTCGCTGGATCATCTGATGCAAAAAGCAATTCGCAAAAAGCTACATCTTTCCGAAAAATACGCTTACCGGGTTTTTGCCGCTTATAATGTCGCATCAATGGTGGCTGCACTGCATACCTGCGGGCATTATATCGTTGACCTTAAGCCGTCTAACGTTTCCGTCTATAAGGACACAATGACGGTGGCCATGGTCGATTGTGACGGGTTTTCCATCAAAGGCGAATTGGGGCGCTATCCGGCTGAATTTGTCAGCGAAGAATATATTTATCCCGAGGGAATGGATCTCTCCTGCGAGGAAATGGGCGAAGAACAGGATAAATTTGCCCTTGCCGTTATGATTTTCAAGCTTCTAAACAACGGCATTCATCCGTTTTCGGGCGTACCGAGGAAAAATGAAGGAGAAATGCTGACCATACAAAACCGCATTGAGCAGTATCATTACGCCTACGGCTTGTGGCCGGATACTTATCAGGCACCACACCCCTACTCTATTCATGAATATTTCGATAAGAAAACCCTGGAGCTTTTTGAACGCGCTTTTGTGAAAGGCGGCCTGAGGCCGTCGGCCAAAGAATGGCAGGAACACCTGCATTATCTGATGCATAATCTCAAAACCTGCCGCAAAGACTCTAACCACGCTTATTTCACGGCCAAAGGCTGCGGTTTGTGCGTGGCGGAAGAGCGTTTTAAGGAAACTTTGCTCGGCGTGAAGAAACAGCGGGAAACGCCGCAAATGGTTCGCGGTATGGAAGTATCTTCTTTGTCGGTGGAAAATCTCCGTCGCAATCAGGAAGAAAAAAAGATTGAAAATATCCGTATGCAGCACATCGCTTATGCGGCTGTTGCCGTTTATATGCTGTTTTTTACCTTTTTATTCAAAATCCTTTCCGGTTTTGAAGACGCCGTCAGAGAAGCCGGCATCGGCATACAGGCGATTGTAACCACTTTTGTTATGCTCGGCATCAACAAGGCTCTGCACAAATACCGTGATAAAATGCCCTTATTCCAAAACAAGGCTCTGACGCAGATGCTGCAGGTATATGCTCTTATCTGCATGATTATCGCTCTTGTTACCATCGACCATATTCCGCAGGGGCTTCTGGAACTGTCCCGCTGAATGCGGTAAGTGTAACAAAACTGTAACATTTTGATTTTTTTACTGTAAAAATCAAAATAAATGTGTTATATAAAGCCTGATAAAAAAATTTTATAAGGAATAAAACATTGAAACAATTAAATCCAATCATGATTTCAGGTAAGGAAGTACTGCCTTTAATCGAGGGTGGAAAAGGGATTAACGGCAGTGACGGACGCAGTTCCGGCTCTTGGGCCAAGGAAAACTGCGTGGGGACTTTCTCCGGCGTCAGTCCGGATTTTTATGACAGCAAAGGCAATGTCATTATCGAGACTTTTTCAAAAAAGAACCGGGCAGAACGCCATGAAGAAATGATTGAATATGCCATCAGGGGCGGTATTGCGCAAGCACAGGTTGCTCATGAGGTTTCGGGCGGAAACGGTCGTATTCATATGAACATGCTTTGGGAAATGGCCGATTCCGAGAGAATTTTGAGCGGCGTGCTGGAAAAGGCCAAGGGTCTGATTCACGGCGTCACCTGCGGTGCCGGTCTGCCGTATCATCTGGGTGCATTGGCTTCGCGTTTCGGTGTCTACTATTATCCGATTGTTTCTTCCGCACGCGCTTTTCAGGTTTTGTGGAAACGCGCCTACTCCAACTTCAGAGAATTTTTGGGCGGCGTCGTTTATGAAGATCCGTGGCTGGCCGGCGGACACAACGGTCTTTCCAACGCGGAAGACCCTACTAAACCTCAGGCTCCGTATGAGCGTTTGATTGAACTTCGGAAACTGCTCCGGTCGCTCGGTCTTGACAATATTCCGATTATTTTGGCCGGCGGTATCTGGTCGTTGAAAGACTGGCAGGATTATATTGACAATCCCGATATCGGCAAGATTGCGTTCCAGTTCGGCACACGGCCGATGATTACCAAAGAAAGCCCCATTTCCGAGGCCTGGAAAAAAGTTATGATGCAGGTCAAAAAAGGAGATGTTATTCTGCAGAAATTCAGCCCGACCGGCTTCTTCTCCTCAGCCATCAAGAATACGTTCCTTGAAAAGCTGATTCAACGCAAACAGGGTGAGATTGCTTTTTCCAAAGAGCAGACATCCGAGTTTTCTTACCCGTTAAGCATTCGGGAGAACAAAACCGTTTATATCAAACCTGAAGACACCTCTAAGGCCGAACAGCAGCTTTCCGCCGGATACACCGAAATTCAGGAGACGCCGGACAGTACTGTAGTCTTTTTGACGCCGGCCGAATGGAAACAGATGAAGCAGGATCGCGCCGAATGTGTCGGCTGCTTGTCGCAATGTCAGTTTTCAACCTGGTCCCGAGCCAAAGGAACGACGGGCAAACTGCCGGATCCCCGCTCTTACTGCATTCATAAAACACTTTATGAAGTCGGTCATAACGGCAGCATTAAAGACAATTTGTTATTTGCAGGACATCAGGTTTACCGCTTTGCAACCGACCCGTTGTATAGAAACGGAATTCCGACGGTTAAAGAACTGATTGAGAAAATCAAGAACGGCGAATGAAAAAAAAGAGGTTCTGTAAATCAGAACCTCTTTTTTTACGAGATACGGGTCGCTTCAGCTTATTGTGAGACGTCCCTTGGTCATTTTGAACAACATCCCTTTCCAAACGACGGTTTTGGCGTTAGCTCCGATTGTAATCTGGGTATCGGGCATGGGATAGGTGTGCTCCTGGAATTTTCCGGCAAAGATTTTGAAAAAGTGTGAATGCTGATTTTTTCCTTTGCGGCGAATCTCCCAAAAAACGCTGTAATTGTCACCGCTGCCGAAAATACGTGCCACGCAGACCAGATTTTCACGTCCGATGCGGTATTTTTTTACGGCTTTATCCAGCACAAAGTCCTTGTTAAAAAAATCAACCCGGACAAAGGCACAGATACCCGGAACATAACGGTAATCATATTTTCCGACGGTAAAAATCACGGCATTCCGCGAACGTTTTTTGCTGCGCAGGATATCGCCGATTTCATACGGATCGGAAAATTTGAAAAATACGTCGGCAGGCACAGAATAGTGAGTGCTCTTTCCGGGGACAAACACATTCAATTTGCTTTTGTCTTTCGGGCAAACATAGCAGCCGAACTTGCGACGCTCTCCGGCAGACAGTTTCAAACCCCGCAAACTGAAATCTTTTAACACCGGCAATTCCTTGAAATAAATTTCCGGCATTGCCTCGGGATTATATCTTTCCTGAATATAATCCACGATTTCGGATTTTTTTAAATTCTTCATAAAAATACGTTTTATAATATCGGTTTAATAATGTTTTCTGTTGACAGCCTACTGTTTTCCGGAAATTTTGTCAAGCTTTGCCGGAATAAAAAAATCCCGGAGGCAACCGGGATTTTCAAACCGACATAAACAAGTCAGTCGATATTTTCATCCTTATAAATTCCAAACAGGCTGCTTTTGGGAACCCAGCCTTCAATCGAAGCAAATTTAATCCGACAGAAGCTGCTGTCTGCTGAGCATTTCTGCACATCACCGACGACTTCGTCTTCGACCCGGGCAATCACTTTGGATTGGTAATCCGGTTTGTCATAAATGTTGTTTTCGCCGGGAGCGGTTACTTTAACCGTGCGACGTCCGGAAAGCATGGACTTGTGAACCCATGATTCCGAGCCCTGCCAGTCTTTTATTTTGCGCCAAAGTTCAAACTCTGCAATGATTTCCACTGGTGCGCCTTTCTGCATATAAACCCATTCTATCGGATAACGAGCTCCGGGACCGGAACGGGCGTTAATCAGATTGGAGCGCAGAGAAACCATCCTGGGAACCGTCAGACCGCTTTCGCTTTCGTCGGCCGCATCCTGTGCAAAGGCCGGAGCAACAGAAATCATCAGCCCGAAAAGAGCCGCAAAAATCCTTTTCATTTTCTTTCCTTTAATTAATCTTTTCTTATTTTATTTGCGCTAATGATAACTAAATATATTAAACAAAACGTAAATTTATACAGGAGAATTCCGATGGACGTCATAAGAACCGCACAGGATCTTATCCGGTTTCGTACCGAGACCGGAAATATTGAAGAAATTCACAAATGTTTTGCCCATATTACCGACTTATTTGACAACAGCGGCGCATTGGTAAACGTTTTTGAAAAGCCAGGCATCGCGCCGGTATTGTTTTTGCGCAATGTTGAAACCGAAGATTTCGACGTGTTGATTCTCGGACATCTGGACGTTGTTCCTGCAGAAGACAAGATGTTTGAACCTTATATCAAAGACGGCAAAATGTTCGGGCGCGGTACGCTGGACATGAAATCTTTTGCCGCCGTGGCCTTAAGCTCAATGTTTCATGTTCTGCAGAACAACCTGAAGCTCAAATTCGGCGTCATCCTTTCTTCCGACGAAGAAAAGGGCAGCAAAGGAACCGAAGCTTTTATGGAAGCGCATCCGAACATGAAAGCCAAAATCGTGCTGGATAACGACGTCGGCGGCGACATTTTGAAAATTGTCAGTAAATGCAAAAATCCGGTCTTTGTCAAAATCGAATCGACCGGCAAAGAAGCGCACGGATCAACCCCGTGGGAGGGAATTGACGCCAACGAGAATCTGCTGACGGTTTTAAACAACATTCGCAAAATTTATCCATACTTTTCCAAAAACGGGCCAATGCCCGAAAATACCTGGATTGATACGGTACATATCGCCAAAATATGCGGCGGCCAGGTCTCAAACGTCATTTCCAATTATGCCGAGGCGCTGTTAGACTTCCGGCTGATTGAAACTTCCAGCGTCGACAATCTGAAACAAAATCTCGATAAATGCATGGTTGAAGGCGTAACTTATAAAATTTCGTCGTCCAGCGTACCGGTGGTCATGGACGAGAATAATCCGTATATTCAGGATTATAAGCATTTTGCCGAGCATATTCTCGGCCGGGAAATCGAATTTGAGCAAATCGGCGGCGCGACGGATTCCCGGACGTTTGCCGAACGCGGTTCGGTCGTCATCATGCATTCGGGAACCGGCGAGGGTATGCACGCCGCCAACGAATATGTTGTTGTGGACAGTGTTGAAAAAATCGCTGAGATTCAAAAGAAGTTTCTGGATAAACTGGCCGGAAAATAAATGTTGCATTAACCGGCAAAAACAGCTATAAAAATTGCGGCGTGTCCCCGTAGCTCATCAGGATAGAGCAACAGTTTCCTAAACTGTTGCTCGTTATTTTTTAATATTTCAGCTTGCCTTTTAATCTTATTGTAATATACTGTTTTACATAGAAATTTAATAATACTTCTTCATCGCTTGCTTTACTTGATTTTCTCAAAATAGATAAAAAAGTAGGCACTGTGTAGGCACGGAATAGACACATGGATAAGAAATTCAAATTCACAAATGCAAATATTAAAAACTTACCAGCTCCGACAAAAAGGACTTTTGTTTATGATACAATAGAGGTTGGTTTGTCGCTTCAAATAACCCCAAACGGAGCGAAGAGCTTTTACTACCGAGGAGTTGTTTTAGGAAAACAGATACGCGTTAAGCTCGGAGAGCCTTCCTATATGAGTGTTGACGATGCCCGACAAGCCGCTCGTAAGGCCAAAATCAATATGAAAGAAGGTATCAACCCTATTGAGGAACGAAAAAAGATAACGGGCGAATCCTCTCTTGAACAATTATATACTCGTTTTATGGATGAAAAAGAACAACATATCCGCCCGATAACAATGGAATATTATAAGGATTTGTGGCAACGTTATCTATCTACACTTGCCAATAAGAAAATATCCCAAATAACACCTGACGAACTTAAGCTACTTCATAAAAGATTGACATTGAACAATGGTAAGCGTTGTGCAAATCAAACAATCGTTCTTCTGCGAACCATTTATAACCATTTCATCAAACAAAACATATATCAGGGATTTAATCCGGGCAATGCCGTGCAGCTCAACAAGCAAATCGCAAGGACAAGGCATTTAAGCGGAAATGAATTAGAATCGTTTAGAGATGCTATCAATGAAACTGAGGATTCTATACCAAAATTTGCAATTATGATGCTTTGGTTTACAGGAGCAAGAAGACGTAATGTCTTTTCAATGAAATGGGAAGACATTAAACTTGAAGAAAAGCTTTGGACGATTCCCGAAACAAAAACCCAAAATGACGCTAATGTTGTTTTAGTAAATGCAGCAATAGATATTCTCAATCAATTAAAAGATATGAGATACAATGAATATGTGTTCTTCTCGACAACATCCAAAAGTGGACATATTGGCGGAGTTCGAAAGACGTGGGAAGGAATCTTAAAGAGAGCAAAAATAACCAATTTTCACCTGCATGATTTAAGACATACCTTTGCGACATCATTATTAGCCAATGGGGCTGATGCTTTTATGGTCAAGAAAGCCCTCACCCACAAATCATTACAGAGCACGCAAATCTATGTAAATCTGGAAGTAGATGATTTACGAGAAAAACTAAATGAAACCGTTAATAAAATGATTGGAAAGAAAGATGAGTAAGCCCTATAACCCAACAAAACATTTGAAACTAAACAAATTTAAGCAAGAAGGTTATGCTTACTTTGAAAACATAGATTTTTCTGCTTCTGATAATAAAGATATATTAGCGACAATGCTTTTAGATTTTCCAAGGATTGTTTTTCAAAAATGTATTTTCAAATCTCTTATAGCAACCAAACAGATTTTTAACGCTACTATATCTTTTGATGAATGTAAGTTTGCGGGTGAAGTTGACTTTAGCGAATCCATATTTAATAAAATTGTTTCTTTTAATAACTCTTCCTTCCATGGCAAAACTTTGTTTATAAACACTGTATTTAAAAGCACTTTGGAGTTCTTTAATAATGTAATCAAGCCCAATATAAAAGGCGAAGTCAGCTTCAAAGTAGATAAAACCATTGGAGAAAGTGATGTTTTCAGCGGTCTTCAATTCAACAATGTTAAGTTTGGAACTGAGACTTCTTTCTTTGGTAGGGACTTTGGTCTTGTTGGTTTTCTTAAAAATACAGAGTTTGGAGATTTGTTTTGGATGACAAAATCTTCATTCGGAGAGAAGTTTGAAATGACAAATCTTAACTTCACAGGAGCAAAAAGAACTGAGTTTCTAAAATGCTTGGAAATATTCAAGAATTCGCTCAAACGCTCTTCTTTTGACTTATATGCTGATGAAGTAAACAAATACGAAGAGCTTATGAGAAGTAAGGTTTCACAACCCGTCATAAATATTCATAATATGCCGATTCCTGAAATACCTGTCAAAGAAGGTGATTACAATCTATATACGACTGAAGAAGCGGCTACGATTCTCCATGTAAAACAAAATACTTTGGAAAGATGGCGTTGTGAAAGAAAAGGCCCAAAAGCAACCAAAATAGGCCGCAAAGTTTTTTATAAGAAATGTGATTTAGATGAATATATAAACAAATATAAATAAATGGCGTCAGCGGCGGGACTTGAACCCACTACCCCTGGTTTAGGAAACCAGTGCTCTATCCGGATGAGCTACGCTGACTACCTAGCCTTTGATTATAATTAAAAAAAATAAAAAGCAAGTTAAAATTATATATTTTTAAGCCATCTTTTGCTCTTTGTTTTAATTAGTCAAATATTAAACTGCGGCATTTTCCATATATAGGAATAAGAAAAAACTATCGTTATTATTTCCGATAAATATCCTTATAAGAACCAGATAAGGAGTGAGAATGTTAATGTATAATCCCGAAGATAAAACGTATTCTAAATTTATTACCATTGAAGAAATGGCCGAAGTCCAAGAACAAATCAAACAAATAGAAGAGAGATTAAAAAATACACCGGTTAATCCGCCATATAATTTTGAGAGCGAAGGTAATATTGATATCAATTCCGTCCGCGAGTTGAAAAAATTGATTAGAACTAACAATTTTAACTTAAATTCATCAATCAATCGCCGCAGAGCCAGTTTATTTTTGGTGGCTTGCTATTTCTGCATGGAAAAAGAGCCGCTTGATTTTCTTATTGCCGAAGGAAGCGAAGTTAATAGAACCGATATATTCGGATATAACGCTATTATGTCTGTTATTTTGAACGAAAATATGGAAGATGATACCAAATTACAAACCATCCAAATGTTGATAAACAAAGGTGTTGATGTGAATTGGCTTAATATCCAAGGTGAAACCGCCTTAACCTTGTCCTTAGAGCGAATAGAGCTTGATATTGCCAACCTATTGCTTGATAACGGAGCGGTGCTTTACAAAAACTGAGAAGACTTGACATTCGGGGGATTATTTAACATAATCCCCTTAAAAGTGAATTTATGCCAACTTGTCCCACTTTAACCAAACGGACTAAACAGGAGAAATATAATGACAGTCAGCTTTTATGTTCAGGCGGCCACGCCTGATAAGCAAGCCTTGCAAGCATTATTTGATAACTTAGACTTGTTGCAACAACATCAAGATTTAATCTTATCCCATCCCAAATATTACAACATTTCCATTCAAGGCAGCGGTGTTTTTGCCTTATATATTCCGACCTTTTCTTTGTGTTTGGGGGAATTGTTGCTTTTGTGGCAACACACACCATGGAAACAAGAAGATACATATTTTTATTGCATCACCGGAAGTCCTCTTTCAGGTAGCAACACATCAAGATATTGGAGCAAAGAACAAGGTCTGGCCAACAAATATACGCCGACATTCGGAAAGCAACTCAGCTCGGCGATATTTGTCCGCCGCACCGGTAGTCCGATTTATGATGAACACAAACCGACACCGATTTCCGTTTCCAAGCTCCAAGCCTCAGATATGACAATTTTTGAACTGATTGAGAAATTAAAGCAAATCTAAATCTTTGGCATAGATTCACTTTTGCTTAACCATATTTTCAACTTTGATATTTATACTTTATTCATCTTAATTTTGGGAGTTTAAAGAATGAGAAAAGGCGTTTGGGTATTTGGTGTGATTGCATTGATGACCACTTCTTGTGCTTTGTTTCATCAAAATAAAGAAGAAAAATTTGTTAATCCTCTGTTTTATAATCCTTTAATTCCAATTTCTTCAATCGCAAGGGAAACATATTTAAGCCCCAATAGTTTAAAATTCTCAAATTCAACAACTTATAAAAAAGATGATAATCATAAAGACGGGTGGACAACACAATCGTGCATTTTGTTAGAAAATAAGCAAGATTTTGTTATTTTAAAATGTCGTTTTTATAATCCAGTTATTCAAAAGCAACAAATCAATATCAATAAGTTTCAGATTTCAGAATGTCTTAATAGTTCCTATTGCTCAGAATACCATTGGATAGTTGAGTTGATTGAATATGATAATAATAGTTTTAGGCGTAGTGGAGAAATTTATGGTATAAAGTAGGCTGTGTTTTTATCACAGCCTATTCTGTAAAAATTATTTTTTTAATAAATCTGCAGTCCATTTATTTCTTTCTTCAGAAATACCCTTTCGGTGATATTCTGCTAACATTCCTGCTTCTGAATTGGCATTTGCTGCCTTAATAAAATTTTGAAATTTGTCATTGAATTTAGTTGTTCCGAGATTGTAAGCCATATCTAAAATTGCTAACTGCTTTTCAAAACTTAATTCATCATAATTTTTTATTATATTTTTTATTACTGGCATGTCATTTAATACATGTTCTGTATGCAATCTTTTCTCTTCATCGGGTTCTATATATAAATCACTTAAATTTTCAAAATAACTAGCCTTATAATTATGTTTATCTGTTTTTTTATTTTCTTTAATCCAATTTTCAAAATTGTTGAAAGCATCAATCTTTTCCTGTTCTGTTGCGATACTTCTACTCTTTTTATTTTTAAAATTTATTTTATCAAAAGCATCAAAAGAATTAATATTCTCACCTCTGCCAATAGTTTTTATATATTTGGGGTCAAGATAAATATAATTAGGATTTCCTTCACTTTTATATACCTCGTCAAAGTGCTTATCTATTAGTTTTTGGTATTTATTTAACATCATTTCCTTCGTATTATTTGCAGTATTCCCTTTGTTATTTTGAGCAATTTTGTATGAAGCGGCATCATTTCCGATAGATTTCGGAGATAGGACTGTGCCGATTTTTGAGCTTTCTTCTGCCGCAGTTTTAGCAACAGATTGCGGTAAAGTTGCGTTTGAAGAAGATTTTGTATCAGATTTAATATTATTAAAGATATTAGAAATTCCACTCATAAAAGAACCTTCATCCTTACTTTGTGAAGATTTGTTTGACGTTAGATAATTAAAGCTATTTTCCAACAAATTTTTAGAGCTAAATTTATAGCCTTTATATTTGTCTTCTTGAGATTGTTTTTGGATAGGAGCCCAAGATGTTGAATATTTTGCATAATCTAACTCGTTCTTTTTCATTTGTTTTTCAGGATCTTCCTGAATGATATAACGTATAAGGTTACTCATATTTTTTTTTCTTTCATGTTAAGGTTGAGGGATTTAAATAGATATCCCCCAGTAAACTGGGGGTTCTATAACAGCTACAAACCTTACGGTTTGACCACGCTCGTTGGTGTGGAGCGGTGTTGTTCCAACACCTTGGCATTCAGCCCCGAGTAAACTCGGGGTTTTCTGTAAGGCAACTAATAAAAAAAATCCGAAGAACTAAATCTTCGGATTTTGGACACACTTAACCTAAGTGATAAGTAATTAATAACAAAATTATATGCAATTTTCAAGATACGAGCAAAACATATCAACAACTTTTAGGAAAAGTTTCTTATGCAACCCGTTGAATTTAAAATAAAATCATTCAGAATCAATAAGATAAGGTAAAAATGTTATAAAAAGTGCTTGACTTTAGCATTTTTGAATGCTACCCCGGGGACCATTTTTTTAAATAATTCATGGAAAAACAGATGGTTAATGAAGAAAATATATTGATGAAAGCACTTTATGATATGGATTTTGAGCGTATCAAATCTATCATAAAGCAAGGTTTTGATGTTAATGAGCCCTATAACAAACACGGTTGGACGCCGTTTATGTGGGCTTGCAAAGAGTTTTATGAGCCCGATATTATCAAGGCTTTTATTCAAGCCGGCGGGGATGTTAAATCTCGCAATCGCAACGGAGAAACACCTTTTATGATTGCCGCGGTTAAACGCAGTTTGCCGCAAACTCTGGCTGTTTTGCTTGAATCCGGAGCAGATATTAACGCTCGTGATAAGTTCGGTAACACTTCTTTTATATATGTGGTTCGTCATCCTCAAGCTTTAATGCGAATTCGGATTTTGGACTTTATGATTGATAACGGAGCTGATGCAGACATAAAGAATAATCGTGGCCTTTCGGTTTGGGATTATGCCGCCGAACAAGAAGGTATGACCGAATATCTTTGTGTTAGATTGTTAGAGGAAAGCGAGCATGAATAATATCGCCGCAATCGCTAAGCTCAATGATGATTTCAGAGCCAACCCATCTCTGGGGACTTTTGTTTTAACGCCCGGAATTAAAGCCAATAGTTTTGATGATATTGAAGTCATTTTGAACAAGGTTCGGCATTTTAAGGATTTCAGTGAAGAAAACAATCCCTACGATGAAAAAGATTTCGGAGCGTTTAGCTTCAAGGGTGAAAAGATTTTTTGGAAGATTGATTATTATGACCGCAATTTTGAATTTGCTTCGCCGAATGCCGCTGACCCTAGTCAGACAAACCGTGTTTTAACCGTGATGTATGCTTATGAATACTAGTAGTTATCAAAGATGAAATATGATATTTTATGTTCGGAAAGCTTGGATAATCTGATTGAATATGTGAATGCGGCTCTTCAAAACGGTTGGCAATGCCAAGGCGGTGTGGGGATTTTGACCCAAGGTTTGAGTTATAAAGTGTTTTATCAAGCCATCATTAAAAACTAGGATTTCCTTTCAATATTATTATGTCTCCTTTCAAAATGAGTATAAATAAGTTAAAAAGAGTAAAATCAATGGTAAATGACGTTTTTGTAGATGATAAAAAAATTAAAGATATTTTGACCTATATCAGCGGAATGAAACACGCCGAACAAATCCGGATGATGTTCTTATGCTCGCTGAACGGCATGCGTTCCATCAATTTTTGTTATCTTCAGGTTAAGGATGTTTATACCGAAACACTGAAAGTCAAAGACGCCATTTGCCTTGATTATGATAAGAACAAAGGCAAAAATAAATGTTCCTACTATTTGAACTCGCAGATTAAGAAGGAATTTGCCGAATATTTGAAGTATCTGCAACAAACACGAAGCAATTTGAACCAAGAGAGCTATTTATTTACATCGCAAAAGCAAAATAAGCCCTACAATCGCGTGAGTATCAGTCGTTTGTTTAGTTCCGTTTATCGCAAATTCAGCATAAAAGGGGCCAGCCACCTCGGCCGACATTTGTTTGTATCAAAATTGGTAAATTCCGGTGTGAATATCTGTTTGGTGCAAAAGCTGGCTAATCATAAAAACATCTCAACCACACAAAGATATTTTAATTATAATGAACACATGCTCGCCAACGCGGTTGAAAATGCAAGAGTGTGATAGCAAATTAACTCCAAGTAAAAAAGCCTTACATTTTTTGTAAGGCTTTTTCTTTTGAGTAAAATTGAAAAAATCAAAATTTCAAAAATTAAAACTAGGGTCGTTAGGGAATAATAAGCTTCTTGAATGAATTGATACCAAATCAAACAAAAGGACAAAATGTTAAGAAAAGTTATCAAAACTAATAAAGTTTAACATTTTTACCTTGCCACCCTAGAGCCTTAAATAAAATCCCTAACAATTCCAAGCTTTTCAAAGAAAATGTTAAAAAAGGTATGTTCTTTAACATTCGCTTATTTTAACAATTAACCCCTAGGCGACTTACGAGGTCTTTAACGTTGCGAAATATATGCTTCACCAGAATAACATTCGCAATATTTTCAATACTTACAAATAATAATTTTGATGAATATTATGTAAAAAGGCAAGCCTTTAAAAACTTTTTTATAAATTTCTAAAAAACTTGTTGAAATATAGAAGTTCTTTATATATATTGATAATGAGGGAGATTTGCTATGATAGATAGACCATTATATTTAAATAAGTTAATGTCTTGGAAAGATAAGGATATTATCAAGGTCATTACAGGTATTAGACGATGCGGAAAATCTAGAATATTAGATAGCTTTGCCTTGAAATTAAAAGAACAGGGAATCACGGAAGAACAAATTATTCACCTGAATTTTGAAGAAATGGGTGATGAGCAAATTTCCGATGCAAAAACTTTGCACGATATGATTGATAGCCGCCTAAAAGCAAATAAAGATAAAATGACTTATATTATGCTTGATGAAGTGCAAAAAATACCTGAATGGGAAAAAGCTGTTGCATCTCTACGTTTGCGAAAGAATGCTGATTTATATTTAACCGGTTCAAATGCTTATATGCTTTCTTCAGAATTGGCTACTTTCTTATCAGGAAGATATGTAGAAATAAAAATGCTTCCTTTATCTTTTAAGGAATTTTTGACTTTTCATAAATTTCCTAATGATATGTCAATGGAACGTAAATTTGCCTTATATATTAAATTTGGCGGAATGCCATCGTTAAAAGATTTTGATTTTAGCGAAAGACAGTCTTATGAAGTTCTTGATGGTATATATAATACAGTTTTGATAAAAGATGTAGCTTCTAGAGCTAAGAATACAAATACCCAAGTAATTGAAAAAATCATCCATTTTCTAGCTGACAACATTGCCAACATAAGCAGCGTCAACAGTATTACGAACACATTATATAATGAAAAGAGTATCGAAAGTAAAAATAATGCTTATGTAAATGATTGTATTGGCTTATTAGAAAAAGCTTTTATTTTTTATCCTGTCCAACGCTATGATGTTAAAGGAAAAGAACTTTTACGAAGTTTGGAAAAATACTATATTGTTGATAATGGATTGCGGTATCGTATTTTAAACCGAGTTTCCGATAATGGTCGGATTCTGGAAAATATTGTTTATTTTGAGCTTTTAAGACGTGGTTATACGGTTTTTATTGGTAAGTATGAAGATAAAGAAATAGACTTTATTGCAACCAAACAAGATGAAAAGCTATATATTCAAGTAAATGATAGAATGGATGCCAACAAAACATTTAGTCGCGAATTAGGAGTTTTACAGCAGATTCGTGATAGTCATCCCAAAATGGTTTTAACGAATGATGAAATGTTGGTTGGCAGCACAGAAGATGGTATAAAGATAGTGTCTTTACTTGAATGGCTATTAAAGGATTATGAAGCATAACCCAATAAGGAAACACTATTCGTCTAATGTTTTATTGATAAAAAATGAAATAAACTTCTTTGCAGAACTGTCAGAAAATCCTTGATTTTTAAGTATCTTTGACTAATATAACTGCATAATATTTGAAGTAGAGATACTTCGCAATCTAGGCACTAGAAAGGCACCGAAAATTCTATCAGTTTGCGAACACTAATAAAAACAATGCAAATCAATATTTTATCAAGGTATTGCGACATTGGTTTATATAGTTTCCTAAACTGTGGGCAGGAGGTTCGAGTCCTCTCGGGGACGCCACATAAACCCGCCTGACCGGCGGGTTTTGTTCGTCCGGAGAGGACTATCACTTGGGCATCTAGTTTCGGCTCGGCTGTATTCAGCCGTGCTCAAC
>CALXTV010000009.1 GCA_944391505.1 uncultured Alphaproteobacteria bacterium | reverse complement strand
TGATCATAAGCGGTAAAGCTTGCGCCGCCCTCTTCCGCCAATACTTTCGTTATCGCTGCCGTCAACGTCGTCTTTCCGTGGTCTACGTGACCGATCGTTCCGATGTTGCAATGCGGCTTCGTCCGCTCAAATTTCTCTTTTGCCATTTTTAAATTTTCTCCAAATTAAATTTAAGTATCAAACTGTTTCGCCGGAACGAACGGAAGCAAAACCTTTCAGCCGATTCGTCTGTGGATTTTGCCTCCGTTTTCCGTTCAAACGACTAGCTGTTCTTCGCCTTGACGGTCTCGGCAATTTCCCGCGGTACTTCGGCATAATGGCTGAAGACCATGGAGAACTGCGCGCGCCCCTGAGACAAAGAACGCAGGGTATTAACATAGCCGAACATATTAGACAGCGGAACTTTCGCGTCAATAACGCGGGCGTTGCCCCGCTGATCCATACCGTTCACCAGTCCGCGGCGGGAGTTAAGATCGCCGATAATATCACCCATATATTCTTCCGGAGTGACGACTTCAACCTTCATAATCGGCTCAAGCAGCTTGGCATTGGCCTGACGCATACCTTCGCGGAAAGCAGCACGGGCAGCAATTTCAAAGCACATAACATTCGAGTCGACTTCATGATAGGCACCGTCATACAGCGTACATTTAACACCGGTAACCGGATATCCGGCCAACACACCGGCTTCCATTGCCGAACGCAGACCTTTCTCGACGCCGGGGATATATTCTTTCGGAACGTTACCACCAACAACGGTATTCTCAAATTCAAATCCGTCATAACCTTCAATCGGCTCGAATTTGATTTTAACCCGCGCAAACTGACCGGCACCACCGGACTGTTTCTTGTGCGTATATTCAATATCGGCCGGTTTGGTAATCGTCTCGCGGTAAGCAACCTGCGGATCACCGACATTACATTCGACCTTGAACTCACGTTTCAGACGATCGACAATAATTTCCAGATGGAGCTCGCCCATACCTTTAATAATTGTCTGACCGGAATCCGGATCTGAAGAAACTTTGAAAGACGGATCCTCCATAGCCAGTCTGGACAGAGCCAACCCCATTTTTTCGACATCGGCTTTGGTCTTGGGTTCAACGGCCAGCTCAATAACCGGCTCGGGGAAGACCATGTTTTCCAGAACGATCGGCTTTGAAGCATCGCACAGCGTGTCACCGGTCGTTGTATCTTTCAGACCGGCCAAAGCGATAATATCACCGGCATGAGCCTCTTTCAAATCTTCACGCTTATTGGCATGCATCAACAACATACGGCCGATGCGTTCTTTTTTATCTTTAACCGAGTTATAGATATAAGAACCGGCCGTCATGGTACCCGAATAAATTCGGGTAAACGTCAATGAACCGACAAACGGGTCGTTCATAATCTTAAACGCCAGGGCAGCCAGCGGCTCATTATCGCCCGGATGTCTTACCTCGACCTCATCCGTACCCGGCTTAACGCCTTCAATAGAAGGGATGTCAAGCGGAGAAGGCAAATAGTCGATAACGGCATCAAGCAATGGCTGTACACCTTTGTTTTTGAAAGCGGTTCCGCAGAAGACCGGAACAAACTCGCGGGACAGCGTACCTTTACGGATACATTTTTTCAGTGTTTCAACCGAAATTTCTTTGCCCTCAAGATAATCTTCCATAGCCTGCTCATCTTGCTCAACGGCAGTTTCGACCAGAGCATGATGATATTCTTCGGCCTTATCTTTCAAATCAGCCGGAATTTCCTTGATTTCAATCGGGGAATCTGCTGTATCTCCCGTATAAATGATAGCATTCATATTCAGAAGATCGACAATACCCTTAAAATCGGATTCTGCACCGACCGGAAGCTGCATGGCCAGCGGACGGGCACCCAAACGATCTTTAATCATATCCAGACAACGGTAGAAGTTAGCCCCGATTCGGTCCATCTTATTGCAGAAGCAAATACGGGGAACACCGTATTTGTCGGCCTGACGCCAAACAGTTTCCGACTGAGGTTCGACACCGGCAACCGAGTCAAATACCGTAATTGCACCATCAAGGACGCGGAGCGAGCGCTCAACCTCTACGGTAAAGTCAACGTGTCCCGGCGTATCAATGATGTTAATACGGTGATTTTTCCAAAAACAAGTCGTTGCGGCAGAAGTAATGGTAATACCGCGCTCCTGTTCCTGTTCCATCCAGTCCATGGTGGCAGCACCGTCATGAACTTCACCGATTTTATGAGAAACACCGGTGTAATAAAGGATACGCTCAGTCGTAGTTGTCTTACCGGCATCAATGTGAGCCATGATGCCGATGTTTCTATACATTTCCAGTTTATGTGTACGAGCCATTGTAATATCCCTATATTAGAACTTGTAATGAGAGAAAGCCTTGTTGGCTTCGGCCATTTTGTGGGTATCTTCACGTTTTTTGACGGCAGCACCCTTATTGGCAAAAGCGTCAAGCAGCTCATTGGCAAGTCTGTCTGTCATGGTTGTTTCGGAACGTTTCTGAGCGGCGGCAATAATCCAGCGGATAGCCAGAGCCTGACGACGATCGGCACGCACCTCGACCGGTACCTGATAAGTGGCACCGCCGACGCGGCGTGAACGAACTTCGACAACCGGTTTAACATTTTCAATAGCTTCGTTAAAAACGGTCAATGCGTCTTGTTTGGTTTTGGAAGCCAGAATATCAAAAGCGGAGTAGACGATTTTTTCGGCTACGGCTTTTTTGCCGTCTTCCATAACATTGTTAATAAATTTTGCGACTACCTTATCATTATATTTTGCATCGGGCAGTACGATTCTTTTTTCAGCACTATGACGACGTGACATTATCTTATCTCCTATTTAGGTCTCTTAGCGCCGTACAGAGAACGACGTTTACGACGTTTAGAAACACCCTGGGTATCCAAGGTACCGCGAATGATATGATAACGAACACCAGGCAAGTCTTTTACACGGCCTCCTCTAATCAGCACCACTGAGTGTTCTTGCAGGTTGTGACCTTCACCAGGGATATAGCTGATTACTTCAAAGCCGTTTGTCAGGCGTACACGCGCAACTTTACGCAAAGCGGAGTTCGGTTTTTTCGGGGTTGTTGTATAAACCCTGGTACAAACACCGCGCTTCTGCGGGCAAGCCTTCAAAGCCGGGACTTTGTTTCTTTTCACTTTTGGTGTTCGTGATTTACGAATTAACTGATTAATTGTAGGCATCACTAATTTCCTTAAAATTCATTACGATTGTTAACATAAAAAACCCGGTTCACCGAGCGTTCCCGCTCTCCGTGAAACAGGCTAAAAACTTACCTAAAGAACCCTTGCGGGCTATTTATATCCATTTTTAATCGCCTCTTATCAACCTGCATAAGGCATCAAAGATTGAGCGCATACTAGATTCACTTTTCCGATTAGTCAACAGCTTTTTACAAAAAAACGTATTTTTGAGTCCAAAAAATTTTTACTTTCCGTTAACCTTCCTCGAACGTTTCTTTTCGAAGTCTTTTCACGACTCATTTTTCTCAAGTCTTCCAAAGCGCTCTCCTGAACGAGCCCAAACTTTTTTGAGTCTATTTGAGTCCAAAAGGAATTTTCATAATTCTCCCGCGAACCTGTATCAAAATACCTTTTCCACCCGAAAAAAAACATTTCGGCAACAGCACAAAAACTGCAGAAAAAGCACAAAAAATCCTTGCCAGAAAATAAATATGATAATATTTTCATGACAACGGATTAACTTTTGGAGGCACCTGATGGAAAATAAAGACATAATATCCGCCAAACGCACTATTGACAAAGAAATTGAAGCCCTCCGCATAATGGAGAGCGAGCTTGATGAAACCCTGACCAAAGCGCTCGACGTCATGCAATATACCAAAGGCCGCGTCATTGTCACGGGCATGGGAAAATCCGGACATATCGGTAATAAAATTGCGGCAACACTCGCCTCTACCGGCACACCGTCTTTCTTTGTACATCCGGGCGAAGCCAGCCACGGCGATTTGGGCATGCTGACCAAAGACGACGTTGTGGTTGCCATTTCCAACTCCGGCGAAACCAAAGAATTGTCAGACATTATTCTTTATTGCAAACGCTATGGCATTCCGTTAATCGCCATTACCAAAAATCCGGACAGCACTTTGGGTAAAACCGGCGACATTGTCTTAAAGCTTCCCGATGACGGCGAAGCCTGCCCGCTCGGCCTGGCTCCGACATCTTCAACCACCGCCACCCTGGTTTTGGGCGACATTCTGGCCGTCCGTCTGCTTGAGCGCAAAGGTTTTTCCAAAACCGATTTTCGGCAGCGCCATCCGGGCGGCAAACTTGGCTCTTTTCTGCAGAAAGTTTCCGACCTCATGCACAAAGGAAGCGAAATGCCGCTGGTAAAAGAAGCCACCTCCATGCAGGATGCTCTGCTTGAAATGACCTCCAAAATGCTCGGCTGCGTCGGCGTAACCGACGGGAACGGGAAATTAATCGGCATCATTACCGACGGCGACCTACGTCGCTGCCTCACGCCTGATGTCTTGAATAAAAAAGCTTCCGACGTAATGACCCGGAACCCTAAAACCACCGGCCCGGATGTCTTGGCTGCCGAAGCGGTTAATCTGATGAACAATACCGGCAAAGGCATCACGCAGCTTTTTGTCGTTGACGAAGGAAAACCTGTCGGTATCATTCATTTGCACGATTGTCTACGTGCGGGAGTAGCCTGATTTGTTCGACCATAACAAGCTTGATTCTTATTTCAGCGGAGACGGCATTATTTCCGGCAGTAAGAAGCAGGAAGTATCCAGACATACCAGAATAATACGTCTGATCAAACTGTTGCTTCCGGGCATTGCCGCTCTCCTTATCGGCTTGCTCATTTTATTTCCCAGCATCAAAAAAAACAATGATGAGTTTTCAATTGACATCACGTTCCCCAAAAAGGGAGAGCTGGAAAAGCTTCATATGGAAAACACGGTTTTTTACATAACGGACAAAGACAACCTGGTTAACAACCTCACAGCCCAAAACGTTGACGAAACGGAACCCGGCTCCAAACTGATTAAGCTGACGCGTCCTGACGGTATTCTGCCGTCAAAAGACGGTTCTTGGGTCAACATAAACGCGCCGATCGGCTATTTTGATCAAAATACCAATATCCTTAACCTGATTGAAGACGTCAATGTTTTTTACAGCGACGGCATGACGGCCAAAACAACGGAAGCTTTCTTTGATTTCAAAACTAAAAAAGGCTGGGGCTCCGAAGAAATTACTTCGGAAGGCGTTTTCGGCAACCTTAAATCACAGGGATTTGAATTTTATACGGATCAAAGACTGTTAATCTTCACCGGCAAAACATACATTACGGTGGAAGAAGAAAACTTGAAGGGAAACAACCATGAATAAACTTTTTGCCGCCGCCTGTCTGCTTGCCGCATTTACAGCACCGGCGCGAGCCGAAAAAATCAATCTGGTTGCCGACGAACGCGTCGAATGGCACCAGAACGAACAAAAAATGGTTGCTGTTGGCAATGCCGTTGCCAGCAAGCAGGACATGAGTGTTCGGGCCGACACCATTACGGCGTTTTATGAGAATGTCGCGGAAAAATCCGCCCAAAACAAAAAACAGAGCCGGATAAAAACCGTTCACGCCCAAGGCGGCGTCATCATGAAATCCGCCCAAGCCGACGGCTTCGGGGACACTTTGGATTATGATGTTGCCGCCGACAGCATGACCCTTAAAGGCAAGCCTGCAAAAATAAAAACCGAAACCGAAGACATTACCGCCGAAGGCAGCATTACCTACTATCCGTCCAAACAGCAGGCAATTGCGCTTGAAAACGTCATTGCCACCGACGCGCAAAAAAACAAAGTCCACTCTGACCGGATGATCAGTTTTTTTGAAAAGAATGCACAGGGCGCCCTGGAAATGAAACGGGTCGAAATTTACGATAATGTCAAAATCGTAACCAAAGACGCAGAAGTCACGGCCGATAGAGGAGTTTATCTTCCCAAAGAAAATCTGGTCAATCTGTATGATCATGTCGTTATTATGCAGGACGGCAACTTTATTCGCGGCGACTACGCCGTGACCGATCTCAATACGGGCGTCAGCCGATTGTTGACCCGAAAAGGTTCCGGCAAACGCGTTTCCGGCGTTTTCCGTGAAAAAGAAGACAAAGACAAAAAAGAAAAAGCCGCAGATACCGATCCTGCCACCGAACAGAAAACGGCACCGCAGGAACAGCAGCCGAAAACAAAACCGGAGCCCCAGCCCGAAAAGACCTGGGAACTCGGCACCACCAATTAACTTAACGGAAAATGTCCATGCTGAAAAAAAACGATTACAATATGAATTCGACGCTTGAGGTTTTCAATATCGGCAAAAAATATAAGAACCGGCCGGTATTGCGCAATGTTTCGCTGAATGTCCGCCGCGGCGAAGCCGTCGGCCTGCTCGGTCCGAACGGCGCCGGCAAAACGACCTGCTTTTATTGCGTTACCGGTCTGATAACGCCGGACTACGGCGACGTACATATTGACGGACAGGACATTACCAACCTGCCGATGTATCGGCGCGCCCGCATGGGCATCGGCTACCTGCCGCAGGAAGCGTCCATTTTCCGTTCCTTAAGCGTAGAAGACAACATCAAAGCTATTCTTGAAATCGTCATTGACGACGAAAGTCAGCGCGAAAATATGCTGGAAGAATTACTGTCCGAATTTTCAATCGCACACTTGCGCAAATCGCCGGCAATTGCTTTGTCCGGCGGTGAACGGCGGCGTCTGGAAATTGCCCGGGCTTTAGCCAGCCAGCCGAACTTTATTTTGCTCGACGAACCGCTGGCCGGTATTGATCCGATTGCCGTTTCGGAAATCCGCAATCTGGTTTCGCAGCTCAAACACCGCGGTCTCGGCGTTCTGATTACCGATCACAACGTCCGCGAAACGCTGGATATTACCGATCGCGCTTACATTTTGCACGGCGGAACGGTTCTGATGGAAGGCACGCCAGACGAAATTGTCGCCAACAAAGAAGTCCGCAAAGTCTATCTGGGCGATAACTTCTCAATGTAAACGGGGAGGCTTATACAATGGCGGTCACACCCCGCATAGAAATAAAGCAGTCCCAATCCCTGTTAATGACCCCGCAACTGCGTCAGGCGATAAATCTTTTGCAGTTGTCCAATGTGGAGCTAAACGAGCTTCTGACCAAAGAGCTGGAGAACAATCCTTTTTTAGAACGTGAGGATGACCGGCTGGCCGACGCCGAAGACAACCGGGCGCCGACAATTGACGACTATCCTCCGGACGGCGAAACGCCGACTGCCGAAGAAAACTTTTCTCCCGATGTCGATTACGATAACGAATTTGACGACTACGCCAGCGACCGCGAAGGATACGACGGTAACAGCGATTACTCATGGGAAAATTACGCCCGAGGAAAAACCTGTCCCCCCGACGAGGAATTTGACTTTTTTGAAAAAAAACTCAGCAGAGGCAAATCACTCTACGAACTGCTGGACGAACAAATTTCCCTGAACTTTGCCGCTCCTCGCGACAAAGTTATAGCCTCCCGGCTGGCTGCATTTTTGGACGAGAGCGGTTATTTCCGCGGCGATACAGTAGATATAGCCGCCAAACTCGGCTTGCCCCCTGAAGAAATTGAAAAAATTCTCCTGCAAATGCAAAATTTCGAACCTTCCGGCATATTTGCCCGCAATCTGAGCGAATGTCTGGCCATTCAACTGAAAGACATAAACCGGCTCGATCCCCAAATGCAAAAACTGCTTGATAACTTGGATCTGCTCGGACAGAGAAAATTCAAAGAGCTGAAAAAAATCTGCCATGCCGATGACGAAGATCTGGCCTCCATGATTTCCGACATCAGGGCTCTTAATCCGAAACCGGCCGCTGGTTACCAAAACGACACCGCGGCCTGCATCGTTCCCGATGTCTTTGTCCGCACCAACAAACAAGGCGATTATTTGATAGAACTCAATAATATGTCGCTTCCGCGTATTCTGATTAACCGGGAATATTACAGCGAAATCAAAAACGTCAGCGGCAAAAACAAAGAGGCCAAACGCTATCTGAAAGAACAGCTCGGTCACGCCGGTTTTCTGATGAAAGCGCTGCATCAACGAGCCACGACCATTCTCAGGGTCAGCGAAGAAATCGTCCGTCGCCAGCACGAATTTTTTGAAAAAGGCGTCGATCATATTAAACCCCTTCTGCTCCGTGACATTGCCGAAACGCTGGAAATGCACGAAAGTACGGTCAGCCGGGTAACGACCCATAAATATATGCACACGCCGCGCGGCATTTTTGAACTGAAATATTTCTTTTCTGCAGCCGCAGGAACTTATACCGGAGACGAAAATACTTCCGTCGTCAGTATCAAACACCAAATAAAAAAACTCATTGATGAAGAAACGCCTCAAAACGTCCTTTCTGATGACAAAATTGTCGAACTGATGGCGCAGAAAGGTATACGGATTGCCCGCCGCACAGTCAATAAATATCGAGAAGCCATGGGTATCCCGGGTTCGGCCGAACGCAAACGCATCAAACGCAGTAAATTTTAAACCGGTTTGGAATAATATATAAAATCGCTTTATCAAGCCGTTATCCAAACTTTTTGGTGTTGACTTTTCCCTTTAACTAGATTATCAAATTCTCTGATTGAAATATCTATTTTTTCATAGTAAAGTAATGTTTCAAGAAAAGTTTAATTTATTTTTTGCAAGGAAGAATTATGAAAATTACATTGACTGGCAAACAGGTTGACATCGGCGACAGACTTCGCAGACACGTCGAAGAAGCCATTGAAAACTCTGTTAACAAATATTTTAATGCTCCTATCAGCTGCACGGTTGCCTTTTCCAAAGAAGGCGAAGATTTCAATGCCGAAGTAACAGTTCATCCTGCTAAAAACATCGTTCTTAAAGGTTCCGGTGTTGCCGGCGATCCGTATTCGGCTTTTGACAATGCCAATACGCACATTGCCACCCGTCTGCGCCGTAACAAGAACAAACTCAACGACCACAAAGGCAAACTCGGTTTAGCCGAACTTGCCAACGAAGCTGTTTTTCCCCTGCATGAAACTGAAGACGAACTGGATATTGACGTCAACGCACCGTTGACAATCGCCGAAACCGACGCCAATATTCCGGTTTGCACGGTCAGCGAGGCTGTCATGTATATGGATTTGGCCAATGAAGCCGCCATCATGTTCAGAAACAGCGCCAACCACCACATCAGCATGGTATACCGCCGCAAAGACGGAAACATCGGCTGGGTTGAACCTAAAGCTGACAATTAAGTTTTAATAACACAAAGGCAATAAATTAATGAGAATCTCTGACATAATGACCGAGAAAAACGTTGTTTTGGGTCTGAAAGCCGGCTCCAAAAGACAACTTTTGCAGGAACTGTCTGACAAAGCAGCCGAAATCACGGGCATTAACGAAAGAACAATTTTTGACATTGTCCTTGAACGTGAAAATCTTGGTTCAACGGGCTTCGGCGGCGGCACAGCGCTTCCGCATGGAAGAATCCCCGAGCTGGATAAGGTCTACGGACTTTTTGCAAAATTAAGCACTCCGGTAGATTTTGAAGCCATTGATAACAAGCCGGTTGATTTGGTCTTTCTGTTGCTTTCGCCTGAAGGCAGCGGAGCGGATCATCTAACGGCTCTTGCTCAGGTATCCAGAATCCTAAAAGATGAAAATACCTGCGAAAAATTAAGACAAATGAATAACAGCGAAGAAATTTACGCTTTGCTGAATAACTAAAAAAAACCGGCAGCAATGCCGGTTTTTTCATAAGCATACTTTGCTCTATTTCTCCTATGCCTTACAAAATTAAAACGCTTTTAGAGTGAAAAATAGAGTTGGCTCCCGGAGCGCAGAAGCTTGAGCGTACTTTGTGTACGTGAGCTTCGAGCACCGGACGACGGCTCTAGTTTTCCTATGCCGTACAAAATTAAAACGCTTTTAGAGTGAAAAATAGAGTTGGCTCCCGGAGCGCAGAAGCTTGAGCGTACTTTGTGTACGTGAGCTTCGAGCACCGGACGACGGCTCTAGTTTTCCTATAAAAGCGTTTTAATGGACACTACAAGGTATGAAGTCATTCTGCTTGGCCATAACAAAGGCAAAATCCCTATTGTCGGTAGCGGCAATTTTAGTACCGTCGGCAGCATAAATCAACCACATGCTCTTACCGTCATGAACGTCATTTTTAATAAACGCAACGTCTTCATCATTCCATGAACATAAGTCAGTTTCACACTCTGGCAGAAGATCGTACTCTTCCAACCAGTCTTTAAATTCATACGCCATTGTCAGCCAGCTTTCATAAATCCAATTAGTTCGTATCTGTATATTCGTATTTTATTGCTATTTTATTAAATAAGAACTAAAATTACAAAGTCAACCAGCAAAACGGGAAAATCAGATGTTTTTCAGCCTGAACAAAAAATTTATTTATACCATTGCCATTTTCTTTATTTTTACGGCAGTTCTGTTTGTCTACACATTTTATATTGTTTACGGCAGCAAAATTCAGGAAGAACAAAAATCAACCATTCTGCGCAACCAGCAGTATCTGGAGCTTTTATACGAAAACATCAATCTGCGCAAAGACATAAACCGGCTGGTTCGCGCCGGACACAAAGAACTGTTCAGCCGGGAAAACCTGAGAGTCATCCAAAGCAACAACAACCTCAAAGAAAAACAGGAAGAACTAAGTCGGGAACAACAACGCACAGCTCAAATCGTCCAAAATTATGACGAACGTTATCAGGCCATCAGTGAAGGTATCAGACTGGTTATGACCAGTTCCTTTCTGATTATTTTATCCATGCTGCTCATCTGGTATCTGATGCAGCGGTTGGTTCTGAATCCCATAAACAAATTGGCTTCCGTCAGCCGGTTGGTTTCGTCCGGAAACTATGACAGCCGTGTTGATTTAAGCACCAAACATATCTTTCAGGACGAACTTGACGACCTTTCGCACACCTTCAACCAAATGCTCGATAACATTCAAAACAGCATTCGCCAGATAAAAAAACAGGAAACCTTCCTGCAATCAATTATCGACGGCATCCCGGACGGTATCCGTGTTATTGACAAGGAAGGAAACATTATCATCGCCAATCAGGAATATTACCGTCAGGTAGGTTGCAGCCAAAACTGCATCGGTCAAAAATGCTACGCCTCTTCGCAAAAAAGAAAACTGTTTTGCACGCCCAGCATGTTCACATGCCCGCTTCATGAGATTATGGTTAATAATGCACAAAATGTTAAGGTTATTCAACAGTTTGCCAACGAGCCAAACCGGCATCTGGCCATCAATGCAGCACCCTTGTACATTGACGGACAAAAGACCTATATTGTTGAAGCTATCCGCGATTTGAGCGAAGATATTCGTTTTTCGCATCAGCAAAAACTGTCCTCACTGGGTTTTCTGGCCACTTCAGTTGCCCACGAAATGAAAAACAACCTTGGATCAATACGCATGATTATCGAAGGTCTGCTTGACAAGTTTCACAAAGCCCCCGACGACCAAAGCGAAGAAAAAAAATATTTATCCCTTATTAATGACGAATTGAATGTCTGTGCGGAAGTCCCCGAAAGATTGTTAAAAATGGCGCAGTTTTCTTCCGATACCAATCAGAGCATTGACTGCGCCGCTGGCATAAACGATGTTCTGGCCCTTCTTGATTACGAAGCCAAACATAGCGGCGTCAATATTGATTTCAAACATTCCCGGGACAATCTGTTTATCCGCGGTTCGGAAGGTGATTTCAAAATGGCCTTGATAAACCTGATTCAAAATGCTTTCAAAGCCATGCCTAACGGTGGAAATCTTAAAATAGAAGCACACCGGAAGCGGCAGGAAATCGAAATTACAATTGCCGATGACGGAATCGGCATTCCGGCAGACAAAATCAACCGCATTTTTGAACCCTTTTATTCAGACGGCGGAAACTCGTCCCGCAGCAGCGGCACCGGCCTCGGATTGTCTATTGTCAAATCAATCATCGAAAACTTTCATGCTTCAATCAACGTTTCCAGCCAAGAAAACAAAGGCACCTGTTTCACGCTTAATTTTCCGGCCGTCATAAAGAAATAAATTGCAAAAATAAAAATTAAGGTTTATACAGGAAAAAAAATCTTAAAAAAACAGATAGGAAAAATTTTATGAGTAAAGAAGAATTGCTGGAACTGACCGGCGACGTTATTGAAAAGCTGCCCAACGCCATGTTTCGGGTCAGATTGGAAAACGGTGTCGAAATTCTGGCACACACAGCCGGAAAAATGCGTAAGTTCCGTATCCGCGTCATGGTTGGCGACAAAGTCGACATCGAAATGACACCTTACGATTTAACCAAGGGACGCATTACTTTCCGCCATAAAGACTAAAATAAAACCCCGTTTCCGGGGTTTTATTTTGCCATCAGATAAATTTTATACAGGCAAAGCCGCCCAACAAAAGCAGCAAGAATAAAATCGAAAGCATACCGAGATTCTTCTCAATATATTCCTTCATCGGCTCGCCAAACTTTTTCAAAAGCCATGCCACCAGATAAAACCGCATTCCCCGGGCAACAACGGAAGCCAGCATGAAAACGACAAAATCAAGATGCACGACACCACTGGCAATTGTAACCACCTTATACGGAAAAGGCGTAATTCCCGCGCCGAAAACAATCCAGGCGCCCCATTCATGATAATAATCCTTAAAGACGTCAAACTGGTGCATATAACCGTAGAACGTTAAAATCGGGCGGGCAATTAAGTCAAAGAAGAAAACACCGATAGCATAACCAAATGCTCCGCCGAGCACACTAGCAATGGTTGCCACCGTTGCAATCCGCCATGCCTTTGAAGGCGCAGCCAAGACCATCGGAATAAGCATAACATCGGGCGGAATGGGAAAAAACGAACTTTCGATAAAGGCAACGGCAAACAAAAAATACATGGCGTTCGGCCGAGATGCCAAATTCAGCATATAATCATACGTAGCCTTAACCAAAGCATGAAAATAATCGGAAAATTTTCGCAGCAACATTTATTATCCTTAATCAAACAAAACAACTCTTTTGAATGATAGCATCATTATTTAAGAAGCAAAGCTAATTCTTTTATCGTATCGCGATTTTCCACATAAATAATCCGTTCATGCCGCAAACGCGACTTAACCTCGTTAAATCTTTCGGCATCAAAATTCACGCAAACCGCCCAGGGAAGATTTTTGTTCAAATAAAGAATAGCCGCATTAACATCGTTAACACTAAAAAAACTGAGCTTAAATTCATTAAGGACATCACGAACTGAAACATCAAACGGATTATAATCTTCCAAAAGCAAAATATCGTGTTTTTTCTGTCCGGCACAATATGTTTCGACAATTTCCAAAAACCGCTCCATATCCAGCGGTTTGGGCAGATAATGGGCCACGCCTTTGGCAACGGCCAGTCCCTTGTCCGCCTCAACCGTCGTCATAATAACCGGCGCCAGAGCTTTGGCCTCTTCATCTAACAGCTGCAAAACTTCCCAGCCGCTCACGTCCGGCATATTGATATCCAGAACAATTACATCCGGATGTACTTCCCTCGCATATAATAAAAATTTATACGCGTTGGTTTCCGTAAAAACTTCATATCCGCGGGCTTCCAAAAGGTTGCGGTACAATTCCAGAAAAAAAAGGTCATCATCAAGCATAAAAACCCGGCCGGCGTTTTTTTCTTCCATATTCCGTCTCCAACAAATTCTGTTTAACGAAATATATATAGTCGGCAGAATTTACTTTTTAAGGGCAAGATAAGCCTGATAAGTATTTCTCAAAAGCATGGCGATTGTCATCGGACCGACGCCCCCGGGAACCGGCGTAATAAAGGCAGCCTTGTCGCACACGTCGTCAAAATCGACGTCTCCGCATAACTTTCCGTCGATTCGGTTAATGCCGACGTCAATAATCGTTGCGCCCTCTTTTACCCAATCTTTTTTAACCATTTTCGGACAACCGCACGCAGCAATCAGAATATCCGCTTGCCGGGTTATTTCTTTCGGATTAACGGTTTTCGAATGAATGACGGTAACCGTACAATCCTGATTCAGCAGCAGAGACGCCAACGGCTTGCCAACAATATTGGAACGCCCGATAATAACGGCGTGCAGTCCGGATAGATTTTGATGAACCGTTTTCAGCAAATGCAAAATTCCCGCTGGCGTTGCCGAAACAATCGCTCTTTCGTCTTTAAGCAAAAGCCGTCCGGCATTTTGCGGCGTAAATCCGTCAACGTCTTTTTCCGGACAAATTGCTTCTATAATTCTGCGGCCGTTAATATGCTTTGGCAGCGGCAGTTGCACCATAACGCCGTGAATATTGTCATCGCCGTTCAACCTGCCAATCAAGTCAAGCAAATCATCTTCCGTCGTCTCTTCCGGAAGATGATGCAAATCACAATCCATACCCGCGGCCAAAGCCGCTTTCTGCTTATTACGGTCATAAATCAAACTGGCTTCGTCATTGCCAACCAGAACGACGGCCAAATACGGCCTGTATTTTTTGAATGCCAGCTCTGCCGCAAGTTCTTCGCGCAGCGCCAAAGCAATTTCTTTTCCGTTAATTAACTGTGCAGACATGATTATCCTTCCTCGGACAGTTGTAGCAGCGTTTGCCTGACATTTTCAGAAAGCGGCAACTGCAACTTTTTGCAACGGTCTGTCTCTCCGCCAGCAATTCTGATTTCGCTTTTGGGGAGTTTAAGCCGCCCGGCCAGAAATTTTATAAGCTCCCTATTAGCTTTGCCCTTTTCGGGAACCGCCACAACATTGATTTTTAGATATTCCAGTCCGTCCGCATCAACAAATATTCCCCTGATGCCGCAGGAAGACGAATTGGGCGTAAGCCGCACCCGCAAGATGATTGCACCGCCCCTTTCTTCAAAAAACAATGCCGTTTTTCTTTCCTCGAATAAAGGCAAAACGTTTTACATAACCATTTCGGACAGACGGTAAACCAATCTTCCGATAAACAGGAGAATAAGCAAAAGAATAAAGGGCGACAAGTCAAAACCGGAAACCGGCGGGATCTTACTGCGAATTTTGGCATAAACCGGCTCGGTCGCTTTTTCCAGAATTTCCATGGTCTTTTTGGCATACTTATTGTCTGCTTCCAGAATTTTAAAGTGAATCAGCCAATGCAGCACAACTTCGACAACCACGATTTTGAAATAAATATCCACAATCAGGGCTATAATATAAAAGAAAGGCTCCAACAAAGCACCCATAGAAAAAACTCCTTAAAATTTAAAACATTCAGTTGGTAAATTAATCGCTATTTTCAGCTTTGTCTACTGCAATTATAAACTTACGCCAAGGAACTTTACAGAGTACGCCCTTGCAGTTCAAGAAACCGGTCCATATCAAAAGCACGGCGACGAACCTCGGAATAATTGTATTCCGGCGCATCTTTCAACGGCGGTCGACGACCGCTCAGACGTTCAATATGAGCAGCCAGACTCTCTCTGCTGCGTCGATTTTCGTTTCCCATGCGCTTCAGCATCAGCTCCTCACCCATACTGTGGTCATACATATTTTGATACTGTGAGGGATTCATGGATTTAACCATTTCTTCCCGTAGCCAGTCATACCAGACAAAATTCGGCTGCAAATCGCGATCCCGCGCATGAGAAACGCCGTAGCCGTTATCGTCATAGCCATGATTTTGACCGGCATCATGTGCTGCCTTGCCCATATTGGCCAAAGCCTGTTCCGGCAGATTCCAATATAAATCGTGTTTTTTCAACAGTCGGATTGCCTGATAATATTCCAGCGCTTTTTCATATTCGCTTTTCTCAACCTTGCGATCCGCCTCGTCTTTGGTTGTCTGTTTAATCATACTGCGCATCTGCCGCAGCTTTGTCAGCTTATAAGACAACTCGTTTACCTTTTCTTTTGCTCCTTCAAAACTGCTGTTTTGATAAAGCGAAATGCAAACCATCAGCTCTGCCTCTCGCTGATAAGACATATCCAAAAAATCGTTTCTTTCGTTCAAATCCTCATGCGAAACAAAACCGTCGTTCATATGCTTGATAATGTCTTCGGTTTCATCCAGCCAACGAAAATATTCGCGGCTCGATGTACTTTCCGAATTAATCTGTTCATATGAATCCGCCAGCATCGAAAGCAAATCTTCGCCGACATCTTTAGCCATAAGATACTGCATTTCGTCGACACGCAAATTTTGATTGCCGACTTTAAGCTTAATGTCTTTCGGAGCCAACGTAATCTGCCGGGCCAAAATGTCTCCCTCCTCCCGGCCGACCTTAAACCGATTCTGCACGGCGCGGCTGAGAATCACCTGCGGAGAACATCCTGTCGTCCTTTCATTAAGATTCAAATCGACCAGCCCCGTATTAATGGCCTTTTGCATACGGCGCAAACGTTCCAGTCTTTCCGAATTTTGCGATTGTTCAACCATGTCAGCCTCCGTTGGCAATAGTTTATTTTACTTCTTCAAAAATAATTTTGGCCTGTTCCAGCCAAATAATCCGGTCAATAATCCAATTGCTGATTTGTTCAATCTTTTCAAGTTCTATTCCCATCGCCTGCCCGATACGGCCGATTAGCAGCGTCTCGCTGTCGGAAAGTTCGTCGTCGGCATGAGCCAGAATACACATTTCTTTAATCAGCTCCATGGCTGCCCGGCGGTTATCAATAATTTTCACGGCATTGACAACCTCATCATCATTATCGATTTTCAAAATCTCGTCAACTCGCCCGTCGGCAATGCCGTATGCTTTGGCCATTTTGCGAACAAACACAAGCTCGTCTTCGTCCAAATGCCCGTCTGCCGCGGCCAGCCGCGAAAAAGCCTTCATAAAAGCCACTTTCTGATCTTCGGTCAATTTAGATAATACTTCCATATTCTGCTCCATGTTAAGCACCGCCATAAGTTTAATCCTTTACCATAAACGTTTTCATGCAAATGATACTAAATATTTGTCCGATACGCAACAGAAAACCGCCCGAAACAAAAATTTCGTGCCAAAATCCGTGGACACCGCTAAAAATTCGTTGAAAACTCCGGCACATTAACCTAAACTGATAAATAGAACACAATTTTATTCGAGAAGAACGTGGGAAAAAAATATTATATTAAAACTTTCGGCTGCCAGATGAACGTTTACGATTCACAACGCATTGCCGCCATGCTGAAAAATTTGGGATACGAAAAAGCAGCAACCCCCAAAGCCGCCGATTTGATTATCTTAAACACCTGCCACATCAGAGAAAAAGCTGCCGAAAAAGTCTTTTCCGACCTCGGACGGCTCAATCTTGTCAAACAGGAACGCGCCGAAGAAGGACTGGACACGGTTATCGGCGTCGTCGGCTGCGTCGTTCAGGCCGAAGATACGGAAATTGCCAAACGGGCGCCTTTTGTCGACTTCGCAACCGGCCCGCTGACTTATCACCGCCTGCCCGAAATTTTGACCCGGGTTGCCCGCAAGCGCGGCATCAGCATTATTGACACCGAATTTCCCGCCGTTGCCAAATTTGACTTTCTGCCCGAAAACAAAGCCGAAGGCGGTTTGTCTTATCTTGCTGTTCAGGAGGGCTGCAACAATTTCTGCACTTATTGCGTTGTTCCCTATACCCGCGGCGTGGAATATTCGCGCCCGGTAGCCGAGGTGCTGAAAGAAGCAAAGCGGCTGGTCGACACCGGAAGCGTAGAAATCAACCTGTTGGGCCAAAACGTAAACTCTTACCACGGCGAAGACGAAAACGGCAAGGAACGCAACCTCGCCTACCTGCTCCGTCGGCTGTCCGAAATTGACGGACTGCAGCGTATCCGCTACACCACCTCATACCCGGCCGACGTCGATGATGACCTCATCGCCTGCCATCGCGATTTGAAAAAGCTGATGCCCTATCTGCACCTGCCCGTTCAATCGGGTTCCGATAAAATTCTCAAGGCTATGAACCGCCGGCACAACTCCGCAGATTACCTGCGCATTGTTGAAAAACTGCAGCAGGCTAACCCGAACCTCCGGATGTCATCGGATTTCATCGTCGGGTTTCCCGGCGAAACCGACGACGACTTTCGGGCAACATTGGACATTGTCAATCGCGTCAAATACATTCAGGCCTTTTCTTTCAAATACAGCCGCCGACCGGGAACCCCTGCCGCCGTTATGGACAATCAGATTGAAGAAAAGGTAAAAAAAGAACGTCTGGAAATTCTGCAAAACCTGTTGTTTTCATATCAGTTAAAATTCAACGAAGAATGCCTGGGAAAAACGATGCCGGTATTGTTTGAAAGCAAAGGACGCCATGCCGGACAGCTCATCGGCCGCACGCCGTATATGCAAAACCTGCATGCCGAACTGAATAAGACGAACTTAAACAAAATCATTAATGTCAAAGTAACCGAAGCAACCGCCAATTCGCTTAGCGGAGAAGTTGTCTGACAATAACAAAACAAAGGAGAGAACCATGGCCGAAACAAATTTTGAACTTTTCAACAATCAGCTCGTTCAACAGTTGGTCGGTGCTTCTGACGCCAATTTGCGACTGATTGAAAAAATTCTCAATGTCGAAATCAGTTCTTTCGGCAACCAAATCAACATCAAAGGAAGCCAGGCCGCCGTCGATCAGGCCAAAACCGCCATCGACCTGCTTTACGAAAAAGTCAGCAAGGGTATCGAAATCGGTGAACAGGAGGTTAAAGCGGCGGTTCGCATGAGCGAAGAAGGGCCGGAAAAAATAGACGAACAAAATCTCAACGACATTGTTCTCAAAACCAAAAAACGTCATATTTATCCGCGTTCGGCCACCCAGGCAAGATATATTCAGGAAATGATGAAAAACGAGCTGGTCTTCGGCCTCGGCCCTGCCGGTACGGGCAAGACCTATTTGGCGGTTGCGCTGGCCGTATCCATGATGCTGGAAGGCAAAATCGATAAAATCATTCTTTCCCGCCCGGCCGTGGAAGCCGGTGAAAATTTAGGTTTTCTGCCCGGCGACTTAAAAGACAAGGTCGATCCTTACCTGCGCCCGCTGTACGATGCCTTATACGAGATGCTGCCGGCCGAACAGGTCGACAAGAAACTGGCCATCGGCGAAATCGAAATCGCCCCGCTGGCTTTCATGCGCGGCCGTACATTGTCAAATGCGTTCGTCATCTTGGACGAGGCTCAGAATACAACCCCCATGCAGATGAAAATGTTTTTAACCCGTCTTGGTGAAAATTCCCGTATGGTTGTCAACGGAGACTTAAGCCAGGTCGACCTTCCCCGCGGCGTCATCTCCGGCCTCAAAGATGCGCTCGATACATTGGATAACGTTTCCGGCATCAGTTCGGTCACGTTCAGCGCCAATGATGTCGTCCGTCACGGACTGGTGGCCAAAATCGTAAAAGCTTACGAAGAGAAAGGCAAAAAACAACACGGCTATGACTAAAACCAACCTGACAATTACCATAAACGAACCAGGCTGGGAAAAACAAATTCCCGGCCTGCGACAGTTGGCCGATAATGTTCTGGCAAATGCGTTAGAATACGTCAAGGCCAACGAAGAAATTGACTTTCTCAACACCCAAAAGCCCGTTAACATCAACCTCTGCCTAAGCAACGATGATGAAGTTCACGCGCTCAACCGTGACTTTCGGGGTATGGACAAGCCAACCAACGTGCTCTCTTTTGCCACCATCGACGACCCCGATTTTGACATGGACACAGAACTTTTTGGCGAAGTCGAACTCGGTGACATCATCATCGCGCTGGAAACCATGCAAAGGGAAGCAGCAGAAAAACAGATCTCACTGCACGACCACTTCTGCCACCTTTTTACACACGGCATACTGCACCTGCTCGGCTTTGATCATATTGAAGACGAAGAAGCCGAACATATGGAAAATTTCGAAATAAATATTCTTAAACGCCTGAACATCAAAAACCCTTACGGAGATGAAAAAGAACCATGACAGAAGAAAATCACAAAGAATCTGTTTGGCGGTGGCTGAAAAACTTTTTGGGATGTAAGCAACAGGAAACCGTCCGTGAAACGATTGAAGATCTGATAGAAGAGGCCAGTTCGGAAGGCGACTGTCCTTTCAGCGAACACGAACAACTGCTGTTAAACAACATATTATACCTCAAGGACAAAAAATGTTGTCATGCCATGGTTCCCCGCGCCAATATCATTGCTTTTCCCAAAAGCGGAACTGTGAAAGAACTTGCCGAACTGATGGTAACGCGCGGTCATTCGCGTATTCCGATTTACGGCGATTCGCTCGACGACATCTTAGGCATAATCCACATTATCGACCTTGCCAAATGCCTGCTGAAAAATGAAGACAATTTAAAAGTTGAAGAACTTGTCAAAGTTGAAGAAATGGTCAACCGTGAGGTCAAATTCGTTTCCCCTTCCATGCGGGTTCTGGATTTACTGCGCGATATGCAGGCCAATAAAATTCATATGGCCATGGTTGTTGACGAATATGGCGGCATCGACGGACTGGTCACGATTGAAGACCTGCTGGAAGAAATTGTCGGCGATATTGAAGACGAATACGATTTTGAAGAACAACCGGTCATACTGCTGCAGGACGAAGGCCTGATTATTGCCGATGCCCGAGCCGAACTTGACGAAATCAAAGAAGTAACGCACCTTGACCTTTGCAAAAATCTGGATTGCGACACGCTGGAAATTGACACGCTCGGCGGCTATGTATTCCATATTGCCCAGCGCATTCCGTCCCGCGGCGAAGTCATTGATGGCCCGGACGGCATAAAATTCCGCATTTTGGAAGTTGATCCGCGACGTATCAAAAAAGTCATGATTGTCATTCCTAAAACAGGCAAAAAAGAAAACAGCAATGCTGAATAAACTGCTTGCATATCGCAAAACCCTGTGTCTGACCGCCGGTTTGCTTGCGGCCGCCGCCCTGCCGCCGTATTATTTTCTCCCAGTTCTGTTTTTCTCTTTCGGCCTGCTTCTGTATTTCATTGACCGGGCCGCTTCTTTCAAACAGGCTTTTTCCTGCGGTTATTGGTTCGGCTTTGGCTGGTTTGCCGTCGGTTTTTCCTGGATCGGCAACGCCCTGCTGGTCGACGCCGCCGTTTTGGGCTGGCTTTATCCTGTTGTGTTGCTGGCTTCCGGCGGCTTTTTCGGCTTATTTTCCGGTTTTCCGGCCGGGTTGGCCTGGTTTTTCAGAAACACTTATGCCCGCTGGCTGGCTTTTGCCGCTTTCTGGGGTGTCCTGGAATGGATACGCAGTTTCATTTTGACCGGGTTTCCCTGGAATCTGCTCGGCTCTGTTCTTGCCTTTGATGACCGGAATATCCAGTTGGCATCTTTTTTCGGCACCTACGGCCTGTCGCTGTTGGTATTGCTTGGCACCTCCGCCACCGGCTTAATTTTTTGCCGAAAAGACAAAGCTGCGGCCATAACAGCAGCCGGTACGATTATGGTCGTCACGGCCTTGATTTATTCATACGGAGAATTACGGCTAAATCGTTTTGCCCCGTCAAAGGCCTCTGAATCGGATATCGTGGTTCGCCTTGTCCAGCCCAGTATTCCGCAAGCCATGAAGTGGAACGCCGAAACGCTGGAACATAATTATCAGGACTATATCCGCCTCAGCCGCTCCGAACCGCTGGACAATGTTGATTTTGTCATCTGGGGCGAAACGGCTTCGCCTTATGCTCTGGATTTTGAACCTGCCCGCTTACGGCAGATTACCGAAGCCGTTCCGCCGCAGGGATATCTGATAACCGGCCTGGTACGTTACGAATTTGAACCCTCGGGGGAATATCGCCCGCTGAACGCCCTGTTTATCATCGACAACCAGGGACATATCATCAATTCTTATGACAAAAGCCATTTGGTACCTTTTGGCGAATACATTCCGCTGAGGCAGTTTCTTCCCGATTGGATACGTCCGATAACCAAAACCGTTGCCGATTTCAAACCCGGCAGCGGTCACAAAGTTTTCAGGCTGAAAAACTATCCTTCTTTCGGAGCGCTTATCTGCTATGAAATAATTTTTCCCTCCCAAATAATAAATAAAAAGGACAAACCGCAGTTTCTGATTAACCTCACCAACGACGGCTGGTACGGCAACAGCGCCGGTCCATACCAGCATCTGGTCACAACCCGCCTGCGTGCTGCAGAGGAAGGAATAACCATTGTACGAGCCGCCAATACCGGCATCAGTGCCGTCATTTTGCCCACAGGAACCGTAATTTCCTCCCTGCCGCTGAATTTTCGGGGCATAACGGATGTTCGGCTGCCGAAAAAACTTTCAGTTCCAACCTTTTACGGCCGATACGGCAATTTTATTCCGCTTACATTCTGTTTTATGAATATACTGCTTGCATTTTTTTTAAAAAACAGATTAAACTAACCAGTTGAAAACAAAGACTTAAACGCGCATACATAGAAAAAAGTGTCCTGAATATAAAATATTATATAAAAAACCAGTTGACGAAAGAACCATAAAATCCTATTTTAGTATATAGTTTAACGAAAAGGAACAAATAATGAGTGCAGACATCGTAAAAAAATCTAGCCGAGGTAGAACTCCGACCGGAGAACCGAATCCGATTGACGTCCATGTCGGCAACCGCATCCGTTTAAGACGTACCCTGCTCGGTCTCAGCCAGGAAAAGCTGGCTTCCTTGCTGGGTTTGACTTTCCAACAGGTGCAAAAATATGAACGCGGCATGAACCGCGTCGGTGCAAGCCGTTTATGGGATATCGGCAAAGTGCTGGAAGTACCGATCGGCTTTTTCTATGAAGATATGGATGAAGAAGTCGCCAAGCAAAGTCCGCGTATGTTCTCTTTGCCGGACAGCACGCCGTTGACGCTGGCTGAAGAAACGGAAAATCTGGACGTAGATCCGATGCACCGTCAGGAAACCATAGAATTGGTCAAGGCTTACTACAAAATTCCGAACCGCAAAGCGGCAAAATGTTTGTATGACCTGATTATTGCCATGTCCAAAACGGCCTACAGCAATAATCATGAAGAAAACGCAAAAAAATAATTTCTGCATATTTAATGAAAAAAGCTGGCTTTTTGCCGGCTTTTTTTATAGGCTCGCCATAACGGGAAAGGACTGACATGAAATATCTGTTTACATCGGAATCTGTTTCGGAAGGGCATCCGGACAAAGTCTGCGACCGCATTTCGGATGCCGTCGTAGATTTATATCTGAGCCGGGACAATGCAGCTCGGACGGCCATTGAAACAATGGCCACCACCAACCGGATTATCATTGCCGGAGAAACCAGTTGCAGCGCCTATGTCAGTCAGACGGAAATTGAAGAAACCGTTCGCAATGCCGTCCGGGAAATCGGCTATGACCAAAAAGGATTTAGCTGGCAAACGGTCAACATCGAAAACCTCCTTCATCACCAATCCTGCGACATTGCCCTGGGGGTTGATCATGACGGCGCCGGCGATCAGGGCATTATGTTTGGCTATGCCAAAAAAGAACAAGGATTCGAAAGCGCCTGCATGCCGCTGGCCATTTATTTGGCCAACCGTATTCTGAAAGACCTTGCCGATGCCCGACACAAAGGCGAAATCAAAGGTATAGAACCGGATGCCAAAAGCCAGGTAACAGTCATTTACGAAGACGGAAAACCGACGGGCATTGCCAAAGTAGTTCTTTCAACCCAGCATTCGGATAAACTTTCACAAGAAGATGTCCGGGAAATCGCAAAAAAATACATTGCCCGCAACCTGCCGGACGGCTGGCTGCCGGAAGACAAAGACATTCTCATCAATCCGACCGGACGTTTTGTTATCGGCGGGCCGGACGGCGACACCGGATTGACCGGACGCAAAATAATCGTTGACAACTATGGCGGTTATGCTCCCCATGGCGGCGGCGCTTTTTCGGGAAAAGACGCAACCAAAGTTGACCGGTCTGCCGCCTATATACTCCGTTATCTGGCCAAAAACGTTGTAACGGCCGGTTTGGCAGACGAATGTCTTTTGCAGCTTTCCTACGCCATCGGTATTGCCGAACCGCTGTCTTTCTATATTAACTGCAATCACACGGCTCGGGTCGACGAACAAAAGATTCTAAAAATTCTGAGAGAAATGACAGATCTGACGCCCAAGGGCATTATTAACCGTCTGCAGCTCCGCCGCCCAATCTATACACCGACGGCCGCATACGGGCACTTCGGCCGCACACCTCGTTCCAACGGTTCTTTTTCTTGGGAAAAAACCGACTTAGCCAAGGAGTTAGCTTCATGCTTTTAAGTGAAACCCCGAAATTTTTTGGCCGTCGCAAAGGCCGCATTATCCGCAAAGCCAAAACAACGTTGTTGGAAGCCTTTCTTCCCAAAGTCAGGATTTCCGACGACTGCCGCTTTGACACGCAAACCATGTTCGGCAAGCCCGTTGACAAAGTATATCTCGAAATCGGTTTCGGCAACGGCGAACACCTTGCCGGACAGGCTCTCCGCAATCCTTCGGTCGGTTTTATCGGTGCCGAGGTTTTCCAAAACGGCATTGCCAACCTGTTGAGTCTGATAACCGGCATCAAAGAAGGCACAAATTTGCCCGAAAAAATTACCCTGACTGATGGCCGCGAAGACAATATCCGCGTCTATGACAATGACGTGAGACTGCTTTTTCGGAGGATTCCTGACGGATTTTGCGACAAGATCTTTGTTCTTTTTCCCGATCCCTGGCCAAAAAAACGCCACGCTTCCAGGCGATTTATCAATCCCGAAAACCTGCGGGAATTGGCACGGATTTTAAAGAAAGGCGGCACTTTGCGCGTTGCTACCGACCATAAAGTTTATAAGGGATGGACGTTGCGCCGACTGCACGAAGATCCGAACTTTCGCTGGACGGCAACCTGCGGCAACGACTGGAAACACGAGCCGGACGACTGGGTTGAAACCAAATATCAACGCAAAGCCATCCGCGAAGGGCGCCGCCCCGTCTTTCTTGATTTTGAACGGATATAGAAGTACGTAAACCCCGCTAATCCTGTACTAGACGCCCGTTATACAAATCTTTCAAAAAACCCGGAGAGTGAGTCAAATAGTAAGGATTTAGGGAAAATAAAGCGGAATGTACATATTGGTACATGAGCATTTATTTTACCCGCTAATCCTGTACTAGTTGACCTCTATACGAGGGGTTAAAAAGTTTGGAGAACGAGGTGTATAGTAAGATTTAAGAGAGAAAAAAGCGGAGCATACATAAACGTATGTGAGCATTTTTTCAACTCGCAAAATCTGTACTAGACACCCGTTATACAAGCTTTTAATTTTAATAAGAGGGATAGGTCGAAATCATCGGCTGCACATTCGGCGCTTCTATTTTGCCGATATCTTCCGCCGGATACGATTGTATGTCATAAATCCGCCCGCCCGATTCATAAAGCGTATCCTGAATCTGCTGATTGACCTTCTGAGGCGTGTCTTGCGGGCTTATCTGCGGATTCTGCGAAAGCGTTTCTGAAATCACCGCCGGCTTCTCTGCCAAACCGGAAACAACACTCTGCACCGGAAGATTCTCCGGCTGATTGTTGTCCGCAGCCGATTGAAAACCGTTCCCGACAATCGGTTGCCCCATGATATTTCCCTCTCCGGCTTTCATCCGAACGACAGCACTGTCCGGAACCCCCGGCGCCGTTTCGGAAGCACCGTAAATTACCGTTTCCGGTTCAACGGCATAAGCCTCCGAGTTAATCGCACAAAACGCCCACAGAAAAAGTGCCGTATTTCTTATCGCTTCGTTCATTTTCAACCTCTCGACTGATTAAAACGTCGCTTAAAAAAATAGGCACTTTTTATAAAAATCCAAGTCGTCGTTACGAAGCTTTGGCCATAGAAACGACATTGTCGCCAAGCAACGCGTAAGTATCTTGGGCAATCAAAAGTTCTTCATTGGTCGGAATAACCAAAACTTTAACCTTGGAAGAAGGTGTCGTAATCTCTGCCGCTTTCCCGCGAATATGGTTGGCTTCCTCATTAAGCTCAACCCCCAAAAATTTAAGCCGCTCACAAACCTTTTTGCGGATAAAAGACGAATTTTCGCCGATGCCGGCCGTAAAGATAATTGCATCGACACCGCCCAACACGGCCAGGTATGCACCGATATATTTAATCAGGGCATGAACAAAAACGTCAACCGCCGTTATCGCGTCCTGATTTCCTTCCAGATACTGCTCCTCAATATCGCGCAAATCCGTATAGCCGCGGGTCAAACCATACCACCCGCTTTCCTTGTTCAACATGGCATTAACTTCATCGGCGGTCATATTCTGAGTTTTCATGATATGCAACGGAATATACGGATCAATATCGCCGCAGCGGGTTCCCATAATCATGCCGGCCATTGGCGTAAAGCCCATTGACGTATCAACCGAGCGTCCGTTTTCTATCGCCGTTACCGATGCGCCGCCGCCCAAATGGCAACTGATAAACTTTCCCTTAAAGCCCAGCATTTTGGCTGCTTCTTCGGCAACATACTTATGCGAAGTTCCGTGAAACCCGTAGCGGCGGATTTTGTGCTTTTCATACTGTTCCAGCGGAATAGCATACAAAAAAGCCTCTTTTTTCATACTCTGATGAAAAGAAGAATCAAAAGTCGCCACCTGCTTAACTTTCGGCAGCAACGCGGTAATTGCATCGATACCATACAAAAAAGCGGCGCCGTGCAGCGGCAGCAGATCACCAGCCTCTCTCGCCTTATCCAAAACATCTTCGTCAATTATGACCGACTTGTCGAAATATTCGCCGCCGTGTCCCATACGATGACCCACCGCATCAATTTCGTCTACACTTTTAATCGGCCCCGAAAGCAGCATGTTCAAAACTTCTTTAATCGCCTCAATATGATTATGCAGCTCAATTTCCTTAACCAGTTTTTCATTCTCGTCTATCGACATACTGACGCGGGAACCGCTGATGCCGATACGTTCGGCCATGCCTTTGGCAATAACCTGATGTTTCTGCCCTTCCATATTAAACAGCTGATATTTAACGGTAGTCGAACCGGAGTTCAGAACGAGTATTTTCTTCATAAAGGATTCCTGTACTTGTTATCGGGATATAAAAAATGTGGTGCCATCATAATGACACCACATTCTTATGCCATAAAATCAGATATTAGTCAAGTTTACTGTATCCTGGGCAATGGCAAGCTCTTCGTTAGTCGGAATAACAAAGGCTCTGACTTTTGAATCCGGCGTGGTAATTTCGGCAAAATCGCCGCGCTCGTTATTTTTGGCTTCATCGACCTTAATTCCCAGATAAGCCAGACGCTCAAGAACAAGCTTCCGGACAATCGGCGAATTTTCGCCGACACCTGCCGTAAAGACAATGGCATCGACACCACCCAGCGCCGCAATGTAAGCGCCGATATATTTGACAATATTGTAAACATAAACCTGCATGGCCTCCAGAACTTTCGGCTCGCCGCGATTATACGCCGCCTCAAAATCGCGGGAGTCGCTGTACCCGGTCAACCCGTACTTGCCGCTCTGCTTATTCAGCATTTCGTTAACCTCGTCCGGCGTCAGCTTCTGAGTTTTCATAATATAAAGCGGAATATAAGGATCAATGTCGCCGCAACGTGTATCCATCACGATTCCGGCCAGCGGGGTCATTCCCATTGAAGTATCAATGCACTTGCCGTCTTTAACTGCGGTTATCGAAGCACCGCTGCCGATATGACAGGTAATAATCTTCGTTTTTTCGCCGACAATTTCCATTGCTTTTTGCGCCACAAACTTATGCGACGTACCGTGTGCGCCGTAACGACGAATTTTATAAGTCGTACGCTGTTCCTCCGGCAAAGCATAAATGTAAGCTTCTGCAGGCATTGTTTGATGAAAAGCCGTATCAAAGACAACAACCTGCGGCACCGACGGCAGCTCTTTCATAACCGCGCGGATAACCAGAGCCGCAGACGGATTGTGCAACGGCGCCAGTGTCGAAAGGGATTCGATGTCTTCAATAACTTTTTCGGTAACCACAACCGAACCTTTGAAAATCGAACCGCCCTGAACAATACGGTGGCCGATTGCCGAAATCTCGTTCAAATTTCCGATAACACCGTCCGTCAAAAGTTTCATAACCTCATTCAGCGCCGCTTGATGATTAGGCAAATCAACCTTGACTTCCTTTTTGTCACCGTTTGCATATTTTATGCCGACAAAAGAAGCATCACGGCCGATGCGCTCGGCATTGCCTTTGGCAACGACTTCATATTTATCACCGTCAACATTAAACAACTGATATTTCAGCGTAGATGAACCGGAGTTCAAAACGAGTATTTTTTTCATCACTAAATCCTTAATTTTTTTGCTTAAAATCATCAGAAATATTTTTATATGAGGGAAACGAATAAGATTTCGAGGCAAAAAGACAAAGTGTATAATCGACACCCAAGCCTTTTGCCCCGCAATCCCGTTCGGCCCCCATAGAAAATCATTTCTGGGCTTGAATACAGGTAATCGCAATCATTCCCACAATATCTTCGACCAATGCACCGCGGGAAAGATCATTAACCGGCGCATTCAGCCCCTGTAACATCGGTCCATAAGCCTCGCAGCCGCAAATACGCTGCAGCATTTTATAACTGATATTGCCCGAGGCCAGATCCGGAAAGATTAAGACATTGGCCTTGCCCGCAACCTCGCTGCCCGGCGCTTTTTTTGCACCGACAACGGCATCAAGCGCGGCATCAGCCTGCAACTCGCCGTCCAGCTTAATGTTCAGCCCCTTATAATCCGGATCGTTTTTCAAAGCTTCCAACGCAATTTCGGTTGCCCTGCGAACCTTATCAACCTGATCGCCTTTGCCGGACCCTTTGGTCGAAAAAGTCAGCATCGCAACTTTCGGCTCCATGCCGAACTTAATGGCGTTTTTGGCCGCTTCCAGAGCCGTATCGGCCATTTCTTTGTCTGTCGGATCGATAATAATTGCACAGTCGGCAAGAATATACGGCTTGTCATTATGAACCAAAATCAGCAGCGACGAAACGCTGGCGCCTTTTTTGGCCGACTTGATGATTTGCAGCGCCGGACGAACCGTATCCGCTGTCGAATGATTGGCGCCGGAAACCATACCGTCGGCATCGCCGGCCTTAATCATCAGCGTTCCGAAATAATTGGGATTCAAAGCCGTTTTCGCAGCCTCGTCTTCACTCATGCCTTTTTCTTTGCGCAGTTCGAAAAGAAGCTTGGCATATTTTTCAAGATTCTGCGATTTGGCCGGATCGACAAGCTCAATGTCCTCCAGGCTCCAACCATTGTCGGCAAAATGCTTTTTGACCGATTCGACATCGCCGAGAATAATGATTTTGGCGGCTTTTTCGGCCGTAATCAGATGAGCGGCCTTCAAAACGCGCTCGTCTTCACCTTCGGGCAGAACAATGGTTTTAATGTCTTGTTTTGCTCTCGCAATCAGACTATTTAAATAAGCACTTTCTAACATTGGGATACCCCTTCACAATTTGAGTTAAAAAAGAATTATTCATAATAAACAACGCTTGAGCGCAAAAGTCTATAAAAACTTTTGCTTTTTGCGGCAAAATATTATACTATCGGCTTAAATTTTATGGTAACTGGCTTTTTAACAAGGAAAACCTCTATGGAAAGAACGCTCTCGATAATCAAACCGGACGCAACCGCCCGCAACATCACCGGCAAAGTCAACGCCATGATTGAAGAAGCCGGGTTGCACATTATTGCTCAGAAACGGCTCATGCTGACCCCGGAACAGGCCGAAGAATTTTATGCCGAACACAAGGATAAAGCCTTTTTTACCAGCATGATTGAACAAATGACTTCGGCTCCGGTCGTTGTTCAGATTCTCGAAGCCGAAAACGCCATTGCCCTCTACCGCAAAATCATGGGCGCAACCAATCCTGCCGTTGCTGAAGAAGGGACGATTCGCAGAACTTTTGCCCTGTCTATTGATAAAAATACCGTCCATGGTTCGGATTCGGCAGAAAGCGCCGAAAGAGAAATTGATTTTTTCTTTTCGCACATTGAAATCGTTGGTTAGGGAGTTCTGCCGTGTTCCGCATCTGCACAGCAGCCGTCGCACTTTTCTGCTTGCTTCTGCTTCCGGAAACCGGTCGTGCCGGTGATTTGACATACAGCGCCGAAATTACGGTCGACGTTACGGCCGAAAACGCGTCCGTCGCCCGGGAAAAAGCCATGACCGAAGCCAACCGTCAGGCTTATACAACGGTTGCCCGCCGCGTTACCACGGCAGAAGGCGTCCGCCGCCTCAACGAACTAAACGACGCCCAGATTCTCAACTTCATCAAAGAAGTTTCGATTATCTCTGAAAAAGCCTCAAACGTCCGCTACCTTGCAACATTAAACGTTACCATTAACGAATATATTCTCAAAACTTATATGCAGGAAAATGACATTCCTTTTGTCATCGGCTCGGCGGCAAATGTTTTGATTATCCCGACATTTCGCGAATTCAAAACCGACGCGCCCATGCTCTGGGAAGCCGACAATCTGTGGCGCAAAGCCTGGGAGCAAAATCCGAGGACATTAAATTCCGTCAAGTTCTTCAGCATTCCGGCCACTGGTTCCAACTATGCGGCACTTGATGCCGAAAAGGCCTTGAGTCTGGACGGCATGGCTTTGGATAAAATCGCCTTTTTCAACAACACCAAAGACATTTATGTTGCTGACGCCGTATATAACGGTATTGAGGGGTTAAACATTACGCTTCGTTCTTATCGTGACGGACGGGAAGAAAATATATCCGTACCGGGTGACCGCTCCCCACAATTATTCATAGACGCCATCAACCAAATTACCGACGGTATTTATAATCAGATAAAGACACAAAACGTCGTTAACCGCCAAAACAAATCCGAAATTACCGTTTTATACTCCTATGCTTATTTGCGCGATTGGCTGCATCTGGAAAAGCAGCTCAGGGAAATCGGCTATATCAGCGGCATTGCTACCAATGCGGTCGGCTCGGGAAAAGTCCAATTTACCATCACTTATATCGGCAACTTTGACAAATTGCTGGAAGCCCTGCGCAATAAATATTACAACCTCAAAAATGTCGGTGATTTCTACATCATCGAAAGAATTTAACTCTGGAAAGGAAAAGAAATGCCGACTGAACGCAAAACTAATCGTAATTGGATGTTCTGGCTGACGCTGTTTGTGTTGTTCTGTGCCGCCGTTTATACCTTGCGTTCTGTGTTGCTGCCCTTCGTTACAGGCATTGTCATCGGCTATCTGCTTGACCCTTTCGCCTCCCGTTTTGAAAAATGGGGAATGAACCGCACACTCGCCACCTTTTTGGTGCTTTTCCTTGTAGCCGTCATCGCCCTGCCGGCTTTGGCGCTTTTAATTAGCGTTATTGACGAACAGCTTGGCCGCTTCATTAACGTTGTCCCTCAATACATCGGAACTTTTCTACGCAAAATAGAACCGTTTATTAATGAATTGCACGAACGTTTTCCCAATCTCGAACCGGAAAAAATCCGAGAATACATGCGCAACAATCTGGCCAACACGCTGAAACTTGCCGGCAATGTTCTGCGTGGCATCGTTACCAGCAGCTTTGCCATATTCAACCTCATTTCGCTGCTGCTCATTACGCCCGTTGTTGCATTTTATATGCTACGTGACTGGGATATGTTCATTGCCAAAGTCGACAGCCTGCTGCCCCGCAAATCAAAAGCTTCTATTCGGGAACAGGCACACCAGATTGACCGGACACTGGCCGGTTTTATCCGAGGACAGCTCAGCGTTTGTGTTATTCTGGGCACTTATTATTCATTCGGACTCTATCTGGTCGGACTTGACCTTGGCCTGCTCGTCGGCTTTATTGCTGGTCTGATTTCATTTATACCCTACGTCGGCAGCATTGTCGGTTTTCTGCTCAGTATAGGCATTGCCTTTGCTCAATTCGATTCGCTGATGCCGATTTTGCAGGTTGTCCTGGTTTTTGCCACCGGACAATTCTTGGAAGGCAATTTCCTGACGCCGAAATTGGTTGGTGAGAATGTCGGCCTGCACCCGGTCTGGGTCATGTTTGCTTTGCTGGCGGGAGGCGTTTTGCTCGGCTTCCTGGGATTGATGATTGCCGTACCTCTGGCCGCTGTCATCGGTGTTTTGTTGCGACACGCCATTGAAAACTACAAGAAGAGCTCACTTTATTTGGACAGTTAAACAGATGCGACGGCTGATTTCTTTCATATTGCTTATGGCCGTTTTCTGGGGCGGTTGGGAGTTGTTTTTATATCAGGCACAGCCGGAGAAAGAAGCCGTCGTGACTATCGGCGTAACATTGCCGCTTACCGGCGCCAACGCCGAGACCGGTCTGGCTGCGCAGGACGCTATCAACCTGGCGCTTAAAGATTGGAACGGTAGAAAAAACCGCTATAAATACAGAATATTCTATCTAGACGATTCCGGAACGACGGAGCAAACGCAAGAAAATCTCCTGTCATTAATCGAAAAACATAACGCTGACGCCCTCATAACCCTTTGGACACCGGCGGCTGAAAAAGCAATTCCCCTGGCTGAAAAATTCAGACGCCTACACTTTACCTGCGCTTTTGGTAACGGATTAAACGACGGTCAATACAATTTTAACCACTACCTTTCCTATCACACCGACAAATTCACAAATACTTTTCATCAAACGACAGGAAAAATCCCGGCCTCATGCTCGTCTAACCTCTACGATGCGCTCAGCCTGCTGATTTTTGCTTACGAAAACACCTCACCGGATTGGGGAAGCAACAAACCTTCTGCCGAACGCATTTCCCGAAGTCTGCACAAAATTTCCAATCATACTTCCGCTTCGGGACAAATCCGCATTGCGCCGGACGGCTCTGTTCAGCCGGCGGAGAACTAGAATGAAAAAACTTGCCTTACTGGTGGCGGCCATAATAACGGCTTCTCCGGTACAAGCCGTCGAAATCGGCGATATCTATTATAGCAACAAAAGCTTCAACGCCAAACTGATTGAAGGGTTACAACCCATAGGTATCGTCTGGCAGGTCAACGATTCCAAAGACGGCGGTCTGATTATCGCACTTGATCAGCCGGGCTCAAAAAACTGGGAACGTGCCCAAACTTACTGCCGGCAATACCTCACCCGCGGCACTAAAGCCGGAGAGTGGTTTTTGCCGGATTTTTTGCAAATGTTTCCGATTGACAAAATGCCCAACCGCCGTATCAACCACCGCACTTTTCTGCATTTAAACGACCGCCTGGCACTAATAAAAGGAGCACGTGCGTTAAAAGAAGATGTTTACATGACAGCTTCGGACTATTTTAATGACCATGCCTCTGCCCTCGGCATAAATATGACCTCGGGAGAACTTGTTAAAGTCAAAAAGAAAGGACGCCACTCTTTTCGCTGCATGATGTCTTTTTAATCGGCCTATTTTAACAGAACGGCCGTTTTTTTAAGGAATATTTTAGATATTAAACTTATGATGGATTTCAAAATTACCAGCAGAAGGAACCCATCATGCTCTTGCAATTAACTGATCTTTTCAATTCTCTGCCCATCAGGGGCTTTCTTGCTTTTTTTGCCGCTCTGATTTTAAGTTTGGCCTGCGGCGGAAAACTGATTGAATTCTTGCATCATCACCAGGCCAAAGGACAGCCCATCCGCGAAGACGGACCGCAAAGCCATCTGCTGACCAAGAAAGGCACGCCGACCATGGGCGGACTGCTTATTCTGGGTTCGTCTATCGTCAGCATGCTCCTCTTTGCCGATTTGCAAAACGCTTTTGTCTGGATAAGCATAATCATTTTGCTGGTTTATGGATTGACCGGATTTATCGATGATTATGTCAAAGTAACCAAACAAACCTCCAATGCCATGACCGCCAAAATGAAACTTCTCTTGCAGTTTTCAGCTGCCTTTGCCGCAGTCTGGGTTATCACGCAGACATTGCCGGAAAGCGAACGTTTTGAACTGACTTTTCCCTGGTTTCGCAATTTAGCACTTAATCTCGGCTGGTTTTATATTCCTTTTGCCATGGTTGTTATTGCCGGGGCATCAAATGCCGTCAACCTCAGCGACGGCCTTGACGGTCTGGCTTCCGGCCTGCTGATTGTTTCTTTTCTGGTTTTTGCCGTTGTCTCTTATATCTGCGGCACAAACTTGGCCGCTGAATTAGCCCTGACTCCGGTTCCGCATTCGGCTGAAATCGTTATTGTCTGTGCCGCGGTTGTCGGTGGCTGTGTCGGTTTTTTGTGGTTCAACGCTCCGCCGGCCAAAGTTTTTATGGGCGACACCGGATCTTTGGCTCTCGGAGCTTTGCTCGGAACGGTTTCCGTCATGACCAAGCATGAGATTCTGCTGGCTGTTGTCGGCGGCGTTTTCGTCATTGAAGCCCTGTCCGTCATGATTCAGGTGGCATACTTCAGAAAAACTGGCCGCCGTTTTTTCAGAATGGCACCGATTCATCATCATTTTGAACAGCTCGGCTGGAAAGAAACCACGGTAGTTACACGTTTCTGGATAGTCTCGTTTATCCTCGGCGCGCTCGGCCTTACCAGCCTCATTATGTTGTAGGAGGAACGGCGCGTGATTTCCTTTTCAAGAAACAGCCGCAGCATTATTGCCAACTGGTGGTGGACCGTTGACAAAGTTCTGCTCACGCTGGTTACCATTATCATTCTTATCGGTATTTTCTTGAATTTTTCAGCCAGTCCCGCCGTTGCCAACCGCATTGGCGTCGACAGTTTCCACTTTATCAAAAGACAACTGCTGTTTCTGCCCCTTGCCTATATTCTGATGATATTCCTCTCCATGCAGAATCTGAAAACCATTCGCCGAGTTGCCATTCTCGGCTATACGGTAACCATTTTGCTGATGATTGCCACTCTTTTCTGGGGCGAAGAAACCAAAGGCGCCTCCCGCTGGATTCACATTCTCGGCTTCTCACTGCAGCCGTCCGAATTTATCAAACCCTGCTTTGCCGTCGTTGCCGCCTGGCTTTTTGACGGTCAGCAAAAATACCGTGATTTTCCCGGCAACATTCTTTCCACTTGCCTTTTTGCCTTTACGCTGATTCTGCTTTTGCTTCAGCCTGATGTCGGGATGTCGATTGTCGTTTCGGTCATCTGGCTGTTTCAGTTCTTTTTGTCGGGCCTGTCTCTTTTGCTGGTAACCGTCTTGGGAATTGTCGGCGTCGGACTGCTGGTCACCGCCTATTTCACCTTTGACCATGTTCACACCCGTATTCAGCAGTTTCTGGATTCGGAAAACAATCTGAGCTATCAGGTTCGCAAATCGCTTGAAGCTTTTCAAAGCGGAAGTATCTTTGGTCGCGGCCCCGGCGAAGGGATTGTCAAGCTGAATATCCCCGACGCGCATACCGATTTTATTTTTGCCGTTGCCGCCGAAGAATTTGGCTTGCTTTTATGCCTGATTATAGTAGGCTTATATGCAACGGTTGTTATTCGTTCGATGCTGATTTCCATGAAAGACAACAATCTGTTTATCATTCTTTCGGCATCGGCATTATCGGCATCTTTCGGCCTGCAGGGAATTATCAATATGGCGTCCACCCTGCACCTGATGCCGACCAAAGGCATGACGCTGCCCTTTATCTCTTACGGCGGTTCGTCATTGCTGGCCACGGCTTTGGGAATGGGTATGTTGTTGGCCATAACTCGTAAAAATGTTCATGCGGAGGACAAAGATGTCGGCGACTAAAAAAGGCAAAAAAAATCGGAAACCACTGATTATTCTTACGGCCGGCGGCACCGGCGGACATGTTTACCCGGCCGAAGCTCTGGCCGACGAACTTCTGCGGCGCGGCTGCCGTGTTGAACTGATAACCGACAGTCGCGGCAAAAACAACTACAAAGGCCGGCTCGGCGAAATTCCCAACCACGCGGTTTGGGCGGGCGCATTGGTCGGCAAATCAAAATTATTCAAAATCAAAAGTCTGATTAAAACAGCTGTCGGCGTCCTGCAGGCCGGCCGCATTATTTTTAAAAAGAAGCCTGCCTGTGTCATCGGCTTCGGCGGTTACGCCTCTTTTCCAAGCTGCATGGCGGCCATTCTGCTTGGCACCGACTTAGTAATTCACGAGCAAAATTCAGTCATGAGTCGTACCAATCGTTTTTTAAGCAAATATGCCGCACTCATCGCCCAAAGTTTTAAAAAAGTAAAATATACCCCGGCCGGAATTAAAACAATCTTGACCGGCATGCCGATTCGCAAAGCCATTGCCGATGTTCGTGATGTTCCTTACCCGCCGCTCGCGAAGGAAGATAAATTTCAAATTATGGTTCTCGGCGGATCGCAGGGCGCCAAAATTTTCGGAGATGTCGTTCCCGAAGCGCTGAAAAAACTCTCGCCCGCACGACAGAAAAAAATCCGCATTTTCCAGCAGTGCCGGGAAACCGATGTCGAAAGCGTCAAAAATGCTTACCAAGATTGCGGCGCGGAAGTAACCATCTCGCATTTTTTCAATAATATGCCCGAACTCTATTCCGGCACACACCTCATCATTTCCCGCGCCGGCGCATCTTCTGTTTCCGAAATCGCCGCCGTCGGCATTCCGTCGATTCTGGTACCGTTGCCGATTGCTGCCGACGACCACCAAACCGTCAATGCAAAAGAGATTGGCGACGCCAAGGCCGGCATTGTTTTAAAACAAAAGGATTTTACGGCCGCCAAACTGGAAGAAATTATCAAAGACCTGATGTCTTCTCCCAAAAAACTAAACCAAATGTCCGAAAACGCAAAATCCATAGGTATTATTGACGCCGCCGCCCGCTTTGCCGATGCCGTTGAAAAAGAAATTTTATCCCGTCCTTAAGGAGAATAAAGATGCTCGGATTAAAACTGTTTAAAAAAAATCTGCTTGGCATTCTCCCCAAGGTTCGGGGCAAATATACACCCAACGCCAAACTTGCCAAATACACCTGGTTCGGCGTCGGCGGTCCGGCTGAAGTTCTTTACAATCCGGCCGATGCCGAAGACCTCAGTCATTTTCTGAAAAACAAACCTTACAACCTGCCCGTCTGCATCATCGGCGGCGGTTCCAATCTGCTGATCAGAGACGGCGGCGTTCCCGGTGTCGTTATTAAACTTGACGCCCCCTCTTTCCGTAAAATTTCCTTCGGCGAAAACACAATCACCTGCGGCGCCGGGGTCAAAAATGCGGAACTGAAAAAACTTATGCTCGATAAACAATTTGGCGGCCTGGAATTTCTATGTTCGATTCCGGGCGTCATCGGCGGCTCGGTAAAAACCAACGCCGGTTGTTTCGGCCGCTCAGTCAAAGACGTCATCATCGAAGCGCAGATTATCGACGGCGTCGGCGAAATCAAAAATATTCCCGTCGAAGACTTAATGCTTTCCTACCGCAGCAGTTTTTTCCCCGACGACTGGATAATTCTTTCAATTACTTTCCGCACCTATCCCGACAGTACCGAAAACATCAGAAAAAAACTTGACGAGCAAAAAGCCTACCGGATGAAAAATCAGCCGTACAATCAAAAGACGGCAGGCTCGACATTCAAAAATCCGGAAGGGCTGCACGCATGGGAACTCATCAAAAAATCCGGCTGCGACAATTTGCAAATTGGCGGCGCCAAAGTCTCGGATATCCATTGCAATTTTCTGATTAATACGGGCAAAGCCACGGCGGCCGATATCGAAACCCTTGGTGAAACCATTATCAAAAAGGTTCGTGAAAAAACCACCGTTACCCTGGAATGGGAAATCAAACGCATGGGAATTAACAAATAACCATGACCGACAATGCCGAAATAAAGAAGACGACAACAGACAACCGGGTTTTTCTGCCGCGGGAATGGCCGTACCGTCTGCTTGGCAATTTTCTTATTTTAACCCTGATCGTTCTGATTGCTTTCGGTATCGTAACCATCAGAACAAACCTTGTCGGCCGTCAGATAAACAATCTTACCGAAGGCTTCTATGACCTGACCTCAAAACTCGGTTTCACATTAGACGACATTCTCATTGAAGGCAGAGACAAAACTTCGCGCCGCGCCGTTATGGAAGTGCTCGGCCTCAAACGCGGCGACAATATTCTGAGTCTGGACTTAAACGAACTGAAAAACCGGCTTGAAACACTGCCCTGGGTACGCCGGGCAGAAGTACGCCGCAGTTACTTTCCGAACATTCTCCGCATCAGCCTTACCGAACGCCGGGTTGCCTCTCTCTGGCAGATATCCGAAAAATTTCATCCGATTGATACGGAAGGAAATGTCATAAACGCACCCTTCCGTCCGACCAAACCGATTTTGCTGATTGTCGGCGAAGGTGCGCCCGAACACATCAATGCTCTGCTTGAAATAATCAAAAAAGATAACGATATCTGGCCGCGGGTCAAAGTTGCCAATTATATTTCCAAACGCCGCTGGAATCTGATTCTGGACGACATTGAAAACGGCGTTACCGTAAAACTCCCCGAAGAGAATGTCGAGCACGCCTGGAAAAAATTGGTAAAATTAGATCAAACCCAGGGCATTCTTAAACGTAAATTAACTTTCATCGATTTAAGATTAAAAAATAAAGTCATTGTCAAACTCGGCAAAATGACTGACGAAGAACGTCAAAAACTAAAAGAAAACAACGAGGAAAAACCAAGGGGAGCATAACGTGACACATTCGTTCAACCGGCTGACGACCATCGCCGCTTTAGATATCGGCTCATCTAAAGTCTGTTGCGTTATCGCCAAAATCAGCCGCGACAAACGAATTAACGTTGTCGGATACGGATACAACGCTTCCAAGGGAATCAAAAACGGCATAGTCACGGACATCAATCAGGCAACACTCTCCGTCTGCAACGCTGTTGAAACTGCCGAACAAATGGCCAACGAACGAATTGACCGCGTCATTGTCAACATTTCCGGCGACAAGATCAAAAGCATCATCAAAGACGCAACCATCGCCATCAACAAAAACCGTCCCGTATCCGAAGCCGACATTACCAAAGTCATCGAAAAAGGCATTAACAAAATCAATGTCGACGAGCACGAACTGATTCACTGCCTGCCAACCAGCTACCGTCTCGACATGGGCGATGAAATCAAAGATCCGCGTAACATTTTCGGAGAAAGCCTTTCTGTTGATATTCTGCTTGGTTTGGTTCCCGAAATTCAATACCGAAACCTTTCCACCGTCATCGAAAATGCACATCTCGAAACCGCGGAAAAAGCCTTTTCCGCCTATGCTTCCGGTCTTTCCTGTCTGGTCGATGACGAAAAAGAAATCGGCGCAACGGTCATTGATATCGGCGGCGGAACCACCAGCATTGCCAGCTTCAAACACGGACACCCGGTTTCTTTTTCTTCCATTGCCGTCGGCGGCAACAACGTTACCAACGACATTGCCTGGGGGCTGACAACCTCTTTCACCCACGCCGAAAGATTAAAAACACTGCATGGCTGCGCTTTTCTGACACAAGCGGACAAAGAAGAAACCATTAACGTTTACCCGGTTGGCGAAGAAGACGACAGCTCCATCAAACAAGTTCCGAAATCGGAGCTCATCAGCATCATTACCCCGCGAATTGAAGAAATTTTCGAACTGGTCAATCAAAAACTTGGCGAACACGGCCTGAGAGACATTTCCAGTCATCGCGTGGTTCTCACCGGAGGCGGCAGCCAGCTTTCCGGCATCAGAGAAGTCGCCTCCATGGTTCTCGACAAACAGGTTCGTCTCGGCCGGCCGAAAAATATCCCCAACCTGCCTGACATTTTGTATAATCCGGCATTTTCAACGGCTGTCGGACTGCTCTCTTTTGCGCTCAATTATACCGAAAAAAAACCGGCCAAAACCACTCAGAAGCCTGCCGGCAGCAACGGTGCTTTCAGCCGCATCTTCGGCTGGCTGAAACAAAATTTCTAAAAAATATTCCGATTTGTTTTTTTAGTAACCAAAACTTAATTACTTTCCTTTATGCTTGGAATCAAGTTCAGTAAAATTTTGGAGTAAGAAATACGATGTCAATCAAATTAGCCGTACCAGAAAAAACCGTCATGCACTTAAAGCCGCGGATTTCCGTCATTGGCGTCGGCGGCGGCGGCGGCAATGCCGTCAATAATATGATTGCGCAAAATCTGGAAGGCGTTGACTTTATCGTTGCCAACACCGATGCGCAGGCTCTGGCTCATTCTTCCGCCAGTCGTAAAATTCAGCTCGGCCTTGAAACCACGCAAGGACTTGGCGCCGGCGCTCGTCCGGAAATCGGTAAACTGGCCGCAGAAGAAGCCAAAGAAGAGATTGAAAAAGAACTCGAAGGCGCCAATATGGTCTTTATTACCGCCGGTATGGGCGGCGGTACCGGTTCGGGCGCGGCCCCGGTTGTTGCCCAACTGGCCAAATCCAAAGGTATTCTTACTGTCGGTGTCGTAACCAAACCGTTCCAGTTTGAAGGACGCAAACGTTTCGAAACGGCAGAAGCCGCCGTTGAAGAATTTACCAAACAGGTAGACAGCATCATCATCATTCCCAATCAGAACCTGTTTCGCATTGCCGATAAAAACACTACGCTGGCCGACGCTTTCGTCATGGCCGACAATGTTTTATATGCTGGTGTCCGTTCCATCACCGACCTGATGATGATGCCGGGTCTGATTAACCTTGATTTTGCCGACATCAAAAGCATCATGGAAGATAAGGGCAAAGCTATTATGGGAACCGGCGAAGCCGAAGGTGAAGACAGAGCCGTCAAAGCCGCCGAACAAGCCTTGTCAAACCCGCTGCTTGACGATTGTTCAATGCACGGCGCCAAGGGCGTTCTCATCAACATTACCGGCGGCAAAGACATCACCCTTTTTGAAATTGACGAAGCCGCCAGCCGCATCAAGGAAGAAGTTGACGAAGATGCCAACATCATTTTCGGTTCCAGTTTTGATGAATCGCTGGTCGGAAAAATCCGTGTTTCCATCGTCGCAACGGGCATTGGCGAAAACATTGCCCAGAAAGCCCAAAGCAAGCCGCTGATCAAGCCGGATTACCTTGAAGAGAGTTATGGCGGCGAAACCGTTATTACGCCGAATGAAGAACTCGATTCCAATCTTGAAAAATTCTCAGCCACCAAAACAGAGGTCGCTGACGATGTTAACGAAGTTATCGAGAAAGCCGAGATAATTTCCATTGAACAGGAAGCTTCCGCACCTGCGGAAGAAAACCTTCAGAGCGCCGTTCCCGACGAAAAAATCGAAGATTTCGATTCGTTGGATCGCTCTTCGGCAATAGGTGAAATGCCCAAAGCCTCTTCTTTGTTCAAAGCTATTATTAATAAAACCGAAGATATCAATGCCGAGGCTCAGCTTGAAAGCATTCTGTCTTCAAACGAAAACAGTTTTACGGCCAAAACTTCACTCCGTACGATTGAAGAAGAGCCGGAATTATTTCCCAACCACAATCCCGCTCCGTTCTCCGCACGTAAAAACGAAGAACCTGAGCAACTGATTGTCAGCAACGAGGAAGAAGAATACACCCCGACCCTGATTGAAAGAGTAACGGGCTTCTCCATTGCCAAAAGAAACCGAAAGAAATTAAAGGAACACGAACACAAGCTTCAGGAGGCCGTGTCTCCTTCTTTCGCTGAGGATGATTACCGCGAGGAAGATAAGCTGAATTTGGAAATCCCGTCTTTCCTGCGCCGTAAGTAATCCCAAAAATTATTACGTTATAAACCTGAAAAAAGCGGAATAAAAATTCCGCTTTTTCTTTTCTATTGAGCATTAATCAAGGTTATTTCAACGCGGCGATTCTGCTCCCGACCAGCTGCCGTGGCATTGCTCGCAATCGGATTGCTGGAGCCGTAACCATAAACCAGCAGCCTGGAAGCACTGACATCACGCAGTTTCAGATAATTGGCAACCGCCTGAGCACGCTGCAGCGATAACGAATTGTTATAAGCGGCACTGCCCGTACTGTCTGTATACCCCGCAATTTGAACTTTTGTCTTATCAAATTCGTTAACAACCTTAGCTACCGATGTCAGAATATTGTTAAACACCGGCTTGAACACGGCAGAATCCGTATCAAACGTAATATTGCTCGGCATAATCAGACGAACATTATCACCGACTTTTTGAACCTGCACACCGGTACCAACCAATTCTTCACGCAAACGACGCGCCTGAATATCCATATAGCCGCCAACGCTCGCACCGCCGACCGCACCGATTCCAGCACCGACCAGAGCACCTTTTTCGCCGCCGACCAATGCACCGATTCCGGCTCCGGCCAATGTACCGATACCTGTTCCCCATGCCGTTTTGGAAACCTTGCTTTCACCCGTATACGGATCCGTGGCACAAGCCGACAAAAAGCCGACGGCCAACAAAGACATAATCAGTTTTCTCATACATATTCTCCTTCAATAAACAGTAACCATACTTTACGCTATTCTGCCCCAAGGTAAAAGCAAAAAAACATTCGCTCACAAAAAAAGCGTCCTTATTTTTCCAATAAGAACGCTTTTCCTCATTTCTTCAAACCTCTTTTTGCGGGAGGGCTGTTGAAAACCATATACACCCCCCAAAAGATAAAAACCAAAACAAAAATAATAAATCCTGCTAGCGCCATAAATAAATGAATAAAATTCAACAATCAGGCAGCCACTTTAATACTGCTTAAAACCTCCCAGACATCGCTCCAAAACAAAGCGCTGTTTTTATAGTTCTCCATATCAACCGAACCTATACTGCCGCTGTTCTGGTTTTCCTGAAAAAGCCTGAACGAATTATCCGCCTTTTTGCAAACATTGCCAAGCAGCAGCAATCGCCTTTCCTCATCAAGAGACAAATAATAAGCCGTAGCAGCCTCAACATTAAAAACCAGATTGCTCCGACGCACATGAAGTCTGCCGTCTCTGGTCATCGCCTCAAGCAGTCTTTTGGTTCTGATTTTGGCTATTTCGGTACCAAAACTTACCCAAAACTGATACCCCTTATTCAACCGGCAGCGGCGAAACAAATAAATCAATCCCGTATCACAGGATAAGGCCTTAGCATAATAGGTTTCAAAGAGTTTCGCCAGTTTGCTTAACTTGACAAGGACATTAAGAGCCATCGTTTCTGCAAACCAAACGGCATCATCAATATTCAAGTCAACTTTTCGATACGCGAACTGGGTAACGTCTCCACAGAGAACTGCCTCATCTTTAAGCAGTCTCTCCAAATACTTTTTGGTATTCATAAGCACAAAAATTTTAATGATTAGATATTTTTGTTATGTCAAAAAGTTTCACAATAAGAAAAAAATAATAAAATTCCGGTTTTCCCTTATACGCTTTTTTGCGAAAAAATCAACAAAATTTTTTTGCCCTTTTTGGAAAATTCCATCTGTTTTCCAATATGACAGCAAAAAGGCCGAAGATTTCTCTTCAGCCTCAATTGCCAATAAGCAGGATCAAAAAACTGGAGCTGGCGTTTTTCTATTTTCAATCTCAAAAAAAATGAACTCTCGGCAAAGACGATAGACATCAAGTTCTTCCAGAATTGCACCATCCTGAATTTTCATATCCGAAAGCCGCCGAATATAGCGAGCCATTTTATCGTCAAGTGCCACCAGCTCCTCGTCGGAAAATTCCCGTAACAGCTCGCTGATAACCCGTCCCCGAAAAGAAACATCTTTTTGTGCTTCTCTTTTCTTAAACGCCTCCCTTGACTTTCCTCCTTCAGAAATAACCAAAAGCCGCTCCAAATGCCTGATTTTCGAACGTTGAAGAATAATAACGACAGCTACTGCCACAACAGCAAATAACACCCAATTTTCAATAATAAACTTTTCCATTTTAATGATAATTTAAGTTAAACATACTAATTTCACAGACTAATTACTCTTCAAATACATATTTGGACAAAATTTTCAAAAAAAGTCAAGGTAAAACATTATAAACATAAAAAAGCTGAAGATTTCTCTTCAGCTTTTTTACCGATATAAGAGTTAACAGGTTATTATTCGGCTGGCGTCTCTTCAGCAGCTTTTTCTTCTGCATGATGTGCATGCTGTTCAAGCTGTGCTTTGGCTGCTTCTTCTTTAAGAGCCAGAATTTCCTTATCATTCTGTGCAGCAACCTTTTTAAGAGCACGCAGAACGGTACCGGTACCGGCCGGAATCAAACGACCGACAATAACGTTCTCTTTCAGACCGACCAGCTTGTCCACCTTGCCGGCAACCGCCGCTTCAGTCAGAACGCGGGTTGTCTCCTGGAAGGAGGCGGCAGAGATAAACGACTTGGTCTGCAGCGAAGCCTTAGTAATACCGAGCAATATCGGATCGGCCTGAGCCGGCGTTCCGTTTTCGGCAATAACTTTGGCGTTTTCTGCTTCAAACACATCGCGGTCAACCTGTTCACCGATGAGGAAAGTCGTGTCTCCCGGAACGGTAACTTCAACTTTTCTCAGCATCTGCGAAACGATAACCTCAATATGCTTATCGTTAATCTTAACGCCTTGCAGACGATAAACGTCCTGAACTTCCTTAACCAGATATTCAGCCAGTTTTTCAACGCCCAGAACACGCAGAATATCGTGCGGTGCAGGTGTTCCTTCAACCAGCAAATCGCCTTTCTTGACAATATCGCCGTCCTGAACAACCAGATGCCGTCCTTTCGGAATCAGATATTCAATCGGTTCGCCTTTCTTCGGTACAACGGTAATCCGCTGTTTGGCCTTATAGTCCTTACCGAATTCAACCATACCGTCGATGTCGGAAATAATAGCCTGATCTTTCGGGCGGCGGGCTTCAAACAACTCGGCAACACGCGGCAGACCACCGGTAATATCCTTCGTCTTGGAGCTTTCTCTCGGAATACGGGCGATAACATCACCGACTTTAACCTCGGCACCGTTGTCTACCGTCAGAATGGCATCAACCGACAGATAATAGCGAACTTCCTTGCCGTTGTCGAACGTAACCGGTTTGCCTTTGGCATCTTTCAAAACAATACTCGGCTTCAGACCGGCACTGTTAGAACCCGAACGCCAATCGATGACAACCTTGGAAACGATACCGGTTGTTTCGTCAACGCTTTCCTTAACCGAAACGTTGTTAATCAAATCAACCAGCTCGACTTTACCTTCTTTCTCGGTAATAACCGGAATGGTAAACGGATCCCACTCGGCCACTTTCTGTCCCTTCTTAACCTTAGAACCTTCAGCCGCCAGAATCTTGGTACCGTAAGGAACATGGTGACGGGATTTTTCACGTCCGTTCGCGTCTTGAATAACGATTTCGCAGTTACGAGACAGAACAATCGCGTGACCGTCCTGATTGATAACCGAGTGATTGTTTTCAAGTTTCAGAACACCGGCAAACGGAACTTCAACCGAAGCCTGTTCGGCAGATTTAGACGCAGCACCGCCGATGTGGAACGTTCTCATCGTCAACTGCGTACCAGGTTCACCGATGGACTGTGCGGCAATAACGCCGACGGCCTCGCCGACATTAACCGGCGTACCGCGAGCCAAGTCGCGGCCATAGCAGGCGGCACAAACACCGTTCTTGGTTTCGCAGGTCAGAACCGAACGGATTTTAACCTGCTCGACACCGGCCTTTTCAACAATGTCAACGTCATTCTCGTCAATCAGTTTGCCTTTCTGAACCAAAACCTCGCCGGTTTCCGGATGCAGAATGTCTTCCTGAATGGTACGACCCAGAATGCGCTCGCCGATAGAAACGATGACGTTACCGCCGTCGACAACCGGACGAACGATAATACCGCGCTCGGTACCGCAATTGGTTTCGGTAATAACCACATCTTGGGCAACGTCGACCAGACGACGGGTCAGATAACCGGAGTTTGCGGTTTTCAGAGCCGTATCGGCCAGACCTTTACGGGCACCGTGGGTAGAATTAAAGTATTCAAGCACGGTCAGGCCTTCTTTAAAGTTCGAAATAATCGGCTGTTCGATAATTTCGCCACTCGGTTTGGCCATCAAACCGCGCATACCGGCCAACTGACGCATTTGAGCGGCGGAACCGCGGGCGCCGGAGTGAGCCATCATGTAGACGGAGTTGATATAGCCGTTTTCGGTTTTTGAAATGTTTTTCATCATTTCGTCGGCAATTTTATCGGTACAGGCAGCCCAGATATCAACCACCTTGTTGTACTTCTCGCCTTTGGTAATCAGACCGTTCTGATACTGCTGTTCAAATTCCTTAACCTGAGCTTCGGTTTCGGCAATCAGGGTCTTTTTGGCATCAGGAACGATAAGGTCATCTTTACCGAAAGAAATACCGGCCTTGCAGGCGTTGGTAAAGCCGAGTGTCATAATCTTGTCAACGAACAGAACCGTTTCTTTTTGTCCGCAGTGACGATAAACAATATCAATGATTTCGGCAATTTCTTTCTTCTTGACCAAACGGTTGACCAGCGAGAACGGAACGTCCTTGTGCTTCGGCAGAATCTGCGAAACCAGAATACGTCCCGGCGTTGTTTCAACCAGACCATACTTCAGTTCGCCGTCATCAGCCATATATTCCATACGGCACTTGATTTTGGCATGCAGGTCAACAACCTTGGCATCCAAAGCCATCTCGACTTCGTTCGTATCGGCAAAGATTGAACCCTCGCCTTTCAGACCGTCGGCATCATAAGTCAGGTAGTAAATACCCAGAACCATATCTTGGGTCGGAACGATAATCGGTTTACCCGAAGCCGGTGACAGAATGTTATTGGTCGACATCATCAGCACGCGGGCTTCCAGTTGAGCTTCAACCGACAACGGAACGTGAACGGCCATTTGGTCGCCGTCGAAGTCGGCGTTGAACGCAGTACAAACCAGCGGATGCAGATGAATAGCCTTACCCTCAACCAGAACCGGCTCAAAAGCCTGAATACCCAGACGGTGCAATGTCGGCGCACGGTTTAAGAGAACCGGATGCTCGCGGATAACCTCTTCCAGAATATCCCAGACTTCCGGACGTTCTTTTTCAACCATTCTCTTGGCGGCCTTAATCGTCGTTGCATGACCGTAAAGTTCCAATTTGGCATAAACGAAAGGCTTAAACAGCTCCAGAGCCATTTTCTTCGGCAGACCGCACTGATGCAGCTTAAGTTCCGGACCAACCGTAATAACCGAACGGCCGGAATAGTCAACACGTTTACCCAACAGGTTCTGACGGAAACGACCCTGTTTACCTTTCAGCATGTCGGACAGCGATTTCAGCGGGCGCTTGTTGGTACCCGTAATTGCACGGGCACGACGACCGTTGTCAAACAAAGCGTCAACCGATTCCTGCAGCATACGTTTTTCGTTGCGGATAATAATATCCGGCGCATGCAGTTCCAGCAGTCTTTTCAAACGATTGTTGCGGTTAATGACCCGGCGATACAAATCGTTCAGGTCGGACGTCGCAAAGCGGCCGCCGTCCAGCGGAACCAGCGGACGCAACTCCGGCGGAATGACCGGCAGGACATCAAGAATCATCCATTCCGGCTTGGTATTGGAATCAATGAAATTCTCAATAATCTTCAAACGCTTAATCAGTTTTTTGCGCTTGGCTTCCGACGCGTTGTCCTTCAGCTCTTCGCGAATAGCGTTTCTTTCGGCTTCCAAATCAATAGAGGCCAGAATTTCCTTCAGAGCCTCGGCACCGATACCGGCACGGAAAGAATCTTCGCCATACTCGTCAATGGCTTCCTGATACTGTTCTTCCGTCAGCAGTTCATTAACGCCCAGCGGGGTCAGCCCCGGTTCGATAACAATATAGCTTTCGAAATACAGAACGCGTTCCAGCGCTTTCATCGGAATATCGGTCAAAATCGAAATCCGGCTCGGCAGCGATTTCAGGAACCATATATGGGCAACCGGCGCAGCCAGTTCAATATGTCCCATTCTTTCGCGGCGAACTTTGGAAAGCGTGACCTCAACGCCGCACTTTTCGCAGACGACGCCGCGGTATTTCATTCTCTTGTACTTTCCGCACAGACATTCATAATCCTTGACCGGACCGAAAATGCGTGCACAAAACAAACCGTCACGCTCCGGCTTGAACGTACGATAGTTGATGGTTTCCGGCTTTTTAACTTCACCGTAAGACCATGAACGAATCTGTTCAGGCGAGGCGATTGAGATTTTAATTTGGTCAAAAGAATCACCGGCGACCTGCTGACCAAAAAACTTCATAATATCATTCATGTAAACTAAACTCCTTTACCTTAAACTTCTTCGTTCAGCAATTCGACGTTCAGACACAGGGACTTGATTTCCTTGACCAGAACGTTGAAGGATTCCGGAATGCCGGCTTCAAAGCCGTCATCACCGCGGACAATAGCCTCATAAACTTTGGTACGGCCGTTAACGTCGTCGGACTTGACGGTAAGCATTTCCTGCAGCGTATAGGCAGCACCGTATGCCTGCAGAGCCCAAACTTCCATTTCGCCGAAACGTTGTCCGCCGAACTGGGCTTTACCACCCAGCGGCTGCTGGGTAACCAGAGAGTACGGACCAACCGAACGGGCGTGCATTTTTTCGTCAACGATATGGTGCAGCTTGATCATATAAATGATACCGACGGTAACTTTACGGTCAAACTTCTCTCCGGTACGACCGTCATACAGATCAATCTGACCCGACGTCGGCAAGCCGGCCATCGTCAGCATATTATTGATATCATCACCGGAAGCACCGTCAAAGACCGGGGTTGCCATCGGAACACCGTGTTTCAGGTTAGAAATCATTTCCAGTTTTTCCGGTTCGCTTAACGGAACGATATCGTTCTTATACTGTTTATCACCATAGATTTTTCTCAGTTCTTCGTTGAGTTCGTCCATGGTCTTTTCACCGCGCTTGTACTGCTCGCACATCTCATTCAGTTGCTTGCCGAGTTCGCTTGCAGCCCAGCCCAGATGGGTTTCCAAAATTTGTCCGACGTTCATACGGGACGGAACACCCAGCGGGTTCAGCACAATATCAACCGGTGTACCGTCTTCCATATACGGCATATCCTGCAGCGGCAGAACGCGGGAAATCGTACCTTTGTTACCGTGGCGGCCGGCAATCTTGTCACCGGTTTGAATCTTACGCTTGGTCGCAATGAAAACTTTGACCATTTTCAGAACACCGGGCAGCAGATCATCGCCGCGCTGTACCTTCTCGACCTTATTGTCGAAGTGTTTCTGGATTTTCTCCAGACGGGCATCAAATGCAGCGCCGAACTCTTCGATTTTAGCCATGACCTCTTCGTCTTTGACAACAATCTTGCGCCATTGCGAAGACGGCTGAGAAGCCAGAACTTCCTCGGTAATTTTCGAATTTTTGGCAATGCCCTTCGGTGCGTCGACCACAACCTGCCCCAGCAGCATTTCTTTCAGACGGGCGTCAAAGTTTCTGCGAATGATTGCAATTTCGTCATCACGGTCTTTGGCCAGATGCGAAATCTCTTCCTGTTCGATGGACAGAGCACGCTCGTCTTTCTCGACACCGCGGCGGGAGAAGACGTGTACGTCAACGACAATACCCTCGATACCCGGCTGAACACGCAATGACGTATCACGGACATCGGAAGCCTTTTCGCCGAAAATGGCGCGCAACAGCTTTTCTTCCGGCGTTACCGGCGATTCGCCTTTCGGCGTAACCTTGCCGACCAGAATGTCGCCGGCTTTGACTTCGGCACCGATATAAACAATACCGGCTTCGTCCAGATTACGCAAAGCTTCTTCACCGACGTTCGGAATGTCGCGGGTAATTTCCTCCTGACCGAGTTTGGTATCGCGGGCCATCACTTCAAACTCTTCAATATGCAGAGAAGTGAAGACATCATCGCGGGAAACACGCTCGGACAACAGAATGGCATCTTCATAGTTCAGACCGTTCCACGGCATAAAAGCAACCAGAACGTTCTTACCCAGAGCCAGTTCGCCCATATCGGTACACGGACCGTCGGCCATAATGTCGCCGGCCTTGACTTCGTCACCGACCTTAACCAACGGCACCTGGTTAATACAGGTGTTCTGGTTTGAACGACGGAACTTTTGCAGCTTATAAATTTCAACACCCATATCGGCGCCGTTGCCTTCCTTGGAACGAACCACGATACGATTGGCGTCAACAGCATCGACGATACCGTCATATTTGGCAACCACGGTCGCACCGGAATCTTTGGCGACAGCGGCTTCCATACCGGTACCGACCAACGGGGCTTCCGAACGCAGAAGAGGCACGCCCTGACGCTGCATGTTTGAACCCATCAGCGCACGGTTCGCATCATCGTTTTCCAGGAACGGAATCAATGCGGTCGCAACCGAAACCAGCTGTTGCGGCGAAACGTCGATGAAATCGATTTCTTCAGGGTGCGCAAATTCAAACTCCCCGGCTTTGCGGCAGGCAATCAAATCATTTTCGAAATGACCGTCTTCCTTAACCTTGGCGTTTGCTTCCGCAATTTTGAACTTGCCTTCTTCGTTGGCGGAGAGATAAACGACCTCTTTTGTAACCACACCGTTAACAACTTTGCGATACGGACATTCGATAAAACCATATTTGTTGATACGGGCATAAGTCGACAACGAGTTAATCAGACCGATGTTCGGACCTTCCGGCGTTTCAATCGGGCAGATACGTCCATAATGGGTCGGATGTACGTCGCGAACTTCAAAACCGGCACGTTCGCGGGACAAACCGCCGGGCCCCAATGCCGACAAACGGCGCTTGTGGGTAATTTCCGACAGCGGGTTGTTCTGATCCATAAACTGCGACAACTGCGAAGAACCGAAGAACTCACGAATGACCGAAGCAATCGGTTTGGCATTAACCAAATCCTGCGGCTTGACATTGTTCAAAACTTCGGAACTCATTCTTTCGCGAATGGCTCTTTCCATACGCAGCAAGCCCATACGGTACTGGTTTTCCATCAGTTCGCCGACCGAACGAACGCGGCGGTTGCCGAGGTGGTCAATATCATCGACTTCACCTTTGCCGTCACGCAGCTCGACCAAACGTTTGACAATGCGCAGAATATCGTCCTTACGCAGCGTACGATAAGTATCCGGCGCATCATCAAAAGAGATGTCCAGAGCAACATTCATCTTTACGCGGCCGACAGACGACAGGTCATAGCGCTCAATGTCGAAAAACAGGGATTTAAACAACTGGTCAGCCGTTTCATAGGTAGGCGGTTCGCCCGGACGCATAACACGATAGATATCAAGCAGGGCTTCCTCACGGCAGTTGTTTTTGTCGGCTTCCAGTGTATTTCTGATATACGGACCGACGTTAACACCGTCGATAAACAGCGTTTTGATTTCGCCGATTTTCGCTTTGGCAATCTTGTCAAGCAGTTCTTCGTTCAACTCGGCGCCGGCCTCGGCAATAATTTCACCGGTTTTGCCCTCGACTACATTGTTGGCCAGAAACTTGCCATACATCTGTTCTTTGGCAACGCTGTAAAATTCCAAACCTTCGTCAGCCAGTTTCTGCGCCGAACGCGGAGTTAGTTTTTTGCCTCTTTCCAGAACCACATCGCCGGTTTTGGCATTAACCAAATCAAAGTCAAACTTAACACCTTTCATGCGTTCGGGAACAAATTTGGCTTTCCAGCTTTTCTTGTCGGCAACATATGTATCGACATCATAGAAATAGTTAAGGATTTCCTCCTTATCCATACCCTTAATCTCGGAGCGGTCGAGTTTTTTACCCTCTTTGGCCAGCTTTTTGATTTTCTCTTCCGTTTCCTTGGAATACAGAGAATACAAAATAGAAGTTACCGGCAGCTTGCGGCGGCGATCGATACGCGCATAAACCAAATCTTTAGCGTCAAATTCAAAATCCAGCCACGAACCGCGATAAGGAATAACGCGGGCGGCAAACAGATACTTACCGGAAGCAACGGTCTTGCCTTTGTCATGGTCAAAGAAAACACCCGGCGAACGGTGCATTTGCGAAACGACGACGCGCTCGGTACCGTTAAAAATAAAAGTACCCTTATCCGTCATCAGCGGAATATCGCCCATATAAACATCTTGTTCTTTGATATCATGAATAGACTTGGCGCCCGTAGCCTCATCAATATCCCACACGACCAGACGCAGCGTCGCCTTAACCGGCGCAGCATAAGTCATATCGCGCTTGATACATTCGTCAACATCGTACTTCGGCTCCTCGAGTTCATACTTAACGAACTCCAGCTCACCGTTTCCTGAAAAATCTTTAATCGGAAAAATTGATTTGAATACCTCTTCCAGACCGAATTCACAGGGTTCCGCGTTTTTGTCCTGCTCAATAAAGCTGGCATAAGAACCGGTCTGAACTTCGATTAAACTCGGCATATCCGACACGGCGTCGATTTTGCCGAAGCTTCTTCTTACACGTCTTTTGCTCGTATAAGATTCTTTCATTGTGCTTTCATCCCCAGGTTTGAATTCCGTAACAATACCATCAGTAAACACTGCATCCCGATTACGGAAGGTTATAACTTAATTTATTTTCTAAAAAAGGCAGAAAATCAGTCCGCACCGACAAGGCATTGCACCCCCGCGGAAAAGATTTGCAAAATAATTCCGACCCGCTTGCAGCGCCTTAATTCATTAGCCGCAAAAAGATTCTTTTAAACGAGTCAAAGGCCCCGGAAAGGAACCTCGGTTCAATAATATGTTCAAGCTTTTATCCTTGCGCAAAATGAAAAAACTCGAACTTATCGTAATAATTCGGAACTGTTCCCGGGTTGCCTTCAACGACCAAAACTTCGCAAAGGCAACCCCGGAATTTACAGCATTTTGAAAATTACTTAAGAGTAACTTTAGCGCCGGCAGCTTCCAATTTCTTCTTGATTTCTTCAGCTTCTTCCTTCGGAGCGCCTTCTTTAACGGTCTTCGGAGCACCGTCAACCAAATCTTTGGCTTCTTTCAGACCCAGATTGGTAATTGCGCGGATTTCCTTAATAACGTTAATCTTATTGTCGCCGGCTGCTTCGAGAATAACGTCGAATTCGCTCTTCTCTTCTTCGGCGGCACCGGCAGCACCACCGGCAGCAACGGCTACGGCAGCAGCGGCGGAAACGCCCCATTTTTCTTCCAGCATTTTAGACAGATCAGCGGCTTCCATAACGGTCAGGGCTGACAATTCATCAACTAATTTGGCTAAATCGGCCATTTTTTTTCTCCAATAAAATTTTATTAAACAATTAAATTACTTAAAAACTTCGTCTTACATACAGCGTAATAAGAAAACAAATTTTGTTTATGCTGCTTCTTTTTCGCTGTAAGCTTTGGTAACGCGTGCCAACTGGGCACCCGGAGCCTGAAGCAGACCAATAATCTTGGCTCTGAGTTCGTCCATCGACGGAATGGTCGCCAATTTGTTGATTTCAGCAACGGAGAGAACACCTGTTCCCATAGCGCCGCCGACGACAATCAGCTTCTCATTGTCTTTGGCAAACTGAACGCAGGCTTTGCAGGCCGAAACCGGGTCATTGGCAAACGCAATGGCCGTCGGACCGGTAAACAAATCGGTCAGACCTTCAAACTTGGTACCTTTAAGAGCAAGACGAGTAATCCGGTTTTTAGTAACTCTGAACCCGGCGCCTGCTTTTCTGATCTTGTCGCGCAGTTCCGAAACTTCCTTAACGGTCAATCCTTTGTAGTGCGAAACCACAATGATTTCGGAGCTGTTAAACAGTTCATTCAGTTCACCGAGCAACTGTGTTTTTTCTTCGCGGTTCACTTATTGTCTCCAAACAAAACATCATCTCAAAAAGATAATGCTATTTTACACATCCGCTGCGCCGGTCATTGACCTTTGCGGCGGGACCTAGTCTGTCCAGGAGAAAAAAAGATAAATATTCTTCAACTCCCGTCTGCGCAGGATATTTAAAGCTTTCGTACCGTTTTCCGATACGCCGCCACCTGCGGTCTTGGACAGTTTTTTCAGAAGTTTTCAGGCTTCTGAAAAGAGGGAAGCAGGCCTAACCGGCTTCCCAAAACTTCATTACAAAGCAGATGAATCTACTTTGATGCCGACACCCATCGTCGAACTCAGGGAAATCTTTTTCAGATAGTTTCCTTTGAGTGACTGCGGCTTGGCTTTCAGAATAGCATCAATAAACGTTTTGGCGTTTTCATAAATCTGCTCTTCCGAGAAAGAAGCTTTGCCGATACCGGCATGAACAATACCGTTCTTTTCGACACGATACTGAACTTCACCGGCCTTGGCCTTTTTAACCGCACCGGCAACATCGGTGGTAACGGTTCCGAGCTTCGGATTCGGCATCAGGCCTTTCGGACCCAGAACACGGGCAACGCGGCCGGCCAGACCCATCATGTCCGGCGTAGCAATACATCTGTCAAAATCAATTTTGCCCGACAGAATGGAGTCGACCAGATTTTCGGCACCGACGATATCGGCTCCGGCGGCCTTCGCCTCGTCAGCCTTTTCGCCCTGAGCCAGAACGGCAACGCGAACGGTTTTACCCGTACCGTGCGGCAGCGCACAAACACCGCGGATCATCTGATCGGCATGCTTCGGATCGACACCGAGATTGATGGCCACATCAATGGTCTCGTCGAATTTTGCGGTAGCATTTGATTTAACGATTTTAACAGCTTCTTTCAGCGCATAAGCCTGCGCTTTGTCAACTGTCTTATAAGCATTTACAATTCTTTTTCCAGCCATCGTCTTACTCCACTACCTTAATACCCATGGAAACTGCCTGACCTTTAACCATATTCATGGCGGCTTCGACTGTCGAGCAGTTCAAATCCGGCATTTTGGTTTCGGCAATTTCTTTAACCTGAGCCATCGTAATCTGACCGGCAACGGTTTTACCCGGCTCTTTGGAAGCAGACTTCACGCCCGCGGCTTTCTTAATCAGATAAGAAACCGGCGGAAGCTTGGTCTCAAAGGTAAAAGACTTATCTTCAAAAGCGGTAATGATGACCGGCACGGGAACGCCCGGTTCCATTTTCTGAGTAGCGGCATTGAAAGCCTTGCAGAATTCCATAATGTTCAAGCCCTTTTGGCCCAGAGCAGGACCAACCGGCGGAGAAGGATTAGCCTTTCCGGCGGGGATCTGAAGCTTGATTAATCCTAAAATTTTCTTTTTAGTCTTAGCCATTTTCATACCTCTGTTAGGTTCGTGGTTTTCCAGACCATGGCTGGTCTCCCACGAGATTGTTTATACGATTCGCACCTTAAAAGGACAGATTCACCCCTTTAAGAGTCGCCTTTGTATAGCACATCCGATTCATTTTGCAAGTATTTTTTTCAAAAATTTTGCGATTCAAGTCTTTGATTCGATTCAGTAAAAAAGCTCCGCGAGGGAGCTTTTTTACTTCAGTTCCGAAGTGCAGTGCGGACAGCGTACGGCCTTGACCGGAATTTCCTCGCAACAATACGGGCAGCTTTTGGTTACGGGCTCTTTTTGAGCCGCTTCCGCAGCTTCCTGCTTAATCATCTTCGCCTGCAGTTCATTGATTGCCTTAATCAGAATAAACACAGCAAAAGCAACAATAACAAAACTGATCAGAGCATTAACGAACAAGCCGATGTTAAGCGTCACGGCACCGGCATTCTGCGCCGCATCCAGCGATGCGTAAGGCGCCGCCGTAACACCCTCTTTCAAAACCACATACAGATTGGTAAAATCAACCTTGCCGAGCAACAGACCAATCGGCGGCATAATGATGTCCTTAACCAGCGAGTCGACGATTTTGCCGAATGCCGCGCCGATGATAATACCGACGGCCATATCAATCACATTGCCGCGCATGGCAAATTTTTTAAACTCGTTAAAAAAACTTTTAAACATTGCCTGCCTCCACAAAAAAACCGCCGTAAAAAAAAATACGGCGGCTACAAATCCTAAACTTTTTCCACCTGGCTGAATTCCAGTTCGACCGGAGTCGAACGACCGAAAATGGAAACGGAAACTTTCAGTCGGGCTTTTTCCAAATCGACATCTTCAACCAAGCCGACAAACGAAGCAAACGGACCGTCAATAACCCTGATCTGCTCACCGACTTCATAATCGACCACCGTCTGCGGACGTTCGACGCCTTCCTGCATCTGAGTAATAATGCGTTTGGCTTCGGCTTCGGAAATCGGCTGCGGTTTATTGCGGCTTCCCAGAAAACCGGTAACGCGCGGCGTATTCATAACCACATGCCAGGCATCATCGGACATTTCCATCTTAATCAGCACATATCCGGGAAAGAACTTGCGTTCAGAATTTACTCTGGCACCTTTTTTAACCTCGACAACATCTTCGGTCGGCACCAGAACCTCAAGAATTTTGTCTTCCATTTTTTTCAGAACAGCCTGTTCTTTAATCGATTCGGCAACTTTCTTTTCCGAACCGGAATAAACGTGAAGAACATACCAACGTGCAGCCATAAAACTATACTCCAAGACCAAATATTAACTTAACAACCCAGCCGAAAATCTGATCGACAAAGAAAAAGAAAGTTGCGGCAATCGCCACCAGGATAATAACCATTATCGAGCTCTGCGTAACTTCCTTGCGGGTCGGCCAGGTAACTTTTTTAATTTCCTGTTTAACCTGTCTGAAAAACTGAATCGGACTGATTTTTGCCATATATCCCATCCATCTCAAAAATTGCAACAAAGGCAGCCGTTTCCGCACCGTTAAACCGGGCACATCCAAATTTCAGAGAAATTACGCGGCAAAACAACGGAGACGGGCTGTCTGATTTACCGGAAACATAAACTATTAAACAAAAGATTGCAATACTTTTTTCATCAGACATTCATTTTGGTTAAAAACGAACCGGCAGAAACAATTTCATTTTACCAAACCGCCAATTTTCAATTTTTCACTTGACTTAGAGTAAGCTCAAGGGTTTATGTTTATAAAAAATTAACAAGGAGAAAATTCATGGGATATTCAATCGGCCAGGTTGCCAAAAAAACCGGTTTAAGTGTGCACACGTTACGTTATTATGAAAAAGAAGGGCTGCTTCCCTTTGTCCGTAAAAACGGCTCCGGCCTGCGGGTCTTTTCGGACTCTGATCTGGGTTGGCTGGAGCTGATAGAATGTCTGAAAGAAACCGGCCTGCCTCTGAAAGGAATCAAACAATACATCGACTGGTATCTGGAAGGAGATTCCACCCTGCAGCAGCGGCTCGATATGTTTAAGCAGCAAAAAATCCGCGTTGAAGAACAAATGGCCAAACTGCAGAAACACATGAACAAGATTAATTACAAAATCGAAATCTATACAAAGGCCGTTGCCGAGGGAACCCTGCACCTGGAAAAAGAAACCGCCTGAACGTCTCTTGCCGGCAGGCTTCGTTGGTTTCCTCCGCAATAAAACATAATATTGACGGAAACTTTTCGCATAAGAAAATCAGCAAACAGTAATATCTTCATCAAACAAACTTTATACTTTTATTATTTCTAAACCATGAAGTATCATATTGACATTTTAAGTTACTTTTTTTGCAAAATATGTTATTATACACAGAATTTCAGGAAATATTAAAATGACCAAACTATACCACTACATAACCAAAGGAAACGCGGCTCTAACAGAAGGGATATTATCGTTTGCAAAAAATCCTAATGCCGATTTAAGTTATTACCACAAACGTACAGGCGGCGAAACAACCCACACCGGAATTGTCAAATGGATGGAAAATTGTTTTGAGGGACGCAGTCGTGCCATTCGCGGTTTTTCTGAGCCAATCCAATGGACTGAAAAAAGTATCAATATGTTCAAACTTTTTATTGAGAACGCAGACTTGTTTTCTATTGATTTAGATGCGTTACAAAAAGACGGTTTAATTGATGCCATCTATGTAAGTCCGGCAATACGACCAAATTTAGATAAAGACTTTCCGCAAGATGTTGATGAACGTTTGGTAAAATTGGCTTCAATTAACGATATTGACACTTCCCCGGTAGACTGGTCTGTTTGCGATGAAAAATTGGGCTTGCGTTTTTCCGTTGTCCCATACTATCTGATTGTCATCAAAGGCGGCATCATTCCGCCACAATACATTACTTTAGAATCAAAATAATCAAAAAGAAAATAAAATTCCAACCATCTTAATTGCTAAAAAAACAAAAAATTTTGTTTGAAGTAATCCGTGTACCAAAAGGAAAACAACCTTTTTGAGGATACCTAACGCAGACCTCGTTAAACCGTACAATCATCTTAATATCCTACACTTTTACTAAACAAAATACAAATTTATCTCCAGAACATACTGAAAAATTTTTACTTGCTTTTTCTTATCTACCGAATTTACTTTTTACAAATATATCAGACCGTAAGTCCGCGACATTGTTTCGCAATGCTTGTTCGCTCATTCGCTCAATGTTCACCGGCATTCTCCCGCCGCCTTTCGCTTCTGGTCAAACTCACTTTCCGTAAGTTCTCATCAACTCCCCTAAACACCAATAAAAAAGCCCGCTTAAAAGCGGACCTTTTTATTGGCTGGACACATAAAATATCTATTGTAACGCCTTAAACGTTATACAATAAAAAACAACAAAATGGCTAAAATAATTACCAACCATATCCAACTTTGAAACATTCTACGTAATCCTTGCGTTGGATAACCTGTTTCCCATTCATCGACAACCAATTCCTGACAACCTTTCTCATAGAATGCATCATTCCAAAGAAGAACACCTACAGCACAAAGAGAATATTTCCAATGAATGAAAAGCAATAAAACACCTACGATCAAAACGAACCAAAAAATAAGCTTGTAAATCAGCTTCGCAGATTTTTTTTCCATAAAAATACATTTTAAATTACACAACAATTTTATTTAATGATTTATGAATAACTTTTTTCTATTTAAATTGCAAATAAATTATCCATAGTGATTTCCAAAACAAAATATAGTTTCAGCTAATTAACTAATTGTAAAACAACGAATTTCATTTTGAGCCATCCGTGTAACAAGCGGGAAATGGCCTTTTTTATGGCACCTCACACGGACTCGGTTAACCTATTGATTTATAAAGAAAAAAAGACACTTTTCAGCGTCTTTATCTTACATGGCAGGGGATATAGGATAATATACGGACTATCTATTATATCCCTTTTGTTGCAATATATAATAATTTTGCATATTTTTTTGTTCTGCATCTAATGAATTTAAAAAAGATTTTTCCTGTTCTTTTGTTAAAGGTGCCTCAAAATCAAAATCCTTATTTTGCAAACTATGTTGCAGTACAATATCTTTTCCTATCGTTCTCAAATCAGTCCCTTTGATATTACTACCCAAATTTTCTATTGCTTGAGAAAAATCCTTTGCTGGTTTCTCCAACTCAGGATACTTAGTTAACACATACTGAGACAATGCCATAGAAGAAAATTCTAAATCCAAATCAGAAGTCAATTTTGAAACTTCATTTTTCACCGGAAAATAATTTTTATCAAAAGCTTCCGTTAACTCTTGCGGAACAACTCTACCTGTCGCCAAATATAACAACGCCTCTGCTTCTTCATATTTTTCCGCACGTCTTTTTTCTTGCCTATGAGCTAATGAATCTGAGAAAGATTTTTCCTGTTCTTTGGTTAAAGGTGTCTCAAAATCAAAATCCTTATTTTGCAAACTATGTTGCAGTACAATATCTTTTCCTATCGTTCTCAAATCAGTCCCTTTGATATTACTACCCAAATTTTCTATTGCTTGAGAAAAATCCTTTGCTGGTTTCTCCAACTCAGGATACTTAGTTAACACATACTGAGACAATGCCATAGAAGAAAATTCTAAATCCAAATCAGAAGTCAATTTTGAAACTTCATTTTTCACCGGAAAATAATTTTTATCAAAAGCTTCCGTTAACTCTTGCGGAACAACTCTACCTGTCGCCAAATATAACAACGCTTCCGCTTCGTCAAAACGTGATTTTTCAGAAAAAGATTTTTTTTCTCTATCTTTTAGTTTTGATAATTTTCTGCGAACTTCATCAAGTGTTGACATTGAATACCTCATAATACAATTTTAATGTCAGATATATGATAGCATACACCTAAATACAAGTAAATATAATTTAAACATCAATATAAAATTCTCAAAACCCAATCATATACAAACTATCTTAACTACTTGTAAAACAAAGGCTTGTATTTGAGATAGTCCGTGTAACAAGCGGGAATTGATGTCTATAACGACACCTAACACGGACTCGATTAAATTATTGATTTAAAAAGAAAAAAGACGCTTTTTAGCGTCTTCATCTTGACTGGCAGGGGCAGTAAGATTCGAACTCACGACCCTCGGTTTTGGAGACCGATGCTCTACCAACTGAGCTATACCCCTATCATTATTACTGCGTATCTTTGATACACAAATCCGCAGAATTAATCAAGTACTTTTTTACAAAAAAAGAAGAGCCGCACCTCACGGCGAAGCCCTTCACGTGTTTAACTTAAATATGCAGGCGGCGAACCGAGCTGCAGATATTTGCGGCCTTTTCGCACATCCTGCCGCCATGATAGTGCACATAACTCTGTAACTCGCGTTTATCCGCCGTCTTAGAAAATTCAATTTCCAAAGCATTGCGGAAACGCTGTTTGGAGTAGTACACTTTTCTTAAGCCCCTCGGCGCTTTTCGCAGCCGTCTTTCCTGACCGGGGTTAAGATTGTATTTTTTTGCAAACATTCCGAGAACCACACGGTTATCGGTTGTTATCATATTATCCTGTACTTTCGGCGCAAACGGCTTAAACGAAAGCACAAAATAAATTTTTTCCCACTGTTTCGAATGGGTCAGATAAATTTCGCCTTCTATCGACAGGCCAAATTCCTTATACATCTCGGCAAAAGTTTCAAATTCGCCCTCAATGTATTTTTTCTCCTCTTCAAAACTTAACATAACTTCAGAGTTTTTTAGGTGAATATTTTATTTTACAAATTCTCAAAAACTATGAATTATTTCTCAACAAAAAGATACATCCGCACAATAATTCATTTTAGACAAAAACAATATCATAGACGAAATGGATTGTCAAAATATTTTACAATATCCCACACGCAGAAAGGGCTCTGAATGAGAGCCCTTTCTGTCTGATTTTTTTATTATTATTTTTATTGTTTTATTATTTTTATTTATTGTTTCTATCGATTACTTCAAAATCTTCGATACAACCCCGGCTCCAACCGTACGTCCGCCTTCGCGGATCGCAAATCGAAGTCCTTCGTTCATCGCTACCGGGTGTATCAACTTCGCTGTCAT
>CALXTV010000008.1 GCA_944391505.1 uncultured Alphaproteobacteria bacterium | reverse complement strand
GGAAAGAAGTCAACATATAATGAAGACGGATTTATTTTTGTCGTATGTCTGGAAGTATTGTCGGGCTTGGTTTGCTCCCTAAAGAAAGTCATTTTCGGACAAGCATAGCGCGTTCCGGGGAGTGACGATAAAGAGAAAAGGCCGGCAATGACATGCGGCCTGGCCGGAATTGTACTTGCGTTTCCAGATGTCCGGCTCAAGGCCGAACATGACGGAAACGCTTGGTCGGAATTGTGTCAGAGGGTGACTTTTCTTTTTATTGTGCTGTTCGAGTATTCATGGATTGCCCAAGTTCGGCAATGACAAACAAGCAATATCCGAGCGAATGGAAAAGGGCTCGGTAGCAAGGAAAATATAAAAAGTGACTGGTTCTAAAGCTAAAAGTTAGTCGCTGATTTCGGCCTCGTAGGCATAAACGATTTCGGTTTCTTTTTCGTTTTCCGAGCGGCTTAATTCGCAGACCATCAGCGTATCTGCATCCTGAAGGCTGTCAAAAACTTCGGCAGAAATGTCTTTTAGCAGGAGACTGTCTTTTTCATTACGAACCAGAAGGGCAGCATTGTCTTCGGCGTCTAATTCTATCCGGGGATTTTTCGGCTCGCCTTCGCGCTCGTACAAAAGCAGCATGACCTCGTCTTCGTCATTAATCAGAAAATCAAAAGTGTCAAATGCATCTGCATTCATTTTGGTATCCTTGAATTAAATTGTATTTTTTCTCATCTTAGTTAAATAAATTCCGGTTGACAAGACTAATGTTAATATTTGAACTTATTTTGCTGAAATCGGATTGAAAATGCGTTAGGCTGTTTTCTGTTATTTGGGAGAGGAACAACGATGCAAGTTTTGATTGACCGGTTTATCACCCTGTTAAAGTGGCCTGTGGCTTTTTATATGCTGGTTTCGATACCGGCTTATGTCCGTTCACTGTATTATTTTAACTTTGTCAGCCTTAAGTTTTTTGCCCTCGGTGCCGGTTTTGTCCTGTTCTTTATTGCCCGGCAGATGGCTGATGCTTCGGTCAAAACCAGTATGCAGATTGTGGCGCATGAACTGACGCATGCTTTCTTTGCACTGATTACGCTTCATAAAGTCAAGCATGTTCGGGTTGCTCCCGATGACAGCGGCGGTTCGATGGGTTTTGAAGGCGAAGGGAACTGGCTGATTGTTATTGCGCCGTATTTCTTTCCGTTGTTTGGTTTTTTCTGTATGTTGTTTATTTCGATCTGGACTTCCTTTGCACCGATGAATTTGGTCTTGAACGGTATCCTTGGCTACTTTTTGGGTTATCATATGGATACGGTGTCGTCACAGATTCATGAAAAGCAGACTGATTTGCCCAAAGTGTCGTACCGTTTTTGCTGGATGTTTCTGCCCGGTGCAAATTTCTGGGTTATTGGCAGCATGCTGGCATTCAACAGCCGCGGCTGGGACGGTTTTTGGGATTATCAGACACTTATTAAAAATCTGAATGTCCTTAATTTTGAGTATCTGATGAAACTTATATTCTAAAGCCAAGTCAGCCGACAGGTGTCGGCGTTCAGTCTGACGGGCGTACCGATGGGCATAACTGCCCGTGACGGAACGTGTCCGTATGGAAAGTTTTTGATGACCGGAATCTTGAAATCTTTGCAAAATGCGTCAATGATGTCGTCAATGCTGCCGTCTTCGGGATCAACAATTTGAGAATCGGCAAATTCGCCGAAAACGATGCCTTTGATTTTGCCAAAGCCGGGGCATTGGGTTAATTGCTGGAGCATGATGTCGATTTTGTAAGTTTTTTCATCAACATCTTCAATAAGCAAGATTGCATTTGTCAGGTCAGGATAAAAAGGCGTGCCGCAGAGGTTGCGAAACAGGCTGAGACAGCCGCCGAGCAGAATGCCTTCGGTTTGCCCGCCGATGACGGTTTGCCCGCCGCCAAGGTCAAGTTTTTGCCCGCCGATGATTTGGCGCAGCGTTTTGTCGACGAAGCCGTCAATGTGTCCGGTTTTGAAATCGTATTTGAGCGTGAAGCCGGTGCAGGTTACGGTTTTGGCTTTGGCGTAAAGGCCGAGCTGCAGAGCGGTGTTGTCGCTGAAACCGAACAGCGGTTTGGGGTTGCGGCGGATAAGTTCGTAATCTATCAGCGGCAGCATATACTGGCTGCCGGTTCCGCCCGCGGTGCAGAAGACGGCTTTTATTTCCGGGTCGGCATAGAAACGATGAAGGTCGGCCACCCGGTTTTCGGGGGTTCCGGCCATGTAGCGGAACGTGTCGTAAACATGATTGCCGAGAATCGGTTCAAGTCCGAGAGAGCGAAGATAGTCGAGCCCGAGTTCAACGGCTTCGCGGCTGCGCAGAAAAGATGACGGGCTGATGATACCGACTTTATCGCCTGGATTAAGTTTCATGTCTTATAACTCCTCTAAGATTTCGCTGCAAAAAGCGGGCAGAGAATTGTCCCGGGCTCCCATGATGACAATGCGGTCACCGGGGCGGGCGTTTCTTTTCAGATAGTCGCCGGCTTGGGTGCGGTTGTCGAAAAAGAACGCCTGTTTGCCGAGTTCGCGGGCATAGTTAATCAGGTCGTTTGATGAAATGTCGCGGGTAACGGTACCACCGGCGAAGTAGATTTCGGGCATGAGCAGGATATCTTCGTTGGTCATGGTTTGGGCAAAAGATTCGATTATCTGGCGTCCCATCAGGCGCATCGGGCTGAAACCGTGCGGCTGGAACATGATCAAAAGACGCCCGGGATAACTGCGCAACGCCGACATTGAGGCAAAAACTTTATCCGGATTGTGGGCAAAGTCGTCAATGACGGTGACGCCTTTTTTGCTGCCGACAATCTCGAGGCGGCGGTGGGTGCCGAGGAAACCCTCCAAAGCTTCGGCTGCGGCAAACTTGTCCACGCCGAGCAGCGAGCAGGCGGCGATGGCGGCCAGGGCATTGGCGACGTTGAAACAACCGATGAGTTTGAGGCGGAAAGTTCTGCCGTCGAGCGTATATTGCGTGCCGTCGGGAAGCGCTTTGATGTCTTTGGCCGAGAAATCCGCCGGTTTTCCTTCAACCGAAAAAGTCAAGTTCGTTTTATCCGGACTGCGGATATCCGCACAGGCTTCGCAATCGGCATTGATGACAACGCCGCCGCGGGCGCGGTGCGCAAAGTCGGCAAACAGCCGGCGAAGTTCTTCAATCGGTTTGTGGTCGAGGGTAATATTGTTAATCAGCGCGATGTAAGGATGATATTTTTCGATGGAACCGTCGCTTTCGTCGGCCTCAATGACGCAGATGTCGCCCTGATTGTAAATGATATTGGGAATTCCGCGGCGACCGGCATAGTTTAGCAGCAGTCCGCCGTTAATGACACAGGGATTTTTGCCGAGAGTATCCAGAACATAGCCGATCATCGCGGTGGTGGTGGTTTTGCCACTGGTGCCGCCGACGGCAATGTTGTAAGGATATTGGTGGAATATTTCGGCCAGAAGGTCAGAACGTTTTTTTATCGGAATGTTTTTTTTCAGAGCGGCTTTGACATCGGGAATACTGTCTTCGACGGCGGTGGAAACATAGAGGGTTTCAAGGTCGTCGGTTACGGCAGAACCGTCCTGCGGTTTGATGACAATGCCGATTTCTTCAAGAGCTTTTCGGTTGTTCTGATCTTTTCCCTGGTCAAAGCTGCGGTCGGAGCCGTAAACTTCGTTGCCGCGCAGTTTCAGTATCTGGGCAAGAGCGCTCATGCCGCTGCCCGAGATTCCGCAAAAACTAACTTTAGTCATTAAATCGTCCTTATTTTCGTTACAGCGCGTTAAGCATTTCGGCTTCGCGTTCTTTCATGAGTTTGAGGTTTTTGTAGTCCACGGTAATATAACTCTGACCATTGCCGTCGACATTGACGCCGAGCGCCGCGCCGATGGTGCCGTTTTCAAAGGTGGCATAGAGTTCGGCCGTGCCGTTTTCAAGTTCCTGTAAAAAATCTGGATTGCCGAGCGGCTGCTTTTTTTGTTCGGTTATGGTTTTCTGTTTGCCGCGTTCGTCGGTTACGGTTTTGTCGACATTGATGATGTTCGGTGTGTAGAACTCCTGAGCATTGCCGTATTTTTGCGACAAAAGATTGAAGTACTGACGATATATTTTCAGGACGCCGGAGGCCGAGGCATCGTCTTTGATGAAGTTTCCGTAAGCGATAATCCGCCACAGGCGGTCGTTGACGCCGAAGGTCAGAACAACGTCGCGGAAATCGTGCAGGCTGTTGGGCAGATTTTTGGTCGTGTAGTTGTTCATATAGTCTTTTTCTCCGGCAGGCGTCAGTGTTACGCCTAGGTTTTCCGTTTCTTTAACCGAGGCGCCCCAGATCAGGCCGAAAGGTGCAGCGGCGGGTCTTTCTTGCTTTGCTATCGGTTGTGTGTTTGAAGCAGAGAGCGTGGAGCCGTCGCTTGGAGCGGCTTTGACGGCGTCGCGGTTGGGCAGCCGGACGATTTTGTTGTCTTTCATCTTCAGAATTTTAGGTTTGGTGTCCAGCATTTTGCGGGCGTTTTCAATGGCAATGTCTTCGTTTTCGGCCGCAATAACTTCGTCGGTAACCAGCAGGTTTTGGTAAAAATCGCTTACATCTTCCGCCGCGCCGGCCGGCATCGGCCAAAACAGCGCAAGGTTCAGGAGGAGAAGACCTTTTTTCATAACTTTATCCTTCAATAAAATAAGAAAAAAATTGAACGGTGTTCAAATTTATTCTATGATAGTTTTATCTTAAGCATAATTTGCAAATATTTTATTAAACAATATAAGATTGAGATGACGAAAGACAATATCCGGGAATATTTGTTGGCCAAAGGACGGGAGCTGGTTGTGTCGCAGGGAGCGGCGTTTCTGACGGCGCGCAAGCTGGCAGAGGCTTCGGGTTGTTCGGTCGGAACAATTTATAATCAGTTCGCCAATATGGACAATTTTATCATGGCCGAGAATCTGCAGACCCTCGACGAACTGGCCGGAAGTCTTCGCAAATTGTCGCCGGACAGCAGCGCGTACAAAACGCTGAACCGTTATCTGGACGGGTTTGTCCGTTTTGTGCTCAGCAACCGGAATTTGTGGTTTATGTTGTATCATTTTCATTTGCAGGCCAGTGTCAAAAAGCTGCCGCGCGCTTATTTGCGCCGGCTGGTGCGGGTTATTGAAATATGGCGGCCGGCGTTTGAAGAGGTTTTTAAAGATATACGCCCGCGGGAAAGGCGTTTGTCAATGCAGGTTTTGTGGCTGTCGCTGTTTTCGGTCAGCTCTTTTTTGACGACCAGGGTTCTTGATGATATGAACAGCGTCAGCAAAAAGACAATATGCAAGCTTCTGCTTAACACTTATCTGGCCGGTTTGACCGCATTGAAGAAGGATTGATAACATGGACGTTGTTTGGCATTTGTATTATAAAATTCTCAGCTTTATTCATAATCCGCAGTTTTTGCAGAGTTTTTTCGATAATCGTTTTTATCTGATTTTGCTGGTTGTGATTTTGATGCGCTTCAAATATACGACATATCGCAGCATGTGGCTGAGCGCTCTGGTCAATATTCCGGGAACGTTTCTGCACGAACTGATGCATTTTCTGGTCGGTGCGCTGTTTAATGCCAAGCCCTGCAATTTTACGCTTTTTCCGAAGAGAAACGAAAACGGCGATTATGTGATGGGAAGCGTCGGTTTTCGGAACATTACCTATTATAATGCGGTTCCGGCCGCGTTGGCACCGTTTTTGCTGCTGCCGATAGGTTTTTATATAAACCGTCACATATTGCCGTTTATGCAGCCGACTTTTACCAACTATGTTTTGTATGTTTTGCTGCAGACGATTATTGTTGAAAACGCTATTCCGTCATCGGTGGATTTTAAGGTGGCGGGTATGTTTTTCCGCGGCGTTGTTATGTATGCGGCCATCGCTTTTCTGTTCTTGTTGTATATTTAGCCGGAAAGAAACGGACACTCATTATTAATTGACTCTTTCCAGGAATTGGGGTATCCTGTCAATAATAGGTGTTTGTGGTCTGACGGACGGTGTTAATCCGTCTGAAAATATTCTGTTTTGGAGTAAGACCATGCAAACACAATATCTTTTTCTTTTACTTTCCGCTTTTGCTTCTGTCTTTTATGCTTCCGATGTTTTGGCTGCCACCTGCACGGCGACGCCGGAATGCGCTTTGCTCGGGTACAAATACAGTAAAGAAGAATGTCCGCGGGGCGGTTTGAAATGCCCGACCGGAGACGGTTATTACTGTCCGACGCCGCGTCCGAAATGCCATATCGGCGATATTTTCTATACGGACAACACCTGTGTTGCCGCGTCAAACCACAACAACAGCAAAACGGTGTTGGGCATTGTGGTTTATGTGACGGACGGCGGTAAGCACGGTCAGATTATGGCGCCGTGGTGGATTGATAAAGACGGGAATAAGAGTAGTTCCCGTGTCGGCATGTTTTGGGGGCTTTATATGACGGATGTTCCCGAACTTCCAAATTTAACAAGTGCAGCAGAGGCTGAAGCAGATTTTGACAGTTGTGGAAATACGGATAAGATTGTTGCAATAAGTGATGTGAGTAAGAATCAGGCAGCCTTGGCGACACGGAAATATGCGCCGACCACAGAGATGGCGGGTAAATGGTGTCTGCCAGCAGCCGGTATTTTAAGGAACATTCAGAGGAACTGGTCGACGATTAATGCGACTGTAAATCAGGTGGGTGGTGCATCTATTGGTGATTATCGGGTGTGGTCTTCCTCGGAGAACTCATACTACAGTGCGTGGTATGCGAACCTTAACGGTAGCTATTTGAATTACTACAATAAGAGCAATGTTGACTATTATGTTCTTCCGGTGCTGGAGTTTTAGGAAGGGTTATTTGCGTTCCAGCGTGCCGACGATTTCCTCGGTTACTTTTTTGGCGTCGCCGTAAAGCATGATGGTGTTGTCGGCAAAGAACAGCGGATTTTCGACGCCGGCGTAACCACTGGCCAGTGAGCGTTTGACAAAGAAAACGGTTTTGGCTTTTTCCACTTCGAGAATCGGCATTCCGTAAATCGGTGCGTTCGGGTCGGTACGCGCCAGCGGGTTGGTAATGTCGTTGGCGCCGATAACATAAGCAACGTCAGCAGAAGCAAATTCGCGATTGATTTCTTCCAGTGCATAGATGTCTTCATAGGGGACGCCGGCTTCGGCAAGCAGAACGTTCATGTGTCCGGGCATGCGTCCGGCAACCGGATGAATGGCAAATTTTACGTCGACATCATATAAGCTGCGCAGGTCGCCGGCCAGTTCTTTCAGAACATGCTGCGCCTGTGCGACGGCCGTGCCGTAGCCGGGGACGATAATGACTTTTGAGGCATTTTCCATGATGAAAGCGGCGTCCTGCGGGTTGCCCGCTTTGGCGGTCTTTTCTTCCCCGCCGCCTTTAGCGCTTTGGTGTGTTTCGGCACCAAAACCGCCGAGCATGACACTGGTCAGCGAACGGTTCATGGCTTTGGTCATGATATAGGAAAGAATTGTGCCGCTGGCTCCGACAATGGCGCCGACGATAATCAGCAAAACGTTGTTGAGCGAGAAGCCGATGCCGACGGCCGCCCAGCCGGAATAGGCGTTAAGAACCGAAATAACAACCGGCATGTCGGCGCCGCCGATGGGTAAAACCAGCAGAAACCCAAGCAGAACGGATATTCCGGCAAGAATATAGAAAAGATCGTTCCGTCCGCTTAGAATAAAGAAAACGCAGAGCGCTGCAACGGATAATCCGAGAATAAGGTTGAGCAGCTGCTGTCCCGGAAAGATAATCGCTTTGGGCGACATTAATCCCTGCAGTTTGGCGAAAGCGACAACCGACCCGGAAAAGGCAACGGCGCCGATAAGCAGGCCGAGCGAAGATTCAAGCCGGGTTTGCGAGCCGGAAATAATTTCGGCGGCGGCGATGAAAACGGAAGATAAGCCGCCCAGGCCGTTAAATGCGGCAATCATCTGGGGCAGCGCCGTCATTTTTACTTTCAGGGCAAACCAGGTGCCGATAATTCCGCCGACGGCAATGGCTCCGAACAGCCAGGCATATTCGCCGACGACCGGCGAATATATCGTGACCAGTATGGCACTGGCCATTCCGAGCATGCCGAGAATATTGCCGCGTCTGGCCGTCTCCGGCGAAGCAAGTCCGCGAATCGACAAGATGAACAGAACGCAGGAGAGCAGGTAGGTGGCGGAAACGTAGGCGGTATTCATTATTTTTTCTCCTCATGGCTGCGTTTTTTCTTTTTGAACATCGCCAGCATACGCTGGGAGACGGCAAAGCCCCCGAAAATATTGATTGAAGCCAAAACGACGGCAATCAGGCCGAGAATTTTATGCGTGCTCATTTCCGGAGTGCCCGCCGTAATCAGGGCGCCGACAATGACAACGCCCGAAACGGCGTTGGAAACGCTCATCAGCGGCGAATGCAGAGCCGGGGTTACGCCCCAGACGACAAAATAGCCGACAAAGCAGGCCAGAACCAATATGGTCAAAAGCATCCAGATATCCGCTGTCATTTGAGTACTCCTGTTTGTTCTCCGTTTTTGCAGATGCAGGTTTGGGCGATGATTTCGTCCGCAAAGTCAAAAATCAGATTTTTTGTTTCGGGATTGTATGCGGTTTTTAGAAAATTAAAAACGTTTCTTGCAAACAAAGTGCTGGCCGAGGCCGGAAGTCCGGCGGCAAGATTGGAATCGCCGATGACGGTTTTGCCGTTGATGCAAATGCTTTGTCCGTCTTTTGAACCTTCGACATTGCTGCCGGCTGCCGCAGCCATGTCGACGATAACGGCTCCTTCCGGCATATCGCTTAACATTTCCGCCGTAATCAACCGCGGTGCCGGCTTGCCCGGAATAAGGGCGGTTGTTATGACCAGGTCGGTTTTCCTGAGTTGTTCGGCAATGGCCTTTTGCTGCCGTTTTTGATAGGCTGCGGAAGTTTCTCCGGCATATCCGCCGGTATCCTCAAAAGTTTCGTCATTTTCAACCTCGACAAACCGGCCGCCGAGGGATTCAACCTGTTCCCTGACACCGGGGCGTACGTCGGAGGCAAAAACCTGGGCACCCAGTCGTTTGGCGGTGGCTATGGCCTGAAGTCCGGCCACGCCGGCTCCCAAAATCAGTACTTTGGCGGGCGGAATGGTGCCGGCGGCGGTCATCATCATCGGCAGCGCCTTTTTTAGGGCTTCAACACCGGTTAAGACGGCCTTGTAACCGGCTAAGTTGCTTTGAGAGGTCAGAATATCCATATTTTGGGCGCGGGAAATGCGCGGTATCAGCTCTAATGCAAAGCAGGTCGTCTGACGGGCGGCAAAAAAGGCCATACGTTCCCGGTTTTCCAACGCCTGAAAATTGGCAATGATTGTTTGACCGGGGGCAAGATATGAATCTTCTTCGGGCAGGGGCGCCCAGATTTTGATGATGACGTCTGCACCTTGCCAAAGCCCGGCCGGGTCTTCGATTATTTCGGCTCCGGCCTGTCGGTAAGCTTCATCGGCAAAACCGGATAATTTGCCGGCATTTTTTTCGACGCGGACGGTAAAGCCCAGGGATATATATTCCTTTACGGTTTCCGGCGTGGCGGCAACACGTGTTTCGTGTCTGCGGCGTTCGCGCGGAATAGAAATAATCATGGCGGTCTCCGTTGTTTTTAACGATATTGAAAGCTTATTTTACTATATAGAATTTGTTCAACCTCTTTTAAACTCATTCACAGGAAAAGATGTATAATGGTTGGTTATTGGAATTTATTCTGGACGTTTTTTAAGATCGGATTATTTACTTTCGGCGGCGGTGCGGCAATGCTGCCGATGTTGCGTTCGGAGGTGGTTGAGAAGAACAGATGGGCAACGGACGAAGAGCTGTTGGACTATTATTCTATCGGGCAGTGTACGCCCGGAATTATTGCCATTAATACCGCGACTTTTGTCGGTTATAAGCTGCGCGGCGTGACCGGAGCGGTGCTGACGACTTTTGGCGTGGTGGCGCCGTCCGTGGTCATTATTACGCTGATTGCTTCGGTTTTGCAGAATTTTATGCATAATCCGTATGTTAGCCAGGCTTTTGTCGGTATTCGAATTGTGGTGGTTGCGTTGGTGGCGGAGGCTGTCGTTGAACTTTGGAAAAAGGGTGTTCACGGGCGAATCGGATTGTTTATTTTTGCTTTGAGCCTCTGTTCGCTGGTTTTTTTCAGTCTGAGCCCGATTGCCGTTATTCTGATTGCTTCGACAACCGGGCTGGTTTACTTGAAATGGGGGCGCAAATGATATATCTGCTTTTGTTTTGGGAGTTTTTTAAAATCGGACTGTTGGCCATCGGCGGCGGATTGGTAACCATTCCGTTTTTGATGGAACTGACGGAACATTACGACTGGTTCAGCAAACAACAACTGGCAGATATGATTGCGGTTTCCGAATCGACGCCGGGGCCGATCGGGGTTAATATGGCAACTTACGGCGGGTTTAATGCTGCCGGAATAGCCGGTGGTCTGGTTGCAACTTTCGGGCTGGTTTTTCCGTCGCTGGTTGTTATTGTTCTTATCAGCAAATATGTAATGAAGTATCAGAGCTGTGCAACATTCCAAAATATTTTGCTCGGAATCAGGCCGGCGGTTTTGGCATTGATTTTGTATGCGGGGTGTATTTTGGCGGAATTGGCCGTTACGGACATTAAAAGCGGATTTGTTTGTCTGGTCTCATTTGCTCTTGTTCATCATTGGCACAAGCTACATCCGATTATTTTTATTCTGGGCGGCGCTGTGGTTGGCATTTTGTTTGAATTATAAAAAAAGCCTCCCGAGCGGGAGGCTTTGACGGTTAAATTTCCAGAGCTCTGCGGTAGGTTTCCAGAAGCATTTCTTTTTCGTCGCGATCGGCGGCATCCATTTTGCGGAGCTTTAAAATCTCGCGCATGACCTTAACGTCGAATCCGGCAGATTTGGCTTCGGCAAAAATGTCGCGGATATCTCCGGCAATGGCTTTCTTTTCTTCTTCCAAACGTTCAATGCGCTCAATCAGGGAGCGCAGTCTGTCTACGGCAATGCCGCCAACTTCAGTCATTTTTTTTCTCCCGTTAGTAAAACCAATTGGATTGAAGCTAGCAAAATCTCGGCTTTTTGACAAGTAATAATTTGTTCAAATCTTATTTAAAAGTAATATCTTTTTTAATATATCTTTGCTATTATCCGGCACAGAAAAAGCGTAATTGATGAGGAAACAAAAATGCCACAGAAAACACATACAAAAATTTTGGCGACAATCGGCCCGTCTTCGGCTTCCAAAGAACAGATCGAGAAGCTTATTGACGCCGGCTGCGACGCTTTCCGTTTTAACTTCAGCCACGGTACGCATGCAGAGCACAAGGAACGTTTTGAAATTGTGCGCAAGCTTGCCAAAGAACGGAATCGTCATATTACCCTGGTGGCCGATATGCAGGGGCCGAAGCTGCGCGTCGGTGAGTTTCGGGACGGAAGTATTCTGCTGAAGGAAGGCCAGAAATTTGTTTTGGATATGGTGCATGAACCGGGCGATGAAAGCCGCGTCGAACTGCCGCATAAAGAAATTTTCGAGGCTTTGAAAGCCGGCGAAAAACTGTTGTTGAACGACGGTAATATTGCGCTGTTGGTCAAAGAGTGCGATAAAGATCGCGCCGTGACCGAAGTTTTGGTCGGCGGGCCGTTGTCCGGTCATAAAGGCGTTAATCTGCCGAATATTAAACTGCCAATATCGGCGATTACCGAAAAAGACCGCGATGATTTGGAATTTGCCCTGAAGCTTGGTTTTGACTGGATAAGTCTTTCCTTTGTGCAGTCGGCCAATGACGTGCGCGAGGCCAAGGAACTTATCGGCGACCGGGCATGGATTATTTCAAAACTTGAAAAACCGAGCGCGATTGACGATTTGGAAGAAATTATCAAACTTTCGGACGGCATTATGGTTGCCCGCGGTGATTTGGGGGTGGAATGTCCGCTGCCGACGGTACCCGTTTTGCAAAAACGAATCGTTTCCGCCTGCCGCAAATATGCACGGCCGGTGATTGTGGCAACGCAAATGCTGGAATCGATGATTAAGGCTCCGACTCCGACGCGTGCCGAGGTTTCCGACGTGGCAACCGCCGTTTATGACGGTGCCGATACGGTTATGCTTTCGGCGGAGACAGCGGCCGGTGCTTATCCGGTTGAGGCGGTTAAGATGATGAATTCGGTTATTACGCAGGTTGAGGCTGATCCGCTGTTTTTCCGGCTGATGGAAAATTCGAGACTGCACAACTGTTGTTTTGGAGAAGCCGATTCAATCACTTTTGCTGCCAGTGACATTTCTTCAATTTTGGACAAGGTTGCCTGTATTGTGACTTATACATCTTCGGGGTTGACGACGTTTTTGACGGCACGCGAACGTCCGAATCTGCCGATATTGGCAATTACGTCCGAGCCGAAAGTTGCCGACCGTCTGGGTATTGTCTGGGGGGCCAAGAGTTTTGTGAACAAGGAAAGTTTCAAAAGCTTTGACAAGATTGAAGATATTGCCGTGAAAATTGCCGTAGAGAACGGTTTTGCCCGTTCCGGTGACCATATTATCATTACGGCAGGTTTCCCGCTCGGTAAGAAAGGACGAACCAATATGCTGCATACGGTTTATGTTGAGTAGTTCCGTACTTATGCAAAAAAAACGAAAAGCGCCGATTGCGGCGCTTTTTTGTTAAAAAGGTTACAAAAAAAACCTGCTTAAATCAAAGCAGGTTTTTAAATTTTCAAAAAGTTCATCCGATTAACCCTGACGAGCTTTCAGCTTCGGGTTTTTTTTGTTGATGACATAGACGCGGCCTTTGCGGCGAACGATTTTGCAATCCTTATCGCGTACTTTTTTTGATTTTAAAGAGCTATAAATTTTCATTTCAAACAATCCTTTTATCTTTGACTTGACCGCAAAATATGCTAAATGATACTAAATGTCAATGAGAAAATTGATTGAACGTGAGGAAAAATTGAAATATTCGGGCTTATGGGCGATTGCCTGCTTGTTTTGGGCTTTTCCAGTGCAAGCGCAGATGCCGTATCTTGAAGAAGTGAAAGCATTGGGTGCCGTTTCCGGACAGGGAATGGCTTGCGGCGCTTCAAAATATAATACTTTTGAGCTTTTGGCCCGGGCGATTTTGATTTCCAAGGCTCCCAGCGATAAAATGCAGTCGGAAGCCGTTTACGTTTATAACGAGGCTAAGGCCAACGCTTTTATTTCCAAACAAATGGACGGTTTTTTCGAGTGTGATGCCATTAATCGTCGGTTCGACAGTCAGGATATTTTTAAGGCGACGCTTTATCGTGACGGGACGATTAAAATGCCGGATGGTACTTTGGTGACGCCGCGGCGCCCGTATGACGCGACATTGGTTTACAATAAAGATGTCGATGTTGATGCCGAGGCGATTTACAGCGGCGGCGGCAATCAAGATGTCGGCGAAATCAGAATTACGCAAGATGGGAGCGCTTCAGAGGTTAAGGCCGTTTATCAGCCGTCTTCGGCCGAAACTGACAGAATCGTTCCGGCAGCCCGTTCCGAAACACTGCCGGCAGTACCCCGGCCGGAAGCGGAAGAAGATTCCGGAATCGGCCATATAAAGAGTCGTTGGAAAACTAATCGTTAAACCAGCCGCGGTCGACCAGAAAAGAATAGAACCCGGTATTGTCGAAAGATTGATTGGTGCGCTTTTGGTCGCGATTGTCGAGAAGCTGCAAAATCCGGTTACGGGTTTTTTCGGAGGGACACCAGTTTTCAATCAGAGGTTTTCCGTTTGCACCGGTTCGACCGGTGCGTTGCTCAATCAGCTTGGAAAATTGCCGTTTTTCTTCGTTTATCCGGTCGTTGTCCGCGCCTTTGGCTTTGCTGAACTCAATGATGTCTTCCGGCGGAAAACCGGAGCAGGCGCCGGAAATGACGGCAACGTAACTTCTGACCAGCGTAGGAGAAATTGCTGCTTCTTTTAGTTCCGGATTAAGTTCGGTCAGTTCCTGATACATTTTGCGGACGGCAAAAAGGCTTTGCGGTTTGACTTCCTGCAATTCGGCGAGTAAATCGTCGGAGCCCGGATTCATGCTGCGTTCGATAATTTCAAAAATCCGCATCGGTTTCATTAGAGCCTCATATTCCAGAGGATTCATATCCTGCGGAAATTTGTAATGATGATAAATGCCTTTCAGGCCCGTGGCGTTTTCAAAGCGTTTGACCGGCGAATAGTTTTGGTAATCAAGACAGGCATAGAGCGCCGCGAGCTCAGGCTGATGCTCTTCGGAAACGGCAGCGTAAATTTTTTTCTGCAGTGCGAGGCTTTGTTCTTTTGAAAAAAAAGCGTTGTTTTCCATATTTTTCTCCATATGTGCGGACATAATTATAGATTGGAAATATTAAGATTGCAACTTGATAAATTTTCGCTATACTCGGGGCAAAGATTTAATTTCAGGAGTATGATATGGCAGCTTATCAGTATATTTTCGTTATGCAGAATTTAACCAAAGTTTTTCCGGGCGGCAAAGAGCTGTTTAAGGGAATTACTCTGTCGTTTTTGCCGGGCGCCAAAATCGGCGTGCTGGGGGTAAACGGTGCGGGTAAATCTACATTATTGAAAATTATGGCCGGCGTGGATAAGGATTTTAACGGCGAGGCCTGGGCCGCCGACGGTGTCAAGGTCGGTTATCTGGAGCAGGAGCCGAAGCTTGATCCGAATAAAAACGTTATGGAAAACATTATGGACGGCCTGGGAGAAACCCGTAATCTGCTGAAGCGTTTTGAGGAAGTTTCGGCCAAGTTTGCCGAACCGATGAGCGATGACGAGATGAACGCTCTGATTGAAGAACAGGCGGCTTTGTCGGAAAAAATAGACGCCTGCGACGGTTGGAATTTTGAACGGACGATTCAGATTGCGATGGATGCTTTGCGTTGTCCGCCCGCCGATGCCGATGTGACCAAACTTTCCGGCGGTGAAAAACGCCGGGTGGCTTTGTGTCGTCTGCTGTTACAGAAGCCGGATATGCTGCTTTTGGACGAGCCGACCAACCATCTGGATGCCGAATCGGTGGCCTGGCTGGAGAATCACCTCAAGGAATATAAGGGTACCGTGGTTATGGTCACGCATGACCGCTATTTTCTTGACAATGTTACCGGCTGGATTTTGGAACTTGACCGCGGGCAGGGGATTCCGTACGAGGGCAATTATTCGTCCTGGCTGGAACAGAAGCAGAAGCGTTTAGAGCAGGAAGCACGCGAGGAAACGGCCCGTCAGAAAACGCTGGCCAACGAGCTGGAGTGGATACGCAAAAATCCGAAAGCCCGTCAGGCAAAATCAAAGGCGCGTATCAATGCCTATGATGAACTGTTGAATGCAGCAACCAAAGATAAAATTACGCAGGCACATATTAATATTCCGATGACCGATCGTCTGGGCGATTTGGTTATTGAGGCTAATAATGTTTCCAAGGGGTATGGCGACCGTCTGCTGATTGACAATCTTTCTTTTAAAATTCCGAAAGGTGCGATTGTCGGCATTATCGGTCCGAACGGTGCGGGTAAGACAACGCTGTTCAGAATGATTACGGGGCAGGAAAAACCGGATTCCGGCGAAATTCGAATCGGCGAAACGGTTGATCTCGGCTATGTCGATCAGGGACGTGACGAACTTGACCCGAACAAAACGGTTTGGGAAGAGATTTCCGACGGTTTGGATATGATACAGCTCGGCAAAAAAGAAATGCCGTCGCGCGCTTATGTCGGACAGTTTAATTTCAAGGGCGGTGACCAGCAGAAAAAAGTCGGACAACTTTCCGGCGGTGAACGTAATCGCGTGCATTTGGCCAAGATGCTTAAAAAGGGTGCCAATGTCATTCTGCTGGACGAACCGACCAATGATTTGGACGTTGATACGTTGCGTTCGCTGGAAGAAGGCATTATGGAATATCCGGGCTGTGTGCTGGTTACCTCTCATGACCGCTGGTTTCTGGACCGTTTGGCGACGCATATTCTCGCTTATGAGGGGGACAGTCAGGTCGTTTGGTTTGAGGGAAATTTTGAAGAATATGAAAAGGACAAGAAGCGCCGTCTCGGTGACGATGCCCTGATTCCGCATGCTGTTAAGTACAGGAAACTTACCCGCTAGAAAAACCTCGTATAACGGGGAACTAATACAGAAATTTCAGGACGAAAGTGTCCTCACGTACTATTATGTACGCTGCGGTACTTTCGCCTTTATTTCTTATTATTTCCCTCGTTCTCCGAGGTTTTGCAAAACTCGTATAGTGGTCAACTCGTACAGATTTTGCGAGCTGAAAAAATGCTCACGTACTGATGCCAATTTCGACTAGGTTGTTGTTTCGTAGCGCTGTCGCTTCTCACAACAACAAGTCTCATTGCTTTTCGGCGAAAAATAGTCCGCCGGACTATTTTTGCTGCCGCAGTGCTCCGCTTTATTTTCCCTAAATCCTTATTGTTTCCCTCGTTCTCCGAGGTTTTTGAAAAACCTCGTATAACGGGGAGCTAATGCAGATTTTTCTTGCCCGTAAATCTTAATTTTCTAAGTTTTTTGCAAAACCTTATGTTTTAAAATTTAGAACTTTTTATCAGTTTAAACTTTTTGACGGCGGATTATATGACTCTTCGGTTTCGCCTCGTTTGAGGTCGGAACGGATTAAAATCTGAATTTAATAATTTGCGAGGAAACTGTAATGTTAAGAGGTACGGTCAAGTGGTTTAACAACAAAAAAGGTTATGGCTTTATTAATCCTGACGGTGAAGAAAAAGACGTGTTTGTTCATATTACGGCGTTGGAAAAATCCGGGTTACGGCATTTGCCGGAAGGTTCACGGGTTAATTTTGACATTTACGATGATCGCGGACGCAAAGCAGCCGGTAATATAACCCTTTTAAATTAGTTGTTCGGTTTGTTTGTAAATTTGATAAGCCCCTCTTTTGAGGGGTTTTTTGTTGCCAAAAATAAAATAAGTATCAAGAGTGGTTGACACCTCGTCTTAAAAGAGTTATTATATGCCTGATAGGTGTGGATTATTGGTGTATTTCGTGTTCGGGCAGAATCCCGAAACGGAGAGTGGGTGTATCTATCTTACCCTAAATCTTTTCTTTATCCTCACCATCGCGCTCTTACGGGCTTCGGTTTTTAACTTTGTCGCGAGGTGATATTATGAAGAATTCTGTTTTAATGTTCTCTTTGTTGTCAGGAACCTCATTGGTGTTTCCTGATTTAAGTGTTGCTTCCGGCATGTTGACACATAAACTAACAGACACACCCAAGCCGGAGCCCGTCTTTTCTTTTGAGCAGCTTGACAAAGCGTTTAAGACGGCATCGGTCTGTTTTCTGGGCTATGGCGATTGCGATAATGGAGTTGCATATGGCAAGGGTAATGAGGATTATACCATTGATACGGCCGCTCAATGTAAAAATGAGGGTTTTGTTTTAAATAACTGTAATTCTGTTCAGGTTCCGGAAGGGGTTTGTCCATATAATAAATCTTATATTACCCGCTGCAAATGCGCAACTAATCTGGTAACCTGTCCGGCCGGGCAGGTTGGCGTCGGGGAAAGCTGCGGCGGTAAATATGCTTCCTGCAAATGTGATCCGAAATTGGTCAGTTGTGCTTCCAACCAGGTTGGTCAGGGAGCAAGTTGCGGTGGCAGATATCAGTCCTGTTCTTGTAAATCGGAGTATATATATAACTCCTCCAACTGTAAGTCTCCAAGGTCATTATCGGGTTCCAGTTGCGGCGGTAAGTATACGGGCTGTTCCTGTCCATCTGGCGTTAGTTCCGGAAGTTTCGGCTGCGAAGAATATTATCCGTCGCCCTGTTCTTCGGTTTGTAAAAAAGCAAAATCAGATAACTGTGATAACCGGACAGCTGTTTCAACGCCGTATGGTTGTGCGGAATATTGGTCTGACTGCTCGTCAAAATGCAAAACGGCTTATAATGATAATTGCCGGAATCGTGTTGCGGTAACTTGTCAATTTGGTTGTGCTTCATATTTCGGCGATTGCCAGTCAAAGTGTCAAACATGTAAGGGGGATAACTGCGGAAGCCGTACGGCGGTTATAAGCAGTTGTCCGGCAAATGCTACTTGTTCTTATTTCTCTGACTGTTCTTCTAAAATCAGCAGTTGGAGCTGTAAATCCGGATATAAAAAATCAGGCAATAGCTGTGTTAAGGATAATCCCTGTGACAACAGGACGGCAGTCAGTGTTCCGGCCAACGCCTATTGTTCGTCGTATTACTCCGATTGTTCTTCCAAATGTTCGGCCTGGAATTGTAGTTCCGGATACACAAAATCGGGTAACAGCTGTATAAAGGTTGATACTTGCGATAAGTATACGAATAAATCGTGTTCGTATGGGTGTCAGACTTATTATTCGGATTGTACAAGCAAATGCCAGACCTGTTACAGTGACAACTGCCGCAATCGTACTGCCGTCAGCGTACCGAGTAATGCGACTTGTTCGGCAAAGTTTTCTGATTGTTCCAGTAAGTGTTCGGAATGGAAGTGCAATTCCGGCTATACTCAATCCGGAAGTATGTGCGTTAAGAATGATCCATGCGACAGCAGAACGAATCAGAGCTGTACGTATGGTTGCAAGACCTACTGGAGTGATTGTTCAAGCAAATGTCAGGTTTGCTATACGGACAACTGCCGAAACAGAACGGCGGTCAGTGTGCCGAGTAATGCAAGTTGTACGGATTATTATTCCGATTGTTCTTCAAAATGTTCTTCGTGGACATGTAATTCGGGTTATATAAAGTCCGGCAACAGCTGTGTTAAGGATGAGCCAGAACCGTCGCCGTCTTCTTCGCCATCGCCGTCTCCAAGTGAACCGACAACACCGACAGCACCAACCGAGGCGGAGTGCAGAAGACGTTATCCTGATTTTGATGAGTGTGCGGATAGAGGTCCTTGTACATGTGACAGGAGACGGGTAGCAATGCCTGGTGACTGTAGTGCGTATAGCCGTAAATATTATATCTGTGCTTCATGGTAAGAAGATGATAACCGAAGCGGAATTATTGGCCGATATTTCCGAACAGATGCAAAACAATGATGTTTTGTGCCCGATTGTTTTTGACGGACATGGTCAGATGTATGATTATGTCCGTCAGAATCTGCTTAAAATTGCCGATTTTTTTATTGAACAGAGTCAAAAGGCGCTTTCGCCTTTGAAAATTGAAGATATTGTGCTTTGCGGCGGCATTTGTTCTTATATTTACAATGCGAAGACAGATGTTGATATCGGCGTTGTTGCCCGTCCCGAGATGGAAAATTATGATGCGGGGGTTGTTCAGCGGCTTTTTGACACAATTAATGAGGCTTTTCCAAACAAAGGGTATCGGTTCAACTTATTTAAACGCAATATTGATTATGGTTTGGTTGAGCCGTCTTATTTCTTTTCCGGGAGCAGGGTTTATTCTCTGAAAGACGACTGTTGGCGCGCTATGCCTGTACACCGGGTTTTTTCTTATACGCCGGAAGAATTTATGGGTATTTATAAAAAATATTGCGATGATCTTTATCTTTGGGCTGACGGGTTGGAAAAAATTGACGGGCAGTATCTTACTTTTGAAAGCTGTAAAAAGCTGGAGCAGCGGTTGGCCGAACTTAAAGAAGATGCCCTGAAGCAAAAAGAAAACGGACCGGAACAGGAATATGGTTTGGCTTATAATCTGTATCGTTTTTTCAATAAGTTTGGCGTAAAGGCCAATTTTCTGGATATGATAAAAGAATCGCACTACCAGCTTGTAAATGTTTTGGAGATTGAAGATGCTTGATTCTCCCGAAGATTTGCACCGGATTGCCGCGGAGATTCTGACCGTGCATGATGTTTTGGATCCCCGGGTTTTTACCCGAGAGGGAAAGGTTCGGGAACATTTGCGTCTGCGTATGTTGGATCGCGCCGATTATATGTTTAAGGAAACCGTCGGAAATATCGGTGGTCTTGAAACCGGTGACATTGTTTTGCTCGGTTCATCGGCTTCGTATTTTTATCGTCCGAAATCTGATTTTGATGTTAAGATTGAAGTCTTAAACAAAGATTGTCCTTATCTGCCCAAAGATACGGACGGAATGGACAAGTTTCTGGCTTTTGCCGGCGGCGCTTTTTATAACCGGAACCGGTATTTTTATGTCGGGAAACGGTTTCTGGATATGAAACTGGCCGCTTATATTATGGACGTTGCCTGGACGGGAGTTTATTCTTTGATTGACAATAAGTGGCGTATTGAGCCGAAAAATAATCTGACCGAGGGCTTTACGATTGATTCTCTGATAGAGAATTTTCTTGAGCGTTGCAAGGAAATTGACGCTTTTATGGACGGTTTGCCGCAGACCGACGGCGTTTATGCTCCGGAGGTGTGTCAGCAGATGTTTGATTATTACCGGGTTCAGGTTTTGGGACGCAATCAGACGGTTGAAGACTATCTGGTTTTCAAAATGATTAAGGCAACGCACAAACTTAAGGAACTGGGCGGTTTTATTTTTGCTCAGAGGATGAAACTGTTTGAGTTCTAACCTGCGTTATTTGCAAAGCCATTCCTCATAGGCTTGTCTGGCACGAAATTCCGGGTGAAAACGCTGTGTTTTTTGGTAGGCCGAAAGAAAGCTGTTTCCTTTTTTCAGAGCCTGTGCGGCCTCGTCTTCGTTGCCGGTTCGGGAATAAAGAGTATGAAGCGCTTTGTATGTCTGATGTTTGGCCAGAAAGCGCTGGCTGCGGCTCCAGCCGCTGTTGTCAATCAGATATATTTTTTCTTCGCAGAGGCCGATTTTTTCATTATCCGATTTTGACTGCTGCAATTCCTCATTAATGGTTTTGATGCCGTCGTCGCATATTTTTCTTTTGATTGTTTCGGCATAGTTCGGTGCCGGGAGCGGTGCTTTTTTATCCTTAATCAGACGGTTGAGCAGGCGGACTTTGTCGGTGGTTTTGGGCTGCTTGTTCAGTTTGTGGTAGAAATGTTCTTGTCCGCTTAGATGATAAATCTGTTCCATTTTGCGGGAGACGTGCCAAAGGTTTTGTTTGTTCAGGTAAGGAAAAATGCGATCCAGATGACTGATGATTACGGCGGTTTGTTGCTGATTGTAATTGTTGATGTCGCGGACATGGCGGAAAGTGCTTTCAATCCGCAGCATTTCACCGGCAAGCGCCGGAGCTTTTTTTGCCGCTATCTGCGCTTCGACCGCGCGGCGCAGCTCGGGAATGGAAAGTCTTGCGGCTTCCGGCGGCAATCCCGCCGTTTGAACAATATTTTGGCGGGTCTCATGAAAACGGTATTCCCGGCACAGAGCGACCATATGGTTAAGCTCAGCCTTTTCCTGTGAGTTATAAGCGACCATGTTTTTTCCTTGCAAAGCAAATTATGGCGCTATAATAACGCAGATTTTCTAGAAAGGCAATGTTTTTGTATAAAATTTGTCTACTAAACCAGGCTTTTAACCATGCGGGCGAAAGTTATTCCCTGATCTTCAAAGATTTCGCCTTCCTGATGATAGCCCATTTTTTCGTAAAAGTTGACGACCGAGAGCATGGCGTGCATGACAATGCGCGAATAACCGGCCTCTTTGGCGCGTTTTTCGGCATATTTTACCATTTCGCGGCCAATGCCTTCGCCTTGATAACGGCTGTCGACGGCAACCTGCATCATGCGGATTTCTTCGTTGTTGACCGGTGCCAAAATCAGGCCGCCGACCAGGGTATCGTCCAGATTTTCAATGCAGCCGATATGAAGATAGCCGGCCTCTTTGTTGCGGTGCATGTCTAAAAATTTGAGACCGAGCGGCTCAAGCAAAACTTTGTAGCGGAGTTCGACCAAATCGTCATAGCGGGAAGATCCGAACGGAATGTCTATTATTTTTTTCATGACGCCCTCCTTTGCTTGCTTCTTCCTATTATTAGCACAAATTGATAATTCAATCAATATTATATTGCTTAATCCGAGATTTTCATTTATCTATTATTCAAGAAAAATTTTTAAACGGAAACGGTAGAAAAGATGACAACCGATTTGAATTTAATCAGAAATTTTGCCATTATTGCCCATATTGACCATGGAAAATCGACGCTGGCTGACCGCATGATTGAATATTGCGGCGGGTTGGAGCGCCGTGAAATGACCGAGCAGGTGCTGGACTCCATGGATATTGAAAAAGAGCGCGGCATTACCATCAAGGCGCAGACGGTTCGGCTGAACTACAAGGCCGACGACGGCAAAACCTATCAGTTAAATCTGATGGACACGCCGGGGCATGTTGACTTCTCTTATGAGGTTTCGCGTTCGCTGGCTTCCTGCGAAGGGTCGGTGCTGGTGGTGGACGCAACCCAGGGCGTGGAAGCGCAGACGCTGGCAAATGTTTATCTGGCGCTGGATAACAATCATGAAATCGTACCGGTTTTAAACAAGGTTGACCTGCCTTCCGCCGACGCGGCCCGGGTCAAACAGCAGATTGAAGATGTTATAGGCCTTGATGCTTCCGATGCGGTAGAGACTTCAGGAAAGACCGGCGCGGGCGTCAAAGATTTGCTTGAGGCAATTGTTCACCAGCTGCCGGCGCCGCAGGGCAATGCCGAAGCGCCGCTGCAGGCACTGCTGGTCGACAGCTGGTATGATCCGTATCTCGGCGTGGTTATTCTGGTGCGGATTAAAGACGGCGTGCTGAAAAAGAAAATGCAGATCAGAATGATGAGCAACAATGCCACTTATCAGGTGGAAAAGGTTGGTATCTTTACGCCGAAAATGCAGGATATTGAGGCGTTGTATCCGGGAGAGATCGGTTTTCTGACCGCCAGCATCAAAAGCGTCGGCGACTGCCGGGTCGGCGATACGATTACCGACAACAAAAATCCCTGTGCAGCGCCGCTGCATGGTTTCAAACCATCGGTGCCGGTTGTTTTCTGTTCGATTTTTCCGGTCGACAGCAGCCAGTACGAGAGCCTGAAAGACGCTCTGGCCAAGCTGAAGCTCAATGATGCGAGCATCGATTATCAGAACGAAAATTCGGCCGCTTTGGGGTTGGGTTTTCGTTGCGGTTTTCTGGGGCTGCTGCATATGGAAATTATTCAGGAACGGTTGGGGCGCGAGTTTGATCTTGACCTGATTACGACGGCTCCCTCGGTGGCTTATAAAATCCACATGACCAACGGCGAAACGATAACGCTGCATAATCCGGCCGATATGCCCGATTTGTCGCAGGTGTCTTTTATTGAAGAGCCGATGGTCAAGGCGACGATTATGGTGCCGGACGAATATCTGGGCGCGGTTCTCAAACTTTGCACCGAGCGCCGCGGCGAGCAGCATGAGCTGACTTATGTTGGTAGCCGGGCGATGGTGGTTTATCAGATTCCGCTGAACGAAATTGTTTTTGACTTTTATGACCGTCTGAAATCGATTACCAGCGGCTATGCCAGCTTTGACTATGAACTGACCGGTTATGAAGAAGCCGATTTGGTAAAAGTGCAAATTCTGATTAACGAAGAGCCGGTTGATGCGCTGGCATTTCTCTGTCACCGTTCGGAGGCGGAATCGCGCGGGCGGCAGATTTGTGAGCGTCTGAAAGACCTGATTCCGCGGCATTTGTTCAAAATTCCGATTCAGGCGGCCATCGGCGGTCGCGTGGTGGCGCGCGAAACAATATCGGCTTTGCGTAAAGACGTAACGGCCAAATGTTACGGCGGCGATGTTACCCGCAAGCGCAAGCTGTTGGACAAGCAGAAAAAAGGCAAGCTCAGAATGCGGCAGTTCGGCAAGGTCGAAGTTCCCCAATCGGCGTTTATTGAGGCTTTGCGTATCGGCGACAAGTAAAAACCTCGTATAGTGGTCATCTAGTACAGAAACATCGGGGTAAAATTTTTAGTCACGTACTTTTTTGACTCAGGAACCTAAGCTCGCTGTGGTCGCTGTTGCTTCCTGGCTCGCGTAAGGTTTTCTGAGATGTTGCAGATAAAAAAGCAACACTGGTTGCTTTTTTACTTAGCCATTGCTCAAAAAATTTTCCCCTCGTTTCTTACTATATGACTCACTCTCCGAGGTTTTTGAAAACCTCGTATAACGGGTGTCTAGTACAGATTTTGCGAGCTGAAAAAATGCTCACGTACTGATGCCAATTCCGACTAGGTTGTTGTTTCGTAACGCTGTCGCTTCTCACAACAACAAGTCTCATTGCTTTTCCTTAAAGAAAGCACATTCGGGTGCTTTCTTTTGCGGCAGAGGTACTTTCGCCTTTATTTCTTATTATTTCCCTCGTTCTCCGAGGTTTTTGAAAAACCTCGTATAGTGGTCAACTCATACAGGATTAGCGGGTAAAATGAACCCTCATTATTTCCCTCATTCTTCAAAGTTTTGTGAAATCTGTATAACGGGAACTAATACGAAATGTCGGGGAGGTAAGTTTTTCAGGCAAAGCGGAGGGCATCGAGTGCACCCTGCAAAATGTAGGCAGCGGCAGAAGAATCGAGAACCTTGCGGCGTTTGCTCCGGGACATGTCGACTTCCTTAATCAGAAAATTTTCCATGGCCGATGACGATAATCTTTCATCCCAGAAAAAGGTCGGCAGGCCGGTTGCTTTTTGGAGTTTTTCGGCAAAGTTACGGACTTCTTTGGCAATTTCTCCCTCTTCGCCGTTCATTTGCAGGGGCAGGCCGAAGACCATGCCGCCAATCTCTTTTTCCGACAGGATTTTTTTGATTTCGGCCAGGTCTTTTTCCCAACCGCTGCGCTGGATGATTTTATATGACGTGGCAACGGTCAACAGCAAGTCGGAAACAGCGACGCCGAGACGTTTGGCGCCGTAATCGAAGCCGATGAGCGCCCGATACGGCTTTAATGCCGATTTGAATTCGCGGATGTCCAAAACAAAACCTCTTTTAATTCTTAAAATTACAGCTATTTGCTAATTGATTTTTAAGAATATTATACTACTATTCTGCTCAAGTAAATTTTTTTCTCATTTTCATAGGTGGTATAATGAAGTTGAAACATATTTTAGCCCTTGTTATGTGTCTGATCGTAACCCCGGCTAAAGCCGAACTGCAAATTGACGTAACCGGTGCAATGCGCGATCCGCTGCCGCTTGCCTTTCCGGAAATGATTCACGAGGGTTTCTGGGTCGGGCAGTATGCAAGCAAAATCCGTAGCGTTGTCATTGCGGATTTGGAGCGTTCGGGGCTGTTTCGCATTATTCCCGAAAACAGCTATATCCAGGAGCTGACGTCAGTGGACGAGCAGCCGAATTTTGTCGACTGGAAAGCGATTAGCGCACATGCTTTGGTACAAAGCGCGGTTAAGGACGTTGATCCGAATACGCTGCGGGTTGAGTTCCGTTTGTGGGACGTTTATGCCGAGAATCAGCTCAAAGGCCAGTCTTTTACCACCACCAAAGACAACTGGCGCAGGGTTGCGCATGTGATTGCCGATGCGATTTATGAGCGTCTGACCGGGGAAAAAGGTTATTTTGATACCCGGATTGTTTATGTTTCCGAAACCGGGCCGGCCACTAAGCGCGTTAAACGGCTGGCGATTATGGATCAGGACGGCGAAAACCACAAGTTTCTGACCTCGGGTGCCGCGATGGCGCTGACGCCGCGTTTTTCGCCAAACCTGCAAAAGGTAACTTATATGTCTTATGCCGGATCCATACCGAAGGTTTATATTCTGGATATTGAAACCGGACAGCAGGAGCTGCTGGGTTCTTTTCCGGGCATGACTTTTGCGCCGCGTTTTTCGCCGGACAGCAGCAAGGTTCTGTTGAGCTATGCGAACAACGGCCGCACCAATATCTATGAAATGGATTTGAAACGCCGTACCAGCAGGCAACTGACTTCCGGACCCTCTATTGATACTTCGCCGAGCTATTCGCCGGACGGCAGCCAGATTGTGTTCAACTCCGACCGCGGCGGTAATCAGCAGCTTTATGTGATGAATGCAGACGGTTCCGACGTGCACCGAATCAGTTTCGGTACCGGGCGCTATGCAACGCCGGTATGGTCGCCGCGCGGCGATTATATTGCCTTTACGAAAATGGCCAACGGCCAGTTCTATATCGGCGTTATGTATCCGGACGGCAGCGGCGAACGCCTGCTGGCCAGCGGTTATCTGGTTGAGGGGCCGACCTGGTCGCCGAACGGCCGCGTGCTGATGTATTTCCGTCAGGATAAGGGAACTTCCCGCAGTAATGCGCCGGTCAAGCTGTATTCTATTGATTTGACCGGGTATAATGAGCGTATGATTGTGACGCCGGCCGAGGCTTCGGATCCGGCCTGGTCGCCGCTGTTGCCCTAGTTTGCCAAAGCCCCTCTTCAGAGGGGCTTTAATTTTTCAGACCAGACTGATTTTGACGGTTTTGCCGTAAGCCTTGGCCAACTGGTGCAGGTGGCCGATGTCAACCGGCTTGATGCCGACTTCCAACCAGTCGATAACATCGGCCGGAATGCCGGTCAGCTTTTCGACCTGCACCAGAGATAAATGCGCGCTGATACGGGCCTCATGCAGTTGACGGGAAATGCCGTTTCTGATTTTGATAATTTCGTTGTTTTTGGTTGCCATGATGTTCAACTCCTTCAATGTTTTGTTAAAAACAAAACCACCTTACTTGACGGTAAGGTGGGAGGAGTTGGAAACTGCAAACAGACAGTGTACTAATTCGTCCGCAAAAGCGGCTTATATCGTACCATCCTCCCTTGCAGGAGGTCATATATTCGGTTCTGTTTGAGGAGTTTCCACACTCCGCCGCCGGTTTAACCGTTTCCGGTCGCAGAGATGATTATAAGCGGTAATTTCTAATTTGCAATGAAGATTTTAAGGCTTGCCGGCATAGCTGCAGGCGACGGCTTTCAGCGTGCGGATGAATTTTTTGCCTTGCAGAAGCTCTCGGCGGCCGACCGGGTAGACGTTGTCGACCAAATGTTTGATGTCCGGGTCAGGGGCAACTTCTTCCGGCAGAAAACGGCGGCGGAAAGCATAGGCCGAAGCAATGGTCTTTTCTTCGTCGCGGGTGTCGTAGCCGATGATTTTGAGAAGTTCGGCCGGGTCTTCGCTGTCGATTTTTTCGGCATCTTTCTCATCATACCACAGGCCGATGCCGGCCTGAGCCAGTTTTTTCCACGGAAAACAGATGCCTGGATCCGGTTTGCGTGCAGGGGCAATGTCGGAATGGGCGACAATGTTGCGCGGATCGAGATTGTATTTTTTTATCAGTCCGAGGCAGAAAGGAATCAGTTTTTCAATCTGGGCCTGAGTAAAATCCTGCTGGCCCAGACTCAAATTGCCGATTTCAATGCCGACGGAATGAGAGTTCAAATCCGTGTCTATGCCGCGCCAATAGGCAACGCCGGCATGCCAGGCGCGCATCTTTTCGTCAACCATGCGGGTGATGCCGCCGTTGAGATCGATAAAGTAATGGCAGCTCAGCTCCAGTTTGTCGAGACTTTCGAAAACTTCGGCCGCGTCGGCATGGCAGGTGGCATGGAGCACCAGCATATCCACCGGTGTCCGACGTTCGTTGCAATGAGAAAGGAGACGTTCCTGCATCGGCGGTTCCTAAACGGCTTTGCGGCTTTTCATGATGTTTTGGTAGGCGTTGTTGATTTCGGCCATTTTGAGCGTATAAGCCTCAATCGTGCCGCGGTCGGCGCCGTTAGCCTGCGCGCGGTCGGGGTGATACTGGTTAATCAGCTCTTTCCAGCGGCGTTTGATTTCAAAGTTGCTGGCATTGCAGAAGATGCCGAGCACCTGATAGTAATCGTTCAGCGAAGATGCCTGAGTGCGGATTTCAAAATTTTGGCGGATGGCTTCGAAGTTGCCGTCGGGGAGTTCGATGATGGCGGCAACCGAACGGATTATGCCAAGTTCGGCCTCGCCGAAACGACCGTCGGCTACGGCGATTTTGAACAGATTTTCGACAATGCTTTCCTGCAGCGCAAGGTCGTTTTTGGCCAGCAGGCGCAGTTGAAAGGCATAGGGTTCAAAATTGTCGGCCGTTTGTTTGGCATCGTTGAAAATGCGGGCGATTTTGTCATTGCTGCCGGCGGAGATGTCAAAGATTTTTTTGAAAGTGCGGATTTCGTTCTCGCTGACCTGGCCGTCGGCTTTGGCAACTTTGGCGGACAGCCCGGCCATGGACTGAATCAGCGAGACTTTGCGGGCTTCGGGAGAATGCAGAGCCAGTTTGAGCGGATTGATTCTTGCCCAGAAACCAAGCAGCCGGTTGATTTTCAGTTTGTTGCGCCAACTTCCTTCCAGGCGGTAAAGGTCAGCAAAAAAGCCAACGATGATGCCGGCAAACAGCACAATTTTGTTGTGCAGCGAAAAGCCGAGGATAAAACCGAGAATTTTGCCCCAATGGCGGTTCCAGAAATGTTCGAATCCCTTTTTGGCGTCTTTTACCAACGTGTTGCCGCGGATGTCAAACAGGATATGTCCAAGGATAAACAGGACAATAAAGCCGCCCCAGCCGAATGTAATCGCGCCCAGAAAGGCTCCCCAGAGTTTGCCGAACAAATTGTCGTCAAGCCGGCTGTAATATTTGTAAAAACCGTAAGGGAGCAGCAGGCGGATGTTGTCATCAAGTTCGCCCAGACGGTTTTCAATCCATTTGCCGACCAGCGAGCGGTCAATCAACAGATGGCCGAGGAACATTCCCCAGAAAAAGCCGGCCGCTCCGAACAAGCGCAGCCCGATGACAGATAACGTGAATTTGCCCAGCGGTGCCATAAAATTTCTTCTTTGTTGTTAATGACGCTTTATCATAGCCTAAATTTTCCGTGAAATAAAGCTCTCATAAAGTTATGGTTGATAACTGAACCGGAAAATCGGCCGGGCGGGTTATGTTGCCGAGGCGGCATTCGCGGCGGTAACTGAAATAATCCGGGTTGGTAAGCGTATCGATGCCGGAAACGGCAATGTTTTCAATCCCGGCTTTGTGCAATCGGAAAATCAGATATTGTTCCATATCAAAAAGATAGCTCCCGACGTCTGTCGGCGTGAAAAACTTTTGGTTTTCCGAATCCTGTGCGAGAAACTCGCCGAGCATGTCGGCCCGAGTTTCAAAGGAGTTTTTTTGCAGGCAGGGACCGACGGCCGCGGCAATGTGATTCAGTTCGGCGCCGTGTTGCAGCATCAGGGCCAGCGTGTTTTCCATAATGCCGCGCACCGCACCGCGCCAGCCGGCATGTGCGGCGCCGATGACGCCGTTTTTGAAATCGGCAAACAAAACCGGAGCACAGTCGGCGGTGGTGATGCCGAGCAGAATTCCGGGGTTGTCGGTAACAAAGGCGTCAGCCTCGATTTTGTGCAGAGAAGGTGTTCCGACATATTCGGCATGTCCGGTTACGCCCTGACAGGGAAAAGCGGCCGCTTCCGGCGTCAGGCCGAAGCAACCGGCGGCAATGACGATGTTTTGTTTGATGTTTTCCGGTTTGTCGGCGCTTTTGCGGTTGAAGTTCAGGCTTTCATAGCGGCCGTCCGAAACACCGCCGCGGCGGTCGAAAAAGCGGTGTTTGTCCGCCGGCAGATTGGGTGCGCTCCAACTCATTTCAGAAAACTTTCGCCGTAAGCCAGCGGTGCAATGCCCAAGTAGGCGGCGATACTCTGACCGAGGTCGGCATAGGTGGCGCGCCGCCCGAGGCTGCGGGTTTCGACCCGGCGGCCGAACATGAGCACGGGCACCTGTTCGCGGGTGTGGTCGGTTCCTTCATAGGTCGGGTCATTGCCGTGGTCGGCGGTAATAAACAACAAATCGTCATCGCTGATGAACGGCAGAATTTCCGGCAGGCGCGAATCGAAATATTCCAGCCCTTCAGCATAGCCTTTGACATTGCGGCGATGTCCCCAGAGCATGTCAAAATCTTCAAAGTTGGTAAAAATCAGGCTGCCGTCAGGGGCGTTTTGCAGAGCGTCGAGGGTCAGGTTCCAAAGTTCTTCCAAGCCGGCGCCGTGAATTTCTTCGGTAATGCCGCGGTGGGCATAAATATCGTTGATTGCGCCGATGGCGAAGACTTTGTGTCCGGCGGCTGTCAGACAGTCGAGCAGAGTGTCGCCGAAGGGCTGTGCGGTGTAATCGCGGCGAAATTTGGTGCGGGTAAAGCTTCCGGCTTTTTCGCCGATGAAAGGACGGGCGATGATCCGGCCGATGTTGTACGGCTGCACATGTTTGTAAGCAATCTGACACAGCTCATAAAGTCTCTCCAGGCCGAAGTGTTCCTGATGAGTGGCAATTTGCAGGTTGCTGTCGGCCGAGGTATAAAAAATCGGCTTGCCGGTGGCAATATGTTCTTCGCCGAGTTCCTGAATGATTACGGTTCCGGAAGCGGCTTTGTTGCCGAGAATGCCGTCAAGGCCGGCTTCGGCGCAGATTTTGGCAACCAAATCGGCCGGAAAAGAAGGGTAAGCCGGCGGAAAATGTCCCCAGCCCTTGAGGTTGGGCAGGCCGGCAAGTTCCCAGTGGCCGGAAACGGTGTCTTTGTCGGCGCTGATTTCGCGCATGCAGCCCCAAGCGGCGGGAAGTTTGAGCCGGCTTTCCGTCTGCGGGTGCAGCGCCGGCTGTCGGCCGGTTGCCAGTTCCGAGGCTTTGCAAAGTCCGAGGCCGGTCAGATTGGGAATCCGCATATCCGGATAAGCGGCGGCGATGTGGCCGAAAGTGTCGGCTCCGTCATTGCCGAATTTGCCGGCGTCCGGCGCTCCGCCGATACCAAAAGAATCCATCATCAAAATTACGGCACGTCCCATTTGATCCTCCTTTGTTTATGATATTATCATCATAGCGGCGGGGTTTTGGACGGTCAAGAAAAAGCTTGTGATAATTATGGACGGTATGTGTTTGCAAACAGGTTTTTTGCTGCGTTTTGTTCGTTGTAGCTGATACCGGCAAGTGATGGCAGAGAATGAATTAAGTCTCGGGTATTGAAAGGGCGTGATTGGATTACGGATAAGTTCTTAATCAAATTGGTGTTGGCAAGATTGTAGGTTTTGTTTGTCCATAGCAAGAACGGAATTTCGAACATAGCGGGGGTTTGTATTTGAACAACGTCACTGTGGCAATGGCAACTCTTTGGCGTGGTTTGGACGTCTTCTCCGTGGTCGCTGAAGTAAAGCAGGAAACTTTGTTCGGGAAGAGCCGAAATTTTTTTTATCATTTCGGACAGCAGAAAGTCAGTGTAAAGGATACTGTTGTCATAATCGTCAACTTCTTTGACAAAGCTGTTTGTTTCATTTTTACCGAAAACTTCGAATTCGGGAGGAAAACGCCGGTTATAAGGAGCATGACTGCCGGCCAGATGAATGAAAATAACTTTTTTCAGTGCTTTATCCTGTAGTGCGTTGTCCAAGTGAGGCAGCAGATGTTTGTCGTAATTGTTTTTTTCCGTAACAAGCAAGTAGTCTTTGACATTGTTTGTGAATATTTGAACATCGGCCGCAAAAGCATAGATATTTGTCAGCTCTTTGTCTTCGCCGGAATAGTACTGGTTGGAAAGCCAAAAAACTTTGAAACCGCTTAGGCGAAAGATGTTCAGCAGGGAAATGTGTTTGCCTGAAAGCGTTTGCATGGATAGTATGCTTTTAAGCGAAAGGACGGTTAGAGCATGCGGCGACTGTACGTTTGAAAAGATAAACGGGGTAATGAGTTTTCCGCTGTAAGGGTTTGTTTGTCTTTGAGCCCCATAATATTGCATATGTTGTCGAGAGGCGGATTCTCCGATAACAATCAGGTAGGTTTCAGGCAGATATGGCGGGTTGTTAGATTTCAGGCCGTTAATTGTTTGGAGACGGTATTTTGTATATTGCTTTTTTTCGTTATTTATCTGTTCCTGACGGATTTTAATTATTTGAATAAATTTATATGGCAGAAGCTGATTTTTGTTGAAATATGTTGTGTGAAAACCGTTGTATACGGAAAATAAAAAGGCCGCAGCAGAAAAAAACGTTAAGAAAAAGTGGTATTTCAGCTTTGTGCGGCGGCGAAAAAGGAAGATGGTGAGGATAATTGAGACAGTAAGATATAAAGATACCGTTATCAGGATCGGTAATCGAAAAAAATGTATAATAAATTCCTTTGCCTCTGCTGATGTGCTGTCCAGTGCGGTTAAAACGGAAGATTGCGTGAGCGGTGATTTGAAAATAGCCGTATGACAGATTTCTGCCAAATAAATAATGTAAAACGGCAGATAGGCGGCGATAAACAGTTTTCTGAATTGCGGGAAAATTGTAAACGGCAGCAGAAAACCTCCGGAGGCAATCAACTGCAAAGGAAGATCTTTCCAGTCATGCGACAGAAACAGAGGAAAGGTTATCGGAAAGGAGATATAAAAATAAATGAGGACATATTCTTTTATGTCCGAAGACGACGAGGTTTTCTTCATTGGAAATATCGGTAATTGCTTGTTGCAAATACCGATATGTTAAATCAAAAACAAACAAAGTCAATATTTAATGAGTGCGAATTTTTTTGTTTGTTTTGTATAAAATCTTCGAATCAGCTAGGTATTGAGGGTTAGGATATTTTTTCCATGATTGGGGTAAATTGCGTGGTTGGTTTTTGTTTCGAAATGGTTATGCAGTGTGTTAATTCGTCCGCGGCCTGCTGCCATGATGCTTCGTCGGCGGCATGAATGACGGCCAGCGGTTTATGGTTGTCAACATAATCGCCGATTTGGCAAAAGTCCGTGTAACCGGTCGAGTAGTCAAGTTTCTGGTCCGGGGTAATGCGGCCGCCTTTGAGGCCGATAATGCTCAGGCCGATGTTCCGGGTCTGCATGGCCGATATCCAGCCTTCTTCTTTGGCATACAGCGGTTTGATTATTTTTGCTCGGGGCAGGTATTTGTCCGGATGTTCGCAAAAATCGGCAGGTCCGCCGAGCGCCGTGACCATGCGGGCGAAAATTTCCAAAGCCTTTCCGGAAGACAGCGCCCCGGTCAGCTTGTTTTCCGCTTCGGTTTTGTCTTTGGCCAGCTTTGCGGAAACCAGAAGCTCGGCACAAAGTGCCATGGTAACTTTATGCAGACGCGCATCAACATTTTGACCTTTGAGATAATCGACGGCCTCAGCCACTTCAACGGCATTGCCGGCGGTGCGGCCGAGAACCTGGTTCATGTCGGTCAGAACGGCGGAAGTTTTGGTGCCGGCACCGTTGGCGACGGATACGATGGATTGGGCCAGCCGGCGGGCATCGTCGATATTTTCCATAAAAGCACCATTGCCGCATTTGAGATCCATGACCAGGCAGTCAAGTCCGGCGGCCAGCTTTTTGGACAAGATGGAAGCGGTTATCAGTTCAACCGATTCAACCGTGCCGCAAACGTCGCGAATGGCATAGATTTTTTTGTCTGCGGGCGCTAAGTTTCCGGTCTGGCCGATAATTGCGCAGCCGACTTCGCGAACCGTTTTGCGAAACAGGTCATTGTCCGGGGCCGTCCGGTAGCCGGGAATGGAATCGAATTTGTCAAGCGTGCCGCCGGTGTGTCCGAGGCCGCGGCCGGAAATCATCGGAACAAAACCGCCGCAGGCTGCAATCATCGGTGCCAGCATCAGACTGACCTTGTCACCGACGCCGCCGGAAGAATGTTTGTCAACGACCGGGCCGTTAATGTCCGGCCACTGCAAAACATCGCCGGAATCGCGCATGTTCAGCGTGAGGGCGACGGTTTCGGCACGAGAAAAGCCGTTCAGAAAAATTGCCATGGTCAGGGCAGCGGTCTGGGCATCGGCAATCGAGCCGTCGGTAACGCCTTTGACGAAAAATTCGATTTCTTCGGCAGACAGGGCGTGTTTGTCGCGCTTTTTGCGGATGATTTCCTGCGGCAGATAGGTCATGTCAATATCCCCTTTCAATAACTTCTATCAGATTATCCAGCAGCGAACTGGCGCCGATGCGGAAGTTCGACGGGCTTACCCATTTCCAGCCCATAATCGCATTGGCAAGAATCAGATATTTTTTTGCATCATCAATGGTTTTGATGCCGCCGCTGGCTTTGAAGCCGACGTTGCGGCGACCGGAAGCGACGGTTTCCAATATGACGTTAGCGGCTTCCGGCGTTGCCGACACCGGCGTTTTTCCGGTGGAGGTCTTGATGAAGTTGGCGCCGTTGTCTATGCAGATGCCGGCGGCGCGGGCAATCAGTGCGGCCTTTTCAATGACCCCGGTTTCCAAAATGATTTTGGACGGATGCTTTTTGCCGGTGATTTTGCTTATCAGGGCAACAAAGTCGGCGCAGGTTTGATGGTCGCCGGCAAGAAAGTTTTTGTAAGGAAAAACGGCGTCAATTTCCGTGGCTCCTTTTTCCAGTGCGTATTCGGTTTCGGCACGGACTTTGCTCAGGTCGGCGCCGCCGTCGGGAAAGTTGACGACCGTTGCAAGCCTGATGCCGGTATCGGACAACAGGCTTTTGGCCAAAGGCAGAAATTTCGGGTATATGCAAACGGCGGCAACGTTTCCGTACGGGGTTTGCGCTTTGGCACAGAGTTTTTCAATGCGGTTTTCGGTATCGTCTTTGTTCAGTGACGTGAGATCAAGCAGGCGGATAAGATGTTTGGCCGCGGTAACGTCGTCCATGGTTAAATCTCCCTGACGCAGTTTTTGACCAGTTTGATGAGGTTCGCGGAAGCTTTTTCGGCTTCGCGCAACGTTTCGGCATGGCTTAATGCAGTTTTTCCCAGCCCGCAGCCCAGGTTGACAATGACCGAGAAGCCAAGAACCTTTATGCCGGAGTGAACGGCGCAGATGACTTCGGGAACAGTCGACATGCCGACGGCGTCGGCGCCGAGAATCCGATAGGCTCTGACTTCGGCCGGAGTGTCGAATGTCGGGCCGCTGACCATCAGATAAACGCCTTCGGCCAAAGGAATATTCTCGTGTGCGGCGATTTCTTTTGCTTTGCCGCGGAGTTTCCGGTCGTAGGCATTGCTCATGTCCGGAAAACGGGGACCGAGCGTATCGTCATTGGGGCCGATGAGCGGGTTGGTTCCGCTCAGGTTGATGTGGTCGGAAATAAGCATAATCGTACCGGCGGGCAGGTTTGCAGTCAGAGAGCCCGAAGCGTTGGTAACAATCAGTTTTTTGATGCCGAGCAACTGAAAAGCCTTGATAAAAGTATTGATGCTCTGCGGGCTGTGTCCTTCGTAAAGATGGATGCGTCCCTGCATGCAGAGAATATCTTTACCCTCCAGTCTGCCGACGACAAGACGTCCTTTGTGTCCGCTGACGGTGCTGTGCGGAAATCCGTCGATTTCGGCATAGGGAATTATAACCGGGTTTTCAATTTGATCTCCGAGTGCGCCAAGCCCGCTGCCGAGAATGATGGCGGTTTCCGGTTTGCGTCCGTCTAGGCGGGATTTGATTTGAGCGGCTATTTTTTCGGCGGTTTCTCTCATCGGGCAAGATCCTTTTCGTCAAAAGCAAAAGGCAAAAGTTCGGCAACGGTACAGGTTTTGCGAACGCCGAAAGCGTCGGCCAGATGCACCAGCGTCTGCGGTGAAGAAAACTCTTTAATTCGCTGTCGGCAGGCGCCGCAGGGCGAAATGAGCTCTTTTCCCGCGCCTAAAATCAGAATTTCGGCAATTTCGCGGCTGCCGCCGGTGATCATGGCGGCGATGGCTCCGGTTTCGGCGCAGCTGCCGCAGGGATAAGACACGTTTTCGACATTGCAGCCGGCGTAAAACCGTCCGTCACTGCTGCGTATGGCGGCGCCGACGGCAAAGTGCGAATAAGGAACATGGGCGTTTTGCCGGGCAGCGGCGGCAAGTTCGAGCAGTTTGGGGATATTATTCATTTCTTGCATATTTCCCTTAAAATGTTTATTAATTAATTTATGTTCTAATACTATATACAGTTTGCAGATTTAGCAAAGATTATTTTAACTTTTTGCATGACCGGCGGGGGAGAAAAGTTTTGAAAAAGGCGGCAATCATTATACTGGCGGTGTTGATTTTGGCAGTCGGCGGCGTTTTGGCTTATGTGGCGATGATTGACTGGAACGAACATAAGGATCAGATAGCCGCACAGTTTTCGGAAGTGAGCGGTAAGCGCGTTGTCTTTGAAGGACCGGTTAATTTTAAAATTTTTCCGTCACCGGATCTGACGGCTTCCAATATTAAAATCTACAGCAGAGAAGGAGATAACCGGGATGTGCCGCTGGCGACGATTGACCGTCTGGTAGCAAAGCTTTCGCTATGGCCGCTGCTGAAGGGAAATTTTGAAGTTAAGATGATGTCGTTGATTGAGCCGAAAATCCTGATGGATGTTGATGACAACGGCCGGTTGAACTGGCAGTCTTCGATTACGGCAGAACAGAAGCTCAATCTGGACAATGTGGAGATTAAACTGGACAGTGTGCTGCTGGAAAAAGCGACGCTGAATTTCGTTAATGCCAAACATGATATGGCCATTAAACTGGAAAATCTGAATGCGGAAGTGATTGCGCCGAGTATTTTCGGACCTTATCGTATTGAAGGAAGTTATATCAAAGACAACAATCCGGAAGGTTTTGCCATGTCGCTGGGGCGTTTTTCGGAGAGTTTTGCCACTTCGGTAAATTTCGTTCTGAATCATCCGACCACGGAGACTTTCGTCCGTTTTGACGGTTCGGTGCTGCTGAAAAATGATGCGATTAACGGTAACTTGATTGTTGAATCGAAAAAACCGGTCGATTTCATCAATAAGAATTTTAAAGATATTAATCTGGGGCAGGAATACGATTATCCGCTGGCCTTGTCAATGCAGATGGATACCAACAAGACCAAGGCTTCTTTTTCGAATGTTGTTATTAAGTACGGTGCGACGGCTGGTGCCGGAAATATTCTGGTGCCGCTTGCCGACGAATATGCTGATGACGAACCGGAACGCCGGCGGGCGGAAATCGGTTTTGAAATGACCGATTTGGATTTGACGCCGGTTGCGGCGGTGCTGAAGGCCGGTTTTGAAAAATACAGCGCCGAAGGAGCGGTTTTTAATCCGCAGCTTAAGTTTGACTTTATTGCTGATGTGAAGTCCGTTAACACGACTTATAATGACCAGATACTGAAGAATTTTAATTTAAGCGTCGATTATATCGACAACCAGTTGACTATTCGCAATTTGAGTGCGACGTTGCCGGGTGAAACAGAATTTAAGGTCAGCGGCGATGTCTTTTCTTCCGACGATGAGCTGACTTATTCGCTGCAGCCTGAATATACGACAAACGATTTGCAGAAACTGCTGGGCTGGTTGGGATATCAGGTTAATCAGGTTACGCCGGCGACTTATAAGCGCAGTACAGGGGAAGCGACCGTGGAGGGCACTTTGAAAACGGTTAAGATTTCGCCTTATACGCTCAGCGTAGATAAGAGTTCCTTTACCGGCAACATGGGAATTATTACCGGCGAAAGACCGAATGTTTTTTGGGAGGTCAATGCCGACAATATTAATTTTGACAATTATATTCCGCCGCTGCCGGCAGAAGTTCAGGAAAGCACTTTTGCCGAAAGAATCAATTATCGGTTTTCGCAGTTGGGCTTTCTGAACGATTTTGATCTGCGGTTTTTCGGCAAAATCAATCTGGGTATTTATGACAATATTCCGTTTGAAAATACGCAGTTTGATTTGGATACGGTTTTGGGCGAGATGACAATTACAAAACTCAATATCGGTACGGTGGCCAATGCGACGCTGGAAGCCTCGGGGGTTTTAAAGGGTATGGGAAAGTCGCTGCAGTTTGAAAATTTGAAGTATGGATTGGAAACGAAAGATTTTGCTTCGTTCCTGAATAAGTTTTCGCTACCGCTGCCACGTGCCGATCTGAAAAAGCTTAAAAATTTCAGTTCCAAAGGAATTGTGAGCGGAAGTCCGGAGCTTATGGCCATGAAAGCGGTTTCCAGGTTGGAAAATATTGATTTCGTTTACGGCGGGCAGGCCGGCAAACAGAACGGACAGTGGTCTTTTTCCGGAGATGTTGATCTGAAAGCGCCGGATTTTGTCCGGCTGGTCAATGATTTTAATTTCGGCTATAACCCGAAAACCTTTTCTTTGGGAATATTTACGCTTTCGGCCAAAGTTGCCGGAACAAGTGATAATTTTAAATTATCCGATTTGAATGCGTTTGTCGGTTCTAACAATTTTAAAGGGGAATTGTCGGTTGACCGCCGCTCGGGACGGCCGAACATCAAAACGCAGATGGATATTAACAAATTTGAACTGGAACGCTTTTTTTACAATGACGCGCCAACTCAGGAGAAAAAGGTCAGTTTTCGCGAAAACGAGACGGAAAATGCCGAGTTTGTTGCCCGTCCGTATCTGAGCAAAAACAAAATTAATTATGACTTTTATAAGACATTTGATTTTGACGGAAGCTTTAAGATTGGAGCGCTGACATATAAAAATGAAAATTTTGAAAATACCGCATTGAACTGCGTATTGAAAGACGGTGTTCTGAGTGTCGGTAATTTCGCTGCTGATTATAACGGCGGGCAGGTGGCCGGAAGTGCCGAGCTCGGTGTGACCGAAGAGCCGTATCTGCGCGGAAATCTTAATTTGCAAAAACAGAAAATGACCGAAAGAAGCTGGAGCGGCAGCAAATATGGCATAAAGTCGGGGATTTTGTCTGCGCAGGCGACGTTTAACACAATGGCCGGTTCTGAAGAAGATATGCTTACCGGGCTGGATGCCGAAATTAATTATGTTATTGATGAGCCGGTTATCAAGGGTTGGAATCTGGGTGTAATCGGTGCGGATTTGCAAAAACGGGATCGTTCCGACGGATTGGCGGCTTTGGTGCAGGAAAATCTGCAGAAAGGAGAAACGGTCTTTGCTCGTGCGTCGGGCAAGGTTAACATTGCAAAGGCTCAATATGTTTTTGAAAACGCTGTTTTTGAGGCGCCCAATCAAAGGGTTGCCATGACGGACAAGGGCAGTTTGGATGTTTGGGATATGGACGCCGGTTTTACGGTAACGTTTGCCGGAAGCAAAGTTAAACCGTTTACGTTTGCTTTGTCCGGTCCGATGCTTTCGCCGGCACTTACCGTTGACGTGGCGCCGATTACTGACGTGTATGACGCGCATTGGGAGAAAGTTGCAGCAGATAAAAAGGCAGCGGAAGATGCGCGCAAGGCTCGCCTGAAAGCTTTGATGGACGAGCAGCAGAATTATGCCAAAAGCATTCAGCAGCGCTTGTTCAAAGAGGTCCTTCCGGAGTTGGAAAAACGCCGCAAAATGACAAGTGATGCCGACATTCTGGCCAAATATGACGAGATTGACGCCAGAGTGAAAGACGTCAGCAAGGGGTTGGACGAGGTGATTGTTCAGGGTATGGTGCCCGAGTTTGACGAGAGTCTGCCCAAAGCACTGGGGGAGAAAAACTCGGTTCTTGACGATAAGTCAGCGGGATTTAAGGCGGAAATTCTCGGTGTATATGAGGAAGACGTCAAGAAAAGGATAAACGGCTTTTATAATAAAATTGTTGATGTTTACAATCAGTCGAAGGCCGATGTCAACAGTTATCGCGATAATTTCGGCGTTTTCGGCCAAAGGCTGGCGATGATTAAGACATTGTTTGATATAGAGAAGGACGACCGCGTTATTGAGATGAAAAAAGATATTGAGGACAAGCTGCTGGCTTTGGACGCAATCAATACGCAGGTGGTCAAGGATTATATCTTTATGCAAAACAGTCATGATCTTCAACAACTGGAAGATTATGTCTCTAAAATTGCAGGCCTGGAAAAAGAGGCGGCGGAGGACTTAAAACTTCTGAACGAAAAAACCGATGAATTGTTTGCCTATTCGGAAGAACTTACGGTCGCCGAAGAGAAAGCTTATGCGGAAAAACTGAAACAAGAGGAGATTAAAAAGAAACTGGAAGAAAATACCGGCAAGATTTCCGGCGCCCGCGGCGAAGATATTACGGTAACGCGCGGAATTGAGGAAATTGAAAAAATGGAAGCGGCCAAGATGAAAGAAGATATTCCGGTTCTTGATTTTAGCGGCAAAACGCCGAGCGGTATTATCAAAAAACCGACGATAATCCTTGAGGGAGAGACGGCTGCCGATGCAGAGAAAGTTTCGGGGAAAGTTGAAAGCGCAGAAGAAACTTCCGTCGGTTCAACCTTGCAAAAAGCAGAAGAAGACAAGGCTCAGTCCGTTGACGATAAGCCGCTTCTCAAGCGGATACAGGGAGAAGTGTCCGAAGCTTCCGGCAAAATAATCAGGGAAAATTAAAAACGCACATCAGTAGTGCTTAGGGGCTGTGCAAGGGTTGTTTTGGTCTTGTCGAATCGTTTTTTTATGATATGATTCGGGCATTGTGCAACATTATGTATTATTGGAGTTTTACATGATAAAAAAACCTGAAGTTTGTATTTTGCCTGTGGCCGGACTTTCAACCAGAAATCTTCCTGCAACAAAAGCTCTTCATAAGGGATTTCTTACGCTGGATAGTCTGCCGATTATTCAATATGCGGTTGATGCCTGCGCCGAAATCGGGGTTAAGGAAATCGTTTTTATCTACAGTGACCAGTCCTGCAAACATTTGTTTGAAACCTATTTCAAGCCTTATCCCTGGCTGGAAAATCATTTGAAGGAAAAGAACAAACTTGATCTTTTGAAAGTCGTTCAGGATATTATTCCACACGGCATGAAGTTTTCTTTTGCCGAGCAGAAGGAGCCGAAAGGCAACGGACACGCTATTCTGATGGCTAAGGAAATTGTCGGTGACCGTGATTTTATCGTTATGTGGCCTGATGACGTATATATCAATATTCACGGTGACGGTATTTTAAAACAGTTGCTCAAAGTATATGACGAATACGGCGGTATGGTTGAGAATATCATGGAGTTTCCGCGTGAGCAGATGACCCGTTACGGCGCGTTAATCGGTGCCGTGCGCGACGGGCGCGTCGTTCATGCCAAAGGGTTGGTCGAGAAGCCGAAGCTTGAAGAAGTTCCGTCAAATTATGCCAGTATGGGGCCGTATATTCTGCCTAATGTAATTATGGACATTTTGCCGGAGGTCAGCAAAGGTTCCAACGGCGAAATCAACTTGACCGATGCTATGAATCTGGCTGCGGCACGGGGCGTTAAACTCAGTGGTGTTCTTTGTGATGCCATGCGTTTTGACTGCGGCACGAACAAGGATTTGGCCTATTCCGATCTTAAGCTGAAGCTGATGAGAAATCCGGAATTGCGTGCTTATGCCAAAGATTTGTTGGATACGATGTTTGTTTAAAAAAGGTTGGCAAAAAAAGACCGGCAATTGCCGGTCTTTTTTTGATGATAAGAGTTAAACGTAATCAGAGTTTGGTAATCAGACTGATGGAATCGTCAATCAGTTTATCCTGTGTTTTGGCGTCCATCTTTTTGATTATGGCAGCTTTAACCGCTTTGACGGTAAGTTCGCTGGTCAGGTCGGAAATTTCCTTGACGGCTTTTTCTTTGGAGGCGGCAATTCTATCGGCTGCTTCTTTTTCTTTTATTTTCATTTCTTCTTCCAGCCTGGCAAGGTTTTCTTTTTTTATGTATTCGATTTCCTGTTGCGATTTGCGCAGAATTGCCTGCGCTTCGTCATCGGCATTGAGAAATTTCTTTTCGTAGTCGGCCAGCAGTTTTTGTGCCTCGTCACGGAGTTCGGCGGCGTCGTTAATGCGTTTGGCAATGCCGTCAATGCGTTTGTTCATCATTGACTTTATCAAACCGCCGACCGGTTTGGCCAGCAGAATGACGACCATGACGAAAGCAACGCCGACCCAAAATTCGGCGCTTTGATAAAAAACTTCTTCGTGGTGTCCGCCAAGCTGACCGGCGGTACTTTCAATCAGCCCGGAAACGTTATCCGCGGTTTGGATGACGGCATTTTGAGCTGCGTCGATTATTTCTTTGCCGGAATTAATGTTGTTTGAGGTCATTTTATTCTGCCTTTACGGTTTTGACGGCTTCTTTGATATCTTTTGCGGAAATCGAGTTCAGGCCGATTTTGGCGATGACGGCTTGCGCCAGCTCTTCGGACATATCCTTAACGCCGGCCATGGCTGTTTCTTTGCTACGGGCAATTTCCGCTTCGCCGGCGGCAATTTTTTTCTGGAGCTTTGCGGCCAGTTCATCCTGCTTTTTCTGTATATAAGCGTTTAGTTCGGTCTGTGTTTCAGCCAGCGACTTGTTGGCTTCGGCGGTTGCTTCGGCCAGCGCAGCCTGATATTTTTTCAGTGACTCTTCGGCTTCCTGACGAAGGTTTTGTGCTTTGTTCAGGTAGCCGTCAATTTTACGCTGCCGCTGTTCCAAAATGTCGGCAATCTTTGGCGCAATAAAATGTGACATGATAAACAGCATGCTGAAAAAACAGACAATCAGCCAAAAAAGCTGAGACGTGAATGTTGATGAATCTAACTGAGGCATAGCTTATCCCTTTTCTGCCGCCTTTTCAGAACCGGATTGTTCCGGTTCTGACCAAGACGAAACGAATTAGTTACCCGTGAGCATTACCAGGGCGATAACCAGCGCATACAGAGCGATGGCTTCGACGGCGGCAAAACCGGCCCAGGCGTAAAGGTCAACATCTTTTTTTACCTGCGGATTGCGTCCGACGATAGAGATGATTGTTGTCCATACCTGAGAAACACCCCAGGCAGCGGCAGTCATTGACAAGGCGCACATACCGGCGCCGATATAGGCCATAGGTTCCATTTTTTTCTTCCTTTTGTTCGGGGGAACTCGTCTGTCGGTTTTCTGTCTGCAAATTCTTTTCTTGTGCCTTTGGTTGTTCACGCGAAAAAAACTGCGGCGCATTAAACGCGATATCCAAATTCCGGTTGTTGTGTTTTTTTGTTCGACATAATTATATTCGGCGCAAGGCCAAAACTTAATTCTTAGTGGCTGTGCAGGGCATCGCCCAGATAAATACAGCTTAAAACCGTATAAATAAACGCCTGCAGCAGGGCAATGAAGATTTCAAAGACGATGATGCAACCGTCAAAAGCCAGCGGTACGATTCCGCCGATGCCTAAGGCAACGACAAAGCCGGCGATTATTTTCAGCATAATATGTCCGACGGTCATGTTGGCGACAAGACGGACGGTCAGGCTGAACGGTTTTGACAGAAAAGAAATCATTTCAATCGGAACAATCAGCGGCGCCAGCGCGGCCGGAATTCCTTTGGGAAAAAATGTGTGCAGATAACCCCATTTCTTCTTTTTTATGCCGATGCCGATGTTGAACAGAAGGGCAATGAGCGACAGTCCGCCGACCGCAGCCAGATGCGAAGTGAAAGTGAAAGCGTAGGGAAACAGGCCGAGCAGGTTGCCGAAAGCGACAAACAGGAACACCGTGAAGATGAATGAAAAATATTTCAGGCCTTCAACGCCGACGTTTTCCTTAAGCAAAGAAGAAATAAACTCGTACACGGTTTCGGGTATGGATTGCGCAACGGACGGCACGATGGTTCTTTTACGCAGGCAAAGCCCGAAAACAAGCGTGGATATAACAACGGCCAGCACCATAAACAGGCTGGAATTGGTAAAAGAGATGTCTACACCGCCGACTTCGAGGGGGATAAGCGGTTTAATCGTAAATTGTTCCATAGGGTTAGACACGACAGACTTACTCCTTGTTTTTGCTTTCGTTTTTTACAAAACGATATACGTTTAAGAAACCCGCAGCACCGCCGAAAAACAGACAGGTTATCAGTAATACGGGCTGTGTTCCGAACAGTTTGTCCAGAAAATAACCCAGCGCGGCGCCGACAGCCACGCCCGAAACCAGCTCCGTTCCGACCCGAAAGCCGGTTTTGGCCGCATAAGCAAATTCTGATTCAGGTTTATCCCTGCGGGCGGCTTTTTCGGCGGCCCTTTGTTTGTTTATGCGTTCTTCCAGCGATTTGAGGTCATCGGGAATCTTTTTCATTGCACTTACTATACCCAAAAATTATTACCGACTTATTAAAAAAACTTTCGCATTATTTATTATTGTTTGTAAGTTTTTCATTCAGGAAAGTCTTAAGCAGATCATAATCCGGTGCGCCGTGGATAACTTCCTTGCCGTCTTTGCTGACAATGAGCAGTGCAGGGGTTCCCTGAACGTTGAGTTTTTCGATGGCCTGCTGGCGTTCTTCAATGATATTCTGCGCCAGTTTTTCATCTTTGAGGCATTTGGCGACTTCTTCTTTGGTCATGCCGTTTAATGACGCATATTCGGTTAACAGCTTTTCCGGGCGGAAAGAAAGTCCCCAATCGCGCTGTTTTTTGAACAGGAGGCTGACGAATTCATGATAGTTCTTTTCCGGCATGCAGGAGGCAATCATTGCTCCCATCATGGAGCGGCTGTCCAGCGGAAAGCTGACGAAAACGACTCTGACTTTGCCGCTGTCGATAAAGTCTTTCTGGAGTTTGGGCAGGGTTTCCAAATGGAAATCCGCGCAATGATGGCAGCCGAAAGACGAGTATTCATAAATCGAGATAGGTGCGTTTTTGTTGCCGAGGGCATGTCCTCGGGGAAGAATTACATTGACGTTTGCGGCAATTTTCTGAGACAGTCCGCCGGTATCCTGCGGCGCTGACGGTGCAGCCTGAGCCGTTTTGACCAAAACCGGCCGTCCGTCCGGGCTCATGATGAAGCCCTTAAGGTTCAGATACATACCCGCGGCGATGAAAAAAATAAGCAAACCGGCGGCAAAACCGCTGATTTTTTTTATGATGTCTTCAAATTTCATTTCTTCCCATTCTCTCTTTTGTTGTCGTTAAATACACTTTTACCTAATTTTACTAATATTTTCTTAAGTTCCGCATGCTTTAAGTCTTCGGTCAGGTTATTAATATAATTTTCCTCTTCTTTGCTTACAAGAGTTTCCGACGGTTCCGCCGTTTTTGTTTTAATCGGCCGGGTCAGTGCCGGCCCGCCGTTTTGGACGATTTTTATTTTGGCAACGGCCTGATAGCCGAAGCGGGTATTGATTTTTTCCAGAATAAATCTTTCGCGATGCGTAATTTCAAGTGCAAAGGCTCCGGAGGCCGCATACAGATACAAAGTTCCGCCGGTTTTTTGTCCGCGGGGAAAGACGATTTTTTGCGGCAGGCAGAATTCGGCCAATTCGTCGCCGACAATTTCACTCCAGCCGGTCAGAATGTCTATTTCGACAAAACCCTTGCTGCCGAGGAGCTGTTTGGCAAAAGGCAAAACCGTTTTGGAAAGGGACGACAGCCCCATGGTCTTGCGTTCGTCGGATATTTTGATTTTTTCTTCTTTCATGAATTTATTTCTAACATATTGTTTTTGCTTCTTCCAGTTTCGCGCCGCACATATCAACAGATGACGCCGCGGCGATTGACTTTTGAGGCCGTCGGCTCGTATAATCGGCGCAGGATAACTTTTGCGGCCGGACGGGAAAATGGAAGGTATGATGATTTTGAAAGCCATGCTTTCGCTGGCTTTTGTGATTGGGCTGATGTTGTTGACGCTGTGGGCAATCAAATACTGCCAACTGCACGGTGCCAAAAACCGGTTTATGCGCAAGCTCGGCGAACAGCAGCGGCTGCAGGTTTTGGAAATCCGCCGGCTTGATGCCCGAAATACACTGGTTTTGTTTCGCAGAGACGATGCCGAACATTTGATTTTGCTCGGCACCGCTCAGAATCTGCTGATTGAATCCGTTCCGCATAAAAAGGTTCAGAAATGATGTTCAGAAAGTTCTTTCTTTTTTGTTTTGTTCTGGCTGCGGTTGTTTTGGCTTTCGGTTTTCCGGCCGAAGCGCAGACGCTTAGCCTGAATATTCAGGATCAGCCGAGCGGTTCGGCAACGGCGCGGATATTTAACCTTATTCTGCTGATTACGGTATTGTCGATTGCGCCGAGCCTGCTGATTATGATGACTTCCTTTACGCGGATTGTTGTGGTCTTTTCAATTACGCGCAGTGCGCTGGCAACCAACTCAACGCCGCCGAATATGGTTTTGCTTTCGCTGGCTTTGTTTCTGACCATGTTTATTATGGCGCCGACTTTTGAAAAGTCGTGGGAAGAAGGCATTAAGCCGATGTATGAGGAAAAAGTCGAAATCGTCGAAGGGCTGGAGAAAGCGGCGGCGCCGATTAAGGAGTTTATGGTCAGAAATACCCGTGAGAAAGATTTGCTTCTGTTTACGGACCTGGCAAAAGAAAAACCGGCGGCAACGGTTGAAGAAACGCCTTTGAAAGTCGCCATTCCGGCATTTATGATCAGCGAGTTGCGACGGGCGTTTGAAATCGGCTTCTTAATTTTTGTGCCGTTTTTGATTATTGACATGGTTATTGCCTCGGTGCTGATGTCAATGGGTATGATGATGTTGCCGCCGACGGTTCTGGCGTTGCCTTTTAAAGTTATTTTCTTTGTGCTGGTTGACGGATGGTATATGCTGGCTGGGTCGCTGGTTCACTCCTTTAAGTAAAATATTTGTATAATGGTCATCTCGTACAGAAATTGCAGGACAAAAGTGTCCTCACGTACTTCTGTGTACGCTCCGGTACTTTTGCCTTTATTTCTTACTATATGACTCATTCTCCAAATATTTTGAAATGTCTGTATAATGGTCATTTAGTACAGAAACAAGCTGTTGCCAGCTTGACCGCAACACTGGCTGCTTTGAGAACCTTTGTTGAAGCGCGTTGCTTTCTGCGTGCATATCGTGGGGCCGTGCCTTGTGTCTGTGGATGTCCGGGTCAGGCACTACGTGCCGCCCGAAGATGACAAGCTGTTGCCAGCTTGACAAGGGGACGCCCTTGAGCGTTTACCGGCGGTTTTGAGAACCTTTGTTGAAACGCGATGCTTTCTGCGTGCATATATTGAGTTTGTGCCTTGTATTTTTAGATCCCTACGTTGCGCCAAGGATGCAGAAATAAAAAAAGCTCTTCGGGGAAAGAAGAGCTTTTTTGGGGAGAATACCTGATTTTTAGAAGACGTAGCGGAAACCGCCGTAAACTTCGTGAGCACGAACCGAGGCTTTTTCGATTTCGCCCATGTGCCAGAAGCGGTAACCGACATCAATGTTAATGCGGTTGGTCAGCTTGGCTGACAAGCCGCCGCCGACGGCCCAGGTGAAGTTGTCTTCTTCATATTTGACGGCGCGGCGTCCGAAACCCTGAAACTCGTATTCGATGTTGGTCATACCAATACCGGCCATAACATAAGGCGTAAACATGGAGTAGGGAGTCAGGTCGGCATAAATGTTCAACATGTAAGACATGGTCTGGAAGGTCGAGTTGTTACGGGCATCAATTTCACCGGTTTTTTTATCGGTTTCTTCACGCCAGGTAAATTCCAACTCAGCGCGGAAATAAGTATAACGATAACCGAGAGCGGCACCGGCCATCCAGGCGTTGTCGTCGACTTCAAGACGATCGCCGAGTGATTCGTCTGAATCTCCGATGTTGTGATTGACAATACCGCCGCGGACGCCCATGTAAAAACCGTCACATTCAGCGGAGGCGGGTACGGCCAGACTCATAGACATTAAAAAGACCGCAAACGCCGACAAAAGTTTTTTGTTCATAAGTACACTCCAAATAAATTTAGCTGAAAAAGTCTATTTTGTCTAATTTTATACAATAATTTGTTTAATTACGCAAGTCTAAAATGCATACTTTATGCTTAAATCTAGCTAAAATGTCTTAAAATGTGATTAATAAAGCTGAATTTTCAGGCAGATGAGCCTAAAAATGACCGATTTGGGTAATTTGAGGGGGCGACTCGGCGAAAAATTTTGCGACTCGAGAATCGGGAAAATCGGACTTGATTCGGCAATGACAAGCCGCAGCCAGCTTGACCGCATCACCGGCTGTGGCACGAACCTTTGTTGAAGCGCGTTGCTTTCTGCGTGCATATTGTGAGGCCGTGCCTTGTGTCTGTGGATGTCCGGCTCAAGGCCGAAGATGACGATAGGGGGGAGTTTAAAAAGGGAAAGAGCGGCAGGAAGACCCGCCGCCCTTTCTATATTATTATAATAATATATTCGGCTCTTTTTTTAGAAGCGACCTTTGTTGGGGCGCCGACCGAGGCCGAACTCGATCTTGATTGTTACCGAGCCGTAGACGGGTTGAAATTTCTTCCCGAAGCTCTTGAATTGGTAACTTTCAACGCGGCCTTCCAGCGAAAGTTTGGTGATGCTGCCAAAGAATCTCTTTTCGAGACCGATAACAGCGCCATATTTCACGGAAGAACCATCTTTGACGGTAGGAAAGTCGACCGTACCCGGGACATCAACGTCCGGATCGGGGTCGGTATAGGTAAAGTGCGTTGTATTTTTAACGTACTGATAACCCACCGACGGACCTGCGTAAATTCTCCACAACCTCCCGTACTTTTCGTTACGGAGAGCCTTCTTAGCTTGATAGCTAGTCATGCCCGTTGTATTTACGTTTTTCTTGCCGCCAAAGTGCGCCAGGGTAATGGCGAAGTCCACAGATGCGCCCAAAGACCGGAACTTTTGGTTCAGATCTTTGTCGATCTCCATGTTTTCGCTGATTTCGGCGTTCAGAGCGATATGCCCCCAGCCGAAGTAATTCTGTACGAAAGCACCGTATTGGGCTCCCATATATGAATTAATTCCGCCTTTAACGCCGACAGACCAGCCAGTGATGACGGTAGCTTTGGGCTCGCCGTCTTTGAACTTTACATCGTAAGGCTTACCGCCAAAGGCGTCTGCCAGATCAATGTATGACATATCGATTGTTGCGGTGTCGCCGGTTTCGGTTACAGCCGTAAAATCGAAAGATTCAACACTTGCGCTGGTTTCCTGCGCGTTTACGTTCATTACTGTTGCAGCCATTGCAATGACAGCTGCGAAATATCTTAAAGTTTTCATAAAAGTTTGTGTTAGAGGGTGTAGAACACCCGGGTTTGTTTTTATTTGGATCCCCAGGTCAGGTAAAACCTGCCCAGGGATTTAGAAATCTTATCTGACTGCAGTATTACCATGCAGCAGCGGTAGCCGAACCTTCAGCAGAAGATACGGTTACAGAACCATCAGTATTCACCTTGAAAGATGATGCGATGTAGACCTCCGGCGTGCCGTGAGCAGCAATTTGCACCTGATTGACGTCGATAGACGTAATTGCGGTGTTGTTGTTGCTCTTCTCAATGCTTCTCCATACAAAGGCATTGTTGCTGCGATAAGCGCGGCAGAATACCCAAGTACCGTCAGCTTTTTGAGCAAGGCTTGCCACGTTGCCGGCCGGATCATTCACTTCAGACCAGGACTTCTTAACGACTTCCTTGCCATCGATGAAGCCTTTCAGACCACCGTCAACCAATTCACCGGCTTCGTTATAGATGTTATAAACGAAGATAGTGGCAATATGGTGTGCATTGTTGTAGTCCCAAGTGTGAGACTGCGAACCAGAGGCAATACCATAAATGTTTTCGGGATCTTCGGGTTCTTCCGGTTCTTCCGGTTCTTGGATTTCCCCAAGGTCATTCCAAACTTCGGTGTTGCAGTTGTGCAAAGCAGCGGTTTCGTTGCCGAATGCTGCATTGTAATAAAACTCAACCGGCGTAACCTCGTAGTTGTGGTTGTTTTCGGTTTCGTTTCTTACGCTGCCCAGAGAAGTGTTGGCGTGACTCAAGTTCCATGCGGGAACAGAAAGAGTGCAGCTCTTACCAGCTTCGGTGTACATCAAAGACGTATAACGAAGAGTAATGTCGTGAGAATGGCCGTTGTAAGCAGCAGTCATTACCTGAGACATTGTCTGGAAGATCAGACCACCGCGCGTTGTGCTGGAACCAACCTTAGAGGCGTTACCGTTCTTGGTAATTGTCGGATTACCAAAATTGGTGTTGTCTCTGTAAAGACGATCCAGTGTCGGCATGGTGATGCTGTGCTCATAACCGTAAGTGTTAACAACAGTTGTGTCACTGTATGTACCGTCGTCATAATAACGAGTGATAACATAAGTGTTGATACCGTCGAAAGACTTCTCGGCTACGCTTTCCAACTTCTTAGCAGGAACTTCGGGTTCTTCCTCCTCAATTTGACGACGGAGAATAATTTCACCTTCGCCGTTGAGGTTGCGGTCGCTGTAGGTAGCAACGATTTGAGAGAATGCATGCATTCTTTCAAAGTTTCCGTCGTTTGCCATTGCGCTCAATTCTGTCGTACCGTTATCCTGGAACGAGAAATCAGCTGCAAGGAAGTCAATATTTTCACCCAAACCGTTGGAGACAACATAAGTTGCTTCTTCGGTGTATGCGCGGAATACGCTTTGAGACTTGTCAGTCGTCGTAGTGTATTCAACAACATACTGCTGGATTTCGATATTGCCAATGCGACGGGGGCTGCCTACGGCTCTCTTGGTTCCGGCGATTGCCTGACCATCCGTCAAAGCAAAAGCTTCGTCCTTACTCAAGGTAACAACGACGCCCTGTGCGTTTTCCAGACGGAAAGACAAAGTTGCAGAAATGCGGTCAATAACTTCTTCTGTGCCATTGTCCAGACGCTGCCACAGTTCGAAAGACGAAACTGCAGTGTTGTCTGAAGTAGTTTCGAAGGTAAAGTTTTTGCCGAAGATTGCAACTGCTTCCGGATCGGTCGGGATTTCTTCGTTCGGAACAAAGAAGTTGTGTGTGCGCTCGAAAGTGCGAACATCGTCTTCGTTGTACGTGAATTCCCATACGAGAGTGTTCTCGTACAGAGTTCCTTCTACACCGTTGTAGGTGTAAGCAGAACCTTGACCGTAGATAATCTCTTTCAGACCACCGGTCCAATAAGATGACAGCATCTCCCAGCCATAGTACCATGCCTTTTCGTGCACGGTGTTGATGGTTTCAGAGAAAGTACCAAAGTTGTAAGTCCAAGCAGCCTTGAACTCCATTTTGGTAAAGTCGCCGTCCTGGTATTGGCGGGTGCTCTTCTCAGCAGAGAATGCCGGGGCACCGATAACCGGGTTGTCAACCACGATAATGTTGTGGTTGCAGCTCGCCATCGAGGCGCGAACATTCAGGTCCGTACCTACTTCTTTTTCTGTCCCATCAACAATGAGGGGATAGTAAGTTTTGTAGGTTTCTTCGTCCTGATACAAGAGGTCGGGACGACCGTTGGCCTTGATCCCTTCCTTTTGTATAACATCCACATAGATAACAGTGGTATCCCGTTCTACAATTGTGATGTAGTACGGAATTGAATCTATGCGAATGAGAGTGTCGCGGACGATTACAGGCTTTTCTATCCACATCGTGTCGATGTGGTATTCATATTTCCAAATCGTGTCCGTCTTTTCGATGGTCACGATTTCCTTTTTTACGGAAGCCGTGAAAGTCGGCATGCCGTCTTCACTGTTGGTGCAAGAAGTGAAATTTACACCAAAAACTACTGCGCAGATCAACGCTACCAGCATTGAAACTGCTAAATTTTTCAATTGTCTCATGATTGTTTATTTTTATTGTTATTATTTTTATTATTTTCTTTGGAGGGGACTTCGGGAAACGCGAGTTTCGGGAAGTTTTATTTGAAAAATTATGTCAGAAGAGATTTCCGGAATCCAAATTTTAAGCAAAACCCTTGGTCTAACTCATTTTTATGAATCCTTTTTATTATTCGTTCAGAATAAAATCCAATCTAATATAACATAATCCTTATTTGTCGAATTTTAGAATAGCATAAAATTGATTAAAAAACAATAAAAAGTGAGTGAATCTCTTTGTTTTTTATTATTTTAACAAAACTGTAACAAAGCTTAGAATGTCTAAATTTGGACGAAAATGGCGAAAATCGGGGAGTCGCGACGACAGGGGCAACTTTATGAAAATAAAGGCTTTTTTGTGCGGCGGCGAATCCTGTGCCGGTAAGGATGCACAAATTTTGCAGAATCTCGGACTCAAAAGGGGCGAATCGAAAAATTTCGGCAGCCGAGTCGGATTTTGGCTTTCCGTAAATCCGGGGAAAGAGATAAGGGTTGTTTGTAATATCCCGGGAAAGCGATTGAGTCGCCGGAGTCGGGATAAGTCTGAAAAACGAATATTTTTCTTGAAGAATCAATCGATATGTTATAGATTCGCAAACAGTTCTAAGGAATCGGCCCGCGTCTTTCGGGACGTTTGGCCATGTTTTAACAATGTAGCTATAGGAGCTGAAACAACAATGACTAAATGGGTTTATACATTTGGTGACGGCAAAGCCGAAGGCGATGCCAGCATGAGAAACCTCCTCGGCGGCAAAGGTGCCAACCTGGCAGAAATGAACAAGGTTGGTCTGCCCGTGCCTCCCGGATTTACGGTAACGACTGATGTCTGCACTTATTATTACAACAACAACCACACCTATCCGTCCGATTTGAAAGATCAGGTCAAAGAGGCTGTGGCCGGTGTTGAAAAAATCATGGGCAAGAAGTTTGCCGATGCCAATAACCCGCTGTTGTTCTCGGTTCGTTCCGGTGCCCGCGTTTCCATGCCGGGTATGATGGATACCGTTTTGAACCTCGGTTTGAACGACGAAACCGTCAAGGCTTTGGCCAAGGCTTCCGGTTCAGAGCGTTTTGCTTACGACTCTTACCGCCGCTTCCTGCAGATGTTCTCCGACGTGGTTCTGGGTGCAGATCTCGACCTCTATGAGGAAGCTCTGGAAAATATGAAAAAATCCAAGGGTTATAAGTCGGATACCGACTTGACTGCCGAAGATTTGAAAGAACTGGTTAAGGAATATAAGGAAATCGGTCAGAAAATCGGCAAAGTCGTGCCGCAGGATCCGTGGGAACAGTTGTGGGCCGGTATCGGTGCCGTCTTCGGTTCATGGATGTGCGACCGTGCCATTACCTACCGCAAACTGAACAACATTCCGGGCGACTGGGGTACGGCCGTTAACGTCCAGACCATGGTCTTCGGAAATGCCGGCGATGACTGCGCTACCGGTGTTTGCTTCTCCCGCGACCCGGCAACCGGCGAAAATGTTTATTACGGCGAATATCTGGTCAACGCTCAGGGTGAAGACGTTGTGGCCGGTATCCGCACGCCTCAGCCGATGGGCTCCAAAGGCGACGGAACTTCGCTGGAAGAAAAATGGCCGCATCTGTACAAAGAGCTGGTTGACGTTCGCAATAACCTCGAAGCTCATTACAAAGATATGCAGGATATGGAATTTACCATTGAACACGGCAAACTCTGGATGTTGCAGTGCCGCAACGGCAAACGTACCGCTGCCGCCGCCGTCCGCATGGCTGTCGAAATGGTTGAAGAAGGCCTGCTGAACAAAGAAGAAGCCATTATGCGCGTCGGTGCCGAACAGCTTGACCAGCTGCTGCACCCGATGCTTGACCCGAAGGCTCCGAAGAAAGTTATTGCTACCGGTTTGCCGGCTTCTCCGGGTGCTGCCGTCGGCCGTGCCGTCTTCAATGCCGAAGATGCCGAAGCCTGGGCTGCCAAGGGTGAAAAAGTTATTCTTATCCGTAACGAGACTTCTCCGGAAGATATCGGCGGTATGCATGCTTCGCAGGGTGTTATTACGGCTCGCGGCGGCATGACCTCTCACGCGGCCGTTGTTGCCCGCGGTATGGGTACGCCTTGCGTTTCCGGTTCGCATGACATTGTCATCAGCTACAAAGACAAGACCATGACCACCAAGTCCGGCGCCGTTATCAAAGAAGGCGACTGGGTATCTCTGGACGGTGCCAAAGGCCAGATTATCGAAGGCCAGGTTCCGACGGTCAAAGCCGATACCAATACCGGTAACTTCGGCAAGCTGATGAGCTGGGTTGATGAAATCCGCACCATGGAAGTCCGTGCCAATGCCGAGACGCCGAAAGATGCTCAGCAGGCTCGCGATTTCGGTGCTCAGGGTATCGGTCTGGCTCGTACGGAGCATATGTTCTTTGATGCCGAGCGTATTCCGGACATGCGCGCCATGATTCTGTCCGAGAATGAAGAAGGCCGCCGCGCCGCTCTGGCTCGTCTGCTGCCTTACCAGAAGCAGGACTTCAAAGACCTGTTCAAGATTATGGAAGGCATGCCGGTCGTTATTCGTTTGCTGGATCCGCCGCTTCACGAGTTCCTGCCGCATACCGATGCCGAAATGCAGGAACTGGCCGATAAAATGGGCATGACCCTGCAGCAGGTTAAGAATCGTGCCAACGCTTTGCATGAAGCCAACCCGATGCTTGGTCACCGCGGCTGCCGTCTGCCGATTACCTATCCGGAAATCTGCGAGATGCAGACCCGTGCCATTTTGGAAGCCGCTATCGAATGTGCCGACAACGGTATTAAAGTTCTGCCGGAAATCGAAGTTCCGCTGACCGGTTCCAAGAAAGAGCTGGATATCGTTAAGGACATTATCGATACGACGGCTGAGAAGGTCTTTGCCGAGAAGGGCAAGAAAGTTGAGTACGAAGTCGGTTCAATGATTGAGCTGCCCCGTGCCGCCCTGAAAGCCGATGAACTGGCTCAGTCCGCTCAGTTCTTCGGTTTCGGTACCAACGACCTGACTCAGACCACTCTGGGTATGAGCCGTGACGATACCGGCGCCATTCTGGACGAATATCGCGCCCGCGGCGTTTATGTTGCCGATCCGTTCGCTTCTATTGATGTCGAAGGTGTCGGTGTTCTGGTTAAAATGGCCTGTGAAAAAGCACGCTGCGCCAATCCGAAAATCTGGCTGGGCGTTTGCGGTGAGCACGGCGGTGATCCGGCGTCCATCGACTTCTTCCAGACCTGCGGCATGAACTATGTTTCCTGCTCGCCGTTCCGCGTACCGGTTGCCCGTCTGGCTGCGGCTCAGGCTGCCGTTCGTCACAAGAACGACAAGAAGGAAGAAGGCTCCTGCTGCAAAAAAGCCTGCTAGTCAGAAAACATTAATCGTTTTTTGATCCGAAGCCTCCCGGTTGAGTTCTCTCTTCCGGGAGGCTTTTTTTTGCAAAAGAAAGGATAACCGGGCGGCGGGTGTTGACAAAAATTAATCTTTGAGTACATTTACAGTCATAAATAACTTATTTTTTAGGAGTATTCTGTTTTTTTGAAAATGATTTAAGCCCAGGGCTTTATCGTATTTTTATAACATTATAATTTTTATGGTTATGAAAGAAGATCTTCGATCAAAGAAAGATGCCAAAGCGCGTATAGAACAGCTTGGCATAATTGTGAAGGAAGGCGACGTGCAAGTCGGCCGTTTCTTTCTGGTTGATAATTCCGGCAGCAAAGCGTCAATTTCGCCTTTTTCCGTTCGAGGTGAGGGCGTGACCGGGTTGGGTGTTTGTTTCGTGTATTACTATCACGGAATTTTGACGAACAGCCGGTATCAGAATTTTATTTACAACTGCATGAATTTTCTTATTCCCGAAAAGAAAAAGAAGACTTATGCCATCTTTGTCCGGGCTTTCGGCGGAAGACACAGCCGCTGTCCGGAGTATGTGTTGAAAGAAAATTCGGAAATGATCCGCTATGATCAGCCCGGTCATTCGTTTATGGCTGCAGCCAGCGAATGGATGGTTGTCGACGGCGAAATCGTTTCGGCCAAGAAAATCTTCCGAGCTGTCGGTGCTTTGTGCTGATTGCTTATTTGACGACAGGTTTGTCCCATCGGGCAGACCTGTTGTTGTTTTAAAAACAGAATTTGAGTATATTGACAAAATTTGTCAAAAGAGGTATTCTGCCGACCGTAAATTAAAATTATGCTTATTATTAATTCATTTCTAAATTGAAAAGTTATGGAAAAGAAAATTATTGTTTCAGACCTGACATTGTCAGCAGCTGAAGGTGTCGGAGAAGTAAAATCGAAGCGTTATTGGGAAAGCCGGCTGAAACCGCATGAGAAAGTTGAGCTCCTGTCCAAGAAATTTGACCGCTTTCTGGAATATAATCCCGAATATGCACAGGAGGGGCCGGTACAGATTGTTGTTTCCGCAACAAAAGACGTCGGCGCTTATCAACTCGGAAGAAATGAGTTTCTTGAGGACGTACTGGTTTCAAAAACGCCTTTGCGCGGAAGCAGATATTTTGTGGCACAACTCGGCGAAGCCCGAAACTGTGCCAGTTCGCACCGGCGTTTTCAACGTTGTTTGTTTGCCAATACGTTTTATCTGCATATTGACGATGCCGGCGTTATTCATCTGGATAAGCTTTTGGATAACAACGACTGGCTGTATGCGGACCGGGTCGATTTTGCCCTGCAAATTGTCGTCAAACGTTTGGGTGGAAAAATGTCCGAACAGCAGCCGCAATGGTGTAATTTTGCATATAGCGAAGTGCGGGATTTCGGTCGGGTCGGTTTTTATACTGACGGCACCGGTCAACAGCGTGCTATTGCCTGTATGCTTAATTCGGGGACTATCCTGCCGGATATTCCGAATGCGGAGATTAAAATTTCCGATCCGTTCCGAAAAGGCGGGCATGCCGATATGGTAAATCCGCTGCTGCGTTTCCGAATGGTGTCTGATAACATCGTTACCCGGGTCAGTTCGGATAATGTCAACGCGGTTATACGATGAGTGCGCCTAAGATATCCAGAATTCCGGTAGTCGGCGGCAAAAAATCCAAAGAACGTCCGGTTCCTTTTTCGGAACGAATAAAAGAACTGGTGGATAATCTGGACGGTTTTTTTGCCTATAATCCCGCTTTTGTTCAGGAAGGACCGATGCAGGTTGCCATTTCGGCCAAGCTTGATGACGGAAGTTATCAGTATGCGGCCGACCGGTATGCGGAAAAAGTTTTGGTTTCCAAAACACCGCGGAAGGGCGCTGATTTTTACGTTGCCAGACTTGGTGCCGCCAGGTTGACCGTGGCCGGAAAAAACGGCAAACGCTGTCTCTATTCGCAGACGTATTACGTTTGGCCGGAAAACGGACACTTTCGGTGCCGGCTTCTGCTTGACAACGGTGAGCAATTTCAGGCGAAAAAAGTTGATGCCGCTTTTGATTGGATGGTTTCCAAGGTAAAGGGCAGAAAACTTTGTGAAACACCCGACTGGTTCTATTTTCGGCTTGCAGATAAACTGAATTCTTTCGGAAGAATCTTGTGCTATTGGGATAAAGATGAAGAATTGCGGGTTTTAATCTGTATGCCGAATTCGGGAACAATTTTGGATTATGAAGCTTCAACCGTGGAAATCGGAGAGGTTTTGCAGCCGGGGTGTTATTGTTCAACCCGTTTTCTGGGCTTTTGTCTGGATTATACGGGAGACATACGGCCCAGGCGAACGCTTTCGCAAAAGGAGCTTGAGGGTTGAATAATTTGTAAAAAAAAAGAAGGCTTTTTATCAGAAAAAGCCTTCTTTTTTTGTGTCTGCGGGATTTTTTTTTGTTTTTTTGAGTCCTTTTTTACTTTTGTTATTGAAAAATAAATTTTTATTGCTTAAGTTAAAGCTGTATTAGTTGTTTAGCAATTAAAAACATTAAACCCAATTGGAGAATATGAAATGAAAAAACTTTTAAGTTTGTTTTGCGCAATCGCTTTCTTATCAGGTTGCTCTTCTGTCGGTTCCAACGGCGGCCTCTTCGGCGGCAGTGAATGTGAATCCAGAGAAGCCCGCGACTTCATGGCCAATGCAGAAGACAGAGTATTCTTTGCTTTTGACAGCTCTGCTTTGTCCGACAATGCCGTAGAAGTCTTGAATACTCAGGTTAAATGGTTGAAAGACCACAAGAAAGTTAACGTCATCGTTCAGGGTTACTGCGATGAAAGAGGTACCCGCGAATACAACCTGGCTTTGGGTGAGCGTCGTGCCAATGCCGTTAAACAGTATCTGGTATCTCAGGGTATTGCAGCAGACAGAATCTCTGTAATCTCCTATGGTAAAGAGCGTCCGGCCGTCCTCGGCAACAACGAAGCAGCCTGGGCTCAGAACCGTCGTGCCGTTACTGTTGTTAAAGCTGCCAACTAATCAGCTTACGGTATCGTAAGAGTTCGGAAAAGAACGTGCTTTCGGGTACGTTCTTTTTTTTGTGCTGGTGGGAAACCGGCTTTTTGGACTTGTGATTAGGAAACTTTTATTCTATCTTAAGCGGGTGAAGTAAAACAGAATCAATATTTTATCGAGGTCAGAAATGAAAAAGTTCAGAGTAATCGCATTGGCGGCCGTTTTGGCCGGGGTTTCGGGAACGGCATTGGCCCAGACGGGGACTTTTGAGGAAGAGCTGGCGCAATTACGCGAAGACGTTACCTTTTTGCAGCGCCAGGTTTATCAGAATAACAATGCAGATGTTAACAGTCTGACTTCGTCAAAAAACGTATCCGTGCAGATAGGGCAGTTTGACGAACTGTTGCGGCAGGTTATCGGCAAGACCGACGAGCTGGAATTTAAAATCAAAAAACTTAACGAACGTTTGGACGTTATGAACAAGGATATTGACGTTCGTTTCAAGATGTTGGAGGGAAAACCGGTCAGCAGCAGCGGTTCTCTGGAACTACCGGCAAAAAATAAGTTTGCGGCGCCGGTGGCAAAAGATGCTCCGAAGTCGATTGTCGGCGACAGCATTAAAGGTGATGATTTGAAACCCCTGAAAAGCGCCGATGTCAAAAGCATATATCAGGAAGGTCTGGAAGCTCTGAAAGCCGGAAACGATAAGCTTGCCGAGGAAAAGTTTAATACCATTCTGGGCAAATTCCCGGAAGACAAGCTGGCCGGAAATGCACAGTACTGGCTGGGAGAGGTTTATTACGGCCGCAAAGATTTTACCAAAGCGGCGGTGGCTTTTGCCAAGGGCTATGAAAAATATAAGGGGCCGAAAGGTCCGGACAGTTTGCTGAAACTCGGTATGTCCATGCGCGAACTGAAGAAAAATGAGGAGGCCTGTGTTGCCTTTACGTCGCTGCCGAAAGAATTTCCGAAAGCCGAAGCCGCGCTTCTCAACCGGGCAAAGAGTGAGGCTTCGAAGCTTGGCTGCAAGTAAAAAAGCGTGATGATGTTTCTCTGAGCCGAAATCTTTCTGACGCAGTGTCGTACAAACCGGTTTTTCGGAAAAGAGGCGCTTTGAATATGTGTGTAAACAATGTTGCAGGAATTTTTTGAAAAATATCAGATTGATGACGATATTGTTGCGGCCGGAGTTTCCGGCGGTGCCGATTCATTGGCGCTGCTTTTGATGTTGGATGCTTTTTTGCGCCCGCAGGGTCGCCGGGTTGTCGCTCTGACGGTGGACCACGGTTTACGTCCGGAATCCCGCGCCGAGGCCGAATATGTCGCAAAACTGGCAGCAGAACGCCAAATTGAACATCATATTCTGATATGGAAAGGGGAAAAACCGGAAAAAGGTATTGAAGAAGTGGCGCGAACGGCTCGTTATAATCTGCTTTGCGGCTGGTGTTCCGAAAATGGCATCGGTACGCTGGCGGTGGCGCATCATTTGTTGGATCAGGCGGAAACCTTTTTGATGCGTTTGCAGCGTGGCAGCGGCTTAAACGGTTTGTGCGGTATGGCTCCCGTCAGCGAAAAAAATTCTATCCGGCTTATTCGGCCGCTGTTATCGGTTCATCCGGATAAACTGAAAAATTTTTTGCGCGCACAGAAAGTTTCCTGGGTTGAAGATGCGAGCAATGCCTGTGACGATTATCTGCGGGTGCGGGTGCGCAAATTTTTGCCGCAGTTGACGGCGGCTCTTGATATTACGCCGGAGCGGATTGTCGATACGATGTCGGTTTTGGCGCGGAGCCGGGATTGTCTGGAGGAACAAACAGCGCATTTTATCCGTCACTATGTCTGTCGCTACGGTACGGCCGGTGTTTCCGTTTCGGTAAAACAGTTGGAGATTTTGCCGGCAGAAATTTGTTTCAGGGTCTTGTGTTCGCTGCTGAAAGAAATCGGCCGTCGTGATTATATTCCGCGTGCCGACGATGTCGAGCGTTTGCAGCAGCGGCTGTTTACCGAAAAGTTTCGCGGTGCGACACTGGCCGGCTGCGAAATCTTGTCTTTTCGCAATAAATTGTGGATTGTTCCTGAACTTAAAGGGCTGGTTCGTCTGTCAAAAAAAGACTGGGAGGCTTATGTCGCTTTGCATCCGCAGTATGAGCGCCTTTCGCTTCCCTACAAACTGAAACTCAGTCTTTATAAAAGCTCTTGAGTTTTAGGTAAATCCTCCCTATATATGAATAAGCTGTAATTAAACTGTAAGGAATCACGATGAGAGCAGGAAGAAGTATTATTGTCTGGCTGATAGCCATTGTGCTGCTGACGTCTCTGATGAATGTGTTCGGAGAGGGTTCGGCTCAGGCAACGGCAGAGAATCTGGCGTTTTCCGATTTTATGAAAGACGTTGAAAACAAGCGAATCAGCGAAGTAACGATTACGGGCGCGGAGATTTCGGGTTCGTATGTGGATGGGCACAAGTTTTATACTTATGCGCCGGAGGATCCGACAATGGTCGAAACACTGCGCAGCAGCGGCGTGAAAGTTACAGCAAAGCCGGAAGGCAGTGCTGCCGGAACTTTTTGGAGCGTGTTGATTTCGTGGTTCCCGATGATTTTGCTTATCGGCGTTTGGGTATATTTCATGCGTCAGGCCAGTTCCGGAAACAATAAGGCGATGAGTTTCGGGAAGTCGCGTGCCCGGCTGATTGAAAACACCAAAAAGGTCACTTTTGCCGATGTGGCCGGTGCTGACGAATCCAAACAGGAACTGGAAGAGGTTATTGATTTTCTGAAAGATCCGTCCAAGTTTCAGCGTTTGGGCGGTAAAATTCCGAAGGGCGTTCTTCTGGTCGGCCCTCCGGGAACCGGTAAAACGCTGCTGGCTAAAGCGGTAGCCGGTGAAGCAAATGTTCCGTTTTTCTCGATTTCGGGTTCGGACTTTGTCGAGATGTTTGTCGGCGTGGGTGCGTCGCGTGTCCGCGATATGTTTGCTCAGGCGAAGAAGAATGCGCCCTGTCTGTTGTTTATTGACGAAATTGATGCGGTCGGACGTCATCGCGGTGCCGGTTTGGGCGGCGGAAACGACGAGCGTGAACAGACGCTGAACCAGCTTCTGGTCGAGATGGACGGTTTTGAACCAAACGAGAACGTTATTCTGATTGCGGCGACCAACCGTCCGGACGTTCTTGATCCGGCTTTGCTGCGTCCGGGGCGTTTTGACCGTCAGGTTACGGTTTCGAATCCGGACATTAAAGGGCGTGAGGATATTCTGAAGGTGCATACCCGCAAGGTACCTTTGGCCAAAGACGTCAATTTGTCGATTATTGCCCGCGGCACGCCTGGGTTTTCCGGCGCTGATCTGGCGAATCTGGTTAATGAGGCGGCACTGCTGGCGGCTCGCAAGAACAAAAACAAAGTTACCTCAAAAGATTTTGATGATGCCAAGGACAAAGTTCTGATGGGCAATGAGCGTCGTTCAATGGCGATGGATGAGGCGGAGAAAACATTGACGGCTTATCATGAAGCCGGTCATGCCATCTGTTCGCTGTTTGTGCCGGATACCGATCCGATACACAAGGCAACGATTATTCCGCGTGGGCGGGCTTTGGGTATGGTACAGCAGCTTCCGGAAAAAGATCAGTATTCCTATTCGCGTTCCAAGATGCTGTCGCGCCTGATTATTCTGATGGGCGGCAGGGTGGCCGAAGAGATGAAGTTCGGTTACGATAAGGTTACCTCTGGCGCTTCCGCCGATATTTCCGCGGCAACCAATCTGGCTCGTTCCATGGTTACCGAATGGGGTATGAGTGACAAGCTCGGACCGGTCCTGTATGCCGAAAATTCCGGTGAGGTTTTTCTCGGCAAGTCGGTTACGCAGAACAAAAACATGAGTGAGGACACCGCACGGCTGGTTGATGCCGAAATCAAGCGTCTGGTTACCGAAGGCTATGCCGGCGCACAGAAGCTGCTTAAGGAGAAAAGCAAGGAATGGGAGACACTGGCACAGGCTCTGATGGAATATGAAACCCTGACCGGTGACGAAATCAAGCAGGTTTTGGCTGGTGAAAAGGTGGACAAATCCAAGGAATGTCCGGTTTGTGAGGAAAAACGGACACATGCCTCCATTCCCGAGATTTAGGCATTTGACTGCGGCCGGAAAGGTCGGACTGTAACAAATATTAACAACACTTGAGGTGAATATCTGTTCTCGGGTGTTGTTTTTTTATGTCCGGGTTTTATGATATGAAGCATTGTAAAATTTGTTTGGAAAGGATTTCAGTAATGGGCGCAAAATTATTCGGCACCGACGGCGTGCGCGGTAAGGCTAATATTTATCCGATGACGGCAGAGTTTGCCCTGAAGCTGGCGACGGCTGCCGGGCAGTTAACCTGCACCAAAGAACATCGTGTCGCCATCGGTCGGGATACGCGTCTTTCCGGCGAAATGCTCGAGGCTGCGATGATTGCCGGATTTGTATCGGCCGGTGTTGACGTCATCCGCCTCGGTGTTCTGCCGACTCCGGCGGTAACGACACTGACGCCGGATTTGAGGGTTGATATGTCCGTGATGATTACCGCTTCGCACAATCCGTGGCACGACAACGGGATTAAACTGATTGCGGCCGATGGTTCAAAGTTTTCGGACAAGGTGACGTCAGAGCTGGAAGAGCTGATTGCCAAGGGTGAATTTGCGCTTTCGCCGGAAAAAATCGGCCGGGTCAGCAGCGAAGAAACACTGGTTAACAAATATATTGTTCAGGCGATGTCTGCCTTGCCGGCCGGAAAGCCCTTGAAAGGTCTGCGGGTGGTTTTGGATTGCGCCAACGGGGTTTTTTCGGAGATTATGCCCAGAGTGTTTATGGAACTCGGTGCCGGGGTAATCGCCACGGGAAATAAACCGGACGGCTGGAACATTAATAAAGACTGCGGTTCGCAGGATATTGAGAAAATGGTCGAAACGGTGCTCGGCTCTCATGCCCAGCTCGGAATTGCAGTGGACGGCGACGGCGACAGAATTATTATCTGCGATGAAAAAGGTGTCCGTCTTGACGGTGATCAGGTTATTGCCTTTTTGGGGCGGTATCTGAAGGAAAAATCGCTGCTTAAGGGCAATACGGTGGTGGCGACGATTGTTTCCAATCCGGCGCTGGATCGTTTTTTGCAGGCTGCGGGTATTGACTGTGTGCGTTCCGGGGTCGGCGAACGTTATGTGATTGAAGAAATGAAGAAACACGGTGCCAATGTCGGCGGCGAAGAATCGGGGCATATGGTGCTTTCCGACTATGCCCGTACCGGTGATGCGATGATTGCCGCGTTAATAGTCAGCAGGGGACTGTTGGAGAGCGGCAAAAAAATGAGCGAAATTTTTCCGTTGTTTGTTCCGATGTATAAAAAACGCGTTGATACCCGTTTTGCAGGCAAGGAGGAAATGCTGGCCGCTTTTGAACTGCCCGCCTTTAAAAAAGCCATAGCCGAAGGCGAACGGAAGATTGAAGGCAAAGGGCGGATTTTGGTAAGAAAGTCGGGTACCGAACCAAAGATACAGGTTTGGGTCTGGAGCGACGACGCTGCGTTTGCTGATGAGATTAACCGTGAAATTTCCGCGGTTTTGGAACAGGCCCCCGGGTACGAGTCCGTAAAGGTTATGCCCTAAAGTTCGGCATGGGTTAAACATTTGTTTACTTTATTTGCCTAAAGTTAATACTATATAGACTTGTATCTATACGAAAGCGAGGCTTGATAATGAATAACACACACACCGGTTTTGACTGGGAAAAGAACAAACCCTATCAGATTAAAAAGCGCGGCAATCTTTCGTTGCTGGCAACGACGACTTTTAAAAACGGGAATATGGTCAGCAGCGGTTCGCGCTGTGTGTGGCCGAGCGCTTCGGAAAGCCGTGATGCCAGAATCTTTTCGCGGCGGGTTTGGGGTAAGACGATTTGATTAAAGGTATTTTGTCTCTCTTTACGTCGGGAGCCATTTTCAACCCGATGGTGCTGCTCGGGATTTTTACCGGAATTTTCTGTTACATTTATCTGACGGCAGAGCAGATGACGGCGTTGTTTTTTGACTATCGTTTTTATCTGCTGGGTGTGCTGATTGCTTTTATATATAATTTTGTTTTTAAAAAAGTATACCGGGAGGGCGGTTATGATCTTGACGTCGGTGCGACAATGCTGAATGTGCTCGGCTCGGCGCTGAAGTTTTTTCTGTCCGGTATTCTGATGATTTCGTTCTTGTCCATGATCAGTCTGACATAAAAAAGAACACCCCGCGGGGTGTTCCTTGGTAAAAAAAACTTTAATCAGACAGAGATGTCGACATTGTGTCCGTTGGTTGGAGACGGAGATACCATACGGCTGCCGTCCAGCAAAACTTCAATGACTTCCTGCTGCATTTCAACGGCATTTTTAATCAGCGACATCTGCATCTGCTGAACGGATAAAGCATAAGAACTCAGAGCACCCAGTTCGGACATTTTCTTTCTCCTTAAATCAGAATTCAGTATACCACAGATTTTTTAAGTTTTCATTAAAAATATTTGTCTTCTTTCAGAAAGAGTTTGATTTTAAGCGTGGCAGCCATTACATTGTCATAGACTTTTATTTGTCCGGAGGCGGTTAGAGTGGCGGATATCAAACACGGTTTATCAGTTCTGAAAAAAAACATTAAGATTGCTCCCGAAAAGCCCGGCGTATATCGGATGCTGGGCGAGGGCGACAAAGTTTTGTATGTGGGCAAGGCCAAAAACATAAAAAAGAGAATCGTCGCCTATTCGCATATCGACAAGCTGCCGGTTCGTTTGCAGCGGATGGTTTCGGAAATCAGGCGGATGGAGTTTATTATTGTTGAAAACGAGGCCAAGGCGTTACTGATGGAAAACGAGCTGATTAAAAAGCTTGAGCCGCGTTACAATATTCTGCTTAAAGACGACAAGACTTTTCCGCATCTGGTGATTGACATACAATCGGAATTTCCGTGCTTGCGCAAATATCGCGGCAAGCGTCATGACAAAAGCAAATATTTCGGGCCGTTTGCCAGCGTGCTGGCGGTTAACTCCACACTGGATACGGTGCAGAAGGCTTTTTTGCTGCGAACCTGCCGCGACAGTGTTTTCAAACATCGCGACCGGCCGTGTCTGATGTATCAGATTAAACGCTGTTCGGCTCCCTGCGTCGGTAAAATTTCGCCGGAAAACTATCGGCGGCTGGTGCGCGATGCGGTGGATTTTCTGGAAGGAAAAAACTCTAAGATTCAGGAAGAACTGTCGCGAAAAATGCAGGAGGCCAGCGATGTGCAGAATTATGAGCTGGCAATGGTGCTGCGTGACCGCATCCGGGCGCTGACCAATATTCAGCAGGGAAATCAGGTAGAATATGCGGACATTAAGTCGGCAGACATTATTGCGCTGGCACGTAAAAACGATTTGGTCTGCATTCAGGTCTTTTTTGTGCGTTCGGGGCAAAACTGCGGAAACGTGCCTTATTTTCCGAAGCGGGTTGAGGGTGCTTCGGCCGGCGAAATTCTTGAGGCTTTTCTGAGCAGTTTTTATACGCGTCATATTCCGCCGAAAGAAATTATTCTTTCCGAAGAACTGGAAAACAAAGATTTTCTTGAAGAAGCCACCGGTGCCAAAATCAATACCTATCAGAAAGGCAATAAGGCCAAGCTGGCGGCCAATGCCAAGGAAAACGCGCTGGCGTCGATTGACCGTAAAATTGCCGAAGAGGCGTCGGTTAAAAGCAATCTGGAAGAATTTGTGCGGATTTTCAATCTGCCGCGGATACCGCAGCGGATTGAGGTTTATGACAATTCGCATATTCAGGGAAGTTATGCCATCGGCGCCATGGTGGTGGCGACGCCGGAGGGTTTTGACAAGAAGCAGTACCGCACTTTTAATATCAAAAATTCCGAAATTACCAATGACGATTTTGCGATGATGAAAGAAGTGCTGACCCGTCGTTTTAACCGGATGACGCCGGAAAACAGACCGGACGTGATTTTGCTTGACGGCGGTCTCGGCCAACTGCATGCCGTACACGAATGTCTTAAGGATTTTGACCTCTCCGGCATTTCGATTATAGCCATTTCCAAAGGACCGGATCGGAATGCGGGCAAGGAATTTTACCATATGGCCGGGCGGGAAAGCTTTGCTCTGCCGTTTCAGTCGCCGATTGCTTTTTATATGCAGAATCTGCGCGACGAGGCGCACCGTTTTGCTATCGGAACGCACCGCAAAAGACGCGCCAAGTCAATTTCAAAATCCCGGCTGGACGAGGTGGACGGAATCGGCAGCCGGCGGAAGCATGACCTGCTGAATTATTTCGGTTCGGTAGAGGCAGTTTCCCAGGCCTCGGTCAAAGATATTGAAAAAGTTGAAGGAATCAGCAAAAAAACAGCGGAAAAGATTTATAACTACTTTCACAAATAAAAAAACTGTCTTATGATACTTGCAAATATTTCGCTAATATATTTTTGTAAAGGATGCAAAAAGTGTACAGCTTACCGAATCTTCTGACGATTTCCCGCATTGTCGTTATTCCCGTTATTTTCATGATGGTTTATATTCACGCCACGTTGTGGCAGTTAGTGGCGGCGATTTTGTTTATCGTGGCTTCTATTACCGACTATCTGGACGGTTATCTGGCACGTTCGCGTAACGAAACTTCCGCTTTCGGCCGGCTGCTGGATCCGATTGCCGACAAGCTGCTGGTAACATCGGCGCTGGTGGTTATTCTGGCGGTTCCGGGCATGGTTGTCTGCAAGCTCAGTTATATTCCGGTTATTGTTATTCTCTGCCGCGAAATTCTGGTTTCCGGACTGCGTGAATTTTTGATGGAAGTCAAGGTCGGTATGCCGGTTACGCGTCTGGCCAAATGGAAAACCGGTTTTCAGATGACGGCGCTGTCGATGATGCTGTTGAAAGGTTTCTGGCTGTGGGGCGGTATCGGCGAGATTTTGCTGTGGATCGCCGGTGTTCTGACCTTTATTACCGGTTATCAGTATTTCCAAAAAAGTCTGGATTATATCAAGAAGATAGAAAAAAAGAACAAAGCCGCGGCAAAAGCGGAGAAAGCGGCCGTAAAGACGGAAGAAAAAATTGAAGCGCCGAAGAAACGCGGTCGCAAGCCCGGACAGAAATCCGTCAAAAAGGCAGGAAGACCCGGCCGCAAACCGGGGCGGAAGCCGGGACGCCGGCCGGCGGCAAAAAAGGCAGCTTCCGAAAAGGCATAGTTATCTGAATGGAGAAAGATAAAGCGCATATTCTGGTCGTTGACGACGACACCCGTCTGCGTTCGCTTCTGCAAAGGTTTTTGCGTGAAAACGGGTTCTATGTATCGGCGGCCAAAGATGCGGCCGAAGCTCGCGAAAGGTTGAAAGAATATCGGTTCGATTTGTTGATTGTCGATATTATGATGCCAAACGAAAGCGGGCTGGAATTTTTGGAAAAGTTTCGTGCGGAAAGCAATCTGCCGGTTATTATGCTGACGGCAATGGGCGAAACGGCAGATCGGATTACCGGGCTTTCGGCCGGTGCCGACGATTACCTGCCCAAACCGTTTGAACCGCTTGAACTGGTACTGCGGATTAAGAGTATTTTGAAACGTGCGCCGCAGGTTCGCAACGAGGTCAGGGATAAGCTTGATTTGGGGCTTTGTATTTATGACCTGAACAAAAAAGAACTTCATTCCAAACAGGGACAGATTATTCATATTACGCCGGTTGAGCAGGCGTTGCTCGGCGTGTTGGGGCAAAAGTCCGGGCAGATTTTTACGCGCGAAAAACTGGCGGAGATGCTTGGGGCAGGGCAAAGTCCCCGTTCTATTGACGTTCAGATTACCAGGCTGCGCAAGAAAATTGAAAAAGATTCCAAAAATCCGCGTTATTTGCAAACAGTGCGCGGCAAGGGATATATGCTGCTGCCCGAATAGAACTTTTTGAAAAAGCCCTCTGACAAGAGAGGGCTGAGCTTTAAGCTTTGAATGTTGACAGGCATACGTAGTAATATGTGTTACTTGAGCTTGGTGTTGAGTAACAAAAACAGTTGTTCGAACAGTAATGAGAGTTTCCTGAGGTTATAATTGTTCCGTTCCAAGAATTTCCGAGCTCACTCCATACTTGTTTTGCTTTTTTACAATCGTCTTTTGTTGCGATAGGCGTCCAGGCCGCTGCTGCCGAATTAAGAGAGGAGCAATAAGAGGCTAACCCCTCTGTAGAAACTTCTGTTGCTGCACTTGGAATACTGGCGACGGTTAGCTCGGTTCCGTTTACGGCAATAACCTTGCCAACGGCATTGTTATTGTAGTAATAGTAATCCCCGACCTTATATGTTCCAGATGAGTTGATTTCGTCGGCGCTCGGACAGTAGACTTTTGTCTGGTCGAGGGGACACTTTAACATCGTCATACCGGAGCATTCCGAGGCGGATTTAGTGTAACCGAGGGCATCGCAGGTCGGCGGGGTGGTGCAGACCTGAGCGGCGGCGGATTGGACGGACAGCAGCAGAACG
>CALXTV010000007.1 GCA_944391505.1 uncultured Alphaproteobacteria bacterium | reverse complement strand
AAAGATGATGGTTCTTTTATGAGTGGAATTTCTAATATCTTTAACAATATTAAATCTGATGAAAAATCTTCTTCAAACGCATCTTTACCTCAATCTATTGCTAAAACTGCGACAGATGAAAGCTCCAAAATCGGCAAGGTTTTATCTCCGAAATCAATCGGAAATAATACAGCTTCCTACAAAATCGCTCAAAATAACAAAGGAAATACAAATACTAATTTGTCATATAAAATAGGCACATTAAGTGGAATTTCAGAATCTGGAAATGATCCTGCTGCAATAGGAAAGGATAATTCTGGAGGACCTAGTTATGGGGCATATCAAATAGCTACTTATACGGGAACAATGAATAAATATCTTAATTTTATAAAAAACAATCCTCAGTATAAGGAATTTTCTGAAGAATTGGAAAAGGCAGGAGGTAATAAAGCCGCTATTTTACAAGACCCAAATTTTGTTAAAGCGTGGAAAGCTTTATCTCAAAACGATAATTTTAATAATTCTCAATATAATTTTATTATTAACACACACTTGCAACCACTTCTTAATTCTGTTCAAAATAAAGAATTATTAAATATTAATAGCAGACATCCTGTTGTTAAAGATGCATTATACTCAATGAGTGTTCAACATGGAAAAGCTGCTCAAATTGTAAATAACACACTAGAAGAGCTACAAAAAAAGGATATTAAGGTTGACGATGCAACTTTACTTAAGGCTTTGTATAAAAAACGTACAGATTATGTTAATTCATTACCTGTTAGCCAACATCCAGGAGACGGGAAAATAACCCAGAATGAAAAAGATAACATTGTTAATAAACGTTATCCTAATGAATTAGACGAAGCATTAAAATATTTAGGATTATAATGAATTAATGGCGGCTTAAAAATTAAAGCCGCCATTTTTTGCCTCCAAAACATCAATCAATAAATTATACATATCCCCTTTTAATCTATGCTCCAGCATTAATTTACCTAAAGACGTATCATTTTTATATTGATTTTTACATTCCTGTTCACCACTATATTCCGAACAAAAATATAAGGATTTATATAAATCAAATCTCGCATTTTCATCTGTTTCTATATTTTTAGTGAAATTATCAATTTCTTCTGGTTGTAAATAATCTTGAATTTGCTTCAAGATATTATCCTTAATACAATTTTTAATTTTACGCACGCGTTCAACATCGGCAATATTGCCAATAATTACGTTATTTTCATTTACTAATGAAATTTTTTTCTCACAGTCTTCATAGATTGTTTTAGCCTGCTGTTCTGCTAACTTTTGAGGAATTAAATTTTCTTCTGCATTAACTGGACTAATCACAAAAAAAATTGCTAATAGACATAAAATCTTTTTCATCATCACGCTCCCAAGATTAAGATAAATAAAGTATAAATATCAAAATTGAAAATATTGTTAAATAGATATTTCGACCTGTTGTCATTGAGGTCAAGAAGTCCAAAATTTTATGCTAACACTTTGATTTTGGCTCGGGTTTTACACGTCGTGCCCACCCGTTCCGGGGATCCCGAAAAAAGTCTATATTTTCTCCATAACTTATTGTTTATGTTAATTTTTATTATCAATCATATTTTCAAAAATATTATATCTATCATTTTAAGGATTGTAAAACAGAAAAACATTAAAAGTTGTTGATATATTTTATTTATATCCTGAAAATTGCATATATATTTGTTATAGACTAATTATCACTTAGGTTAAGTGTGTCCAAAATCCGAAGATTTAGTTCTTCGGATTTTTTTATAAAAAAAGGAACCCAAATATTTGGATTCCTTTCATTTTCTACAAAGCCGAAGTAAAAACCTCCACTTTAGTCCTTGTCAATACGGTCACCGCCCCAAATGTATCGGGTTTTATAATCCTCAACAGAAAGTCCGTGTTCACGTTCCTCTTTCTGCCAAGAATACTCTTTACCATCACTATGATCTGATGGCTCCGGATAATTCGGGTTAGGAGTGTAACCAAGGTCTGAGCTACTACTTGAGCTCTGATAATCTTTTCCCATAATTTTTAGTTTTTAGGGTTAATAAATAAAGTAAAAATTTAGCGGTTAAAGAAACTTACGTCCGGCGTGTTCTGCAAGTGGGCTAAGAAATCACCACCTTCATAGACACCGGCAAATGCCTGATATGCAGCTACATCTTGACGAATTTCTTCATCATAGCTGTCCTCCGCAAAGGAAGCACGAGCGTATAAGTCCGCAACCAAAACATTTGTGACAGCATCTTCATGGTTAGAGCCAAACAGAATTTCTTCATAGTTCGGCCAGCCCATGTTGGCATAGTTTTTGATGAGTTCTTTCAACTGTGTCCAATCGAATTCCTTCACCCCAGGCATCAAGAAACGTTCTGGATTTGCTGAAGTCGTCGTGCCGTCAAAGCCGATTGTGTCTTTGCAAAGAGGACCAACAGAAGCTTGAGCATATCCCAGAGACAACTCGGAAGGACGACCGTCAATTACATGGAAGTTCAAATACAACGGACAATGAATCAGAACGAAGTTCATCTTCACATCCTTATATTTTTCTTCTCTTGCATGCCAAGCAAACTCGGCAACCACACGTTTGTCATACCATGGCTGTCCGGTACAAAGAATAAATGTTACTTCTTTTCCTTGTGCTCTCGTAAAAGCTGCCAACTCATCCAAGTTTCCGGCAGTGTCTGTGTCTTGACAAACACGTTCATTCTCACGAACCCAAGCAGAAGGTGCCATGAGCTCCAAAATGTTCATGTAAGTCTTGTTTTCTGCCTCAATCATCAAGCCTTCGGTACGGTCAAAGACCTTGCCAAACAAGCCTTTATTGCCTTCTTTTCCGACAAGCAATAGAGGTAAAACTTTACCGGTCTGTTTTGCATAGATACGTACGGCTTCCATCAAGTATGTTGGCAAAGCCATCGTTCCAGAAAAACCAGCCAGCACAGGGTTAGTCAAATCCTTTGGAATATTTGTTAATTCACAAACACGAAAAACGGATTTTCTGCCTTGTGCATTGACATATTCAAATTCTTCACCGGGCTTGCATCCACCGACTTCTTCAGCCAGCTTCAAGGTTTTAATGATATCGCCGTTAAACAAGCGTGGTTCTGTTACCTGAATTTTATCAGCCACAAACCGACGACCGGCGGCATTACATTTGAAACTATTTTCTCTAGCTAATTCTTTTACTTTTTCAAAAAATGTTTTTGTTTCCATAATGATAAAATTTTTTTATTTAACATAAAAATATTTTTTTCTGAAATAGTATATACCACATTTTGACATGCTATGCAAGCATTATTTTGTCTATTTTTCAAAAAATATATTTTTTTAATTATCCTATTCAAAAACAATCTCAAGAAGACAAATACAAAGGCTATAAATTCAGCTCTAAAAATTTGTTGGAAAACAGCTTTAATTCATTAACAGCAAACAAATCTTCACAAAGTAAAGATGATGGTTCTTTTATGAGTGGAATTTCTAATATCTTTAACAATATTAAATCTGATGAAAAATCTTCTTCAAATATAAAATCTCAAGATTTAAAAATATCTGACAAAACAGAAAATCAAACTCCATGGGCTAAAAGCTCTCCCAAAATTGACATAAAACAAGAAATAAAAAATCCACAAATATCAATAAATGGAAATGGAATGAGTGCTAAAGACAGAATAGATGCTCTTAAATCAGGCAAAAAAATATATATTAATATTGCCGATAATCCTAATGCCAAACCAGACTTATTACCTGAACATTTACACAACTGGGGAAGAGATTATGTAGATAAATATAGCAAACAAATAGAAAAATATTCTCAACGATATGGGCTTGACCCTAATATAACAAAAGCTATAATATATTCAGAAAATTCTGATTATCATAAATATGGATACAACAAATTGGCTGATATTATAAAAATTTCTGAAAGTACCCTTCCTATGAATATTCAAGGAAAGACGTGGGGTAACTTTCAAGGAAAACAATATGATGTTAATGATCCTGAGCAAAACATAGAACTCGGCGTAAGGGTTCTTAAATCCATATATGATGCTGTTCCGGATAAAGATATTGCCAAAATTGCTACTTTATGGAATGGTACAGGATTAAAAGAAGTAAATGATTATGGTGCTCGGGCCAAAGAATATTATAAAAATAAAACTTGGAATAACCCATTGGAAATGCCAAAATTTAAATCAAAAAAAGGAAAATAATGAAAATTTTATTTTATGTCATTCTGGAACTAATATTTATTATCGCCGCTTGGTTTTGGGGAGATTTATTTTTTATCTCAATGCTCAAACCTGGAGAAACATGCCTAACAGCAAATTATGGAATAAATATTGGTAACTATCTGGCATTAGGCTGGAATAACTATTTTCAATGGTTTTCAAATATAGAACAAATGCCATGCCGTATAACTTTTGCAGCATGGTGCTTATATTTTTTAAGTTGTTTTCCTGCATATGCTTTGTTAAAGGTGTATGGAATGTTTAAGCTTTCAATAACGCTTAAATATAAATTTGTTATTTCAGAATATATATTTTACATTGCTCTATTTATGATATGGTTATTTTTGCAGCCAGGTCTAGTGTTAACAAGTTATAGTTTCATAAATGCTTTAATCGGAATATTGCTACTATTTGTTCCTTTTATTCTGTGTTCTGTATTTATAATATCTGGGTGCAACATGCATATAATGAAAATAAAAAGCAAGTAAAAAGAGAAACCTATGAAAATAGTAAAATACATTATACTAGAGCTACTGATTATTGTTTTGTCTCTATTATGGGGAACAATGATGACGAATGACCATCAAAGTGGCGAAATCTGTATTACTCCTGCTTTTGGGGCTCAAATTCAAAATTATCTGGAATTTGGTTGGAATAACTATTTTCATTGGTTTAGAAAAGATGAACAAGCCCCATGTCGTTATGAAACATTTACAATCATTTGTTTTTATTTTCAAGCCTTTCCCCTCTACACAGGGCTGAAAATTTATGGAAAAAATTATTTATACAAAGCCTTATCTTGGCAAGTAATAATTCCTGAATGGTTATTATATATATTTGTTTATTTGTATTTTTTGTTTAAACAAAAAAATATTATCTTAACACTTGGCAGTCTGGGGAATGCCATTCTTGGAGCAATATTCTTTTTCTTACCATTAATTATTTATGGTGTTTTAATGATTGTTGCCTTTAAGAAGATGGAAGTAAAGCCTCTTCAAACTCATAAGGAATAGCGGGATGAGATTTATTTTATTATTAATAATGGCATTGGCATTATCTATACAAGCTTCCGCAGCAGAAGAAAAAGTATCAACCTACACTGACAAACAAGAAAAATGTTCAGGTGAAGAAGATGCATTTCTTCGTAGTTTGGAAGAAGAATTGGCGAATTGCAAAATTCAAATGGCCGATGCTCCCTCAACTGCAGATATGAATAATGCGGCTTATGATTTTGGTGATTGTTCTATTGCTGTTGCCCATAAACTTTTTGACAGAAATTATAAAAAATACAATGCTGAGGTCAAAAAGAATTTTGATACACTGGTTACAGCCTATTATGCCTGTGCTCATGATATGATACAATATAGCGATTTTGCATCTGTGCGCGGAGGAAATATGTATAACACCATAGCAATTGGGAAGGCGACATATTGGATTCAAAATACAGTAAAAGAATATCTCCATCAAGCAAGAATTGAATGTGATGACAAAGCCGATTTGACTCATTAGAGATAGAATAAATAACAAAACAAAAATAGATTGTGATAAAAACACAGCCGATTTGATACCATAAATTTCTCCTCTACGCCTAAAACTATTATTATCATATTCAATCAACTCAACTAACCAATGATATTCTGAGCAATAGGAACTGTTAAGATATTCTGAAATCTGAAACTTATTGATATTGGTTTATTGCTTTTGAATAACTGGATTTTTTCTTTACATATTTTGAACTTATTTAACAATTTATATAAAAGCAGCCTCGAATATTTTTATCCGAGGCTGTTTCGTTTTAGTGATTTAACGCCAGATCTCCGGGTCTTACATTCACTTACGCTCTGTTCGCTCTGAAGATGACATTTTTACGTCAAAATAAATTTTGACAAGTCCTCCTAAAACTTATATTTAGCGTTAATCAAGCCTGTATGGTCTTCGTAATTATCGCGGAATTTGCCCTCATAACCGAGAGAAAGCTCAACATTGTCGTTAACTTCCGCAGTTACACCGGCACCGAATTCCATTCCGAAACGGTCAAGAGCTTCGCCATCGACCGCATAAGCCGAACCATTGGCCAAAGTTACGACAGAGTTTGTGTCATCGTTCATCAGGTCATAAGTTGCGGCAATGCGTGCTTCCGGTTTAATGTTCATACCGTTTTCAAGCGTCCAAGTTTTGCTGACTTTAGCACCGATAACACCGGTTAAGATATCGCTATCATTTGCAGATACTCTTTGGTCGGCAGAATCTTTATAGCTGTCTTGGCTAATGTGAACATAGCGCAAACCAACTTCAGGAGTTAAACCGAAGTGTTTCATTTGCATGTCATAACCGGCCATAGCTTGCAAACCAAAGGTTTCGGCATCATAGTCAGACTTAACATTAACTCCGGCAACATTCTTGCTTTCGTCATAATCTGACCAGCCGTATGAGGCGATACCGTTAACATACCAATTACTCGGCTTATATTCGCCATAAACAAAGGCGGTATGTGTATCGACATCAGTATCTCTTTTGAAGCCGTCAATATCGGTGTTGGTATAAGCATAACCTAAACCGACTTTGGTGTCTTCCGTTACATATTTTTCAGCACCCATGGCGATACCGTTTGAATCTGCATCAAAGCCATAAGATTTTGAAGTGTCATCAAGTTTAGATTTATTAAACAAGCCTTGAACCCACATTGCGGCACGCTCAAAGATATTATCACCGGAAGACATACCTTCACCACCGGTAGAAACAGAACCACCGGTTAAACGTGTACCGACAGCGCCAAAGACTTGGTTTGCGGTTTCGGTTTGTGTATGTTGAACCATTGGCGCAACCTCAGGAGCAACCGCGGTCAAAGCATCTACATAAGCCTTTTGTGAGGCGGCATCCGGTTTACCAGCCAATTCAGCCAAGGCATTGGCAACTTGTCCGGAAGTTGAACCGCTTGGGTTATCTAAAGAAACACCATCCCAAGCCGTTGCAGTGCCGACATTGTTGGCATTACCGCCGGCTTCTGTCGCAATATCAGCCGCTGAGGCTTTTCCGGTAATTTTATATTGACCGTTTCCTAATTTTTCAAATTCATAACGGCTGTTTTTGCTTAACTCCGCAAAATCTCCGCTGACACTACCATCAAGAATAGTAAAATCTTTTGCTTCATCTTTACCCAAAACACTGCTGTTTAAGGTTAAATCAAGTTTGGTACCGGTTGTGCTAATATCTATCGTACTAGCTTGAATTTTACCATAACTTCCGTCTTCTTTACCGGCAACCGTGAATTTAAGCGTGGAGTTGTCTTTGAAGGAAACATTGGTAGCTTTTACGGTATTGGTACCAATGTCCAAACCTCCGGCAACATTCAAATTGGTGATTGAAGTTGGTTGTTTATCAAAAGTCAACGTACCTTTGTTAACGTTCAAAGAGGCTAATTCAATATTCTCACCCAACAGAGCTTTACTCAAAGAATGGTCTGCCTCAAAGGTTAATTGCGAGCCTTTGATATCACCATCAATTACCGCATTAGAAGACTTAATGTTCAGATTACCATCACCTTCAACATTTGCCGCCAAATTACCGGCAATATTAATTGCGCCGGTACCGGTAAGATTGATAGTGGCCTTATCACCTAATACTAAATCTGCATTTTTAATGCTAAAGCTCTCATAAGAAGATAATTTTGCACCAGATGCGATATTGATGACCGCATTATCGGAAACATTAATCTTTCCTTCGGAAGATATTTCCGCCGAATTGCTGTTAACGTTAATGGTCGCATTAGAAATATTAATATTTCCAGGAGTGTCCGGTTTTGGGAGCGGTGTATGGTCATCAGGGTTAAGCAAGTCATAAAATGTGTCAATGTATGCTTCGCGACCATTCATATTAATTGTACCGCCCAAGATATTAATATCTTTAGCCGCCCAAAGGGTTAAATCTTGGTCGCCTGAGCCATTGTTCATATTGATGGTTCCGCTCGTCATTGTAATACCTTCTTTTATGGCATTTAATGACTTGCCGTTCAAATCAATCGAGGCATCGGCTATTTTGATGTTTCCTTGTGCGGCGACATCATCATTGATGCTGACTTTTCCGTTAAGCGTTAAATCATTGGTTTGCATAAATTTATTAACATTTAATCCCGCTCCTTGAGCAACCTTCACATCACCTAAAAGACCTTCCGAAGGTTTATCATACGTCAATGTTCCTTTATTAACACTCAAAGAGGCTAAATTAGAAATACCGCCCGAAATAGCTTGGCTTAAAGAATGGTCTGCTTCAAAGGTTAAATGAGAGCCTGAGACATTCCCTTTAATATTTGAGGACGAATTTTGGAATGTGATATTTCCATTGCCGGAAATATTTGTATTCAACTGGCCGGACAAATCTATCTGAGCATCTTCACCGGACATAGTTATATCACCGGAAGTCAAACTTGCATTGTCGCTGACTGTTAGGGTTCCGTTCGTAAAATCAATATTTCCCGTGATGCGGTTGTTTCCGGTTGCCGTAATTTGCGCCCCTTCCCCATTGATTATCACCTTGGAGGCGTTGCCCTCAACTTCTTGGTCATTGTTGCTATTGATGAGCAAGGCTGAATTTTCATTTAAGAGTAAGTTGCCACCGGTTATATTGACATTACCGCTGTTTTCTTTCCGCATTTCAATATAGGCATCTTTATTCAAAGTAATATCTCCACCGGAAATATTAATATCTCCGCTTGTCTCTGTATCATTGCCTTTGTAGATGCGTGAATTTGTTAACTCGATGGTGCCGCCATTCAAGTTTATGTCTGAACTGTCCGATTTAACGAAAATTCCGGTGTCGGCGCTGCCGTTAACCGATGTTGCGGTCAGCTTTCCGCCTTCCATCGTAAAACTTTTGGCGATTATGCCGCTTTCCGTGTCTCCGGAAATTGCAACTTCGCCTCCGGCTTGAATGGTTACATTGTCTTTATTTAGGATTTGGTTTTCAATACTTTCCGGCGCACTGACTGTCCAATCTTCAGCGCGGGCATTAGATGCACTCACCAGTGCAACCAATGCTGTTGTCATTAATAAAGATTTTTTCATATGATTAAACTTCCTTTTCTTTAATTGCAATTAAAAGAAAACCACCTATTTAAGGTGGTCGGAGAGTCCATCAATCATATCGTGTAAAATGATTCTCTTAGCCTTTAAAGTCAAAAAACTTCTGAACATACGCCAAAAGCTCCCCGACCAAAAGAGTTTTACCAATTTTAATCGGGGATATATTTACTGTCAGCTCCAATTACAAGCTAACAATATGACGATGTTATATCCTAACACCGTACACGATAAGAGCCGATGAAAGCCCCGAACCATCTCTGGTTCTGATTATGGAGTATTCCCCCATAACTGAGTTTATATTATAAACCAAGGTCTTAATTTGCAATTAAAATTATGGAGCTGTGCGAAAAATATTTTATTTTAAGTGTTTTCCTTGTCAGCCAATGCAAATATGGTTGTTTTACGATAAGTTTATCGCCAAAAATCAATTCCTACACTCAAAACGAAGGGTAAGAAATTTATAGTATAGAATAGGCTGAAAAAAACACAGCCTATTCTATAAAAATTATTTGATGGTAAAAAATTTAGTTTTGAGTAATTTTATTTACACCAAATTCAACAAGGGCTTTTTTTATACGAGATGTAGTTTTTTTACCAAGAATTCCATCTTCTTTTAATTGTGGCAAAGAAGTATCATTCTGATAAAGATTGTTAAGCCTATTTTGCAATGTTTTCACATCATTCTTAGATGTATATTCTGCTATTTTATCAAATCCGTTCATCAACGGAAGTTTTTCTTTGGTTGTAAGCTCAACGGGAGCATCCGGTAATGAATGCTTTATTGAAGGTGATATATATTTTCCGGCTGCATCCGTTTTAATTGCATCTGTACCATAATAAAAATCAAACCAATCTTTTTGTTTCTTTTGCAATTGTTCTTTTAATTCTCGGTCAGACGTTTTGTCTCCTGAATAAATCATACTATTTTTTATTTCAGCTTCTGTAATTTGTGAAGGGTGTTTATATAAAATATCTTCTTCTGCGTTATTGTTTTGATTTATATCTTGGATTAATTTTTGTTTTTGGTTAAGTTTTTCAAGTTGTTTTTTATAATAAGGTTCATATGTCTCCTTAGATTTTAATATCTGTTCAATACGTTCATCTTCTCCTTCATTCAATGGTTTAACGTCAAACGGATTTAATGCCGTTGAGTTAGAGAATTCATCAATGGTATCACTATGCTCTCTGGCTTCTTTTTTGACAATTGCTTTAGTAATTTTTTTTCCTGCTGTTAATAAAATATTTGATAAATTTACCATGAGGTTTCCTTTCAATAGATATCCCCCAGTAAACTGGGGGTTCTATAACAGCTACAAACCTTACGGTTTGACCACGCTCGTTGGCATGGAGCGGTGTTGTTCCAACACCTTGGCATTCAGCCCCGAGTAAACTCGGGGTTTTCTGTAAGGCAACTAATAAAAAAAACTCTACACTTGTGTGTAGAGCTGAAATTAGTAAAATATATGCTTAGAAGATAAATATAAAATATAAAAAACATAAAATAAAATATAGCACTGAAAAATAAATAACACTATATTTCTTATTGATGTTCCCGAGTTTTCTTATTAGGGGATAAATAAGATATGTTACCATATAAATAAAGGAAGGCCAGCCAAAAACATAATTTTTAGGGCCTGAAATCCCATTAAATATAAGTAAGGCCAAAGAGCTTAGTATAATATACCCACACAAAAAACGCAGAAATTTTACAATTTGTTCTTTCATATTTCCTCTCCGGCAAAATAATAGATTAACTTACTATGTGATTTCTTAATATTTTGTATATTTAGATACACTAATAGCAAGTGGCTTTTTTCTTATAGCAAAATTAAATACAATTTTCAAGTTACAAGTGAACATATCAACAACTTTTAGGAAAAATCTCTCATATCACCCTAATAATAAAAGTTATTAGCAGAATAAATTCGCCGTTAATCCTTGATATTCCTAATTGACAGCGAAATTGTGCTAATATATTTTATTAGCAGTGCTAATGAAAACTGCTAATAACTTTGAGGTTTACACCCCAGACGATATTTAGATAAATTATTGATTTTACACGAAACAAGGTTTTATGGGTTGGTATTGACACATCCTGCCACCCCACCCTTTCCGAGGAACCCGAAAAAAGTCTATATTTTCATTATAACTAATTGTTTATACGTTTTTTATCATCAATCATATTTTCAAAAATATTATATCTATCATTTTGAGGATTGTAAAACAGAAAAAGATTAAAAGTTGTTGACATATTTTACTTATATCTTGAAAATTGTATATATATTTGTTATAGACTAATTATCACTTGATACAAGTGTATCCAAAATCTGAAGATTAAGTTCTTCGGATTTTTTTTATTTTAAATCTCTAAACATTATCATGAAAGGAAAAAATTATGAGTAACCTTATACGTTATATCATTCAGGAAGATCCTGAAAAACAAATGAAGAAAAAGCAAACAAACAGAAATAATAAAATGACTAATTTACTAGAAACACCTTTTGCTCAAATTTTTGGTGCTGCTTCTGACATGTATAAAAATTATAATGATATGAAAGAAGATAATGTAATTGGAAACGATGACTATTTTCATTGCAAAGCAAATTATGAAGCAACCCAAAGAGGAAAATGGGGCGAGAAAACAGCAGAAGCTATTGGTGATGCTAAAGAACGAATTGACTATTTCAAAAATAGGATTATAAAAGGAACATCAGCTATAGATGCTTATGCTGATTATGAACACGATAAATATATTAATTCGCTTGGGCGCCATCAAGCAAAAAGTGGGCTATATACAAATGCTAAAGATGGTTGCGAATTTAAAAGAAAAAAATCAACAAATAAAAAATATTAGGCAATGACAAAAATTATAAAAATATTAATGATAAGCTTTTTTGGCGTATGTTTACTGGGTTTAAGCATTTCCTTTATTCGCAATCCTTATTGGTTGAGTATTGATACTTGTGTGGATAACGGACAAGTATGGGATTATCAAAATAATATTTGCCGAGATGATTGCTTAATTTGGAAAAAAGAATTTGGCTGTATCAAACTTACACCGGAACAGACAAAACTTTTGAAACAATGCAAAAATTTATCAAATTGCCCAAACAATCAAACATTTAAAGAAATTTGCCTAAATAATCAAAAAGCTTGGAATATTGATAATAATGATTGTAAATTTGACTTTATATCCCAAGATTGTTCTAAATTATCAGGAAATTGGGAATATCCAACAATTTGCAATAAAAGGTAAGTCTTTGTTTTAAGCCTTTAAAGGAGAGGTTAACTGAGGATGATCCAAGAGCCACTAATCCAAATGTTTTTATTGTAACCCAAACAGGTGTTCATTCACCCTTTATGGCTCCGGATGAAGCATTAAAAGCAAATATAAAAATAATTGAGGCTATATCTAAACAAGGAGGTAAAGTATATTTATCCCATCCTATGACTCGTAAAGAAATTGCACCGGCTGCTACTGATATAGGTAGAAATTTAGACATCAATATAATAGCCAGAGCTAATGGCAGTAACTATCAAGAAATTCTTAAAGATCACTTATCCTTAGATGATTATGCTGATGAAATGATAAAAAATGTTATGGAAAATGGCGTCGATCCTGTTGTAATGAACAAAGAAAATATAGAGTCATTACAAAACAAAGGTGAGTTAGCTTCTGTTTTTCATGGAGGCTTTAGTGGTGATCCTTATGCTGTATTGGTTAAATATGAAGTTTATGGACATACATATGGTGCTGCTTTTGGGGCTAGACAAGAAAATGTTTCTATATCAGGTCAAAATAAGCAAATTATGCAAGGTGCCTGTGACTATGTTACACCCCGGGGATCTGGACATAATTCAAGGTTTTTGTCTTGTCATGACGGGAAGGTCATATACGGTTTCGTTTTTGAGTATGAAAGTAAAGGAAAATGACAAGGTTTTGGCGATATTAATCATGATTACTTTACAGATGAGTTTGATATAGAAAAAGCATATGATAAAAATGAAACAGCAATATTTCCACATCAGAATAAACTTAAAAAAGTTTGGATATCAGCATACGACCAAGAAAAGCAACAACAAAAAGTCATCCCTTTAGAACTTGATGAAAACGGAGAAATTATAGATAAAAAATGGCGAGACTTTGCTAATCTGCATAAACCTATTGATACTTGTCTAAGTGAAAATATGACAGCTCGCAGAAATAATATGATTAAACAATATGATGAAAATGGTGCTGATGGGATGTACAGAACTATTTCAGAATTACAAAATAATGAAAATTATACTCCCGCTGAAAAAATTGATTTAAATAAAATACAGGAAAGCATTTATGGACGTGCAAAACAATTGAGCAAAACGGGGCAACAAGTTGCTCAAGAATATGTAAATCCTATGCCGCCTCCTTTGCCAAATCAGGGTTTAACTACTTCTCATACACAATTTCAAGGTATGAGTAAAAGTCAACAATATTATTTTCTTGTTTCATTAAGGCATGGTACTAATCCGTTACTAACCCATGTTAAACAAAATAACAGCAACACAAGATCTAATGTACCAATAAATCAAGCATTACTGTCTCAAAAGACATATTAACAACAGGTAATTCTTTTCATTTTCAAACTCTAATGAAAGGATATTTTTCCTATTAAGTATATCAAACAAATTAACCTATTGTCGTTATGGGCACTATGTCAAAAAAAATTTTATAAAAGAAAACCCCTGAAACGGACATTTCAAGGGAAAGAAAACTTATAAGCAAATATTTATATGGAAACAATTTGTTTTCTTTTTTACGGAAACTGCCGAAATTTCATTTTATCCGTTTTCATTCGTCATTACTTGCGGAAACGCAAAACATCCTCGTCAATCATAGCTTTTTCAAGAATCTTTCATCTCGACGGACTGCTGAACCTTTTAATCTGACTTTGGCAAATTGCGTTCGTAAAATGCTTCAGGCAATTTATAGAATAATATCTTACTAATCTTTTATCGGCCTTTTGTTTACAATATGGATTTAGAAAAGTCAATATCTTTTTGTTTTCCGGACGTTTCAGGCCGCTTTGCCGTTTTCCTCCTGTTCTTGTTTGGAAATAGACATCATCAGCTTAATCCGATTAACCTGATTGCTTTCGCTGGCGCCCGGATCATAGTCTACGGCAATAATATTTGCTTTCGGAAAACGCTTTTTGATTTCCTTGACAAAGCCTTTTCCTGTAATATGGTTCGGGAGACAGCCGAAAGGCTGCATACATAATATGTTATTGACGCCGGCTTCCAAAAGTTCGACAATTTCGGCCGTCAGCAGCCAACCCTCGCCGGTTTGATGTCCCAGAGAGACCAGGCCGCGAATTTTCTTACGCAAATTCTTAAAAAAGACGGGCGGTTCAAACCGTTTGGAAAGCGCCAAACCCAGACGCATGGACCAACGGCAGAATTCCAGCAGAGCAATGCTGGATATGCTTACGGCATAGGCTTTCCAAGACCCTTGTAAATATTTGTAGTTAAAGATATGATCATAAAATCCGTAGAGCATAAAATCCATTAAATCGGGGATAACCGCTTCGCCGCCTTCCTGCTCAATAATGCGAGCCGCGCGATTATTGGCATCGGGGTGGTATTTCAGCAAAATTTCACCAACCAGGCCGACGCGAGGTTTTCTTTTTATATTGCGGAGCGGCAGTTTGTCAAACTCGCGAATCATCTTAAACATATTCAGGTTGAATTTGACGATATTGCCGCTTTTCAGATTTTCCTTGATAACAGCGACCCATTTGTCCAGCAGTTTTCGCGCGCTGCCCGGAATTTTTTCGTAAGGCGAAACACGGTTAAACATCCGCATCAGCGCATCACCGTAACAACCGGCCATAATCGAACGCAGCAGAATTTTCCGCCCCGGAATAAAGCCCGGGCTATCCACATTGCCGCTGACATTCATGGTAATTACCGGGATATGCGCCATGTTACACTGAGCCAGCGCCCGGCGCAGAAGTCCGGCATAATTTGATGCCCGGCAGCCGCCGCTGGTCTGCGAGATAAGAAGCGCAATCCGGTTTGTATCATAGTTGCCGTCCCGAATGGCCTGCAAAAGCTGTCCGATAACGACGATTGCCGGAAAACAGGCATCGTTGTTGACATGTTTCAGACCGAGCTCTATGGCGCTTTTGCTGACTTTCGGCAACTGCGCAACCTTATATCCTTCGCTGGCAAAAACGGTCTCCAAAAACTGAAAATGCATCGGCGAAAGCTGCGGAATGAGAATAGTGTGCGTTTTTTTCATCTCTTCCGTAAAGACGGGCGGCTGCCGGAATGCCTGTGACATTGCCCCCTGCTCTCTGCTCTGCATATCTTTCAGTGCCGCCAGAAGCGAACGGATTCTGATTTTGGCCGGGCCCAGATTGTCGCCTTCATCAATTTTAATCTGCGCATACAGCCTTTCTTTTGAGGTAACAATTTCTTCAACCTGATCGGCCGTAATCGCATCAACGCCGCAACCAAAGGAAACCAACTGCAAAATGGCCAGATTCCGGCTTTCGGCCGTGAATGTTCCGGCTCGGTACAAGCGCGCGTGATAGGTCCATTGATCCCGAACGCGCAAAGCCTCCGGGTTCGGACGCAAATGAGCCACCGAATCCTCGGTCAGAACCGACAAACCGCAGGAATTGATAAGTTCCGGAATGCCGTGATTAATCGCCGGATCAATGTGATACGGGTGGCCGGCCAGGACAATGCCGTATTCGCCGCTTTGTTTTAATTTTTCAACGGCTTCGACGCCTGCGTTCCGGATATCTTTTTTAAATCGTCTCAATTCGACAAAGGCTCTTTTGACTGCCATACGGAGCTGCAGAGACGAAAAACCGGCAAACAACGGTACCGACTTCAGCCGTTTGGCCAGAATTTTTTCATCTAACGGCAGAAACGGCGCAAAGAACGGTATTCCGCTTTCGGAAAGCTCGGAAATATTTTTGGCCAGCAATTCAGGATATCCGGTAACCACGGGACAATTATAGCAATCGGCCTGAGACGGAAATTCTTTCTGTTCCCGGGGAATACACGGAAAAAAGATGTAATCTACGTTTTTGTTCAACAAATCCATAATATGACCGTGCGCCATTTTGGCCGGATAACAGACCGTTTGCGACGGAATGGAGGCATAGCCGCTGAAAAACATTTTCTTTGACGACGGTGCGGACAATTCGACCCGAAAGCCCAGACGTGTCAGCAGTGTAAACCACAGCGGATAGTTCTCATACATATTCAATGCGCGGGGAATGCCCACCGTACCGCGGACGGCGCGTTCCTTGGGCAGCGGCTGATAATAGTCAAACAACCGTTTGTATTTGTAGGCGCAGAGGTTGATTTTTGTATTTTTTGTCAGGCCGGCGCCCTTTTCGCATTTGTTGCCGGAGATAAATTTCTTTTTGCCGCCGAAATCCGTAATCGTCAACATACAATGATTGGCACAGCCCTTGCAACGGGTGTTGGTCGTCTTAATCTGCAGATTTTTTATCTCTTCTTCGGAAATGAGCCCGGTTTTGACACCGTTTTCCGGACCGCGCTTTTTGGCCAGCAATGCGGCGCCGAATGCGCCCATCAAACCGGAAAGTCCGGGACGCACGACCGTTTTGCCGACCTGTATTTCCAGCGCACGCAGCAGTGCGTCGTTTAAGAACGAGCCGCCCTGCGCAACAATACAGTCTCCCAGTTCCGAAACATCATTTATTTTTATAACCTTATAACAGGCATTTTTAATGACCGAATAAGACAGGCCTGCCGCAATGTCGCCGACGGAAGCGCCTTCTTTCTGCGCCTGTTTGACCTTGGAGTTCATAAAAACCGTGCAACGGGTTCCAAGATCGACGGGATGCCGGGCATTGATTGCCGCTTCGACAAAGGCAGGCATGCTCATGTTTAAGGATTTGGCAAAATTTTCTATAAAAGAACCGCAGCCGGACGAACAGGCCTCGTTAAGGCCGATTTTTTCAATGACGCCGTTTTTCAGCTTCATACATTTGATGTCCTGTCCGCCTATATCCAAGACAAAACTTGCTTTGGGGGCAAAAAACACCGACGCCTCGCAATGCGCTACCGTTTCCACTTCATCAATATCGAGTTTCAGTCCGGCTTTCAGCAATGCGCTGCCATAACCGGTTGCCGCGGCAGCTCTGATTTGAAGTCCCGGTTTGGCGCGGGAATAAATATCTTCCAGAATTTTGAGGGCAATATGAAAAGGGTCACCGTTGTTGGGTCCGTAATACGAATAGAGCAGATGGTTTTTGTCATCAATCAGCACTGCCTTTACGGTTGTCGAACCGCTGTCTATTCCGAACCACGCATATCCTTCATAATTTTCCAGAGGAAAAGTTTGGACGTTGGTTTGGCGATGTCTGGCGTCAAATTCTTCTTTTTCCCGCTTATTTTTAAAAAGAGGCGGCAGTTTCTGAATATCTTTTTCTTCGTCAAGTTTTTCCAATGCGGCTTTCAGTTCGTTCAACCGGACAGCCTCTCCCGGACAGCTTTTGGCATGCAGCGCGGCACCAAGCGCCACGAAGAGTTCGGCTCTTTCTGGCAGAACGGCGTTGGCTTCGTCAAGTTTGAGCGTTTCTGCAAAACAGCGGCGGAGCGACTTCAGAAAAGCCAGCGGCCCGCCGAGAAACACAACTTTTCCGGTTATTTCCCGACCTCTGGCCAAACCGCCGATAAACTGGTTGACAACGGCCTGCATAATCGACATGGCAATATCGCTTTTGGCGCAGCCTTCGTTAATCAGCGGAACAATGTCGGTTTTGGCAAATACGCCACAGCGGGAAGCAATCGGATAAATATTTTTATATTTCAGCGCCAGCTCATCCATTTCCCCAACCTCGAGATTGAGAAACGAGGCCATTTGGTCGATAAAAGCCCCCGTACCGCCGGCGCAGGTTTCGTTCATTCGCAAATCCGTGCCGCTGGTCAGAAACGTCAGTTTGGCATCTTCGCCGCCAAGCTCAATGATGACATCGGCATCGGGAATCAATTTTTTTATACTCAGGCTTGAGGCAATGACTTCCTGAACGAAAGAAACGTTAAGCTTGCCGCAAAGAGACAATGCGCCGGAACCGGTCATGCTCAGGTTAAATACGGCATCGGGAAATTTTTCTGCCACTTCGGCAATAATTGACGCGATTTTTCCGCGAACCTCAGACAAATGTCTCTGATATGTGGAAAATAAAATATTTTCCTTTGCATCAATAACCACTGCCTTAACGGTTGTGGAACCGACGTCTATACCCAAATACAGTCCTTTTTCAGTCCGAATCGTCATTTATGTTTCTGCCTCACATAATCTGTATGTTCTGCAGTAAATTTCCGATGAAATTTTCCATACAGCCGTTCATATATTAACTTTTTGCGCTGAAAAAGTTAACACAGGTCAACCATATGTTCAAGCACCGGGTAAAAAACATTCCGATTTTTACACAAATCCGTTTTTTTAAAGTAGATTTTTTCGGTTGCTTTTATTCGTTGTTTTATGATATAATTGTTATTATTAATTGTAAGGAGAAAAAAAATTAGTAAAGGATGGACTTATGTCGTTCTGACATGTATTTTTGAACTTCTTTGGATTTATGGTTTTAATGCGGCGGAGAGCCTGTTTCATTTTATTTTAATTGCCTTAATCATCATCGCTGATTTCTATTTTTTGGAAAAAGCCTGCGAAAGTATTCAGACAGGTACAGTTTATGCGATTTTTTCGGCAATCGGAACTATTTGCACGGCGCTGATGGACACGCTGATTTTCAATATAGAATTTTCTTTTGCAAAGGGCTTTTTCATTGCCTTGCTGATTGTCGGCGTTATCAGTCTGAAACTGGCCGAAAACGAAACTCAGAAAGAAAAGGAGTAGACAAATGGGTTGGATATATGTTGTAGCGGCCGCAATAATGGAAATTGCCGGCGTCGTCGGACTGAAAATGTTCAGCAGGCAGAAAACGCTTATAAATCTGCTTTTGTTTACGGGCGGTTTTGCCTTTTCCTATTTGTTGCTGTATATGGCGTTGGACTTTCTGGATATGAGCATTGCCTATGCCGTATGGATGGGGCTTGGAACGGCGGGCGCGGTTATCGTCAATATGATTTTTTTCGGCGAAAGCCGCAGCCGGCGTCGGATTATAAGCGTTGGGCTGATTATTATCGGCGTCGCCGGCCTGAAAGCTGTTTCATAAAACCGCTTTGCATTTTTCTTAAAACCGATATTGAATTCCAAAGTTGACTTCCCAAGGCAGCCGAACACGGCTGCCTAATTGTGTGGAGGCTTCAAGATAAGCGGTACCGTTTTCACTCCACGAGGTGCTTACACCGGCTCCCAGTTCATACCTCAATGACGATAAATCCTCCGTAAACTCATAATCGGCAACGCGAACACGGCTTTTGCCGTCAAGGTCATGAATCAGGGCAAAGCGTCCGTAGGCATCCAAGAAGTTGCCATTGCCCCAGGCAAAAGACCGGCCTGCCGACAAATCGAACCGACTGCTCAGATATCCCGCGTCCGAAGTTTCAATCAGCGTGTTGAAGCTGGTTCGGTAATGAACGGCATCAATGTGCATATAATTCAAACCGACAGACGGTTCTATAAACCATTGACCGTTTAAACTTATACGTTTGCCCAAAGATGCCGATAACTGCCAGCTGTTTGTGTCGTATTTGCCTCTGACGGCACTTCCCGCCGGTGTATAGCTTTTCAGCTTCTGACGATGCCAGAAATAAGTGCCGACCATATCCAGAAACCAGTTGTCATTCGTATTTAAAAGGGCATAAAGACCTAAAGAGTGCGTATATGCGTCGCCTTGTCCCTGGCGGTCAAATTTTTGCCGTGTATCCGTATAGCCGCCATAAGCGCCCATACTCAAATAGTGTCCTTCATGACGCCAAACTTCGCGATCATACCCGATTTCCGTACCGTAAATGTCTGCTCTGCTGTTGCTCTTATCTTTATATTTAAATTTGACTCTTTGCCCCAGTCCTTTAATCCACAAGCCATTGTCATGTCCCGACGCGTTCCGCCGGCTGCGAATATGATTATAGACCGGGGTCAGATGCGTATAAAACAGCGATGCCAACGATGAATAGGTGTTTTTGGCGATGACGGCGCTATCCGTCACATTCTGCGTACGAGACAAAAACCATTCGTTCCCGTTTTGTTTGAGATTATATTGAAAAGCACCGACATCGACGGCTCCTCCGACTAAGTAAAAATCTTCCGTGCCTCCGCTTCCTTCATTAATTATGCCAAATTGTTCCGGGATATTTCCTTCCGGGCTGTAGTCATGAATTATCAGACCGAAACTGCCTGTTCCCGAATGGATTACAATTTTATCGGAAAGTCCTTCCGAAAGACTGCTGCTAATGCCAAAGACACCCCGCCCCGACAACTTGTCAAACTCCAACGATGAAAAGCCCCTGCTGTATGGAATATTGACAACGGCATTATCCAGTTCCATGTCCGGAATCCGGTTGCTGCCAACAACCGTGACAAGACCGTTCGACACCTTAGTTTGTCCGGATAACGTGCCGCCTGCAAAAAGGAAAAGACCACCGCGACGACTGACTGTCGTATTCTCTGCTTCCCCTCCAGAAAAAACACTTTGCACGCCACCGTTTTGAACCAAGGCGCCGGAGACCAGACCGCCGCTTTCTATCTGTTGTACTCCACCATTAATAATCGTATTTGTATCGGTTCCGAAAACAATCTGAGTTCCCGCATTTATGGTCGTGTTGCTTGCAGTTCCGTCGACATACATATCGCCGCCGTTAAGCGTTGTGCCGTCCGCTGTTCCACCGGTCATGATATTGGAAACTCCGCCGCTTTGCACAACTGTTCCGCTTACTGTTCCGCGCACCTGCTGTCGGCCGCTTCCGGAGATAACGGCACCAATACTCGAACCACCGGCATCAACCTGCTGCACTCCTCCACTTATCGTGGCCTGGCGGGAAACGCCTCCGTTTCTTATTTCCTGCACCCCGTCAGAAATCCGTGCATTTTCATCCGTCCCTGAAACGTTTTCGCGGCCGCTGTTTAAGATTGTGCCTTTGGCCGAAGCGCCTGCCGAAACAGTTAATGTTCCGCCGTTAACCACCGTATCCTGCACATAGCCGCCATTGCTAACATTTATATTGCCACGGGTGGCAACGACGGAAGAATATGCTTCGCCGCTTACGTTTTGTGTGGCGTAATACTGGACATTCGTATTATACGATATACCGCCCGTTTCAACATCCTGGCGTCCGTACGAATATATATTGCTGTTATAAGTTTTGCCTCCCGACATAACCTGCTGAACCCCGGAAACAGTAAAGTTTCTGGTTGTTCCGTAAACTTCCTGGGTTACAACCGTATTGACATCTCCGCCGCTGACATCGTCGCCGGCTTCAATTATCTGAGTGACCGCTCCGGCCTTCGACGCCAGCATCATCCCGCAAAAAACAAACGCTATTTTTTTCATATCCTTTCCTTTTCAGATGATACCGCTGCGTCTTATATAATTTTTAATCCGCGAAATAAAACCTTCGGGCATAAAAAACATCCATTGGTACAATGTGTTGATTGAGAGAAAAACAGCCTCTCTTAAACAAAAGGGAGGCTGTCGGTTCATCAACGGATAAAATTGGTCATCACGGGATTATCCAACCGCGGCGGCAGAATACCGGCCTCTTTTCCGGCCGCGATGCACTTCAGCAGCCAGGCCATATTTTTTCCCAAAAGCCGCATAACCTGCACGCCTTCGGCATCCTGCATAACGTCTTCCGGCTTCTGTCCGTGCACCATATTCCAGTAACGGGAAGAAACCACCGGCATTCTGCTGATGGTAAAATATTTGTTCAGAACATCCAGCGAAGCCGTCGTTCCGGCACGCCGCGCAGAAACGACCGCCGCGCCCGGCTTGTTCATGAAAGCTCCGGAACCGGCATAGAAAATCCGGTCGAGCAAAGACAAAACCCGGCCGCTCGGATGCGCGTAATAAACCGGCGAGCCGAATACAAAACCGTCCGCCTGCTCCGCCTTGGCAATAATCCCGTTAACGATGTCGTCGTTAAAAATACAGCGGCTGTTGCCGTTTTCATGACACTTCCGGCAGCCGATGCAGTCGCGCAGCGCACCAGTGCCGCTCTGAATGATTTCCGTTTCTATTCCCTCTTCGTTCAACGCCTCGGCAACCAGCGAAAGCGCCGTAAAAGTGCAGCCTTTCGGACGCGGGCTGCCGTTTATCATTAAAACTTTCATCCGTTCTCCTTTCCGTTTGGGCAAGTGTCACACAATAAAATTTTCCGGCAGACCTTTAACGTTCTGCCCAGCACATTATATAAGCTCAAAAGTAAAGGATTAACAATGAAAAAACTTTTAACAGTCTTTTTTTTATTTTTTCTGACGGCGGCACAAGCCGCGGCGCAATCTTCCGAAAATAATTTTGATTACGGCGCCGTCAACAAGCAGCTTGACAAGATGACATCGGAGCTGAACACCGGAAAAATAAGCCCCGGGGAAACAAACGCCATGCTTGATAAAATCAACGGCGTACAGGATAATCTGAACCAGTATCTGCCGCAGTTAAACAATGATCTCGGCAGCATTCAGAAAAAAATCGAGGCGCTCGGCGAAATTCCCGAAAACGGCAGCGAGCCGCCCGAAATTGCCAAGCAGCGCCGCGAACTGAACAAACAGGCCGACGGGTACCGGGCGATCATTGCACAGGCAAAGCTGGCAAAAACTAAAATTGACGATTTAAACGGGTTGATTTTGAAAGTTCGCAATCAGGACTTATTTACCCGTATTTTTGCAAAACAGAGCTCCATTTTTCACCCGCAGGAATTTTGGACTTCGCTGGTCAGTTTTGCCAAATTTACCTTTGCGCTGGCCAAGTCTCCGCTTGACTGGTACAGGCAGCTTCCCGCGGCTGACATGGCCAAGGCGGACGACAATATCATCTACGCGTTGTTTTATATTATTGCCGCAACCTTTGCGGCGGTTTTTCTGCGCCATTTTATCAAAACCCGGCTCGGTTACAGAGAATCCATCGTTAACCCGGACTACAGTCAAAAAGTGCGGGCCGCCCTGTGGATGTTTCTGGCCAGGGGGTTAATTCCGGCGGCAATCATCGGAACTTTCATGTTTTGGATTAAAAACGGCGCCCTTATCAACAAAAGCAATTTCGGGACACTGCTCTATACGGCAGCGCAGTATCTTTTGTATTTTTTTCTGACTCAGGCTCTGGTCAAAATCATGTTTACGCCGGCAAACGGGAAATGGCGGATTATTGAAGTCAGCAACGAACGGGCACAGGCAAGCAGCAAGGCGCTGATTTTTTCCGCGGCGGCCATCTGCGTTGTCAGTTTTTTTCAGTCTTTGGCCGCGGAAATAAACGTAGATCCGGAAGTTCTTTATTCGCTTAAGATTTTTGCCAATGCGGTCAAAGCCTTCTGTGTTATTTTGGTTGCCAACCGTTTTTTGTTTGACGGAACGTCACAAGAAACCGATGAGACACCTTCCATTCCCGGCAGCAAGAGTGACGAAGAATTTAAGGAATTGTCAATCCCGGCCAAAATCAGTCTGGCAGTTACCTTTTTTATGCTGATTTCTTTCGGTGCGTCCTTGTTCGGCTATATCCGGCTTTCGGAATTTGCCATCAACCGCTTTATCATTTCGGGAACGGTCATTGCCGTCTTTTATATTCTTGACAAGTTGCTGCGGGTTATCTTCCGCCAGTTGATGCGGTTGAAGTTCTGGAGCAGAACCCTGCGCATAAATCCCAGAAAACTGGTTAAGGCCAATTTCTGGTTTGCCCTTGTCCTCAAGCCGGTTTTGGGCATTATGGCCTTATTGACCCTGTTGGCCGTCTGGGGCGTTTCGGTTGACATTATGTTAAATAAGGTTCGCAACTTCTTAATCGGATTCAATATCGGCAGCCTGCATATCTCCATTACTTCCATTCTGCTCGGAATAATCAGCTTTCTGGTTTCTTCCTTTTTGTTCAAAATGCTCAAACGCAGTTTTCAAAACGGCAGTCTTAGTCAGATTGACTGGGATCCCGGCGTTAAGAACTCGGTTGTTTCGGGTATCGGCTTTTTCGGGGTTATCATATCGCTGATTGTCGGTTTTGCGGTTATGGGCGGAAGCATCGGCAGCATTACCATTATTGCCGGTGCCCTGTCTTTCGGCGCGGGGCTCGGCCTGCAAAGCATGGTCAGCAGTCTGGTGGCCGGTCTGACCATTTTGTTTGAACGGCAGATAAAAGTCGGCGACTGGGTTATTGTCGACGGTCAGGAGGGCATTGTCAAAAAAATCAATATGCGTTCGACCGAGCTTGAAACCTGGAATAAGTCCAACGTCATTATTCCGAACGCGGCCATTCTTTCCAGCAGCCTGATAAACAAAACCTACAGCGACCAGATGGGGCGGGTCGAAATCAAGGTCGGCGTCGATTATGAAAGCGACATCAATTTGGTTAAGGACATTTTGCTTGACATTGCCGGAACAGATCCGGAAGTTCTGACCTCGCCGCCGCCGTCGCTGCAATTTACCGATTTGGGCGACAATGCTCTTAATTTTCAACTGAACTGCTACACGGCCAATGTTTACAGCAGCGCCGGAATAGCGTTTCGCATCAGGGAAAAAATCGTTGAACGTTTTCGCGAAAACAACATCAACATTCCTTATCCGCAAAGGGTTGTCCGCTTTGCCGGGCAGGAAACAATCAGGCCTTTCTGATATTCTGTGTAATAATCAAGCTTTTGATTGTATTACCCAAAAAACATATTATACTGATTTTTAATTAAGGAGAAAAATATGAAAAAAGTTTTAATTGTTGCCGTTCTTGCCGTTATTGCCGCCTGCCATTTGTCTCACGACAATACGCATGACAGTCATTATTTCCATACCGGACATTTTGATGACGGCGGTCAGCGCCGCTAAAAAAAATCCCGCCGAAGCGGGATTTTTTTGTTAAAAGACACCGGTTTCGGCCGGAACCAGCCTGCGGTTGGCAATATATTCGCCGATTTCTATCATGCCGTACATGAAAAAATATGCGCCGACCAATGCCGTAACGGTAACCGCGCCGATAACGGGATATGCCAGAATCAAAAATGCGAACAGCACGCCCAAAATTCCGGCCAGCAAAGACCAGCTCCAGGATAATCCTTCGCGACGCAGGCCGAAGGAAGCGACAATCTGCATGACGCCGACGGCCATAAACCACAATGCCATAATAACCGGCAGAGACGCTGCCGTCAGACCGAGATTTGACACAAAGACCACGCCGACAAGCATATCCAAAATGCCCACGGCCAGATACCAGCCGGAATGACCGGCAAAAGAAAGCATAAAATAGCCGGCACCGACAACAATAAACGCAATACCCAGGTAAAGCGCCAGCCCCAGCAGCGTGACTTCCGGATTAAACCAGACATAAACACCCAGAACGGCAACAACAATACCGGCAATCAGGTGCCAAATGCCTATGTTCCGACTTGTTTGAGAAGCAACCATCGTTTTCTCCTTTGCTAAAGGTTATAACAATCATCTACTATTTAATCATGCGGCGAAAAATTTCCAGACCGGCAAAAACAGAAGAAAAACAATTTACATTTACGCCAAAAGGTTATAAAAAGACATCAGGAACAATTTGAAACGGGGTTTAAAATGAAAAAAATCACCAGTTATATTCTTAACGGTCAGGGTTTGGGCATAAAATTTCTGGCCGGGCTGTCGGTTTTGATGGCATTGATTTTTGCTATTGTCATCAGAGTTCAGGGAACCGCTTATATTCCTTATGCGCAGGAAATTGCCGATCAGATGCTGCCGATTAAGGTTGTTGACGGACAAATCGTCGAGCCGCTCAACACTTTCAGAATGGCGCAGATACGCATTGAGGGAAGAGATACGCCGCTGGCGCTGCCGCTGGTTTTGGACACACGCGTCAGCAATCTGGACGCCAACCTGCTGCCGCAGGGCGTTTACGTTACCCGTACAAATATTTATACCGTGAACAAAAATCAGATTAAGGTTATCAAAATCGAGGGCAACAACTATATTCCCCGCGGCGACTATACCGACGTTTTCAAAAGCTGGCTGAACTGGTCTGCCATTGTCTGCGGCATCGGCGGCATTGTCGTCTTGTTTGTCCTGTATTTTATTCTGGCGATGTTTTATGCTCTCTGCACCCAGATTATTGCGGCTTTGGCCCGCCGGAACATGGCTTTTGATTCCAGAATGCGTTTGAGCGCCGTCGTTCTGACCGCCGCCTATATTCTGTTTATTCCGCTGGGCTGGATCGGTCTTAACAGCACGCTGCTGTTTCTGGCGGTCGTCCTTTGCGCTTTAATCGGATTTGTCATTAAATATGCTCCGGCCAAGGGTCATCTTCCGGAACCGGTGACAGCCAAAGAGGAAATCCGCTCTGCCCCTCTTCCGGAGGCCATGAAGGCGGCTCCGGTAAAAAAAGCGCCTGCGAAAAAAGCTCCGGGCAAGAAAAAACACGCCGTAAAAAGCGCTGACGAAAAACCGGCAGTACCGGCAAAGGCCGAAGTTAAGGCTGAGGCAAAGAAGCCTGCTGCCAAAAAGAAACCCGCCGCTAAAAAACCAGCGGCAAAATCAGCTAAAACCAAACCGGCTGACAAAATAAGCAAATAAGCAAAAGCCCCTCGGAAGAGGGGCTTTAATTTTTCAGACCAGGCTGATTTTGACGGTTTTGCCGTAAGCCTTGGCCAACTGGTGCAGGTGGCCGATGTCAACCGGTTTGATGCCGACTTCCAGCCGGTCGATAACATCGGCGGGAATGCCGGTCAGCTTTTCGACCTGCACCAACGATAAATGGGCGCTGATACGGGTCTCATGCAGTTGGCGGGAAATACCGTTTCTGATTTTGATAATTTCGTTGTTTTTGGTTGCCATGATGTTCAACTCCTTTATGTTTTGTTAAAAACAAAACCGCCCTTTCATTTGGAAAAGGCGGGAGGAGCTTCAAACTGCAAACAGACAGCGTACTAATTCGTCCGCAAAAGCGGCTTATATCGTACCATCCTCCCTTGCAGGAGGTCATATATTCGGTTCTGTTTGAGGAGCTTGAAGGCTCCGCCGCCGGTCTAACCGTTTCCGTCGGCAGAGATGATTATAAAGGTTAAAATCTATTTTGCAATCAGGTTTTCAAAAAAAATCCCGGAACGGCACATTTCCGGGACTGAAAAAGATGTCGGACACGTTATCTCAACCGAGCTATTGCCGGCGCAATTTGAGCGGCCAGTTCGGCCAGCAAACGGCTCTGCGCCTGAACCAGGGCGTCATACCCCTCGCCCAGCGGTGCGGACAGGCTGCTTTTCTGCTGAAGCAAGACATTGCCGTTGTTGCCGGTAATTGTCCACCAGGCGTCCAAATCGGCCGTTTTATTCCAACTGCCGTCAAAGCGGCCGATTTCAATCTGAACCAGATATTTGAAATCTTCGCGGGCGGACAGTCTCGGCTTGACAACGGCTTTGGGAAGGTTATATCCCAAATCGGCGGCAATCACACGCTGTATCATGCCCGAAAGAGGTTCGCTCCAACGATTGTGTTCCGAAATGCTCAATTCAACGCCGCCCGACTTCAACGTGGCTATCTGGGGTTTGTCCAGATAATCGGGAATCTTTACTTCAAGAATTCCGATGTCGGCACGGACGCGGTCATTAACATAAAGACCGGCATTTTCTGCCCGGAGATTATAAAATTTTGACGGCAGGCTGTTGCCCGTAATACAAGCGCTCAAAAGCAAAACCGGCAACAAAATCCATAGTCTTTTCTTATTCATATCCGCCTCTCTTTCCTTTCAACAATGCTTCAGGGTGACGCTCGATATAATCGGCAAAATTGCGCAATGCTTTCGCCGCCTGACTGATATTGACAGCCGCGTCGTTGAAGTTGTCCAGCGTTTCGGCCGCCGCACGGGCATTGCTGTTGACAACCTTGTTTACGGAACCGACCATATCTCTTATCTGCGGCATTTCCTTATTCAGCGAGATGAAGAAATTTCTGAACTGGTCAACAGCATCCCGCAGAGGCAAATTCTGAATGCCTTTGGAGATTTCGCCCAACGGCGACAATACGGTCGGCACTTCTAACAAATCTTTTTCGTTTTGCGGACGGCGCAGAACAATCGGCGTTTCGGGCAACATTTCCAGTTCAATCATCAACTGGCCGGTCAGATAACTCTGCGTCGTAAGCCGCGCACGCAGCCCTTTGGCAATCAGCGCATTCAGTATCATTTCTTTTTCGCCGTAAGCTTCAGAATGGTTGATACTTTGTTCGGCGTCCATTTTGACATAAACCGGAATGCGAAAACTCAGATCTTCGGCATTGGCTATCAGTTCAATGCTGGCGACCTTGCCTATCTGCACCCCCTTAAAGACAACCGGCGAACCGACATTTAAGCCATTAATCGACTCTTCAAAATACATGACAAGAATTTTGCCATCGCCGGCAAAGAACTTCGATTTGACAAACAAGCCGAAAATGATGATTAATACGGCCAGGCCAACGGCCATGAACAAGCCGATCATTTTTTTATTGGGTTCATTTCGCATATTTTTTCTCTGCTCCCCGGGTTAAAAATTTATATACTTCTTCGTTGGGCGGATTTTTCAGCAATTCGCGCGGGTTGCCGCGGGCGATGATGCTTTTGGTTTCGGCATCAAGAAAAACCGAGTTGGTGCCGATGGCAAAAATAGAATCAAGCTCATGCGTTACGACCACAATCGTCGTACCGAGGCTCCGGTTGATGTCGATAATCAAATCATCGAGCATTTTGGAACTTATCGGGTCAAGACCGGCGGAAGGCTCATCAAAATAAACGATGCCCGGATCAAGCGCCAAAGCCCGCGCCAGACCGGCACGTTTTTTCATGCCGCCGCTGATTTCGGAAGGATAAAATTCTTCAAAGCCGGTCAGGCCGACCAGCGCCAGTTTCAACGACACCAGTTCGGAAATCAGCTTGTCGGAATAGTCCGTATACTGACGCAGCGGCAAGGCTATGTTTTCGGCCAGAGTCATGGAGCTGAACAACGCTCCGCTCTGGTACAAAATGCCGCATTTCTGCATGATTTTTGACCGTTCGCTCTCGGTGGCGGCCGTGAAGTCAACCCCGTCGATGACAATTTGTCCGGAAGCTGCCGGAACCAATCCGGTCAGCACACGCAGCAAGGAGCTTTTGCCGCCGCCGCTGGCGCCCATAATGATGAAAACATCGCCCTTATTGATATCAAAATCGGCGTTTTTAAGCAAAACAAAATCACCGTAGGCCACTGTCAAGTTCCGAACCGATATTTGCGTTTTTGTATTGCTCATATGCCCAGGACCTCAAAAATAAAGGTTATAATTCCGGTCATGACAATCATCCAGACAATGGCTGTGACGACCGCCTGCGTTGTCGCCTTACCGACACTGTCGGCGTTGCGTCCGCAGTTGATGCCGAAATAACAGCCGCAAAGCGAAATGACAACCCCAAACACCAGTCCGTGAAACAGGCCGACAAGAAAATTGGTCATATCCAGCGCGTCCAGCGTATATTTATAATATTCGGCATAGGGAATATCCAGCATCAGCACACCGACAAAACCACCGCCGACAATGCCCATAAAATCGGCCAGAATGACTAAAAACGGAACGGATAAAGTCAGCGCCATAATCCGCGGCAAAACCAGAAAATCGGCAACCGGAATTCCCATCGTCTTCAGGGCGTCAATTTCTTCATTGACCTGCATGGTGCCGATGGCCGCGGCATAAGAAGCGCCGGTTCGGCCGGCCATGATAATGCCGACCATTATTGCCCCCATGATGCGGGTCATGCCGATAGCAACCAAACTGGAAACATAAATCTGTGCGCCGAAAGTCTTGAGCTGAACGGCGCCGACAAAAGCTAGAATCAGTCCGACCATAAAGCTGACCAATGAAACAATACCAACCGCCTTATAACTGCAATCCTGCAGCGCAAACAGGAAGTCGACTTTGCGCATGACCGCTGTCCCTGTCAGCCAGCGTCTGGACGAAGTCAGGCTTTGGCCGATAAAACCCAGGCCTTTTTTTATGCTCCGCCAGAGGGAAATTCCGAATGTGCCGAGTGTTTCAAGAGGAGGTAAAAAAACTTTTTGCGGCAGAGACGGCTTGCGATCGACCATAAAAGCCAGTTCGACCAGGCGACGGAGGTTGGGCGGAAAGTCTTCATAACTGACCGGGACATCTGCGCGGCGGCACTCCCGAATTAACTCGTAAAGCACGACGACCAGCGTCGAATCCCAACTGCCGATGTTTCCGGCATTAATGACCGCCTCCCGCACGCTGCCGCCGCGAACGGCGCCAAGCAGCCGGCTTTTAGCCTCTTCATCGTCAAAATCACGATAATCGCCAGCCAGCGCAAGCTTCAGTTTTTTTTGTTCGACATTAAAATCGAGCTTCATTTTTCCTGCCTAACATCAGTTTTTTCTGTAATAAATATTATGCCCGTGGTAATTGTCAAGTACAATTACCTCCTTTGAGGTATGTATATTATAAATTGAACAGACCGGCATAAGAGACGGAGACACCAATCATAAGATTGCTGCCATAAACGCTGCTCTGCCTATCCTGCGCCATAAAATACTGCACAAAAGGAGCCAGACTGAACGTGTTGTTAATTTTGACATCCATGCGGCCGATGAAACTCAATTCATATTTAAAATCGGTGCCTCGATACCGACTATAATAAAAATAATCGCGGAAATAGCTCTCCAGATGAAACTTTATGCCGTCACGCAGCGGATACTCATATGTTATGCCGATTTCCCAAGCCGTTTTGGTATTAGACGGGCTGTATGTCATGTCATATTCTTCGACCAGTGCGGCATACAGTTCTTTGAAATGACGTCCGTTGAAAAGCTTATAGCCGGCTTTGCCGCGGAAAGTTTTGGTCAGCGGCGCGTCTTCGTTTTTTTCAAACTCGGTCTGATAACCGAGGCTGACAAAAAGACCGACATCGGCGTCATGCCAGCGGAAACTCTTTTTGGCATAATCCGAAGTCAGCAGAATCCTGTCGGCGTTTTCGCTGGTCGTGCTTTGACCAACCGACGGACGAACCTTGGTTTTGCCATATTCCATAAAAAGACTGTTGTTCCACTGATAATCCGGCCGTTCGTATTCCAGCACAAAATCAAACACGCCTTTGACAACCGTTTCGCCGTCAGCGCTGAGCTGCGCGTTCGGAGAATTTTGATAATCACGGGCGTTTTTAACAGACGTCGACGAGAAGTCCAGCGCAACCCGCTTAAAATTTGCACGCAGCGGGGCCGCCTCCTCTTTGGCCGCCGAGACGGGTATCAGACAAAACATCGTCAGCAAAAATACAACCAGCCGCCTAACCATTTTTCCTCCCCAAATCTGTTCTTTTCGTATATATTCATCCGGCGGCAAATTAAAACCTTCGGCGTATAAAAATAATCCAAACGGACAGAAAAAATTCTTTTTTGTCTTTTACATTCTTAAATTTCCCAAAGTCCGAGCCAATGTGACAAACGTATCCGATTTGTCTTGACTTTTACCCTAATCTGCTCTGATATACTCTGGTAATTGAACAGGCAAAACAGGGCTATTTGATGAAAAAATCAGTTGTATATTTCTTTGCCGCCGTTGCACTCGTCTGTACCGGAGCGGCCGGTTATAAATTTTGGAAGCAAAAGAAGGCCGAGGCTCAGGTCGCCGAAATGCAGGCGCCGGTCAGCGAAAATTTTGATCAGAACGTTCTGATTGCCAAAGCACAGAAACTTGCCGGTAAAGATTATGAAAAGCCGGTTGACATTCTGCCGCAGGAGCTGAAAGACCTGGATTATGACAAGCACCGTGATATTCGCTTTGTGCGCGAAAACGGCCCCTGGTACGGCAAAAAGCTTCCTTTTGAACTGCAGTTTTTCCACCTCGGTTCACTCTTTCAGATTTCGGTTCCGATTAATGAGGTTGTTGACGGCAAAGCGACCCGCATTAAGTATTCTCCGCAGTTTTTTGACTATGGACGCAACAAGCTGACCGAAACGGCCTATGCCAATTTGGGTTACGCCGGTTTTCGCCTGCATACGCGGCTTAACAGCCCCGCTTATTATGACGAGCTGGTCTCGTTTTTGGGTGCCAGCTATTTCCGCGCTTTGGCCAAAGGACAGAAATACGGCATTTCTGCCCGCGGACTGGCTATTGACACAGCGGTTGCAACCGGTGAAGAATTTCCGATTTTCAAAGAATTTTGGATAGAAAAGCCCAAACGCGGCCAAAAAAATGTTAAGGTTTATGCCCTGCTTGACAGTCCGAGCATTGCCGGCGCCTATACCTTTATTATTACGCCGGGCAAAACAACGACTATGGAGGTTGAGGCCGTATTGTATCCGCGCAAACATATAAATAAAATCGGCATTGCGCCGCTGACCTCAATGTTCCTGTTCGGAGAAAACACCAAAAACCGTTTTGACGATCATCGGCCGGAAGTTCATGACAGCGACGGTCTGCTGATTGCCAACGGAAACGGCGAGCTTTTGTGGCGGCCGCTGGACAATTCGCAATACCTGCGCATCAGTTCTTTTGAAGACAACAACCCCAAAGGTTTCGGCCTTATGCAGCGCGATCGGAATCCGGAACATTATCTCGACTTTGAGGCCAATTATGAGCAACGGCCGAGCATTTGGGTCGAACCGCTGGACAACTGGGGAAAAGGCATTGTGCAACTGGTGGAAATTCCGAGTATTCAGGAAATTCACGATAACATTGTCGCATTCTGGATTCCGGAAAAACCGGTAGAAATTAAAAAGGAATACCGCTTCAAATATCGTTTGCACTGGTGCAATGAGGCTCCCGAAGATGCGGAGATTGCCAAAGTTACGGCAACATATACGGGAATCGGCGGCGTTTCGGGAATGCTTGAAAATCACAAACGTAAGTTTGTCGTCGATTTCAAAGGTCCGAAAATGAAAAAAGACATTGCCGCCGGCAAAATTACAGCCGAAGTTTCGGCTTCGGAAGGAAAAATACTCGGCAAGCACCTGATGTATAATCCGCTTATCAAAGGGGCAACCGTTTATATGGATTTTGAGCCGAACTACAAAACCTCGGAGCTTAGAATCGTTTTGAAAAAAGACGGCAAAAATATTTCGGAAGTCTGGAGCTATCAATGGTTACCATAAAAATTCAAAGCCGCGCCGACATTATTGCGGCCTATCTGCAAAGTCTCGGTTTTGAGCAAGATGCCGCGGCAACGGTCAGCGAAAAGTTGTCCGAACGTATCGACGCCGGTTTGAACAACGGTGATGAAATCATTGCCGCGCTTGATGCGCTGCTGTTGCAGACGGCTCGGAAAATATGGCCGCTGTGCGATTATTCTTCCGAACAGCTTGTTGCTTTGTTTAAACTTTTGTATCTGGCCGGAAACGGCGCCGCACGCTGGGGAAGCATGGTCTTTTTTGACAAAGAAATTCCCGAAGACATGCGGCAGGAAATGGCGAATCATAATTTGCAGCAGGCACCCGGATATTCTTACGCCCCGATGAGGACGCAAAAAATCAAGCCGGTTATTTCCAAAAGCTGGTTCCGCCGGCTGCTGCACCTGACATTTAAAAAGGCATCTTAAACATGACCGAAAAGTTAACCGTTATCAATCCCAAGCGTATTCGCAATCGTCGTCTTAAAGTTTTCGGGCTGATGCTGGTTTCCACACTGCTGGCAACCATCAAATGGACCTATGTTATTCCGACAGATTCAACTTTGCTGACCAAAATTTTGATGGTTGCTCTGTTTGTTCTGACTTTTGCCTGGATTGCCTTGTTTTTCTGGTCGAGCATTTTCGGCTTTTTCGAACTTTTGTTCCGGCGCGGCGTGCCCGGTATTGTCTGGGCTCCGGAAGAAACCAAGCTGACGACCCGCACGGCCGTATTGATGCCGGTTTACAACGAATGTTCGCGCGATGTTTTCGCCAATCTGCTGGCCATGGCCGACGACCTGGACAAGACCGGTCAGGGCAAAGCTTTTGATATATTTGTTTTGAGCGATACGACCAACCCCAAGCTCTGGGTAGAAGAAGAACGCTGCTGGCTGGAGGCGAAAAAACTGATGCCCGCGTCAATCAATCTGTATTATCGGCGGCGGACGAAAAATACGGCGCGCAAAAGCGGCAATATTGAAGACTTCTGCGTTAAATGGGGCAGTGAATATGATTTTATGATTGTCTTGGACGCCGACAGCCTGATGAACGGCAAAACCATGCTCAAAATGGCGCAGTTGATGGAAGTTAATCCGCATACCGGAATCATTCAAGCCCCGCCGATGACGGTCGGTGGACACACGCTTTTTGCCCGCATGCAGCAGTTTGCCGGAAAAGTTTACGGCCCCATCGTTTCCGCGGGGCTGGCCTACTGGCAGGTCGGCGACAGCAATTACTGGGGACATAATGCGATTATCCGGGTCAAGGCCTTTACGGCTTGTTGCGGGCTTCCGGTTTTGGAAGGCAAGGCGCCGTTCGGCGGACATATTTTAAGCCATGACTTTGTCGAGGCCGCACTTATCCGCCGCGGCGGCTGGTCGGCCTGGCTGCTGCCGGAACTGAAGGGAAGCTATGAAGGGCCGCCGCCGACCATGATTGATTTTGCGGGCCGAGACCGCCGCTGGTGTCAGGGAAATATGCAGCATATAAAAGTCCTGATTTCCAGACATTTGCATCCGGTCAGCCGCATACATTTCATTATCGGCATCATGTCTTATCTGTCATCGCCGATTTGGTTGTGTTTTCTGTTGGTCGGACTGGCCATTGCACTTGGGCGGGTTATTTTTCCGCCGGTTTATTTTCCGGAAGTGCATACCCTGTTTCCGACCTGGCCGATATTTGATAAAATCGGCACCATTGCGCTGTTCGTCCTGTCGATGTTCATGCTTATCTTCCCAAAGTTTTTGGGATTAATCATTTACTACATCAACGAAAAGAAAACCAAAGGCGCTTTTAAGAGTACGTTGGCCGAAATTGTCATGAGCGCCCTGACAGCGCCGATAATGATGATGTTTCAGAGCAAATTTGTGCTGGAAATTTTTACCGGTCATGCCGTTGGCTGGAGTACGCAAAACCGCGGCGACAGGGGAACGTCATTCAAAGAGGCTTTTCAACGCCATATCTGGCATACCATTCTCGGCATTGTCACGACCATTGTCGTCGGATTGTATGCGCAGCAACTGTTTTGGTGGATGCTGCCGATTACCGTCGGACTGATGTTTTCCATTCCGATTTCCATGTTTACGTCGCGGGTCAGCACCGGTTTATGGGCGAAAAAACATAATTATTTTGTCATTCCGGAAGAAACGGAAGTTCCGCAGATTATGCAAAAGGCCGCTTTTTATAATCAGGCTCTCGGAAAGACCGAAGTTTCGGCACAGGGTGTCGAACTGCTGCTGAGCGACAATAAAATGGTCAACCTGCATATCTTTATGCTTCCCGTAAACGGGCCGGCACCTGAGTTTTCGCGCGAGATTAGCGAAAAAGCGCGAATCAAGCTGGAAAACTGGCTGCACCACCGTTTGGAGCTGGATTTGAGCAAAGACGAAGAACTGTCTCTTTTGTATAATGCCGACCTGCTGAAAAAAGCGGCTGTGGCTTTGCTTCTCGCTTAAAGAAGGCCGGAATTGAGCAGTTTGGCAACAATCGGACGGTCGGCCGGCGCGAACTCATAATTCTGCAGTTCGGAAGGCGTTACCCATTTGTACTGTTCATGAGCGTCAAGCTTTTTGATTTCGGCATCCGGCGCCGAGACAAAATAAGCGTGCAAAACAATAGAGCCGGTTTCATAATCATAGGGCGAGGTCATGATAAAGTCGCCGATTTCGGTTTCAAGCCCGAATTCCTCTTTCAGTTCGCGATAAAGACATTCCGGCATGGTTTCACCGGGTTCCTGTTTGCCGCCAGGAAACTCCCATAAAAATTCCTGCGGTTTACCGCGTTTGCGCTGACCAATCAGAATTTTGCCGTTATGCCTGATGATTCCGGTACTGACTTGTTTGACACTCCGCATTTGTTTTTCCTATAAGTTTGTTTTGTTTATCTATATACCCGGTGCCGCGTATCTGACAACAAAAAAACAACTCTGTTTTGCAAATCTTGGTGATTTTTTTACCAATCAGCCGTTATTATGGAGCAAACAAGAATGTTTGTTCCATAATTTTCGGCAGGAGCGTCTATGGAAATCATCAAGTCTTTCTGGACAGCACTGAAAGCGGCGGTTTCTCCGCTGACGGCCTTTTTGACCGGTACGACACTGGTTTGCTGCGGTTATGCGTCGCTTAACTCGACTTTCGGCCTGCGCCTGAATCTGGCCAATACGCCGATGTTTGTTTCCGGACTTATTCTGGCCTGCTATTATCTGGGCAGTATTACCGCATCGCTCAGCGCTTATAAGTTTATCAACAAAGTCGGCAACATCAGAGCCTTTTCGGCCTTTACCTCCCTGCTCTCGGCACTGGTTCTGATGCACGTTTTTTCCGCCAATCTGCTGTTATGGCCGTTTTTGCGTTTTGGGGAAGGCTATTGCATCGGTACCATCAACCTGTGTTTGGAAAGCTGGCTCAACACGCGTGCCACAAACAAAAACCGCGGCCTGGTCATGTCTTTGTATATGGTTACGACTTATCTGGGTTCAAGCATCGGCCAGTTGTCGCTGAATATTCCCGATGCCGACGGTTCATTGGTTTATATTCTGATTTCGGTTATTTTTTCGGTGGCTTTGATACCGGTTTCGCTGACGGCTCTGCCTGCACCAAATATTCAGATTTTCCGCTCGACGACCATTCGCGAAGCTTTCAAAATTTCGCCGGTGGGTTTTGCCTGCTGCATTGTCAGCGGTGTTCTGGTCGGCAGCTTCTATCTGTTGGGCACGATTTATGCCTCAAGTATCGGCATGAGTATTAAAGACGTTTCAATGTTCATGTTTTTCGGCGTATTCGGCGGTCTGCTGGCGCAAATTCCGCTCGGGCGGTTGTCTGACCTGACCGACCGCCGCCATGTTCTGTTTTATATCTGCTGCGCCATGGGTTTCATTGTGCCGGCGGCAGACGTGCTGATTATTAAGGGCGGCTGGTATCTGATTGTACTGACAATGATGCTCGGCGCCTGCACTTTTACATTATACCCGATTTCGGTTTCGCATATCAACGACCTGGTAACCGACGAACAACGCGTGCATATCAGCGGTATGCTGATTATGGCGCAAAGCATCGGTTTGATTTCCGGACCTATTGTCGTTTCGGCAGGCATGAGTCTGTTCGGAGCCGATTTCTTTATGGTGGCCTTTTTTGCCTTTCCGCTGCTGTTTATTATTTTTGCTCTCAACCGCATCTGGAAAAAACCGGATATCAATTATGTCAATGTTACGCCGACAGCGCCGATGCCGACTGCCCCTACTCACGCGTTTACGGATTTGGCAACGCATGACACGCTGCTGGACAAGGCCAAAGGTCTGTTTGTCGAAAAAAAGCATTAAATACTTTAGCCGGAAAGAAACGGACGTTCATTATTAATTGACTTTTTCCGGGAATTGGGGTATCCTGTCAATAATAGGTGTTTGTGGTCTGACGGACGGGGTTAATCCGTCCGAAACCATTCTGACTTGGAGTAAGACCATGCAAACACGATATCCTTTTCTTTTACTTTCCGCTTTTGCTTCTGTCCTTTATGCTTCCGAGGTTTTGGCGGCCACCTGCACAGCGACGCCGGAATGCGCTTCGCTCGGTTATAAATATTCGCAAGAAGAATGTCCACGGGGCGGTTTGAAATGCCCGACCGGAGACGGTTATTACTGTCCGACGCCGCGTCCTAAATGTAATATCGGCGACATTTTCTATACGGATAACACCTGTGTTGCCTCAGCGAACCATGACAGCAGCAAGACTGTGTTGGGTATTGTGGTTTATGTCAATGCCGACGGTATCGGCGGCCAGATTATGGCGCCGTGGCCGATCGACAAGGACGGGAATAAGACCAGCAGCAACTCAACGACTATGATTTGGGGCGGTTATGGTACGGATATATCAAGCCTGCCGAATTATACGATTGCGACAGCAGCTTTGCAAGACTATGATAGTTGTGGCAATACGAACAAGATTGTTGCGCAGGGAAATGCCAGCACTTATCCGGCCGCCTGGGCGACACGAAAATATGCGCCGACCACTGAAACAGCGGGCCAATGGTGCCTGCCGGCGGCCGGTATCATGAATAATATCTATAACAATAACGTTGCCATACAAACAGCAATTTCGAAAGTAGGAGGTGTTGAGTATCCGTGGTGCTGTAACTGGTCTTCGACGGAGCACTCCAGCCAATACGCATGGTACGCTTCCCTTGGCATCCATTACGGTTTGACCTACGGCTACTCTAAGAATTACGATAGCAAGAACTACGTTCGCCCGGTGCTGGAGTTTTAAGGCGCTTTGCCAAAACGTGTTACCGGGATTTTTCTTTTCTGTCAAAACCCCGGGATAAACCCGGGGTTTTGACTTTAATATTTTAACCAAGTTTTTGCAGGGCGTCGGCAATACGCTTAAGCGTTTCGTCTTTTCCCAAAATGACAGCCAATTCGGTTGCTCCGCCCGGCGTCGTTTCCCGACCAGACAAAGCGATGCGCACCGGATACAGAATCTGACCGTTTTTCAGGCCCTCTTTTTCTGCCAGGGCTTTTAATGCGGCAAACAACGTATCGTTATCCCAGTTTGTCTGAGCCTTCAGGGTCTCGGCGGCCAAGGTCAGCGTTTTTCTGGCGACTTCGGGATCGGTCTTCATTTTTTTGTTGTTATAAAGCTCAGTTGAATAATCGGCAACCTTTTCCAGGAAAGCGATTTCTTCAGGGATTTGTCCCAAAACCTCGGTTCGCGGCTGCAAAACCTCGCTCAAAACCTTAAAGTCAATGTTGCGGCTGACAGCCTGTTTGTAATAAGGCATTGCCATCTCATGAAAAGCTTCCGGGCTGAGCGCACGAATGTAGCACCCGTTCATCCATGTCAGTTTGGTCAAGTCAAAAATTGCCGGCGATTTGTTAATGCGTTCCATTTTGAAGATTTTCTTCAGGTCTTCGAGTGAGAAGATTTCTTCATCGGTTCCCGGGTTCCAGCCAAGCAGGCAGATGTAGTTTAAAACCGCTTCGGGCAGGAAACCCTTGGCAACCAAATCCTGAAACGAGGCATCGCCGTTACGCTTGCTGAGTTTGTGCTGCGCGTCTTTCATAACCTGCGGAACATGGACATAAACCGGCGGCGTCCAGCCGAAATCTTCATAAATGAGATTATATTTCGGCGTTGAGGATATATATTCGTTGCCGCGGACGACATGCGTTATTTCCATCAGGTGGTCATCGACAACATTGGCAAAGTTATAAGTCGGGAAACCGTCTGACTTAAGAAGAACGCCTTCGTCAAGCTCGTCATAGTCAATTTCGATGTCGCCGTAAACAACGTCGTGAAAAATGGAAGTTCCGGTCTTATGAATGGTCTGACGGACAACATAAGGTTCCCCGGCGGCAATACGCGCACGCGCTTCTTCAAGGCTCAAGCGTTTGCAGGGATCTTTGAACTTGATGTTTTGTTCGTCGTCTTTCTGCTCGTCGGCATCTTTGGCGGAGCAGAAGCAGTAATGCGCGCCGCCGAGTTCTACCAGTTTGTGAGCATATTCGGCATAAAGCGGTTTGCGCTGCGACTGAACGTAAGGACCATAATTGCCGCCGATATCGGGGCCTTCGTCCCAGTTCATGCCGACTCTTTTCAATGTGTTGTAAATAATTTCTTCGGCGCCTTCGACAAAACGTTTCTGATCGGTGTCTTCAATACGGAGAATGAAATCGCCGCCGTTGGTTTTGGCAATGAGATATTCGTACAAAGCGGTTCTCAGGTTGCCGATGTGCATATAGCCGGTCGGGCTGGGCGCAAATCTGGTTCTTACTTTCATCTTCTAATCTACCTGTTCTGAATTGTTAAACTGATTACACCATAGAACAAAAATCACGGATTGCAAGGATTTTATGCGCGATTTACGCTTCTGCCAGTTCCAGCGCGGCGCTGACCAGATTGTGCGCACCGACGGCAATCTGCGAAATGTTCTTACTCAGCATATAGGCGGGAACGGTTACAATCTTGTTTTCTTCATCGACGCAAACCTCCGTCGCGTCGCAATTTTGGTGAACAGCGCCCATTTTGGCTATTCCTGCGGCAATGTCTTTGTCGTTGCCGATTGTTACCTTTATCTTATGCCTGCCGAGCACGCGGGCAATGACCGTCGGCGCAATGCACATGGCACCGATGACGATGCCTGCCTTATAACTCTCGCTGACAGCACGTTCAATTTCTTCGTTAACCTCGCAGGCCGGCCCTTTAACGGCAAAATTGCTCCAATTCAGCGCCGCACCGAATCCGCCGGGAAAAATGACGGCGGAAAAATCTTTGGGATTGAATTCGGACAAATCCAAAATATTGCCGCGGGCAATGCGGGCGGATTCTGCCAGAACGTTGCGGTTGTCGGCATCGCCGGCTATGGCCGTGGCTTCGCCCGTGAAATGGTCAACGGTTTTGGCCTGCCAGGTATTGGGCGCAAAACACTGATATGAACATCCGGCCTCGTCTATTGCCAGCAACGCGCAAACGGCTTCGTGAATTTCGCTGCCGTCAAAGACGCCGCAGCCCGACAAAACAACCGCAAATTTAGGTGCTTCCATAACTTGTGTCTCCTTTGTTCTGAACTATTGCAATAAAAATTTATCAATATATACTAGCTATATAATTATGGTAAATATAAAGTAAATTGACTAAGGAACTATTTATGCAGACACAACAGACTACCCTTGACAACGGACTACGAATTGTTACCTGCTCCCGCCCGAATACCGAAACGGTTTCTCTCGGCATTTGGATTAAAACGGGTTCCGCCTACGAAGACAAAAGCATCAACGGTATTTCTCATTTTCTGGAACATATGGTTTTTAAGGGTACCAAAAACCGCTCATCATTGCAGATTTCGGAAGAAATCGAAAATGTCGGCGGGCAGAATAACGCTTATACTTCCCGCGAATTTACGGCTTTTTATGCCAGAATGCTGAAAGACGACGCCGAACTGGCCATGGACGTTATCAGTGATCTTATTCTCAATCCGACTTTTCCCGAAGAGGAACTGGTCAAAGAACGCGAGGTCGTTGTGCAGGAGATTAAGCAGACAATCGACTCCCCCGACGACATTATTTTCGACCATTTTCAGGAACAGGCCTTTTCCAACCAGCCTCTGGGCAGAAGCATTCTTGGTACAATCGAAAAAGTGCGCTCGTTTGACGCCGGCATTCTGCAGAAATACATGAAAACCAATTATGCTGCCGAGAACATTGTCGTTTGTGCCGTCGGAAACATCAGTCATGAAAAATTCGTCGAGATGTGCCGTCAGCGTTTGAGCGGCCTGCAACAAAAAGTTTCCTTTACAATTCAACCGCAAAAGTATGTCGGCGGCTTTTTTGCCGAAGACCGCGATATTGAACAGGTGCATGTAGCGCTTGGCTTCAGAGGTTTTGCATACGACAGCGACTATTATTATCCCACAATGATTTTTTCCACGCTGTTCGGCGGCGGAATGTCTTCGCGCCTGTTTCAGGAAATCCGCGAAAAACTCGGACTGGTTTATACGGTTTACGGTTTTGCCAATTCGCATACTCAGACCGGTATGGCCGGGATTTATGCCGGAACAACGCCCAACGAGCTGAAAAAACTGCTCCCGGTCGTGGCCCAGGAAATTAAAAAAGTTTGTTATGACAAAGTCGATATTAAAGAGCTTAACCGCGCCAAGGCGCAGATTAAGGCCAGCATGCTGATGGCTTTGGAAAGTTCGTCGTCCACTTCGGAAGTCATTGCACGGCAGATGCTGTTGTTCGGACGGGTGCTGCCGACCGAAGAAATCGTTGAAAAAATCGAAAACGTTACGCTGGACGACATTCGGGATACGGCCAATAAAATTTTCAGTACCAAGCCAACTTATGCTCTGCTCGGCTCCCTGAAAAAATATCCCGATTACGAACAACTGCAGAAACTGCTTAAGATTTAAGCCATGGACGAACGGACTTTGGACGTATATCTGGCTGAACCGCGCGGTTTCTGTACTGGGGTTCGGCGGGCGGTCGGAATTGTTGAAGACGCCCTGAAACAATACGGAGCACCGGTTTTTGTGCGGCATGAGATTGTGCATAACAAAGCCGTAATTGAAGATCTCCGGCGCAAAGGCGCGGTTTTCGTCGACGAACTGAAAGATGTTCCCGACGGAAGGCCGGTTGTTTTTTCGGCACACGGGGTGGGACGAGATGTTGTCACGGAAGCCGAACGCCGAGGCCTGACCGTTCTTGACGCGACCTGTCCGCTGGTGGCAAAAGTACACCGGCAAATTGTCCGTTTGGAAGAGGACGGAGCCGAAATTATCGTCATCGGCAAAAAGAATCATCCGGAAATTATCGGAACAATCGGCCAACTCCGGCATCCGGAAAAAGTTCATGTCATATATTCTCCGGAAGAGGCCGAACAACTTGTCATTGCCCCGGACGTTCCCGTCGGTTTTGTTACCCAGACAACGCTTTCGGTGGACGATACGGCCGAAATCATTGCCGTTTTGCAGAAAAAAATTAAGAACCTGCTGGCAATGAGCCGCAGCGACATCTGTTTTGCAACAACAAACCGCCAAAGCGCCGTTAAGGCTCTGGCTGCCCGGACACCTGTCGTCGTCATTATCGGTTCGGCCAATTCGTCAAATTCGCGCCAGTTAAAAGAAACAGCGCTGAAAAGCGGCGCCGAAAAGGCTTTTCTGATAGATAACGCCGCCGAACTTGACTTTGCCGAAATCGGTGACAGCATCGGTATCAGCGCCGGCGCTTCGGCTCCGGAAAAACTGGTGGAAGACCTGTTGACCGAACTAAAAGAGCATTATGATAAAATTAAGATTCATCATGTAAACTCGGTAAAAAAAGGATAAACGTTTTTTTAGTTCTGGGAGAAAACCAATGTCCCGCGCCGAGGATATTTTTCAAAAACTGATTTATTTCGGGGAAGATGCGATTGACGACTTTATCGTCAATCTGCAAACCGAAGAACTGTTTCTGGATTTTAAGCAGGCCGTTTCAACCGGCAAAAACGGCACAACCCTGCACAAGGACGATCGCAAAAATCTGGCCAAAGGCATTTCCGGTTTCGGAAATTCGGAAGGCGGCGTTATTGTCTGGGGTGTTGAATGCAGCCGTGACTGCGACATCGGCGACGTTGCCAAGGCAAAAGTCAAAGTCAAAAACGTGCACCGATTTTTGAGCTGGCTGGAAAATGCCATTTCCGGCTGTACAATTCCCAGTCATAACCGCGTGCGCAATCATATCATCAGCGTCGATAAAAACGGTGACGGCTTTGTCGCCACTTATATTCCGAAATCGGATTTGGCGCCCCTGATGACAACCATGGGCAACAATATTTATATTCGCTCCGGCTCCAATAACGTGCCGGCGCCGTATTCGGTTATTGCGGGAATGTTCGGAAAACGTCCGCAGCCTAACATTGAGCTGATTGTCGCCGATAAAAGACTGGAGGTTCTTGACAATGCTGTGGAAGATATGGTTTACCCTTCTTCGATGAACAATCCGCCCGCAAAATATCTGCGGCTGGGCTTTTCTATCTGCGCACAAAACGACAGCAACGTTATTGCCCGCGAACTGTACTTGTCCTGTTCATCAACCGGCAAAGGCGGCGAATATAACAAAGTGCGTTTTTCCAATTATAATCAGATGGATTCAATTCCGGGCATTGAGGGACAGTTGAATCTGATTACACGGCCGGACTTGAGACTGCCGCCGCGCGGTATTTTCCGCTTTGTCAACGTAACCATTATCCTTTCGCCTTACAGCGAAGAAGATTTTCTGATGGACGGCGTTATCGGCGCTGACCATGCCGCACCGAAAGATTTTCGCATTTACATTCCCAAAAACAAGCTGCGCTCTTTTGTTGCCAAAGCCATGCGCGAAGGCGAAGACACCGTCTTGCTGCAGCAGGAATTCTTTTCAGAATATTTCAGAAGCGAGTGAAAAATGATAAGAGTTGAAATTTTTACCGACGGTGCCTGTTCCGGAAATCCGGGAGCCGGCGGCTGGGGCGCTTTGCTGCGGTATAAAGACACGGAAAAAGAACTGAGCGGCGCCGAGGTCGAAACGACCAACAACCGCATGGAGCTTACCGCCGTCATCGAGGCGCTGAAAGCGCTGAAAAAAGAGTGCAACATTACACTCTATACGGACAGCCGTTATGTGATGGACGGCATTACCCAATGGCTTCCGAACTGGAAAAAGAACAACTGGCGGACCAGCAATAAAAAATCACCGGTCAAAAACATTGACCTTTGGCAAGAGCTTGACACTTTATCGGGAAGGCACGAAATCCGCTGGATTTGGGTAAAGGGTCATAACGGACATGCAGAAAACGAACGGGTTGACAAGCTGGCACGCGAGGCCATAGCCGCCTTAAGAGGAACCCAAAACCCGGCCGACTGAAAATCTTTTAAGCAAAAATTTTAAAAATATTTGACAATTAGACATAATTTTATTATTATTTGTCTATCAAGAACTGCTACGGTGACGGTCAATGGACTTGAACAGCAAGAAATGTACGAGCGTCCGTGAATTCTTTGATTATTTGACAGCAAGCGGACAACTTTTGGAAGGCCAAAAAATTTATGACGAAAAAAGTCATACGGAACTTATCAACGGCCGGGTAACGGCTGACGGCAAAAACGTTATTTCCGGTTTGGACTGGAGCCGGGTTCTGGCCCGACAATTCCGCTTCCTTAATGATCCCTCCTCCGCACCTCTGATTTTCTCCTACAACCAACTCCCGATTACGACACACGGCATCAGCGGCGACCTGCCGGCTCCGGAAAATATTCTCCAATTTCTGCAGCACAACGCCTGCGGTCACTTTCATCAAGAAAAAAATAAAATCGTCGTCAAAAAGAATATTGTAATTGTTCCCATGAAAGACATGGACTTGAGCTGTGTCGAGGTTGACGGAAACGTCATGTGGCGCGGCGGAAAAATCAAACTCAGCCAACTGCCGAAAGTCAGCGGCAGGATATACGGTCTGAAAAAAGAAGACATTATTGCCGAAAAAGGTCTGAAACTCAATGCCGCCACGATGAGAAAGTTCCATGTCCGGCCGTCGGCCTTTCTGGATCGGAAACCCAAAAGCTTTATCGGAGAACTTTTCGGTCGTTATTTCAGTTTCGGTTAGTCGGAAACGCTGCGGATTATCCTGCTCAAACTCCGTTCGCTTAACACTTCCGGCAAGACCATGCCGTCGGGCACCATCGGCGAAAAGACCACATAAAAAGGCAATCCCTGTCGGCCGAATTTTTTCATAAACTCCAGAACCTCCGGATTATACGACGTCCAATCGACCTCTATCAAGTCGGTATTACTTTTGCGGAGCAGATTTTCAATAATCACATTATTGAAAACCAGCGCTTCATTATATTTGCAGGTCAGGCACCAGTCGGCGCCGACGGCAACAACAACGGTTCGCCCCTCACGGATTTTGGCCGAAATGGCATTATAATCGATATAAACGGACTTCTCTGCAGTTCGTTCGGTCTGCGTCCGGCCAAAACTCACTACCGTATCGACTGCGGCCAAAGCAAAGATAAATAACAGCACGGACAAGATACTGCGTCTATATAAAACGGCCACGCGGTTTTTGATTTCCGGCTCAAAATCTGTCTGGTCAACGGCGTCAAGCGCTTTTCGCCGGTAGTAAAGAACAAAAAGGAATGCGCAAAGATACAAGGAAAGTCTGAAGACAGGCCAGAACCCGGCTTGCGCCCATAAAACACTCAGCAGCCAGATTAGTGTCAAAAACAGCATAAGTCCCATAAAGGCGTTCAGACGTTCCATCCACTGTCCCGGTTTGGGAAAAACGTCGGCCAGCGCCGGCCAGGTCAAAACAAGCAGGTATGGAAGCGACAATCCCAGCGCAACAGCATTAAGAATTATCCAGATGTCGGCGATTGTTCCGCCCAGAGCAAAGCCGACCGCCGTTCCCAAATACGGCGCCGTGCAGGGTGTTGCCATAAACACGGCTAAAACGCCGGTCATAAAATGCCGCAGTTTTTCGTCAGCCGCAGAGGTCGAAAATTTGTTTTCCAGCCATTCCGGTTTTCGCACGCCAATCAGCCCCCAAACGACTGCCATAAAAATCGTAACGGCAAAAATCATCACAATAAGGAATCCCGGGTTTTGGAACTGCATTCCCCAGCCGATGCTGCGGCCGGCCAGTTTCAGAAGGCTTAAAAACAGCGCAATGATTTCGAATGCGGCAAAAATGCCCAGAACCGTACAAAAGAAGCTACGCCGCACATTTTCCGGGCGGGCGGCGCCAAAGCGGGTCAGAGACAGTAATTTCAGCGACAAAACAGGAAAAACGCAAGGCATGAAATTAAGAATAAAACCGCCCAGAACCGCCATCAGCAAAAGCATTAACGACAAGGCTTCCGCACGATAGTCAAAAATGGACGCCTCATGTACGGTTACGGTCTTACGCAGGAATTCAGTGTTATTCAGCCGGGCCGTAATGACAAAAATTTTGCCGGCAAGTTTTTGTTTCGTATCCTGCGGTTCGAGCCGCGCCGTTATTCCGAAATCGCCGACGGCAACCCGCGGACGGCCAAACAAAATGTTATCTTCCCCTTCAACATAGACGTCAAAATTATCCAGATCGTCATCGGCGTCAAATTCAAGACGCAGAATCTCTCCTTTTTCGGTTTCATCAACGACGGCTTTTTCCAACCGGAACACCGACGTTTGCTCCCGCGGGAGGAAATTGAAACTTTGGACGACAAAATTGTTGACCGAAGAGTAAAAACCCTCGCCGGCCTTGAGTTCCAGTCCGGCGGACAAGTGCACGGGACGGCACTCCAACCGTCCGTTGCAAAGCGTAAAATCGCCTTCCGTCTTAAGGATAAGAGGCTTGTCCGTATCTTTTACGGTTACCTGCAGCGGCAGCATAAAATTCCCCTGCCAGACGGCTGCGCTTTCGCCGTTTTCCGCGGTCAGGCGCAGCGGCACCGGATCATAATATTCGGCCGCCGACAGGTTTTCGGACTTTGCAAAAGAAAATGACGGCTTTTTATATCCCTGATAATTTTGTGCCAATATGAACCAACCCGCTTCCAGATTGAAATGGATACCGGCACGAATGTTTTTTTTGTCATTGACCGTACTGTATTCTGCAATCAACCGCATTTCGGCACCGGGCGTTTCTGTCCAGTCGCCGCTGCCGAGCCGGCCGGTAAACGGATTTTCATAAATAATGCCGTAAAAAGGAATTTTTTTCCATTCCAGCTTTTTCAACATGCCGTTCAGTTTGGCAAAATCCGTGCCGTCCCGCTCCTTTTCGCGGTCTCTTTCAATCTTGGCGGCATAAGCCTTAAAATCACGGGGATTGCTTCCGTAAGAGAGGACTTTTTTGAAATCTTCCACAACGACCATATCGTCCGATTCAATATATTCGCGCTCTTTGGGCATATCATACTGGTCTTCCAGAACAATCAGGGGCGGTTCTTCAGGAAGCAGCATTTTTTCTTTGACCGTATCATATATTTTTCGACCGATGCGGTACATTTTTACCCAAAAACGTATGGTTTCTTCGCGGTCAAAAACTTCCTGTGTCGTCAATTCAGGAAACTTTTCGGCTACTTCTTCCGAAAAATCTTCTTCAATCGCGCTGCCCGGATATTTTTCATGGAAATATTTCCCGATTGTTATCAGATTGCTTACCGTTTCGGGAAAAGTGAGGCCGTCATCTCCGGCTTCAACCGTTTCCGGTTCGGGCGGCGGCGTTTCGACGGCAAGAGCAGAACCGGCATACAGCAAACCGGCCGCCAACCATAAGGATATCCAAAAATTTTTCATAAATTCCGCTCCTGCCCCTTAAAAAACATTTTTAAATTACTTAATTATTATGTTATACTAACAATGTTGGGTAAATAAAAAGTAATTATGCAGGTATTAAAATCAATGACGGACAAATGCGACTTATATCTTACCGGAAAATGTCTCGTTTCCATGCCTGATATGGCAGACGAACGGTTTGCCGATACGCTGATTTATATTTGCTCACACTCCAGAGAAGGGGCAATGGGGTTCGTGGTGAACAAAAAAATAAAAGAATTCTCCTTTGCTGATTTGGCTAACCAACTTCCGATCAATACAATATATCCCGTCGAACCCATTGACCTTCATCAGGGCGGCCCGCTTGAAAAGGTACGCGGTTTTGTTCTGCATTCGACAGACTACATCAAGCCCGATACGGTTGTCATTGATGATAAAATTGCCATTTCGTCTTCAATAGACATTATTACCGATATTGCTTTCGGCATGGGGCCGAAAGAAAATCTGATTGCTCTGGGTTATGCAAGCTGGGCACCAATGCAGTTGGAAAAAGAGATTGCCAACAATGCCTGGCTGGTTGCCAATCCGACTCCGGAACTGGTTTTCAGAACCAAAGACGAAGAGAAATGGCAAAAAGCCATCGAATCGCTTGGTATTGACCTTACCCGTTTGGTTTCCAAGGCCGGGCATGCCTGATATTTGCTTATTTTCGAAACGGCCGTTTTTACATATCGTAGAAGACGGCGTTTTTGTCTGCGGTATAAACGCCGCCCTTGTCTTCAACATCATAATAGACATATATGACGTTCGCCCGCTGGTGTTCCCAGGCGTTGAAGCTGCCGATGACCTGACGTGACAAGGCATGACGAAAAACCGAGCGTATGGTATTGTCAATGTTGACGGCAAAAGCATCGCTAAAATTTGGACTGGTAAGAATATTCATTACAACAATGCCGCCGGGTTTGAGGTTGTTTTTCACTCTGGCAAAATATTCGTGGGTAATCAGATCCATCGGGATTATGCCCATGCTGGAATAAGTATCCAACACAATCAGATCATACTTTTGCGTACTGTCTTTCAGAAACTGGTTGGCATCTTCAACAACAAAACGCTTGTTCGGAGTCAGTTTATGACCGAGAAATTTTTCTTCGGAAATTTTTTGGAGCGAACGGTCAATGTCAAGAAACGTATAATTATGGAAAACATCTCCCTCGCCCATGGTAAAACCGCCGGCACCGAGAATCAGTATGTCTCTCTTCCGGTCTTTGGGCAGCGTTTCAATAAAATTCTCCTGCACATAGCGGACGTAGCCAAACCAAAGCTCCCGGTCTTCAGAGATTTTGGAGGAACTGCTGCCGTTAATGACCATGGCCCGCGCCCGTCCGTCATCCGTATCAAAAACAGAGATTGTCGATAAGGCATTGTTTTCAACAATATTATAGACATCGCGCAGCAGATGGTTGCGATTGAACAAAACAGCAGAAACAATTATCAGTCCGAGCCAATACCAGGCGACTTTTTTGGCCAACAGCGCCGATGCGGCAACCGTAGCAACAACGGCCACAATAATCGTGTGATTAACACCTATAAAAGGCATGATGACCAGCGTTGTCAAAATCGACCCCAGTACCGACCCCAGCGTATCGACCGCCATAATTTTGCCGGTGCAGTTGCGATTGTAACGATTTAGGCAGCGGCTGAGAAGCGCGGTGATTTTACCAAACAAATAGGGGCCAAAAGACAAAAATGCAAATGAGTAAATAAAGGTTTTCAGCACGTTTGACTTCAGACCGGCAACGCTCATCAGTCCAAAATATATGTCGAGCAAGATATAACTTGAGGCCAAGACCACCATCAGAGCCACGACGGCAAAATCGCGCGACGCAACGCTCCGGGCGGAGTTTCGATTCAGCGGAAGTTCGGCACCTCGCCAATACCCCAAAGACATGAAAGCCAAAAAAATTCCGATGACAATCGAGGTTGTGATGGCCGTTGAGCCGACAAAACCGCTCAACTGACGCAAAACAATAAGTTCCAACGACAACGAGGCATAACCACCGATAAAAATTGCCAACAGCAGAATAAAGCGAATACGGCGGGTCATGACAAAATCCTCAAAGCAAAAAATTTTCTACAGAAAAAAGGCAATTGCCGTTTGGTTCAAAGACTGCCGCCGAGAACGGCACAACGGTCAAACGCCCGAAAGGCGCCGTCAGTTCGACCGGTTCGGCGCCGATATTGACGGCAATAAAAAGATTATCCCGGAAAAAACTTAAAAACTCATTACCAAGTTCGGAACGATGGTATGGCGCATCAACCAACGACGGGAACCGGCTGCGGAGTTCGGAAAGTCGGCGCAGGACATTCGTCAGGGCATTATCCGGCAAAAGCTCCAAACTACGGCGCAAATCTCCGTCTCCTCGGTTTTTGCGGCCGGGAACGCCCCACTCGCTGCCGTAATACAAAGACGGAATTCCCGGCATGGTATAGAGCAAAGTGTAAACCAGAGGCAGATGGCGGCTGTCTTTGAGTTTTGACGCCAGCCTGCTGACATCGTGATTGTCGGCAAAATTATAAAGCCGCCAGCTTCGATAAATGCCGGGACCGTCTTCGGCAAACTGTCTATCCAGAGAGTGAGCGATTTCGAACATATTATGCGTATTGCAGCTTGACCACAAGCCTTTCCAACATTCGTAATTGGTTACCGAATCAACCAGTCCGGGACGCAGCCAACGGCGATAATTGGCCTTGATAACTTCGCCCAACAACCAGAAGCCGGGTTTGAGAGTGGCGGTAAAATCGCGAAGTTCGCGCATAAAATCCATATTCAGACAATAGGCGACATCCAGACGCAGGCCGTCGATATCAAACGTTTCTATCCAGAAGCGGACCGCATCCAGAAGATGACGCCGGACGGCGGCGTTGGACAGGTTCAAAGCAACCAAATCTTCGCAGCCTTCCCAGGCATCGTAACACAGACCGTCGTTGAAGCCGTTGTTTAAGCTGAAATTAATGGTAAACCAGTCTTTATACGGCGAGTTTTCGCGTTTTTCGATGACGTCGCGAAATGCCCAGAAATCGCGGCCGACATGGTTGAAAACACCGTCAAGAACCAGATTCATTCCGGTAGCATGAACTGCTTTTGCAACCGCTTTGAAGTCTTCATTTGAGCCGAGGCGGCGATCCAGATGAAAAAAATCAGCCGTATCATACCCATGTGCGGAAGCTTCCCACACCGGCCCCAACAAAAGCGTATCGCAGCCCATGCTTTTGATGTGCGGCAGCCAGTTTTCGATTTTGGATATTCGATTTACGGGGTTGGTTGTAAAGCTGTTGCGCGGTTCAACCGCGCAGAAACCCAGCGGGTAAATATGATAGATAATACTCCGGTCAGTCCGCATGGCACCTCCTTTGGTTAAAATAGCCGATTGGAGATTTTATGCAATCTTTTTGTTTAGATAAAATTATCTGTTGACATTATACCCCCGGACGGTATACATTTTATATACCCCAAGAGGGTATGAGAATTTAACAAGGAGATTTGAAATGGCTTGTAATAACCCGAAATGCAAAAACCCGGACTGCACCTGCGGCGACAACTGCACCTGCGATGAAACTCATCAGTGCGGCGAAGGCAAAGACTGCGGCTGCAAAAACAATGAAAAAGAATGCGGCTGTCACAAGTGCGACTGCGACAAATAGCTTAAATTTGCGAGGCCGAGATGGAACCCCAAACACATCAACATCCCTGCCACAAGCGGGAGCTTCCGCGCCTGAACAGAGTTATCGGGCAGTTGGAGGGCGTGAAGAAAATGATTGAGGAGCAGCGCTATTGTCCTGATATTTTGATTCAGCTTCGCGCTGCCCGCTCGGCCATTCGCGCCGTAGAAAGCAGTATTCTGAAGACGCATTTGCAGCATTGCGTTGCCCAGTCTTTCAATTCGGAAGAAGACAAAGAGCAAAAACTTAACGAATTAAAAGAGCTTTTTGACCGTTTTGAAAGCTGAAGTTATTGATTTTTGCAAAAGCAGAGGCTGGTTTTCTGAAGCAAAGACAAAGAAAATGGCTTTTTCCCAAAAAAAATCGCTCAGTAGTAACTTGACCCGGTTGTCTATCGAAGTCGAACATGCTTAAAAATTTTTTATTTCCGTTCCGCAGACGGCTGCCGAAACATTGCCGGGGTCAAGTGCAAAGAATTATCCTGTAACGAATCAATCCGTACCAAATTCATGCCTGCATATTTTTCTTCCCCGGCCTTTTGCAGAAAAGAGGCCCTTTTCTCGCGGATATACTGCAAATCCGCGGCAACATTATCGGATTCGGCGCGCATTTTCATTAACGAGTCCGAATCCTGCAACAGGGCATTAGTCAGTTTGTCAGCATCGTCACGACAATGGGCATTCAATGCGTCCAGAACCGTTTTTTGCTCTGAAGGCGTCAAATCGCGCAATATGTGCCGCAGCGCTTCATCCAGATTCCTATCCATGTCCTTCGTTGTCAAAACGCTTCCCGCCAGGGCAACAGTAAAATCGCCGTCGTTATAAATGACCCGCGCCGGTATTTTCTGGCCGTTACCGTCTTTCAGCGCACGGCCTTCGGCATCAGCCAGACAGTTCAGCGGCAGGACACGGCCGTTTTTCATTTTAACCGACGAAACATCTTCGCCGCCGAAATAAACAAATCCCCGGGAAGTTTCCACGCCGTTGATTGTGTGCGTTCTTCCCCGGCTGTCAACGCCTTCCATTTCAAAACCAAGCAGCGAATTGTTAATCTCGGCCGGAATACGGCGTTCTGCCTGTTCTTCGTTCAAGGCATAGGCAAACATCCGATTATAAGAAACGTCTTGGAGAATATCCGACGTATACTGTTCGTAATATCCGGCTCCGAAATCAGCAAAAAAGTTTTCTACTCCGGCAGCTGTTGCCTGAATATTGCCGCCTTTTATCTGCGCCCGCAGCTCATCGGCCATGCGAGCCAAATAAATGCCGCCCGGAGACAGCAAAATATCGCCGGTCTTAACCGCTTTCATATACTGACCGTTGGAAGCATGCGTCTGCTCGTGTTTTGCCATTTTAAGATTAGCTTCGTTCAGATCGGCAACGGTTTCTTTCAATGTCCGGGCTGCCTGCAGCCCGCTGTCCGCATAGTTCTGCGACAGAGCTTCGCCGATGTAACGGTCTTTTTTCCGATTGCTGTCGGCATAAGAAGCCAGACAACGTGCGACATCGTCCAGATTTTTAATTTCGTCTTTATAACCAAAATTTTTAGCTCGTGACGCAAAATCCTGCAATGCTTTGGAAAATTTTTCGGGACCGGTCTGATTGGCATTGCCAAAAGCATCGGCATCACTGATATGGAACCGGGTAAAGACAATGCCGCCGGCACCGCCGTTGAGATAATGTGAATAGAACGCCTTATGGCGGCTGACCTTATATATCTGACAAATCGGAGACTGGGCATCAAGCGTCAGATTATTGACATAGTAGGCACACTCGGAAGACTTTTCTGCCGGAGAAACTGCCGGGATTTCAGTTTGATTTTTTTTAGCATCTCCGCCAAAATCATTTTTGCTCTCTTTGCCAAGAGCAGTTGTCGTAACCAACGAAGCCAAACCGACTAATGCGGCTTTGCGCATACCTTGCTTGATTTCTTTTATTTTTTTAGATTTCTGCTGCAAATTCATAAAGTTATCCTTATTATTTTTTTATTTTAGCAAAATTGTTTTATTAAGTCAATATTTTGTCCAATAGACATTTTCCAACAAACTGGAGAAAAATTAATCAACTCCCAACCCTACGGATTGACTACATCCGTTGGTGCGGAACAGTCGTCTAACGACACTTTTGCATTCAGCCCCGAGTAAACTCGGATTTTCTGTAGAGCATGTAATAAAAACAAAGCCCCTCGTTTGAGGGACTTTGGGTTTTAGGCTTGTTTTTTTTACTGCATTTTGTTGGCGTCAAAGTTCTTAACATTGGCGTCCGTGGCAAAATTGGCCGTATTGGTTATCGTATGATTTACGGACTCGGCAAGATAGTTTTCGTAAACATACATGCCGCCGTAAGCGAGAGCCGCCAAGATAATGATATAAAAAATCGCTTTCATTTTTTTCTCCGGATAGAATTGCTTTCTCAAAAATCATATTGCAATAAAAAAACAAAGGCAAGTTTCTTTATCTTTTTTTGCGTTTTTTCAGCATTTCGGGATAATCGCTGCCGATGCGCAGGGACTGTTCCAGCCCTATTTCGTCGACGACGGCATTGAGCCGGGCGATGTCTGCTTCGTTTTCCTCACCATTGGTTTCGACTTTAACAAAGCGGCCGAGATTTTCAACATTATCCAGCGTTACGGAAACATTGCCACGGGTAAAAGTTTTATAGTCCCGGTTGACGACGCATTTTTCCTTTTTGCCGCAAGCCGCCATTATCAGCTTCATTTTGGCAACGTCTTTGAATGCAACGGCAACAATGTTCTCGTCCGTTTCATTTTCGGAAATCTGCCGTCGAAGGTTTATTGACGCGGTTCGTCCGGGTTTGTCCTCCCGGAGATGCAGCCAGGTGCGAAAACCGCCGATTGTTTCATCAACAATATACCAGGTTTCCGTCAGTCGTCGGCGGCGTGTTGCCTGGTAACCCAAGGCGCGCAGTTTCGGTTCAAAGTTTTTTTCAACCATAAACTTCAGTTTAAGCTTCATTATCTACCCCTTTGTTCCAGTCTTATCTTTTTTAATATAGTTCTGATTATAAAAAAAAGCAAACGCCCGGCGCTTTCAAGCGCGGGGCGTTTTGAATTTTGCGATCAGGCTTTTTTGCTTTTGCGCGAATAGCGTTCATATTCGGCTTCGCGTTCGGCGGAAATTTCTCGTCCTTTTCCGGTCAGGCTCCGAGTAAGTTCGGCATTGGTCGACCAGGTTTGGTAAAAAATGGCCGTTATATGCGGCAAAACGGCTTTAAACGCTTTGCTCATATGATTTTGCCATGCCAACGAATGATTGCTGACAACACCCAGCGGTGATGTTCCGTGGAGTTCGCAGCCGTTGTCCGACCATACCAGGGTCAACGAAGCCGCTAATCCGCACTGCGCCCGAAAGCGTTTCAGAATTTCTGCCACTTGGACGACCGAAAAATTTCCCGATGCCCAAACCGATTTGCTTACCGTTCCCGTACCGGCGGAAGAAACATTGTGCAAAGGCACGGTATAGACCGTATCGCACAATGACAGATTGCCGGTCAGACGGCAGATTTCATCAAGCGCCGATTTATATCCCATTTGATGCGGGTGATACGGTTTGAAAAACAATCCTAAAATCATTTTTCCTTCCGATCCCAGTTGGCAGGCATAAAACAAATCGCCGTCCGATAAATAACTCTGCAAAACGTTTTTGGTTTTGCCCAAAAGATTCTTTGTCTCGCTTTCTGCTTCCGAAATGAAATCAGCCGCAAAATAAGGAATAAAAATTCCCGGAATTAAATTTGTTTTCATAATTTCTTAATAATTAAATTTGTTTTAAATTACATTTGTTTTGTCTATTTGTCAAACGTTTATTTTTCAGCTTTTGGACAAAAATTTTGACTAATCCACAAAATAAATCTTGTTATCAAACAAATAATCATGTATATTCACGGGGATAAATAATTTATTATTAATTAAAATCTTACGTTTATGGCTTTAATTTTTTGGGAGAATCCCCTGACAGAGAAAAGTGAAAAACCCGTGGTTGCCTTATTGCTCGGCAATGAAAGCGGAATGTACGAAACCAACGACAGTTATTGCCGGGCCATTGAAGAAGCCGGCGGTCTGCCCGTGTTGTTCGGTTTTGACAAGGTTTATGAAAAACTGTCTGTTTTGAAACCGGACGCCATTCTGCTTCCCGGCGGTGCCTTTAAAACACCTGACTGCTGGTATGGACGTTTTGGCGGCGACGACAGTGTCAACATCAGAACAAAGGCGTATCAGGAAATGATTCGTTACGCGCATGATTTCCGACTGCCTTTGCTCGGCATTTGTGCCGGAATTCAGCTGTTGGCTGTCAGCTTCTGTTCTCTGCTGACTAAAAATATCAACGGACACAGCAGCGGCCTTGACGAGGCTCATACCATTCGTATTCAGCCGGGATCGCTGCTGGCAGACATTGTCGGCCCGAAAGAAATGGTTGTCAATTCGCGTCACAACGAAGCGGTAAACCCGAATATTCTGGGTGACGGACTGACAATTACCGCCATGTCGGAAGACGGTGTGGTTGAAGCGATTGAGATGAAAGAGCCATGGTGCGAGTTTATTCTCGGCGTGCAGTTTCATCCGGAGAATCTGGCCAACAACGGAAACGCCAGATGCAAGAAAATATTCCGGCGCTTTGTTGAAGCCGCGGCTCATCATGCCGGAAAATAAGGGGAAACACACAAAAAAACAGCGCTCGTCAAAGAGCGCTGTTTTTTTTGAATCGTTTGATTATTTGCGATTGATGGCAATTTTTTTCTTGCGGCCTTTTTCATCCTGAGATTTCGGGATAAAGACTTTCAAAACGCCGTTTTCAAAATCGGCTTTGGCTTCGTCAAACTTCAAATCCCACGGCAGCGGAACGGTTCTCTTGAACGAACCGTAAGAAATCTCGGAAAAATAACTGCCTTTGCCATGTTCTTTTTTCTCCTGTTTCTTTTCGCCGGACAAGGTCAGATAGCCGTCGGAAGAAATTTCCAGCTCCATGTCTTTTTCGGAAATGCCGGGCATTTCGGCGCAGACGGTAACGTCATTTTCATTTTCGGAAACTTCAATTTTCGGTTCCAGATTTTTGAACGCCTGCGTTTCAGACGGCAGTTCCAGCCAGCCGTTGAAAAAGCTGTTGACCAGATCGTTCAAATCTTTGCGATAACCATAATGCAGAGGCGTATTATGGCTGTGTTCTTTGCGTGTAATCAGTGAATCAGACATTTTTTCCTCCTTAAAATTTATCACTTTCTAAGTTCTAGGTAGGATGCAAAAAATTCCAAATCAAGAGTTTGAAAAAAAATTTTTTCCGAACCTTGCGCTATACCGGATTGATTTTGCCTCTGCGGTGATTACATCATCAAAACCAAACAATTTTATGAGAGGAAAAGAAATGAAAAAACTCCTGATTTTTCTGCTGCCTCTGCTGCTGGCGGCCTGTGCCGGAACCCCGGAAGTGGAAATTGAGAAAAAAATCGAATATAAATGCGGCGAACAGATTATATCGGCCGATTTTCTGGACGATGACTCACTGATTGCCCGCATCAACGGCGTTAATTATGTTCTTGACAGAGTGGCCGCGGCCGACGGAAGACGATACGAAAACACCGCAACCGGCATGACCTTTATGCAGAGCGGCAACGGAACTTATCTGACCATTAAAGGGCGGAATTATCCGATGTGTCAGGAAATCGTCAAGTAACTTTTTCGACAAAAACAAAAATTAATTATTGTCTTTTTTGTCCATACATGATATATTCGGGTTAATGCTAAAAAAATTATGTTAAATTATTAAACTCTTTATTGTATGAAAACTTTCGAGTTGAAACGCCTTAACGGCAAATGGTATCAGGGACAGCTGATTATTCGCTATGATCTCCTGAACGTTCTCCGGTTTCTTATTCTGGCCGCACTTGCCGCCCTGACCCTTGCAATCCTTTATGTGATTCTCCTGGGGCTTGCCTGGTGCTTTTCACAACTGGCGCCGGCATTAACCTGGGTCGGCGACAACTGGTGGCGGCTGCTGCTTACGCTGACGGGTATTGCCGTTGTCGCCTGGCTCCGGCTGCAGGGATTGTTTCACAATCCGTTCCGGCATCGGCCAAAGGGAAACCGCGAACCTCACGAAAATTTCAAAAACTGGTGGCCGTGGCTGTTGCTTCTGGCTCTGGCATTCGGCATTTTCCTCTGTTGGAAAAGCAGCGGTAGCAAAGAAAAAACCGCTCCGGTTCAAAAGGTTGAGGCTGTGTATTATCAGTCGTTTGACAAAGTCATTATTGCCCGAGCCTATCTGGACGGCGTTCAGACCAAAATCAACTCTGACTGTCCGCGCGCTTTGGTCGGTTTCAAATTTATCAATGACAAACCGGTCAGCGAATATGACTTCAAAGGTCTGACGTATGACGAATCGGTTAAAATCGTGGCCGAAGACTGGAAGCCTCTGGTTCTGAAAAACCTGAATCCGGAACTTGAGTTCAGCGAGCAGGAAATGGCCGTTATTACCCTGGCCGCCATGCGCATGGGAAAATACGGTTTTGCCCGCTCGACTTTTTTGAAAAAAGTCAACGAAGGCGAATTTGCCGAGGCTGCGGACTGGCTGCTTCTGCAAAAGGCCGACGGCGAAATCAGAAAGACCCAGGACGAACCAAAGCAGTATTTTTATATACTGCGTGCTCTCTGGCATCATGAAATTGCCATTGACGAGCTTCTGGATCTGCCGATGTTTTCGTATAAGGCCGTGCCGGTACAGGAAATGTATGACGAAAACGGCGGCTTTATCTGGAACGAAGACATTCGCAAAAAGCTGGAAAAAGGCAATTTTGCCACGCCGAGAGAGGCTCTGGAGCTGAAATAAGGCTCTTTACTCCGAAAAACCCCTTTGCATAACCAAGGCAAAGGGGTTTTTCTTATCCGCAGCGGCCGCAGTTTGAACAGCCGTTGCAAATCAGCCGGCTGCCGCAGGTTTGGCAGCGTTCGCGGAAAAATTTTTGATAGGGTTCCGGGTGTTCAAAAAGTGAAGGCTGTGGCCATGAAAGCCGGAAATCCGGCTCCCTGCCCCGATACTGCAGGCCGGATTTGAAGGCCATTTCACTTTGCAGGCGTTTGTCCGGCAGATGATATGTTTTGCCGTCTTTGACAAAGTATGTTCCGGTTTCGATAAAACAAAAAGTCACGTCGGCGGCAACACATTCGGCATACAGCTTTTTAACCCAATTGAAATCACAGGGGCGCGAACCGTCATAATTTTCGCCGCCGGCGATGACCTGTTCAATCTGACCGGAAGCCAGATATCCGGCAAGGCTTACTTCGCCGATGAAAGGCGCGGCCATAATGCCCCTGTGCTTAAACGGAAGCTCCAGCAGCAGCGGAATGCGCTCGTCGGCCATTTTCTGATTTTCGCAAGTGACGTTGAAAAAAACGTTCTCCCAGCCGTCGCCCCAGTCCGGCGGCAGGCAGTCTTTCACCCGCTCGGGACGTTTGGTCAGCAAAAAGAAGACAACGTCCGGCCGCTGCCGGATTATCCGCCAGGCCTCCGGGCGCCAATCGTCGGCTTCGGCCAGGAAAAAGTCCGAAGTCATGCAGACGCGGAGCTGTTCGCCGCTTTTTACCTTATAACGCCCGTCCCGGTCTTTTTGCAGCGGATAGTCGAAATTGTTTTTAACCTTATAAATCCGGCTGCCGTCGCCGCCGCGCTGCCGGTCAAGGAAAAACATATAACAGTTGCGGCAGCCTTCGCTTTTTTTGACGCAGCCGTGCCAGGGGTTCCAAATATCGTGCATTTTGTTTTCTTTCGTCTTCTGCCCAAGTTAGCACCATTTTTGCAAACATCAAGAAAAAACCCCGGGGGATATTTTCCGGCAGGCGTTGCATTTTGCCGGAAATCGGAAATAATATCAGGGTCAGTTGCAACCAGCGCAGGAGACCCGAATGTTATCAGATATCGAAATTTCGCAACAAAACCGGCCGGAGCCCATTGTCCGCATTGCCGAAAAAATCGGGCTTGGCGAAGACGACCTTGAACTTTACGGCCGGTACAAGGCAAAAATCAGTTTTGCCAAACTGCGCGAACTGGCCGGAAAACCGCTGAAAGGCAAACTTATTCTGGTGACGGCGATTACACCGACCCCGGCCGGCGAAGGAAAATCGACCGTTTCCATTGGGCTGGCCGACGCGCTCCGGCTTTGCGGCAAAAACGCCGCGGCGGCATTGCGCGAACCGTCGCTCGGCCCATGTTTCGGCCTGAAGGGCGGTGCAACCGGCGGCGGTTATTCGCAGATTGTGCCGATGGAAGACATTAATCTGCATTTTACCGGCGACATTCATGCCATTACCGCGGCCAACAACCTGCTGGCGGCCATGACGGACAATCATATCAAACAGGGCAACGAACTCGGCATCGATCCGGAAAAAATCTGCTGGCGCCGGTGTCTGGATTTGAATGACCGGGCGCTCCGCAATATTGAAATCGCGCTCGGCGGCAATGCTGACGGCCTGCCCCGCCGCGACGGCTTTGACATCAGCGTTGCCAGCGAGATTATGGCGATTTTGTGTCTGACCGAAGACATAAACGACCTGAAAAAACGGCTGGGCAATATTGTTATCGGACAATCCTTTGACGGCAGGTATGTTACGGCCGGCGAAATCAAAGCCGTCGGCGCCATGGCCGCGCTGCTCAAAGACGCCATCCGTCCCAATCTGGTGCAGACGCTGGAAAAAACGCCGGCATTGGTACACGGCGGCCCGTTTGCCAACATTGCCCACGGCTGCAACAGTCTGATTGCAACCAAAACCGCTTTGCGACTGGCCGATTATGTGGTAACCGAGGCCGGGTTCGGCGCCGATCTGGGTGCGGAAAAGTTTTTTGACATCAAGTGCCGTATCGGCGGTTTGAAACCTTCCGCCGCGGTTATCGTGGCCACGGTAAGGGCTCTGAAAATGCACGGCGGGGTCGAAAAAGACCGGCTCGGCGAAGAAAACCCGGAAGCGCTGCGCAAAGGTTTTGCCAATTTGAAAGTACATCTCGAAAATCTGGCCAAATTCGGCGTGCCGACAGTGGCGGCAATCAACCGCTTTGTTTCGGACAGCAACGCGGAAATCGCCCTGCTGCGGGAACTTTGTGCGGCGGCCGGCGTTGCAGCGGTGACGGCAACCGGCTGGGAAAACGGGGGCAAAGGTGTTCTGGAACTGGCGCAAAACGTTATCAAAGCCGCGGAACAGCCCGGCAGCTTTGCGCCGCTTTATGACACGGCACTGCCGCTGAAAGAAAAAATCAGTCTGATTGCCAGAGAAATTTACCGGGCGGGGGAAATCGTCTTCTCGGACAAAGCCGCCCAAAAACTGGCGGAATTTGAAAACAAGGGTTATGGCCGCCTGCCGGTCTGCATTGCCAAGACGCAGAACTCGATTTCCGACGACCCGAAACGCAAGGGCGCGCCGGAAGGTTACAGCTTTACGGTCGGCGACGTCAGGCTTTCGGCCGGCGCCGGATTTGTCGTTGCCCTGGCCGGGAATATTCTGACCATGCCCGGATTGCCCAAACATCCGGCCGCAGAACGGATTGACGTCGACGAAAACGGCATAATTTCGGGTTTGTTCTAAAAACTTATTTTATTAATTGCATTTTAAACAAATTTTAACTATGACTATTTGCATAAAAATTATATTAATATAGCTTATTATTTTATTTAATTATAACAAATTCATTTCTAATTTATAATACATTTCAATATCATTAATTACAGCATTAATCTCAACATCAAACAAATTAGACATCCATTCTTTTAGTTCATTAATAGTAATAATTTCCTCTATCGCTTGTTTATACCTATTAATAATAATCTCCATTCCTCCTGACTTAATTTGAATAAAATTATCTAATTCACTCTTTACAATATCTTTTGTTTTTAATGTTTTTATTACAAATGTTATTGGGAATCGCATTACCTTATCAATATCTAATAGATATTTATCATAATTTTCCATAACTTCCGTCACTTGAAAAAAACGTCCTAATGGTTTCATAACAAAATCTATTCCGCCATCATTTGCATTAGTTCTACCCGTTTTATAAAGAGTAAGAAACTCTTGTTGCAAATTTTGAGGGGAATATCCCCAGTATATTTTTGTTCCTTTATAGTGGTTCTTTAGAATTGCATAGGATATGATTTCAAAAACTCTTGCTTCTGATTTTTCGGTAAGCATAGTGTTTAATTTATCTAATTTTTCATTTATGGTTTTTAATGTCTTTAACTCTTCTAAATCTTTAACAAAAGCATTATCCTTCTCCATTAAAAGCTGTATGTATTTCTGGATAATCTTTATAGCTGTTTTTGAAATATCAATTTCATCAACATACAAGAAATTTATATGTAAAGCATATTTACCACTATCAATAATTATCAGCTCATTTGTATTTTCTTTATTTTTAAATTCACCATTAACCCTACTGTTTAGAGCATGATTTTGTAATTTTTCTCCCCCATAAAGCTGACGACAAAACGAAAATAATTTTGTATACGGATACCCTGTAAATGATTTATATTTTTCTTTTTGGTTATAAAAATCTTCAACATAGAAATTTAAAATAGAATAGATTGCATAAATATTGGCTAAACTTCTTCTTGTTTTAGAATTTCCATAGACAGCTCCCATTTTACAATCCAAATATTGTAATAAGGGACTATTATTAAATATGTACTCAAATTTATTTTGATATTCTTCTTTTAGAATTTCTTCTATAAATTCCCGCATAATGGTAAAATTCCTTGATGATACGTAAAGCTTAGAGATTTCGATTCATTACTGGTCTTTTTTACTTTAGAAAGTTTTTTTTCCTTAAATTCTTGAGTTATTCCGAGTCTGCGTAAACCAATTTTATAATATTCAGGATTTAATTCTATACCTATTCCATATCTTTCTAATTTACTCGCAACAGATATTGTTGTAAAACTACCAGCAAATGGATCTAAAACAATATCTCCCCTATTACTTGATACTTTTACAATACGTTCTAATAACTTTTCTGGTTTCTGGGTTGGGTGATTTTCATATTCATCCATTTTAAATCTGACTCTTGAAAAATCCCAAACATTACCTGGAATTTTTTGTGTATTATATGGTTTCGGTGGATTTTTTCTATAATCAATCAATCCTCGTTTTGCCCCTGTTTTAGCTTCAATTAGTATATCCTTAGCATTAAAAGTGTATGGATTATTTTTAGATTTATTTATCATTAAGATAGGTTCATAAAGAGAACCAAACATTTTTTTTGCTTGAACTCCTGAACTATCATAATTCCATATTATTCTTGATAAGACGTTGTAGTTTTCTGATGCAAAAACATCCAAATATGGCATAAATTGAGTTGCCATCATAAAATACATTGTTCCATCATCTTTTAAGATACGCATACATTCAATAATCCATTCTTTACACCAATTTATGTAACTTTCTTTTGTTTTCCACTTATCAAAATTATTACCAAAATTCTTACCTATATTATAGGGGGGATCTGCAAAAATCAAATTAATAGATTTTTCTCTAATCGATTTTAGTATTTTTAGAGAATCTCCCAATAAAATACAAGCATTATTACTTGTATTTTTCTCTATTATATCACTAATATCTAAAATCAAATTTTGACTATTCATACATTACCTTAAAATTAAGTTCATTAGACAAAAAACGACATTATTTCATGATTTACAAATATCAAGCAACACGTAACATGTTTTTATTGGTGTATTATTAAGTCTTCTTAGGAATTTCTTCAACAAAGAATGATAATTATTAACATTATTTATTTAGTAGGTTCCTTTTTATCTTTACGGATTTTTACTAACTTAAGTTATTTTATCAATATTTATTACATAGCAATCAACATTATTCACATTTTATATAAATATTAATACTGTATAATTATTTTATATACTCGTTATGAGTGCATTTTAAACAATATCTGCTATAGGCATTTTGCGGTGCGGCCGGTGCAAGTCCGCGGATATTTTTCCGCGGGCGGTTACCCGTTGGTATAACTTCTGTTACACAGCCCGGCCGACGCCGTTTGCAAACATCAAAGCTTTTTTTTGCCGGAGAGCGTCTTTTTCGTTTTCAGAAATCAATCAGCGGATATTTATCCGTCCGGCCGTCGGGGAGCTCATAGTGCCACCATTCGTGCAGTCTCGGAACCGGCACCAGACCGACGCCTTCCATCAGCGCCCGGAGTTCATCGCGATTGCGGACGGCCGTCTCCGGTATGGTTTTGTCCTCGCAGTTCAGCGCGGCCTTTTTCAGATATTCAAAAAAACCGTCCAGCCGGCCGGACTGAACTTCGGCGGCATAATACGGATTATAGGCGTCAACCGGCGTCGGATAGAGAAGTTCGACACCGTCGGCGCCAACCAGCGCCACGTCAACCGCTGCCGCGCGGCAATGCGGCGAACTTCCGGCGTCGGGGATAAAAAAACCATCTCGCGGAACGGCGGCAAACAGACGCTCATGCGCTTTGACCGGTCGGCAGGCTTCATAAATTTTGAGCCGGCGCCCCGTCTTATCCAGATAAGGAACAAGCTTTTGCAGCGCCTGCCATAGATCCTGATGGACGTAGGCATGATTTCCCATGCCGATTTCCACATAGACCGGGCGGCCGGTTATGTTGTGCGTCGTTCCCGCATACATCAAATCGACGATAAAATGCGGATCGGCAATTTCAACCAGATTTTTCATCATCAATATCTTTTTCGTATATTACCCCAATACTCAAAATCAGCTTAAGGGAATTTCGTTAATTTAAAATTTATAAAAAACATGATATAATTTTTGCAGTTGGAGCCTGAAAATGAATTTTGAAAAGTTAAACGACGTAAGCTGCCGCATTGACGACATTCAAAACAACGACAAAATTTTAATCGGCGGTTCATATCCCGGTACTTTTAATCTGGCCGTTACGGCCGATATTGACAATTTTGAGGCGCTTTTTCAAAAAACGGAAGAAAACGCCCGGCGGATTGAAACCGACAGCGGAATGAAACAGTGGCTGGACAAGGCCGCTCCCGGTTTTGACCTTAAAACCTTCGCTCATCTGTATGCCTTTGACAATGTTTTGCGAAAAATGTATCCCGGCTTGTCGGACAACACAGACCAAAGGGCAAAATTTTATGACGAAAAAGGCAGCAAAACCCTCTCCGAAGCCGTTGCGGCCGGCATTTGCGCCTGTGCCGAAATTGCCCTGCTTGCCCAGGCTTATCTGCAAAGGCAGGGGTTTGACTCAAAATACTGCGGCGGCGAGCTGCTGCACCATTCCTCCGATGAAGACGGCGAACCGCACAGCTTTATCAGCATGAAAATCCCCGGCGGCGATTATTTTTATGATCCGGCCAATCCGACGCCGAACGCCGGCGCCCATCTTCCAAAAATATTGTCGATTGAGGCAACGCCGGCACAAAAAAGACAATTTGAAAACAAAATACACGCCAATGACGGAAAAAGAAACTGTGCCTTTCTGGAAGCCAGAGACATTTTGACAAAGGCCAGCAGCTATTACGGCTACGGGGACGGCATGACCGTCTTCCCCTCATTTATCATTTCCAAAAACAAGCACCCCAATCTGCCGGCAAAAGAAATGAGTCTGTAAGACAAATCTTTCCGGCCGAGACCGGTTTACTTTTTTTGCCGGTTATGTTATAAAAAAGCAGAAATCAAATTATGAAATATATTATTAACCCCTTAATATACAGCCTTATGAAAAGCTTTTTTGAAAAACAGGTTAGAGACGAAAAATTCTTCCGGAATGTTCGTGCGGCGGTTCAGTCGGTTATTTTACTTCTGACAATCGGCATCGGTTTTTCGGAAATCCGGGAATATGCCGTTATCGGCTTTTTCTGGCTTATCAGCAACGAATTTTTCTATTATGTCGGCAGCCATGAAATTTGTATTGACGAATGGGAAGACGGTTATCCCTATTTCGGCGTCCGGCGGATGTTTAAGAGCTGGCTCGTTTTTGTGCCATGCGCCTGCTTTGCGGCCTATGGCATTTATTCCATCTTCTGAAACAATGAAAAAGACGGTTCGTGCAACCGTCTTTTTTTATATCTGCCGATTGAAACGGTTCCTATTTCAATTCATCAAATTTTTCTTCAAATTCCGCCCGGACGCAGGAGGAACGATTTCTATTGCTTTACTTATAAAAGTATGTTAGCAGGTTTTTATTTCCATGGATACACAAAAAAATGAAACTGATTAAACTTTTATTGTTTGTTTTTTTGACGCTTTCCTGCAGCAGGGAAACAAGCGAAGAAATTAACCTCGCAAAATATTTTAAAGGTATTGACGGAACTGCCGTTTTTTATGACCCGGAAGCCTCAGAATACAAAATTTATAACACGGCATTAAGCCGACGGCGCTCTTCGCCCTGTTCAACATTTAAAATCATGTCTTCCTATTTTGCTTTGGCCGAACATATTGTTACCGCCCAAAACTCAACCCTTGAATGGGACGGCAAAGACTACGGAAATCCGCAATGGAATCAAGACATGGAAATTAAAACGGCTTTCAAAACATCTTGTGTGTGGTATTTTCGAACATTAACGGACAAAGTGCCTCCGGAAAAAATTCGGACTTATCTGCAAAAATACCATTACGGAAATCAGGATATTTCCGACTGGGAGGGAAAACAAAACACCAATACCAATATTGCGAAATTAAAGGGCTTTTGGATAGAATCATCTCTGCAAATTTCGCCCGTGGAACAAGTCCGATTTTTGGCGCAGCTTTTTGCCGAAGAAAATCAAATGACGGAAACGCTGAAAGATTTGATGCTTATCACGAATGTGCCGGTCAAAATATATGGCAAAACAGGTTTGGGCATAAAAGACGATGTTGTTGACACAGCCTGGTTCGTCGGATTTTATGAACGAAACAATCATAAAATTTTCTTTGCCGTAAGACTGCATGACAAAGAAAACAGCATCAAAGATTATCGTCATTCCGCCAGCGCCTATGCCAGACAAATCGCTCTGGATATTATCCGAAACGCAAACGTTTTCTGATAAAAAAACCAAAGGCTGAATGGAATTAAGTTCGTATCCGCAACCTTTGCTTACAGTTTCCGAGCGAAATAACTTATACAAATAAAAACGACAGTTTTTATACCTGCCGTTTGCATTGGTGATCCCAACGAGATTGTAAATTCCCACGGCTCCCGCCGCGGGCCCCTTTCGCGACGTAAGGCTCGCGCTTCTTTCAATCGCGCTCCCCAACTACCCGCTCCGAACTCTACTCGTTCAAATCTCTCTTGGGCTCTTTACCAATACGAAAAAACCTCCACAAAGGAGGTTTTTTCGTATTGGTGATACTAACGCGATGAATTTCGAACTATTACTTTCTCCTGAGTATTATCTAACAACAATGAGTTTATATGAAGAAATTAAAAGAAATAATATTAAGTCTCTGAATTTATTACAAACATTCAAAAATGACATTTCATTAAATGAGGCTATATATTAAAAAAGTTGATAAAATAGATATATTGTATCAGATATAAAAGAGCCGGGATGGATAGAATTATATAGGCTTTTATCAGATTTGTTTTACGCTTCTTCCAAGCATAAATCGTAGGTGCAATTATTATCAACAATATTGTTAATGTCATTATGGTATAGTTAAACCTATTTTCATATGCCCAACCTAATGCCTCTGCATTCCAAGGCATGCTGTCACTTGTCATATCATCTGGATATGTTACTGCAATGATAAAAACCGCAAAGGCATATAATCCTGACAATAGATAAAACGGTATGAGTTTGATTTTTTTCATAATTGCACCTTCGGTTAAATTTGCTTCTAAGTATATTTAGCATTTACCTTAAATACAATAAAAATCACCAACAATCTTTATCATATTTTACATTAAGAATCATATCATGCCCATATTTCTTAAATTTATCGGTAAATTCATCCATCTTATCTGTTAAATCAATACATCCTTTAGAGCCATATTCTTTACCTCCGTGGATTGAAAGATTAGTTCTGTCTTTATTATCTGTTCCTTGAGCGGGTTCCAACCAAATGCGGTTATTACCCCAAGAATCTTTTCCTCCTGGCCATCCTCCCATGATTCCAAAACCATATTCGCTTTTTAATTGACCTATTTTACTTTGGTCTTTATAGAAGTTCTGATGTTGAGATTGTCTCACCAACCATTTTCCCTCCGGTAATGGCCCTTTATCTTTTACGCTGTCATATTCTTTACATTGATAATCTGGCTTACCTGACATTCCTTTCCATGAGTTTGTCTTTTTATCATCTTCGAACCAAGAAAGTTCTCTTCCGTTAAATTCTAAACGCGAAGGTTTATTTTGGAATATTTCTTGATTTAATGAATTAATGGTTTCACCATCTTTTTTCATTATTCCATCAATGGTTAAATTATTTTTTCTTTGATATGTTTTTATCCCTTCAAATAACTCATTGTCAGGATATTCCGTCATTCCATATGAGGGTACATCATATGCGCCAAATTTTTTTAGATAGCTTTTTAGCGGAAGCATATCTTCCATAGCTACTGCTGAAGATGATGCTACATCTTTGTTTAATTTAAATTGTGATATATTTTTTCCTTATTCTTTGTTAATTGTAGATACAAAAAAAACCGTTGATTTTCATCAACGGTTTTTAGACGCACTTTTCCTAAGTGACATTTTATCTTTTATAATATTTTCCATTTAAAGCAAAGGAAAATATTCCTATCTTGTGGGTAATTATGTTTTATGTTATTTAAGATGTTCCAAAGAGCTTGCTGGTTCAAACCCATTTCTATGGGTTCGAATCAAATTAAATTATCAATACAAAAACACCCTCCACAAGGGAGGGTGTTTTTGTATTGGTGATACTTAACTCACGGTTTACGAGCTAGTTTCTTGAATGCATATTCCTTAAAATCATTGACACAGACAAAGCCTGCTGTTTTTTCTCCGGTAAAAATTGTTTGGTTAAATCAGTATTTTTATTGCCTAGTCCATCATAAACATCAACAACTTCTAATTCTTTGTTTCCTACATATTTAAATGCTACATTATGACAAGATAGCCCCTCTTTCAATAATTCATTATATTCCTTTAAATATCCGTCAGAATGAGTGCACATGTAATCATTAAGAGCTTGTTCACAACCAGAATACAACAGATTTCCTTCATATAATGCCAGTCTGGCATTAGATTTATTAGGTTCTATCAAAATTCTTACGGCACCATATTTTGTCTCATTTGCAAACAACAATTCAAATCCATTTTCGCCAAGATTTTTTAAATCTTCTTTATAATTACAAGACGCGGGAAGTTCCGCCTTATATTTTACAAATAACTTTGCTAACTTTGTACACATCTGTTTTTGTTTTTCATAATCAGTATCGGTAAAGTTTCCTAAAGCTTCATAATCAATTTGCCATTGAGGATATTTAACCTCATCTTCTGGTACTTTAATTTTACAGATAACAGGATTATCACATTTATATCCACCTAAATACTCTTTTGCTTTTTCCAGATTATTCCAAACATAAAATCCATCACTCTGTCCGCCGGCACCTTCTCCCCGGCATGATACAGGAATGTTAGCATTTTCAATGCGAACATCTTCTGATTTTCTAAAACCATGATACAAAAATAAATCACCTGACATCAGCATATCCTATTTAAATGGTTAATCTGTATCAATTATATTCTAAATTAGATGTATTTTCAATTGCAATTAATAACCAATTGAAAAATAAAGACTTTTGTACAAACTAGTTCGGAAAACTTCCCAAAACCAGAAATTTAAAAAATGAACATTCGAACTTGCTGAAAGCCCTGGAAAATAAAGAAAAACGGCAGGTTTTTATACCTACCGTTTGCATTGGTGATCCCAACGAGATTGTAAATTCCCACGGCTCCCGCCGCGGGCCCCTTTCGCGACGTAAGGCT
>CALXTV010000006.1 GCA_944391505.1 uncultured Alphaproteobacteria bacterium | reverse complement strand
GAAATCGGCAGTATTTATTATGAGGACGGTACTTGTTCGGCACCGGCCGCTTATACAACCAGCAAAACGGTGCTGGGTATTGTTGTTTATGTCAATGATAACGGTGTCGGCGGTCAGATTATGGCACCGTGGTTTGTTGGTCAGAATGGAAACAAGAGCAGTTCTGGTGTCGCTATGGAATGGGGACCTTATGGTGATGTTCCCGGCCTTCCGAACATAACAAGAGATACACAAGCGGAAGCTGATTTTGACAGTTGCGGAAATACGGACAAGATTGTCGCAGCGGGAAATGCCAGTGATTATCCGGCGGCCTGGGCAACCAGGAAATATGCCCCGACCACTGAAACAGCCGGCAAGTGGTGTCTGCCGGCAGCCGGTGTTTTGAGAAACATTCAGAAGAATTGGAGTGCGATTGGCACAGCAGTGAACAAGGTTGGAGGTGCGGATATAGAGAACGCTAGGGTGTGGTCTTCCTCGGAGCACGCTGGTAACGACGCGTGGCAGGCAATCATTAGTGGTGGCGATTTGTACTTCATCTATAAGTACGGCATTATCTATTACGTTGTGCCTGTGCTCGAGTTTTAGAATCAAAACCCGTTTTTTTACCGGGCTTTGAGTTAATTACTCGATACAGCAGTCAACGGCTTTGCGGACAAAAGCTTTCATTTTGGCCAAAGCCCCCTGAGGCGCCTCTTCTTTTTCTGTTTTGGCCGGGACGGAAGCTGTTGCCTCGTCGACTTTTGTCGTCAACTTCTTAACGGTTTCCATATCGTCTTTAACCCATTTGAGGTCATCCACGTTGAGCATGTTCATATTTAACCCCCAAAACAAGCAATAAAGGTCATAAGCCTTATTAAACAGTTCATAGGCCTGCTCCTTGTTGCCCAGACTCTGCTGCTTGGTGCCGACTTCCATCAGGCGCATGGACGATGCCAAAAGGTGTTTGGATATACACCAGACTTCGCCTTCGTAAGCCGGAATGATTTTCTGCATCAGATTCTTGCGGGTTTCGCGGACATCTTCAATCAGGTCATAGAAAGAGTTTTTGCCGGTTTTGGCACCGGAGAAGACCAGATGCTCTTCAATGGAAATCAGGTTCATGATGGCAATGGTCAAATCCTGATCCGATGATAAATCTTTCGGATTTACTTTTTTTGTGCTGTCGATACGTTCGACAAATTCTTTGACGTTCTTAGCCTTATTCATTGCTGTCTCCTAAAAATTGTACAAGTCGGCGCCGGTTTCCTGACAAAGCGGATAATAATAGAAATAAGCGCTGACCAACAATAAGGCAACAACCGGAACGGCAACTTTTTCAAACGGAAAATGCGCATGGCCGCCGTTGCGGGCTTTCATCCACTGATAAAACTCAGAAGACCAGATAAAGACCAAAGCCCCGACAATGGTGCTGAAAAGGAACGGGTCAAGATAGAAAATGCCGATAACTTCGGAATGATACTGCAGTTCGCTGATGTACATGAAGCCAATCATGGCGACGGAGATAATAATAATTGTCCAGTCGCGCCCTTTGAAGTTCCAGCCTTTTTTATCAAACCATTTAATTGTCCAGAAGCCGATTAAGACTAAAAAAGCACCGGCCCAGACGCCGACGACGCTGTCATCGACACCCAGAGAACGGGCAATTTCAAGCGAAGCTCCGACGGCAACCGTGCAAACGGCACAGGCCGGGTTGGCATAGGCCGGAAAAGCAACGGCCAGCAAAAGCAGTAAACTCAGAACAACAGTCATAATTTAATCCTTTCATTCAGTTTATCTTATTATTGCGTAAAACAACTAAAAATCAACTGCTTTATCTGTTTTTTCAGCTTCAAGTTTTTGCAGATAGCGTTTGGTCATTTTTACGGCGTTTTCAAAATTTGAAGCCGTTGATATATCTTTTATCAGACCTTCCTTGGTCAGTGCATCGTGCAAAACACGGCGCGGCTGTGCCCTCAGATGAGAGAAGATAATCTTGGTATCATACTGTTTCAACTTGCGGATAAACTCTATCAGAATATTGGCGCCGCTGGCATCAACAACCGGTACGGAGCCCATGCGGAAAATCAGCACTTTCGGAACACTGCGCATTTGGCGGAAAAACATTGAAACTTGAGAGGCGCCACCAAAAAACAACGGCCCCGACAGGCGCAGCGAGATGACGCCTTTTTCGTTCAGCGTGTCGCTGATATCCTGCCCGCGCGAAACATATTCAAAAACGCTTTCGTCATTGGCAATTTCAATCTCCCGACTCATGCGATGCATAAAGATAATGCTCGACATGATGAAACCGACACTGATGGCCGTATTCAGGTCGACCATGACCGTGAGCAGAAATGTGACGACCAACGTAATCCGGTCGCCTCTCGGCCCCAGCAAAAGATGCCAGAATTTCGGGAAGTTGAACATATTATAGGCAATAATAACCGACACAACGGCCAGGCAGGACAACGGAATATATTTGGCTGCCGGCGAAAGCAAAAGCATAAACAGCAAGATGAATACAGACTGCATAATTCCGGACATCGGGGAATAGGCTTTGGCTTTGACGTTGGTGGCACTGCGGGCAATGGCTCCGGTGGCCGGGATACCCATAAAGCAGGCGCAGGCAAGGTTGGCTATCCCCTCCCCGATGAGTTCGGCGTTGGCATTCGTATTGTCGCCGCTCATGGCGTCGACAACAGTTGCACTCAGCAGCGACTCGACACTGGCAAGAAAAGCTATGGCCAGAGCGCTCGGCATGACCTTAAGTGCCAGATCGATGTTAAATTCGGGAAGTTTCGGCATCGGGATAAAGTGCGGAATGCCGCCGAACTTACTGCCAATGGTATCTATCGGCAGCGAAAAGAGCGCGACAATAAGCGTTGAGCCGATAACGCCGAGCAGAAAAGCCGGCAGTTTCGGCCGACGCAGTTTGACGTAAAAGATAATGCCAAAAGATAAAATCGCTATAAAAACCGCCGTCCAACTGAATTTATCAAGATTGTCCAGATAAACACGCCATTTGGGCAGAAATTCGGCCGGAACGGAAGCAATATCAAGCCCGAGAATGTCTTTTACCTGCGTCGAAAAAAGAGAAACGGCAATACCGGAGGTGAACCCGACGACAACCGGATACGGAATATATTTAATATAAGTTCCGAGTCGGAGATAACCGGCAACAATCATGACCGTGCCGGCAATCAGCATGGTCATGGTCAGTCCCTCGTAACCATATTGCTGCATGGTGTTGAAAATGATGACAACAAAAGCCCCCGTCGGGCCGCCGATTTGATAGCGGCAGCCGCCAAGCAGCGCAATGAAGAAACCGGCAACAACGGCCGTATAAAGTCCCTGTGCGGGGCTGACGCCGGAAGCTATGGCAAAGGCCATGCCCAGCGGAATGGAGATGATGGCAAGAGTTAAACCGGCAATGGCATCGCGGCGAAAATACTGCATGTTGTAGCCCTTGTCACGGATAACTTCATACAGTTTCGGTGCAAAATTGAGGCCATAGGCCATAACAAGCTTTTTAATAAATCCGAGCATATTGTTTTCTCTTCTTGAAGATGTTCTTTCTTAATTTTTTCGGCGTCAAGAAATACTCTTTTACATTTCTTTGTCAAGGAATTCATCAGAAATGCACAAGAAAATGTTGTCGGAAAAATCGGCCACAAAGCCCGGTTTTGCTGAAATTTGACATAAGTTTTCGTGATATATAACAAAAACAGGTTATTAAATTTAAAATTTGTCTAGATTTTTTCGAAAATATGCGGTAAAGAAGAAAATGTTACTTATAAATTTATGTCATTATGAAGAACTTATTATTTCTGGCAGGTTTGATCATGGTCACTGCCTCCTGTTCCTCCGGTTCTTCCGGTTCGAGCAGTGTTACAAGCGAAAACGACAAGAATGCAAACATTTCTTTCGTTTATCTGGGTGTATCGGGAAAGATGTACAATGCACTTTTGTACGACTTGTGTCAGACGGAGTATAACAAAGAAAATCACAGTCTTTGTTTGAATCTGGAAGGAGATGAGCCGGCTAAGCGTGTCTACCCTTTGTCGGTAATAAAGGATGAGTACATCGACGAAGTGAAAAAGAACAAAATTTCTGCCGTGTATAAACGCGGAGAATTTTATCCGGTTGTCGTGGAAAAAGATCCCAACAATCAATTTCAGAGCGCTTGGGATCCCGAAGATATGCGTCAGTTCAGTTATGAGTGTGTCTTAAAAGACGTTGAGCTGTCAGGTCAAATAGGATACAACTTTATATACCATGGCGCTTTTCTACTCGGTTTTACCAAAGTTGGAAATCAGATAATCCAAGATGGACAGTTCTTTTTTGCCGACGATGATTTCGCACCGGAAAAAACGCCTAAAGGCGCTTTCGGAGAAAGAGGAACTTTTTCTGCCGGCCTGAGCATTTTTTCACCACCGGTTTCAAATGACTTTTTTGCCGAAGACCGATACGGGCAATACAGATATGCTTTGGTACAGCTTGTTTGTGAGGACAACAATTTGATTATCCGGGTTGATGACGGAAGCACTTTCCGCTATCCTCTGAGTTATCTGCAGCCGTGGCAGGTTAGCGTGTTGCAAAACGGCAGGCAACCGCTCAGTACTCCGGCCAATCATGTTCTCACGGCGGTTCAGATTCCCAACGGAAACTGGATTCCGGCAGGCATAACTCTGATACCGGGAAGCGATAAGTACCGGTATGTTTATTATTTGTGGCATTCGGATCAGCATTATCCAATTATCTTTGAACGTTTTTACAAACTGAGTACTTATCTGGATTTTATGGAATATTATGGTGTGGATGATTTTTTGGGTTTCGACCTGCAACATGTTGCTTTTTATAACGAAGCAGCTAATTAAAACTTAAGCCCTCCAGATTTTTTCAGGTGAAAAATCTTCGAGGGCTTAAGTGTTTTTAAATGCCTGTTCAGGCAATCATTTCGCGGACACGTTCCTTGATTTTTTCTACCGTATCACCTTTGGGCGTATATTTTTCTTCAAAAGGTGCAACCGTTTCCCATTTCAGGTCTTCGAAAACCTGCTGAATCTGATTGACGACGCCAGGTTTCCAGCCATAGGAACCGAAAGCAAAAGCCTTTTTGTTTTTCGGTGCCAGACCTTTCATATAGGTTACAAAGCCGGCAACACGCGGAAACAACTGATTGTTGAGGGTCGGATTGCCGATGCAGACATATTTGGCGTCAAGGAAGTCTACCATAATTTCGGAAACGTTCTTAACCGCCAGGCAATGCTTGACGACCGGAATTCCGGCATCCTGAAAAACGGACATTACGGCTTCGGCCAACGTTGCCGTCGCACCCCACATGGAATCGTATACAATAACGGCTTTTCCCTTGTTTTCGCCGCTGGCCCAATAAGCATAAGCGCCTATAATGGCGTCGACTTCTTTTTCGCCGGACCAGATGCAGCCGTGCGACGGTGCAATCATATCGATATCAAGCCCCAGGCTTCCGGCCGTATTTAGCGCTTTCTCCGCCTGTGCACCGAACGGAAACAGAATGTTGGCATAATAGCTTTTGGCATTTTGCATGACAACGTCGAAAGGTTCGTCCTTAACGAAAATGCTGTTTGCAGCATAGTGCTGACCGAAGCCGTCATTGGAAAGCAGCAATTTGTCTTCTTTGACATAGGTCATCATTGAATCGGGCCAATGCAGCATCGGCGTTGTCATAAAGGCCAGATTACGTTTGCCGATGTTGAGGACATCGCCGGTTTTGACTATTTCAAAATTCCAGCCCGTTGTATCAAAATGAGCTTCCAGAGCCGCCTTGCCCGCCGTGTTCGTAACAACTTTGGCCTGAGGCGCAAGCTTCATGATAACCGGAATATTGCCGGAGTGATCCATTTCAACGTGATTGACAACAACATATTCGATTTTTGAAAAATCCGTCAGGCTTTTGACGCGGGCAATCATTTCGTCAGACATATAATGTTTGACGCCGTCGACCAGCGTAATTTTATCATCCATAATCAGGTATGAATTATAGGTTGAACCATGGGGCGTGGCATAGCCGTGAAATTCGACCAAATTCCAATCTTTTACGCCTACCCAGTAAATATCTTTTTTGATTTCAACGCCGTTCATTATTATCTCCTTATGAAAAAGATTGGCAAATTCTGATATATAAATAATCTGAAAATTTGCGGTTGACAATATTTTAAAATGAAATATAAACAATAATAGTAATCGTTATTACTTTTATGAGAACGGAATGAATTACTCAAAACAACGCGAACTGGCTCTCAAAGTCCTTCAGGAAAATATGTGTCACCCCACGGCGGACTTTGTCTATGAGCAAATGAAAAAAGAAATGCCAAACATCAGTCTGGCAACGGTTTACCGCAACCTGAACCAACTGGCCGAAGCCGGCTTAATCCGCAAGGTGGAAGGTTTGGACGGTGCCGTTCATTTTGACCACAATACGCACAATCATTATCATTTTGTTTGCATTAAATGTAATAAAGTTTACGATGTACCCTGTGAGGTTGCTCCCGATCTGGATCAAAAGGTTCTGATTCAGACAGGGTTACAGGTAATAAGCCATGACATTACCTTCAAAGGTGTTTGTCAGCATTGTCTAAACCATAATTAAAAAGACGTTTCAAGGAGAGAACTATGGAACTTAAAGGATCTAAAACCGAAAAAAACCTGATGGAAGCTTTTGCCGGCGAATCGATGGCGCGCAACAAGTATACATATTATGCCTCCAAGGCAAAAAAGGAAGGCTATAATATTATTGCCGACAAATTTGAACAGACGGCAAACAACGAAAAAGAACATGCCAAAATTTGGTTCAAACTGCTCCATGACGGCGCTGTTCCGGATACCATGACCAACCTTAAAGATGCAGCTGCCGGCGAAAATTATGAATGGACCGATATGTATGACCGCATGGCCAAGGAAGCGCATGAAGAAGGCTTTACCAAAATCGCCATGCTCTTTGAAGCTGTCGGAAAAATTGAAAAAGGCCATGAAGAAAGATATCAGGCTTTGCTCGACTCTCTGGTCGAAGGAAAAATCTTTGAACGGCCGACAAAAGTTATCTGGGAATGCGCTAACTGCGGTCACCGCGTAGAAAGCCCGAAAGCTCCTGAAAAATGTCCGGTTTGCGATCATCCGCAGGCTTATTTCTTCGAGCTTCAGGAAGAATTCTAAGCCATATCTGCCAAGAAAGAGCCGGTAACATGACGTGCCGGCTTTTTTTATTGCATAAATCTCAAAATAACGGTTTAAAAGACTGCTTTTTGCGCTACAATAACGAATATTTTGGTCAAAAAAAGGTTCTGTCATGCTGTTGTCAAAGATTTTGAAAGACTGTAAGAAAGACATTGAATTCCAAAAAACTGCGGTTGATTCCCGCAAGGTTCAGAAAGGCGATTTGTTTGCCGTTTTTACCGGTTCGCCGGCGCTTAACCGGCAATATGCCGAAGATGCCGTTAAGCGCGGTGCGACAGTTGTTTTGACTGACGATAGTTCTCTTTCCGTTTCGGTTCCGGTTGTCTGCCGTCATGACGCTCCGTTTCTGCTCGGTGAAATCAACAAAGTCTTATATCAGCCCCTGCCCTCGGTTTTTGCCGCCGTTACCGGTACCAACGGCAAAACGTCGACGGTGTCTTTTTTGCGGCAGATTTGGGATTTTTCCGGTTTGACGGCTGCCAGTTTCGGCACGCTGGGCATTCGTACCAAAAACAAAACCGAGTATACGGGCTGGACGACTGCCGATAACGTAACCATGTTTGAAAAACTCAACGAAGCGGCCAAAGAAGGCGTTACGCATACGGCCATTGAAGCGTCCAGCCACGGACTTGCTTTGCACCGCCTGGCCGGACTTAAGTTTAAAACGGCGGGTTTTACCAATCTTACCCAGGATCATTTGGACTTTCATAAGACGATGGAAAATTATTTTCAAGCCAAGATGAAGCTGTTTGAGAATTATATGGAAGACAATGCGACGGTTGTCATTAATGCGGATATTCCCGAGTTTGAAAATATTAAGGCAATCTGCCAAAACCGAGGTTTAACGGTTTGGTCTTACGGTGAAAAAGGCAAAGAGTTCAAACTTTTGAAGCAGAATTTACATCAGGTCGGACAGGATCTGGAGATGGAAATTTTTGGTCGGCGTCACAGTATTCCGATGAAAATCACCGGTTCTTTCCAGGCATGGAATGCGCTTTGCGCTTTGGGTATGGCTTTGGCCTCCGGTGTTGATGAGAAAAGCGCTCTAACGTCCCTTCCGGAGCTGAAAAACCCTGAAGGACGCATGGAACTGGTCGGCACGACAAACAAAGGCGCCAGTGTTTATGTCGATTTTGCACATACGCCGGACGGCATCGAAAATGCCCTGAAATCTTTGCGGCACCATTCGGCCGGCAAACTTTGGATTGTTTTCGGCTGCGGCGGCAACCGTGACGCGACCAAGAGACCGAAGATGGGCGTCTTGGCCGGGAAGCTGGCCGACAAGGTTATTGTTACCGATGACAACCCGCGTTTTGAAGATCCGGCCGACATCAGAAAACAAATTATGGCCGCCGTTCCTCAGGCACTGGAAATCGGCAGCCGCGGTGAAGCAATCAAATATGCCATGGACAATGCCCGAAAAAGTGACATTATTCTGCTGGCGGGCAAAGGCCACGAAGAAGGTCAGATTATACAAGGGAAAGTGTTGCCGTTTAATGACCGGCAGGAGGTTTTGAAAAACCTGAAAAATGCCTGACAACGAAAAAGCTCCGCCGATGTGCGGAGCTTCGTTTTCCGTAAAATGGCCGGTGTTTATTCGGCGACTTTAAGGCTCCCGGCAACCGTTTTTCCTCTTTCGGTCGTCAGTTCGTAGTTTATTTTTGCCCCTTCGTTTAATGTTCTCATGCCGGCGGCCTGAACTGCCGAAATATGAACGAAGATATCGTTACCGCCTTCATCGGGAGTGATGAAGCCATAACCTTTTTTGTTGTTAAACCATTTTACTGTTCCTGTTGCCATAATCTTATCCTTTTCACAAACAGGTTGATACGCTTTAATTTATAGAAGCTTTTTCAGGGCGACTACCTTGTAAAGGGTAATATAGTTATTTGGTCTTGGCAAGAAAATTTCTTTAAATCTGTGCAGATTAATAAGCTTGTTTTCGGCAACAGCGACGATTATATTGAAACTGTTTTTAACCGCAAGGAAAGGAAATCAAAATGAAAAAATCAACGATGGCACTAGCTCTGCTGCTTCCGGCTTTTCTTTTGGCCTGCGCCGGTTCATCCGAAGCAAAGCACCGCGGTTTTCTGGAAACGAATAATCAGGCCGACAGCAGCGACGCGGCCGTTTCCGCAGACAATGCCGCACAGAATTATGACAAGGAAACAAAAAGACATAACAAAGATAAAAAATCGGACAACAAAAAACATCATGACAAAAAAATGAAAAACAAAGGGCATTGGCTGGAAAACGAAAGACAGGACATTGATGAAGACTATCAGGAAGCCTTGTATAAAATCAAAAAATCACAGCTGCCCGACAATCTGAAAGATATTTTGCGCAGTCAGGCAGAAGAAAACCGCAGTCTGGCACTTGAGCAGGCCGAGGCCCGTGCCGAGCTGATACAAAAGCACAAAGCCGCACGTCAAGAATACAGGGACGAGTTTATGAAAGACAAATCCAACCGCAAGGCGGTCAAGAAAGTCATGGGCATTTTGCTGTAAATCGTTAAAATATTTATGTCTTTCTACAGCCCTTTGATGTTTCAAAGAGGCTGTTTTTATGTAAATAACTATTCACAAATAAAATTTTCTCTGCTAAATTTGGGCGTTACCTGCGGCATTGGGGCTGCGGGTCTTTAATTGCGATATTAAAAAAGGAATATAAAAATGGCATTGAAAAATACAAGAGCCGGAAATTATCCGGAATGGTACCAAAACGTCATCGCCGAAGCCGATATGGCCGAGAACTCGTCCAGTCCGGGCTGTATGGTTATCAAGCCGTGGGGATACGGCATTTGGGAACGCATTCGCGACGTTTTTGATGAAAAGATTAAATCAACCGAGCATGAAAACTGTTATTTTCCAATGTTCATTCCGCTTTCCTTTTTTCAGAAAGAAGCTGAGCATGTCGACGGTTTTGCCAAAGAAATGGCGATTGTCACTCATTCCCGTCTGTCGATGAAAGACGGCAAACTGGTTCCGGACTCTGAACTTGACGAGCCGCTGATTGTACGTCCGACTTCTGAGGCAATTATTGCCGACTCGTTTTCCAAATGGGTTAAGTCTTACCGTGATCTGCCGGTTTTGGTCAATCAATGGGCAAACGTCGTCCGCTGGGAAATGCGCCCGCGCCTGTTTCTCAGAACCCGCGAATTTTTGTGGCAGGAAGGTCATACGGCTCATTCAACGGCCAAGGAAGCCGAAGAAGAGACAACCCGTATGCTGGAAGCTTATCGCGAACTCTGCGAGGATACGCTGGCAATGCCGGTTATCTGCGGACGCAAACCCGAACACGAGAAGTTTCCGGGGGCCGTCGACACCTACTGCGTCGAAGCCATGATGCAGGACGGCAAAGCGCTGCAGGCGGGAACTTCGCATTTTCTCGGTCAGAATTTTGCCAAATCGGCCAATATTTCGTTTGTTAACAAAAACAATCAGCCGGAATATGCCTATACAACCTCCTGGGGTGTTTCGACTCGTCTTATCGGCGGCGTTATCATGACGCATGCCGATGACGAAGGCATGGTTGTTCCGCCGAAAATTGCTCCTTATCAGGTCGTTATTGTGCCGGTAATTAAAAACGACGCAGACGAAGAAACGGTCATGGAATATATTAAGCAGCTGCAGCAAGAGCTTCTGCAACAGATACCTTTTGGCGAAAAAATACGACTCAAGGTCGACAAACGTGACCGTAAGAGTGTTGACAAGTTTTGGGAATGGACGCGCAAAGGTGCGCCGATTATTTTGGAAATCGGCCCGCGCGACGTTGCCGAAAACAATGTGATGGTCAAGGAACGCATTCGGCTGGGAACGCCCGAGGGTAAAAAAATCGTCAAACGCGACGAGTTTGTCCGTACCGTTGCATCAAGACTGGAAGAACTTCAGGCCGAGATGTTTGCCAAGGCTAAAGATCGTCTGAACAAAAACGTCCGCACCGATATTAAGACCAAGCACGAATTTGAAGAATATTTTGCAAATTCCAATGTCTGGATTGAAGATGGCAAAGCCGGAAAAGTGGCTTTTGTCCGTGGAAAATGGAGCGGTGATCCCAACTCCGAAGAACTGCTGAAGGCGATGAAAATAACAATCCGCTGCATTCCGTTTGACCAAAGCGGCACCAAAGGCGAATGCCTGCTGACGGGAAAACCGGACGCGGAAATTGACGTTATTTATGCCCGAAGCTATTAATTTTGGAAAGGAGCCTTGTGATGAAGAAGCTTATCGTTTTCTCGGCCGCTTTAATTTTTGCAGCCGCACCGGTTTTGGCTCAGCTTCCCGTGAAAGCATCGGCTTCTCCCGAAGAAATTCAGGAAAAACTGATGGAAGCGGTCAGAGCCGAATTTGCAAATGCCGACCTTAACGGTGACGGTATGCTGTCGCAGGAAGAGTTTGTCGAATATACAACTCAGGAAGCACGCGAAAAAGCAGAAAACACTTTTAACGGTTTTGATACCAATCATGACGGCTCCCTGGACGAAGAAGAATATTTTATTGCTCTGCAGCAAATGATGCGGCGACTGGCGGAGCAGATAAAAACTTCCGTCGGAGACATACAAAAAAGCGAATAATATCGGCATAAAAAGCAAAAACAGGGGTTGGAAAATTTTCGAGCCCTGTTTTTTTTGAGTCCAACGGTAAAAAAACAAAATTAAACCGCTATATATTGTAAAAATCAAAACAAGGGAGTTTTTTTGCATGAGCGGATATTTAATGGCTCTGACCGCCGTATTTTTCTGGAGTATCAACATCATTATCGCCAGCTATTTTGCCACAAAGCTGGAACCGTTCGAAATTGCTTTCGGACGGTGGTTCATCGCCTCTTTGATTCTGATACCGACGGCATGGACTGGTCTTAGGCAGAACTTCGGCCTGCTTCTGGATAACTGGAGGCTTGTTGTCAGTCTGGCGGTAACCGGCATTGTTCTGGATAACACGCTCATTTATTATTCCGGTCGGACGGCGTCGGCCATTGACATGGGACTGCTGGACGTTACCGGCCCGATTTTTTTGGTTATTCTGTCGCGAATTTTTTTGAAAACCCCGATTTCGGGACAGCAAATTGCCGGTCTGCTGATTGCCATATTCGGCGTGCTGGTAATTATTCTGCAGGGAGATTTGACGCAGATTGCACACTTCAAATTTGTGTCCGGTGATTTTATTATGCTGCTGAATACTTTTTGTTTTGCTGTTTATTCATTGCTGCAGGCCAAACGTCCGCCACAGATCTCGCAATCTGCGATGCTGGCGGCAACTGCTTTTACGGGCGTTGTCATTATTTTGCCGTTTATGTTTGCCACGGTTGGCGAGCATAAGCTGATTCATCTTCAACCGGCTGATTTCGGCGTGTTTCTTTATCTGGGAATTTTTAACTCGGTTGTTTCTTATCTGTGCTGGAACTCGGCATTGGCCCGTATCGGCAATATCAAAACCAGCATTATTTATTATCTGCTGCCCCTGTTTTCTACTATCGGCGCTTATCTGGTGCTCCATGAACGCGTTTATGCTTCGCAGCTTGTCGGCGGCGTTTTGGTTATCGGCGGCATTGCGCTGGTCAGTCTGCATAAAAGCAAAAGCGTTTAAGTATGTTTTTGCCAGCCTTTGACCGCCCGGTTCCAGAACTTCGGCGACGGCATATTCATGTTTAACCCTGTCGTGCCGCAATCATCAAGAAGCCTTGTCAGCAGAAAACTTTCGCCGGACGACGGCAGAACGTAAATACCTCCGACGACGGGATGACGGCAGCCGGTCGTTTCCGGAAAGGTAAACGGTTTGCCGACAATCCGGCAATAGGCCATATCGGCAAAAATGCGCGCTTCCATGTATTGTCCGCTATAACCAAACTTATCCGACCATTCCACCGAGGGCGGACGGGAAAAACGAGCCTGCAGGGCGGCAAATATTTTCCGGTGTTCCGGCAAAATCAGCCCCTCGCCTTGCAACAGGTTTTTAAAATCGTTCAGAGCAAGCGGATTTTTCCAACCGCCGCCAAAGATTAAAAAATCGGAAGGCATCGACAAATCCGGCGGAATAAAAGACAGACTGTGCACAAAGGCATAGGAGCTCAGATATAATGCCGTCCGCAGCGTATCGGCAAAAGAATATCTGCGGCAGTTCAAGCTTTCGGGCAGATGATACCACCCCGGGTCAGATGATTTTGGCGGCGGCAGGAGATAGAAATTTCGTCCGTTGGCATCAACCGCCGTATTATTAAACAAATCTGTCAACAATTCGGGAATTATCCGTCCCTCGGCCGCCAATTTGCCGCCGTCGTCATAGGGAATGTCTTTATGCGTGCGGACCAGATAATCCGTATAGTGATTGAAGGGCCCGGTATCCCATCCTCTGACAACGGTTTTTCCTTCTTTATCACCGGTTATGACCGAGAGATTTCCAGTATTTCCGGCATTGCAGAAAGCCACCGGAAATATTCCCTTCTCCCGCAAATTTTCGGCCAAATGCAGATTATGCACCGGCGCCAGCGGTGCGCCCTCGCCTCCGGCCATAATATCGTCGGAGCGAAAATCGTAAATAACCGGAATGCCCGTCAGATCGGCCAGAAGTGCGGCATCTCCGACCTGAAGTGTATAGGAGGGTTTTGCACCGGCAACAGACGGCGGAAAGTGATCGCAGGTTTGTCCGTGAAAGCCGAGAGCCGCAATGTCTTCTTTTCGAAAATCCGATTTTTTTATAAATTCGTTGACCGTTTCGGCAACAAGAAGCGTATAATCTCTTATAACATCAAGAGTTTCCCTGTCTTTTGCCAGTTTTTCCATGTCGGCGCCGATTTTTTTTATATATGCGCGCAAACGAAGCATTTTATCCGTCAGGCTGCGCGGATACGGTTTTGAAAAACCGCCTAAATCCTTTATGCGACCGCCGTCAAATTCCGTCAGAACGACATCGACACCGTCCAACGAATTGCCGGTCATAATTCCGATTGTCCGTATTGCCGCCATAAAAAATCTCCCTGTCCGTTCAACGGGGAGATTGTATAAGAGTTTTGTTTATTAATGATTAATAGTCGATGACATTTTGCCGACGAAAAGCCATCTGACGGCTGGCGTTGACATAATTTTTGAACTCACGCTTAAAATCTTTGGCCGTTCCAAAGTTTTTATCCTTGATGTAGCGTAGCATGGAAAGGTAAATACAATCCTTGGTTTCCGGACGAAAACTGGAGAGAACGGCGATTTTGCGCTGCATTATCGCTTCGTAGTCGAAGTTGTTTTCGCCGAGACGCCGCAGGCCGTTCAACTGTTTTTGAGAATGTTGAATAGCATCTTCGTTGCGTTTTATCTGAAATTCAGCCAAAGCGCCGTGATATTTGGCCATAGCATCCAAATCGCTGATTTCGTCCAGCTTTTTCATAAGGTTTCGGTTGTCTTCTGACGGATTGGCTTTCTGAAGGGTTTGATACAAAAAGGCAAACAATGTCGTTTTGTTTTCTTTGGCAATATCCAGTCTTCGCAGGAAGGTCATGCCCGGGGTTTCGATAGCTTCTCCCATAATCAGCCTCCGTTCTCATAATTATATTTCGGAATATATTTAAGTATAGCATAAACGGCGGGGCTTAACAACCAAATTCTGTAACAAAATCGTAACAATTTCAGTGCGAAACATTTTGGCGGAAAAAGTTTTTGACATTCTTGAGCCAATGTATGTAAGCCGGCGTGAAAAAATCGTCGGGAAGTCGCCGGTCATTATAGCGGTAGTAAACGTTTTGCGCGTCTCTGACAACCTCTATCGGCGAACGGTCCACGCTTATGGTCGGCATTGCGTTCCGGGACATCTTTATCAATGTCAGATTTTGACAGCCGTTTAATATAAAATGTCCGGTTGCTTCCTTTCCGACACGAACATACATTATGCCGGAACGGCTTAAATCGGCAATACCGCCAAAACGTTCGTCAAGCCGGAGTGTCTTTACCGACGGACAACCGGACAAATTAATTCGCCCGGCGGCATTGCGGCCGATTTCGATGCGCTCAACGGTTCTGGAGGACGTAACATCCAGTTCGCCGCCAAAGTCATCGTCCAGATTAACCCTGCTAATTCCTTTCTTTCCGTCACGAGCCTTGTTCTTTATGAATATTTTGCCCCGGCAGTCGCTTCCGACAGAAATGTTTTTGGCATAAACGGAATCCAATATCATATTGCCTCGAAAAGAATCTCCGATGACGATGTTCTTTTGTCCCCAATTCTCACTCAGCTTGATGTTGGCATAGCAATAATAGCCGATTTTAAGGTTATGAAAACAGGAATCCCTGATGTCGAGCACGCCGCTGTAGACGTCGCCGATATGCAAATCAAAACATTTTGCGCTATAGTTCATCGCAATGTTGCAACGGCAGTTGTCGCCGATTTGGATATCGGTTACGGCAGAACGTGAGAGGTTGAGCGCTCCGATGAAGCCCTCCTCCACGGTTACCGTTTCGATAAACGGATTGTCCCGCAAATCGACCGTCACATTTGAACGTTTGGAAATATAAAGGTTTTTGATTTTGCAGCGATTCAATACAAGGCTGCAGTTTACGGCACGTTTGGGCACGGTAAGCCGCGACTTGCGCCAGCCGCTCAGGATTATCTGCTTTTTTTGGGGGCTGCGCATGATTTTGTTCAGCCGGTACGGGCTTAGCTCCGAAACCGTGAAATACTGCTCGATGCCGTCTTCAAAACGAATTGAAGAAAGTCTAAGCTCCAGTGCGGCCTCCGGAGACAGAAAATAATGAAAACCACGCACAAAATTTATCAGAACTTCAATATGCTTATGCGGAAGTTCCCGAACGCGATAACCGGAAACGCTGACAATTTTGTCCTGAAACAGTTCCAAAACCGCAAGTTTTGTGCAATAGCGGTCTCGCAGGAACAGTGTGTGCGGGTGTCCGGGGACAACGGTTATATGATAACCATCTTCCAGGCGGTGCAAGACGGTTGTGTTCGGGTCGCAAGGCACGATAATTTTCCTCTAAAAACAGGGTTGCAAAAAAGTACGCAATATCTAATCAGCAACAGAGCAATATCAACCCCGCAATTTCAAAAAAACACAGCATAAAAACGTTGGAATGTCCGTACTTTTTATTTGCGTCCGAGACTGATTTATTGTAGCTTAAGGTTTAACAGGAGAACTTAATGACAAATATTTGTTATTCATCAGAAATATATCATCTCGATCCGCAGGATTTATTTGTCTTGAAAGACAGTGTGCTGAAAGATGAAGTTAATGTTTCAGATGAAGTTGTTCTGCTTATCGGTCATAATCCGATATGGATTGACAAATCGACCGGAACGCCGGATACCCTTCTTAAGGGTCGCGCCATACTTGAAAAAGCCATTGCCGACAAAGTTCCTTATGTGCCGGTGCGGATTGCCTTTATTCCCAAAATCGGCCGTTTTGACTTTCTTTCGCCGATGGTGCGCGTGCTTCGCTATAAACACAAATTCTACTCGTCTAACATTTATCATATTGATCCCTTTGAAATAAGGGCAAAAAAAATTGAAAGAAACTTTCGAACCGAAAGCAATGCCTATCAGTTTAGCAATCCCAAATACAAAATGGATAAGGAACAGCGTCTGAGCATGTATGAAAAACTTAAAAAAAGCATGCTGACCAACGGATATAACGACCGTTTTCCGATAGACATTATGCTTTGCCGCATTCTCGGCGTGCAGGATACGCTAAATCAGGGACATCACCGCATGGGGGTCGCGATTGACTGTAATATACACCGGATTGCGGTTGTCTTTTCGGCAGTCGGGCAAGCACCGCGTCCGCTGCGGCCGTTATTCAGAATCATGGCCCGACTGGCGCTGATATTTAAACAATGAGTTCCGCAAAATGAAAAATATCGTTCATATATCAAATTTTAATCTTATGCGTCTAAAGGGCTGTTTTCAAAACGGTTTTCCGATTAAAATTTCTAATGGGCTAATTCGTAACGGCTATGCGGTTTTGAACTATCCGGACAGAGATTTGTGTCGGATGTTCGGTTTCGGGCATATGAACTTCTGGGGCAAACGCAAGCTTAACGCTCATCTGATAAACTACTGCAAAACCGTTAAGCCTGATGCCCTGCTGATCGGCCATGCCGATTTGATTGACGCCGAAACTATTTTGAAAATCAAGGAGATGTTTCCGCATCTTCGCATTATGCAGTGGAGCTGCGACTGGATTGTTCCCGGTTATGCCGAACGCAATATTGAAGCCTTGCGCAAATATCTGGACGTTGTTGACGTTTTGATGATTTCGACCGGCGACAACCGCCTGCTCCGTCAGTTTAAGCTCCCGCGCAACAAAGTGGCGTATCTGCCGAATATGGCGGATAATTCCATTGAAACCAACCGCTCTTTCGAACAGGAAGAGCTTCCGTATGACATTATGCTCTGCACGAATACCGGCAAACGTCAGTTCTGCGGTAAAGATGAGGAAATCGAACAGATTATTGACGAGGCTTCGGCTAAGGTTCCGGGGCTGAAATGGCTGCTGGCCGGCCTGAAAGGCAACCGCAGTCTGAACGGTTACGAATATATCGAAGCACTGGGAAAAGCGGCCATGGGTCTTAACCTGAGCCGGCTGAACGATGTTTATCTTTACAGTTCGGACCGGCTGGCGCATATCATGGCGGACGGACAGTTGGCGTTTATTGACCGCCGCAACGGTTTTACCGACCTTTTTGAAGAAGATGAAGCCGCTTTTTATGATACAAGGGAAGAGTTTTTTGATAAGCTTCGATATTTTAAGGAAAATCCTCAACAGCGGATGAAAACGGCGCGCAAGGGCTGGGAAAAAATACATTCGGAATACAACGAGCGAAACGTTACCAAATTTATGGCCGACCTGCTGTTTGATAAATATAAGCCTGTGGGAAAGCCTTGGCAGATTGTGATTAATGACTGATTTTGGGAGAAAAACATGCGATATAATCATCAGTGGGCCGTTGAACTTTTTCAGGAATTTTTAACTCGTTATCAACAAGAACTGACGGCGCCGATGATTTGCGCCGCAGAGTTTGCCATTGACGCCCATAAGGGACAAACCCGCAAAAGTTCCGATATTCCCTATGTTTCGCATCTGTTTGAGGTGGCCGGTATTCTGATTGAAAACAAGGCCTGCGAAAACCTGATTATCGCCGGGCTTCTGCATGACGTTCTTGAAGACACGAAAAAGACCGTCCGCGACATTGAATGTCTGTTTGCGCCGGCAAAAGCCAGAGAAATCATCAAAATTATCATGGCCGATACGGAAAAAGACAAAAGCCTGCCTTGGAAGAATCGCAAGCTTGAAACAATCGCCTATCTGAAAAGAACCCGCAGCAAAAACGGCATGCTGCTGATTGCCGCCGACAAATTGTCAAACCTGCGTTCTTTTTACAGAAGTCTGCAGGAATGCGGCGAAAGCATGTGGAATGATTACAGCTGCGGCAGAGAAGAACAACATTGGTATTTTGAAACCATCGGAGAACTTTTAAAAAACAAACTTCGAAATTACAATAACATAAACAAGGAATATAAAGAATTACTTAAAGCTTTGTTTAAGTAGAATATGCGAGGTGACTATGAAAAAAACATTTTTGGCCACGCTTCTTTTGTTAGGCATAATTTGCGGTTTCCGTCCCTGCCCGGTTCAGAGTGCCGAAAACGTTAACACGACGGAAACGGCAAAAAAAGAAATGAGCAAGGAACAATATGAAAAATTCCGTAAGATTATGCTTGAAGGCACGCCTGATGATTTGCGCAACCTGATTAAAGACGGTTTTGACGTCAACAGTACTTATAACGGGACAACGCCTTTATTCAAGGCTATTGACACTATCCCTTATGCTTTCGGAGCTGTTACATCGCAAATTTCTCCCGATAACGCATTGGAAAAAGTTAAGATTATATTAGAATCCGGCGCAAACCCCAATCAAGAAAGCGGAAGTAAATTGCGTGTTTTGCCGTTAGAATCCGCCATACATATTCCTTTTAAAATTAATGGTTATGAAAAAACTTTTTATGATGCTCTTGTGGATGTGATAAAATCCGGTATGGATAACAATTATTGTGTTGTTAATTTTGCCAAGTCGTGTGATGCCGTAACACAGGAAGATTTGGATCTTTTGAAATATAAAATAAATCAGGCCTACAAGATTGCTTCACAAGGTGCAGACGACTATGTGTTAAAAACCGTGGCTTTGCTGATTGAGAACGGTACAGATGTGAATGCCAAAACTTCTGACGGCAAACCGGTTATCTTTTCTGCATTGGTTGGAACAAGTTCTACAAATTTAGAGATATTGAAGTATTTGATTTCCAAAGGTGCAGATGTGAATATTCGGGATGCACAAGGAAATACGCCGCTGTTTTTCGCCTTCGGAAATCAGGCGGCTGTTGACATCTTGCTTGCTGCCGGTGCGGATAAATCTCTCTATAACTATAGCGGTATGCGCTATGATGAATATACCAAAAGAACAAAGAGCAGCTATGTAGACACAGACGGAAGCGTAAAGTCCGAATATATCGAATAATGACTATTTTATCAGTTTTTGCAAAATTTCGTCGTCGTTGATAAATTCGACGGCGCGGTTGTAGCTGTCCGGTTCGGAAAGAACGGTATAAAAGCTGCGTTTGATTTCCGGCGCCAGGCGTAAAGCCTGTAAAAATTCGTCTTTTTTGAAAGGATTCTGGCTCACAAAGTCAAAGAAGCCGGTTTTGGACAGAATGTCACGCAGGCTGTCCGTGCTGGGATTGTTCTGCAGCATTGCACAGAGATAAGCAGCGGTGCCGACCTGCAGGCCGTGCATTTGCGGTCGTACGGATACTTCGTCCAGAGCATGAGATATAAGGTGTTCCGAACCGCTTGCCGGTCTGGATGTGCCTGCAACTTCCATGGCAATACCGCTCATCAGTAAAGATGTGCTCAGGCTTCGCTGAAACTCCGGTGCATTAATATCGTAAGAATGTTTTATAAATAATAAATCAAGTGAGTTATAGGCCAGCATGGAAGCAAAGTCGCTGTAACGCTCAAGTTTACGATTGGCGGCTTCCTTCCAATCGGCCAGAGCCGTTATCTTGGAAACCATATCGCCGATGCCGGAATAAAAGAAAATCGGCGGGCAGCTTTTGATGACATCTAAATCCATGACAACGCCGAAAGGAATGCTTGACTTGACTGTCTTACGCTTTCCATCCACCGTAAGCGAAGATGTCGGACTGCAAAAGCCATCATTCGATGTCGAGGTCGGAACGCTCACAAAAGGCAAGCGCAGCAGATGCGCCGAATATTTGGCAAAATCAAGCGCTTTGCCGCCGCCGATGCCGACAATAACGTCAGTTTCCGGCGGAAGCTGAAATGCCGTCTGTGTTATGCTTTCGATGCTGATGTCGTTAACGACCTGACAGTGAACAACATTTATGCCATTGTCGCCAAAACCGCGGCGGAGTTCGGCTCCGACCAGTTCTTCGGTGCCCTCGCCCAGAAACAAAGCAACACCGGACAGGTTTTTGTCAATCAGATATTTGCCGATTTTGTAAGTTTTGCCATTGCCGATTTTCAAAAGATAAGGAATGTTTATTTGCTTGTTGGTATAAGGCAGATTATACATTTCAGAGCTCCTTCAAATAAGCATTGATAACGCCAAAATCATTAAATGAGCGAACCGCAAGGCCCGCTTCCCGGCATTTCGTCAGTAAATCGCGGCGGGCAAAGACGATGTCGGCGTTCCGTGCGGCTTCATAATCCGGCAATCCGTCGCCGGCATATATTACATCATATCCTTCTTTGTGCAGGCGGTTGACAATCGCTGCTTTGGAAATGCCGGTCAACGGGTCGAAATAAGGACTGTCTGCCGGCGGCATTTCCATTGTTAATCCGCTTTCCGGACTATAACGGCCATGGTTCGTAACCAAAGAAACGTCGTATTTTTTGATAACATTGCCGATGAGGTAGTTGATATAATAGTCGCAGCCGGCAGAGCAAATATATACCGGAATATTTTTTTCGCGGCATATCTGCGCGGCGGTGGCAAACCCGGCATCGACCGGGATTTTATCCATAAAAGCGTTAAGTTTTCCGAGAGGAACGCGGATTTGCGAAAACATTTTCCGCAGAGCTTCAAAATGGGAAATTTCGCCTCTTTTAAAGCGTCTCCAGGGTGCCAGCGATTTTTCATCAAAGAAAGCTTCGGAGGCATAGGCAAAAAAATCGTCGCCGGTAATCGTGCCGTCAAAGTCGCTGACAAATGCCGTCTTCCTTTTCATCTGGCTTTCCTTTGCAATTTTTTTAATAAAGTAACACTATATTCTTTATTTTTTATGAACGGCTTCCTGATATTTTTGCTAGCTTTAAAATGCCGTGACGAGACTTATTTCGATTTGGTCAACAATCAACAAAGGAGGATATTATGGAAAATAATACGCAGACCAATCAGGAACGTCAGAAATCCCACATAAGCAGCGACATATCCTTTACACCGGACAAGAAAACCAACGAAACGCCTATGACCGATCATTCGTTGAATGCGGAAAAATCGTCAAACCAACAAAAACAGACCGGTTATCAGGCCTCGGGCGGCAGCAACCGCGATTCAGGCTATGAGGCAAAAGGTGCCGAAGAAACGGACTCTTTTTCGTCCTGCGGCCGGAAAATGTAGTCGCGGAGGCGGTTATGAAAAATTCTCCGACCAATGCCAATCCGTCCGGACGGGAAATACAGTCCGGCGGCGGCAATCATAATGAGTTTAGAAACCTCATCAGTCATTTTTGGAATTTTTTCGATACGCCTTCTGCCGAAAGTGAACTTGAGCCGAAGATTGAAGTCCGTGAGAACAAAAATTCGGTTACGGTGTCGGCAGAACTTCCGGGAATTGCGGAAAAGGACATCGAGGTTCATATTTCGTCCGACGGATACCTTTCAATTTCCGGCGAAAAAAGACACCAAAGCGAAGAAAACAGCAAGGGCAACTATTTTTCGGAAATTTCTTACGGAATGTTCCGACGGACTATTCCCCTGCCCTGGGATCTGGACTATGAAAAAGCTGATGCCGATTATGACGACGGCGTGCTGAAAGTCGTTCTGCCAAAATCGCAGTCTGAACAACAGAAGTTTAAGAAAATCAGCGTCAAAAAGAATAAACGCACTCAGGAAAACCAAGCCTGATTTTTGTAAAGAGCCTTGCCGGAAAAGAAGCAAGGCTCTATTTTGTTACAGTAGATTTTATTTTTTTAGCCATTCCTGCCAATCCATTTTATTGATAATTAATTTGCGGATAAGGGGGGATCCGTCTTCCGGCAAAGCAAACTCCAGTTTCATATCAAGGCGGCTGTCTGATAACGCCAGTTCAATCTGCCGGGCATCGCTTTGGGTCATATAATAGCGATATGTTTTTTCAAACCTTTCTTTGGGACAAAGACCGTTTACAAACTGACGGCAATCGGTATGGGGCCAATCTGGCTGCAGGCTGAGATAATGGCCAGACAAAAAGTCGCGCGGATCATGTCCGGAAACGGCAATCAGGACACGCGGCGACGAAACATAACGAAACTCCAGTAGACCAATCCAGGCAAGCAATACAAAAAAAGGAAAAAATATCAAACTTAAAATAAAAATACGCTTGTTCATTATCTGCCTCTCTTTACAAAAGTCGTCAGTCTACTTCTGTTCAGCCATCCATAAACGGCAGCCAACAATATAAGTCCCGAAAAAAACAGTCCGACGCCGGTATAGAGCAGATTGCCGAAGACCTGAATATAAATTATGAAAAAGCGCAAGGCTATTAATGACATGAGCCATTTTTGCAATCCGAGACGGTTCTTTCTGCAAGCATAGATGAAAGCAAGGACAAGCAATGAAAGACTTTGCATGGCTCCCCAAATACTAAAAAGAGTTTCGTTTTTCGGCAACAGACGTGCAACAAGGGCAAAATCCAAAACAACAAACAATGCCAGAGACCAATATCTATTTCCCCGACAAACATTGAACCAGCAGAAAGCTCCGGTCAGGCATGTCAACGACAGCCATACGGTTAGTCCCAGCAAACCGCCCTTTTCTGCAGAAGCCTTAAAAATTTCAAGTCCCCAGATATCGGCATAAACAACATAACCGGTCAAAAGAAACAACGTCCAGATTTTAAAAGCATTGGACAGGGGCAGGAAAGAATCCCCGCCGTCGGCCAACAATCTGTAAGACGAAACCGAAAACAACAGAAGTGCTATTTGCCAGGCTCCCGGAAATGCGCGTTCAAATGCTTCAAAACTTTGTGAAAACCAAGCATAATCAAAAAGGACATCAAGCAAGGAAACGGCAAACATCGGCAACCAGAAAAAAGGCAGCCAAACCCGACGGACAAACGGAAGCAGCGGAATGATTATTATTGTCCAAAACAGCAAAGCCTGCGCTCCATGAGCCGTTAGCTGATATATCTGGGATATAAGTCCGATGCTCCCCAAAAGCAACAACGCATAAACCCAAAGAAGCGTCTCTGAAAGCAGCTGGCGGTTATCAAGCAGCGAAACAACTGCTGTACCTCCCAACCCGGCCAATATCATAAAACAAGCAATTAATTTGATGGCCGATGGAACAATCTGCCAGTTATAGGCAATCAGCGAAATTATTCCCAGGCAGAGACAAAAACCTCCCAAAAATAGCAACATATACAACAAAGCCCTATTTTTGATATTGGCTTCATATTTCAAGATGGCCTGCTTCTGACTATCTTCCATCAGATTTTTTTCAACCCAAAGATTAAGTTTTTTTTCGATATTCATCTTTTCTTCCGATTTCCCGAAAAACTATATTTTCTTGAATATAGTATCTTGTTGCTTTCATTTACAATATGTTTTTCTGAAAATCTTAACAAAACATTAAAAACCTTTGTATAACCTTTTATGTTTGGTTGACGAACCCCTCAAGCTCAGATAAGAATTGGGAAGAATAAAAGCGTTTTTTGTGATGTTCTGACATCTGAAGTTTTGGGGAAATGAAGATTAGGTTTATATTCAGGAAAGCGGTTTCCGTTATCTCTGCGGCAGCTTTTTGTCTGGCCTCTTCTCCTGTCGTACGGGCTGGCGGTCTGCCGCCGATAAGTCTGGCGCAGATGTATTCCTATGCCTCTCAGGGAAATGTCAGAGCCTTGCGTGCCGCGGTTCAGCGCGGTTTGAACATCGACTCGCGCGATCGTTTCGGCAATACAGGTCTGTGCCATGCCATTCTTCAGGACAACTGCACAGCTTATAATGCTTTCCGTTCTGCCGGAGCCAACCCTCGCGCTTCATGTATTCAAAATATTCCGACACAGCAGTATGACGAATTTATGGATCAGAGTTGTGCCGCGGCAATTACCGATACTCCTCGTCAGGCCTACAATAAGTTTAATGAAGGCGAATTCATTATCTCCAATCGTACCTGGATTATCGGTGGTATTCTGCTGGCCGGCGGTTTGGTTGCCATTTTGGCCGGAGGCGGCGGTGGCGGCGGCGGAAATCATTATTACTTTGTTCCCTATGAGGAACCAGATGACAGTCTGGCTAAGTTTTCCGGAACGCGGACGCCGACTTCTCCGGAATCGTCACCTTATATTCGTATTAAATATTATGCTGATGATAACAAAACCATCGTGAATAAAGCGGAGGGCTCGGAAACAAATGATTTTTCAATCAGCAACAACTCATCTCTCACAGTCCGAAATGCTGACGGAACGCAGGAAGACAAACTGCTTGTTGACCTTATTGACTTGAATGGAAACATTCTTGATTATGCGGCTTATTTGCAAGTCGGCATGAAAGCCCGCAACAATTCGACGGTCATCAACGGTTCGGAGACTGACAGCTCTGACGCGCCAATGATTACGCTCGGAGACGCAACAGTTGGTCTGGCTGCCGATGATAGAAGTCAGGCGCTTAATTACGGTACTCTTACTGTTTTGGCGCAAAATGCCGCTTTGGGAATGGTTGCCGGTAATCATTCCACAGCGACCAATCAGGGCGGCGACATTAATCTGCAATTCAGAGGTTTCAACGATACGGATACGGTTATCGGTATGTATGCCGACACATATTCTTCCATTATCAATAACGGCAATATTACCGGAAATACCATTAATGTCGGCAATTCGGGAGGCGGAAGCGATTCCGGAAGCGACGGAACAGACGGAACGGATACGACAACAGCCAATGCCGGAACAATTATCGGCATGGAAGTTCGCAACGTCAATGAGGTTCCCTACCCTAATCAGGTCGACCCGGCAACGGCTTCCAACAATGCCAGCATTACGCTTAACGCACAAAGCGACTCCGCTGCAATCAAAACATCATTAATCGGCATGGGCGGTTATCTGGATCAGGATTTTCTGGACGGAACAAAACTTATCCGCCGCGCCGGAAGTTTGTATTTGTTTAACGGCGAAAACGGCAATATTTCACTTAATTATGCTCTGACCGGCAGTGGAACTTATGCGCCTGATACCAATACCCTTCTTAAAGGAAACGGTGGTATTGTCGGCATGCGGGCCGATGCCAAAACTTATGCCGTCAACGACGGTAAAATCAGTTTGCTGATGTCTTCCGGTGTTAACAATGCCGGCGCCGGTATGCAGGCGGTTCACGGCGGATCGATTACCAATAACAACGAAATCTCGGTTACCGGCGGCACCGGAAACTACGGAATGCTCAGCGTCAGAGGACAAGGCAGCAACTCTGAAATAGACTCTCTGTTGCCGACACTTGTCAACGGCGAAAACGGTTCCATTACCGTTAACAGTACAGATGGTTTCGGCATGGCTTCGTTTAACGGCGGTAGCGTAACCAACAACGGCAGCATTACCATGGTCAGCAAAGGAACCGGTATGCGTACGAACAACGGAACTCTGACCAACAGCGATAATGCCAGTATTGTTCTGCAAAACAACGGTGCCGGCATGGTCATTAAATCAGGAGATCCGACAACTGATGCTTCTACCGGCTCGGATGGTGAAGGAGATGCAAGCGGAGACGGAACAGGAACAGGAACAGGAACAGAAACCGGAACAGAAACAGGCGACACAAGCGGTGAAACGACTGGAAATGAAGACAGTACAGGCAACGATGCTGCCGGGGGCAATACCGGTTCTACCGTTACGCAGGATTTAAGCCGGGCTCAGGCCATAAATAACGGCAGCATTACCATTAACAACGCCGATGACGCAATGGGTATTTTCATTGAAGACGGCACGGCAATTAACAACGGCCGAAACGGTCAGGGTATTTTTATTACCAATACATCACGGGTTCCGACGACTGCGTCTTACGGTATTAAGGCCGAAAAAGGAACGGTTGAAAATAACGGCGTCATTGACATGAATGTCCTTGTTTCGGCAGACGGTTCAAGTATTGTCGATTCATACGGAATTTTCAGCGATTCGGCCAATATTAACAATAATGTCAACGGCAGCATCGTTTTCCGCAAGCGCGGCACCGGCATTGCCACGACATCGGGCAGAGTCATCAATATGGGAAGTATCAGCCTTGAACAAGGCGGAACGGGTATTTCGTCTTCCAACGGTGACGTCTATAATGTTGAAAATGCGACAATAACCATTAATGACAACAACACAGCGGCAAGTACGGGGATTGTAGCACAGGCGGGCAAAATAACCAACGACGGAACAATTACCATAACCAACGGCAACGGTGCAACCGGTATAAAGGCCGGTCTTCTGGTCGATAACAACAACCTCATTGAAATGACCGGACGCAATGTTACGGGTATTGAACTGACCGGACAAGACGCTACGGCAAACAACAATGCAGACATTAATATTACCAGCAACGGAATCAGCGAAAACAATTACGGAATAAAAGCCGGGGCTTCGGCCGTTAACGCAACCATCATAAACAATGACGACATTATCCTGACCGGTGACGATAATTATCTGAGCTCCCAGCAGAGGGGTTATGGTATTTCGATTGCTGACGGTACCGCCGACAATAAGGGAAAAATTACGTTTAATGATATGTATGGCTGGGGTATGTATACGACAGCCGGTACCATTACCAATTCGACCGGAACCATTACACTGAACGACGGCGGAACAGGTATGTACGGAAGCGGTTCAACTGCGCAGATTATTAATAGGAATGATATTACGATTAATGTTCCGAACAACAATAATCAGGCTCTTTCCTATGGTCTTTATGCCGATGGCGGTGCTTCGGCAAACAATACGGCAGGAGCAGAAATCCGCCTTAACAGCAGTTCTTCCATATCTCAAATGTTGTCTGATGCTTTCGGAATCTATGTTAATCAGGGAAACGGCAGCAACCTTGGCAGCATTATCATTAACGGCAGCAATTCTACAGGTATGGCTTATGCGGGTACCGGCACCAGCGACAGTACGAACGACCACATTACAAATATGGAAGGCGGACGGATTGATCTGACCGGAAGCTACAATTTCGGTATGACGGCTGCTGGCGGAACGGCTATCAATGCAGGCATAATAAACGTCGGCGTCAGGGATGAAGACGGTACGCTTACACAATCTACCAATTCGATCGGTATGCAGACAACGGGCGGTACCGTAAGCAATCAGGAAATCATTAACGTCAACTCGGCGGATTCCGTCGGACTGCAAAGCGATGCCGAGAACGGGACTATTATAAATAACGGCACAATAAACATTGCCGATGAAGCAACCAATTCTTACGCTATTCTGAGCAACGCGGGTTCCGCTACTAACGGCGTAAGCGGTATCATAAACTCAAATCAGTCCAATACCGATTTGATGAAATCGACCGGCGGCGCTCTTACCAATGACGGTACGCTCAACATTAACGACGGTTTGAGCAATGTAAACGCCATGCATATTCAGGGAGCCAATACAATAACCAACTCGGCCGGAGCCACAATCAATGTCGGCCAAACCGAAGGCGCTGCAGGCACGAACAATGTCGGAATGCTCGTCGATGGCGGTTCTGTTGTCAATAAGGGCAATATCAATATTTACACAAAAGACTCCTTTGGAATTAAATTGATTAATAACAGTGAAGACGACGAGCTGGTTAATGAGGGAACAATTACCGTGATGGAAGGTGCTGATGGTTCCGTAGCGCTTTATGCCCAAAACGGAGATATCCGCAATAAAGGTACAATTAATATGTACGGTCAGGGTATTTTGATGGAAGCTGTCAACGGAGAAGCCTATAATGAAGGCACTATTTCCATGGGCAACAATTCAACGGCTATATCCATTATCGGTGACCAGAATGCCGAAAATTCGGGAAATATTTCAATTGACGGAAACAACTCCAACGCTTATCTGATTCAGGGCGCCGGAACAATCACAAATCAGGAAACCGGAAAAATTGAAATATCTGGAAGCAATTCTTACGGCTTCAAGGTCGAAGACGGTTTTGCCGCAACTTTGGTCAACGAAGGCCGTTTTGTTTTGGACGGCGACGGCAGCAATTCTTTTGCGATGGCCGGTGCAAATGCCAATTTGACCAACTCGGGGACGATTAACGTTCTGCAGAGCAGTTCTACGGCTATGTTTACGACTGTCGGACAACTGATTAACTCCGGAATTATTACGCTTGACGGAGAAAACAGCTCCGGTCTTTCCGTCGGTGGAAACGGTTCGGCAACGCACGGAAATACGTCTGGCGATGCCTTGGATGATGATAAGACGAGTATCAATGTCAACGCTTCCGGAGCCAAAGCTATGGCCGCAACCGGCGGCGGCACGCTGACCAACAATGCCTTAATCAACGTTAATGCTTCCGGCGCCTATGGTTTATACGGCACGGGAGGCAGCACACTTGTAAACAATGACCGGATTTTTATTAAAGGCGGCGGATACGGAATGTACGCAAGCGGTTCCGGAACAACGGCAACAAACAACAATAATATTACTCTTAATATTAACTCCAATGAAAACGGTCTGTTGTACGGAATGTATGCCACCGCATCCGGAAGTGTTACCAATGCCGCAGACAAGACAATATCAATTATCGGCAGTACAAACCCCGATGATGTTTTGGCATCGGCTTTCGGAATTTATGCCAACGGTGGTACGGCGACAAATGCCGGAACAATCAGCGTAAACGGAAGCAATGTTTCTGCCATGGGAGCTTCCGGGGGCACCTTGAACAACGCAGCTTCCGGCACAATCAATCTGATTGGCAGCGGGCTGACGGGTATGAATATTACCGGCGGCAACGCAACCAACAGTGGTTCCATCAATCTGGGGTCCGGCGGCTCAACTGCGCCAAATTCTGTGGGAATTTTAGCTTCCGGCGGCTCAGCAACAAATGCTGGAACGATTAATGTCAATTCCGCCAATTCGGTTGGTTTGCAAAGCAAAGGCGGTACGGTTACCAATAACGGCGACATCATTATCGCCAATAACGCCAGCGGATCTTACGCTTTCTTGAGTAATTCAGGTTCTGCAATTAACGGAACTTCTGGAACCGTTACCTCAAATCTGAGCAATACGGATATTATGAGAGCCATGGGCGGCAATATTACCAATAACGGTACGCTTTCCGCCGTAAATACTGCAAGTAACGTTAATGTTATGCATGTTGCAAGCGGCGGCACGGCAACAAACTCCAGAACAATCAATGTCGGAACGTCGACGGCCGCAACCGGAACCGGAAACGCCGGTATGCTGGTGGACGGCACAGCAACAGGAAGCGCGACAAACAGCGGCAACATTAATGTTTATTCCGATAACTCGTTTGGTATGAACGTTAACAACGCCAACGGAACCATTACCAATACCGGCACAATAAGTATTATGTCCGGTACTTCGGGATCCGTTGCGATGAACAGCGAAAACGGCACTGCGTATAACCGCGGCACGATTAACATGAATGCCGCAGGGACAATAATGAGAGCCAACAATGGCCGAATTGTCAATGAGCGCACCCTCGCCGTTAATTATGCTAACTCGACGGCTATGCGCGTAACCGGAAGCGGCAGCGCGCAAAATGCTTCCGGCGCGACAATAAATGTGACGGGGGACAACTCCTACGCCATGGCAGCAGATAACGGCACCAACGCCACGCTGAGCAATGCGGGAGCAATTAACATAAACAACGGCGCTTCGGGCAGTTATGCCATGTATGGAACCGGCGCGTCATTGACAAATGAAACATCCGGAACAATTAATATTTTGCAAAGCGCTACAACAGCTATGTTTACCAAAGTTGGTGAATTGATTAATAAAGGAAAAATTAACCTCGATGTCGCCAACAGCATAGCCCTTTCCGTTAACGGAAGCGGTTCGGCGACGAATTCGGCCAGGGCAACCATCGCTGTAAACCAAACCGGAAGTACGGCCATGCTTGCCGACGGTACGGGCGGGCGCATTACCAATAACGGCAATATTACCATAAGTGCCAACAATTCGTATGCCCTGCGTGCAACCAACGGCAGTACGGCAACAAACACAACCAGCATTTCCATCGACGACAGCTATTCCGGAACCTATGCCATGTACGGCACAAACAACAGCAGCCTTGTTAACTCCGGCAATATTACCGTCGGACGCAACAGTACGGCCGCCATACATGCGGAAAACAGCAGTGTTCGAAACTCGGGAACACTTACAGTCAATTCGGCACAGACCAATGCTTACGGTATTTATGCAGACAACGCTTCCGGTAGTGAGGATATAACAAATACAAATGTAATAGACGTTAATTACACGGGCTCGGGTTCTGCCTATGGTATTTATACTTTGGGCAACCAGAATGTTGATGTTGTAAACGGCGGGCGCATTGATGTTTCGGCAACCAACGGAACTGCTTATGGTATGTACGGTTCTGGCGCTTCACTGGAAAACAACAACAGTATTAATGTGACAGGTAACAGAGCCTATGGCATGTATAGCAGCGGAGGTTCGGCAACGAACACGAAAACGATTACCGTTACGGGAACCGGCAGCGGAACGGTTTATGGTATGTATGGCTCAAACGGCGCAGATTTAATCAATAGCGGAACCATTACGGTTAACGGTTCAAATGCCGTCGGTATGTATGCTACCGGTAGCGGAAGTACCATTACCAACACAGGGAATATTATTTTGAACGGCTCGTCCATAGTCGACGAACATCCGGGCGAATCTACCAGTGAAAACCCCGACCCTGATCCGGACAATAATCCAACGGGGTGCACGGGCGCAGGATGTGGAAACTTCATTCAAGTGGCCAACGGGGCGACCTTTGTCAACAGCGGACAAGTCATCTCGACAAGCGCGCTTAACTTTAACCTTATGTCTGCGGCCAACAGCGGGACATTCGTGCTTGCGCCCAAAGGTTCTTACATTGCTCCTGAGTATTCAGGTCCTGTAACAGCTTCTGCCGATATTGTTATGGAAGGCAACAAAACTACCTATGTTAATGAGGATTCGTTTATCGGTACCGACGCGGGGCTCAAGCTGAGCTCGGGTTCTTACCTCTTTGACGCATATCTGGTTACAAATGAAGACGGTAATCAGGACGTTGTGATGACAATGAAGGAATTTTCCGATGTCGTTGACAATAGCAGTGTGGCAAACTTCCTGACCAACAATTATACGTTGGGAACCAACATGGATATGTACAGTATTCTGAAATCGGCTCCCGACGCCAGCTCTTTCACGGCTGCGGTTGCCGGTCAGATGGGGCTGGATATTGTTCCGAGCTTTGCCAAACAGAATATGGACATCGTTAAGGCCGTCAATCGCCATATGAGCCAGTCTCTGTTTGCCAACCAAAGCAGCAAAGATGTTCGTGCCATGTTTGATTTTGTTTACGACTATCGCGAACAGGACGGTGTCAATCTGCTCAGCGGTTACGAGGACAATGCAGCAACGGCATACGCCATGTTTGACCGCAAATACAACAATAACTTCCGTTATGGCCTGGGTGTCAGCTTTACCAGATATGAAAGCGACTATGACAACGGATCCAGCCGCGACGAGGTTGTTGCGCAAATTTTGACGCCGTTGATTTATACGACCGAGGGATTGAAGGCTATTTCCATGCCGCGGCTGGGTATCGGCTGGGGCGAATACAAGCGCAGAACCGGTGGTGAAGAGAACAAGGCCGACATCAAGAACTACTACTATGGTGTTACCAATGAAGTTCGCAAAGAAATCAATTTCGGCACGCTTACCCTGGAACCGACTGCCGAGTTCAACATTTTGGGATTGTATCAGGACAACACCAAGGAAAAGAACGGACTGGAAGTAAAATCTTCCAACAACCTGTCGGTTGAAGGCGGCCTTGGTCTCTATGCCCGCAAGTCGTTCAGCATAATGGCCGAAAATGACCTGACCCTGCGCGCAGGCGGAAGCTGGTATCACGAATTTAATAATCCTTATCGCGCGGCCAGAGCCAGAATTGCCAATATGCTGGGCAGTTATCAGATGGATACTTATGACGTCGAGCGCGACCGCGGTATTCTCTCCGTCCGCATGGATTATAAGCATGAAGGTTTTGACTTCTACTTTGAAGCCAACAAATTCCTTGAAGAAGACGACGGTTATGCCCTCAGCGCCGGCTTGGGATACAGGTTCTGAAACAAGGCTCCGCAACCGCGGGGCTTTTTTCATGAAAAAAGGCCATCTGCGAACAGATGACCCGAAAAATTTTTTTCTACTTCAGGCAGTCAGGATATTCTACCATTGTCTTGGACGGCTTTTCCAGATACGTATAGTGAACAAACCTTGCGGCATGTCTGATACGAATATCTGCGGCATCGTCGGCGCGAATGAATAAAATGTCACGGTAACTGTCACCGGAATTTTTCATTGCGACCAGCCAGCCCTGATTACCGTCGACGATTGCCTTGACAAAAGTCGGATAGAAGTGTCCTCTGAACTCTTCCCGATAATCATTTTCAATTATCTTCCAAACTTTCCAGACATCAGTCAGGGTTTTCAGTTTCGGCTCGTCCTTTACTTCGATGCAAATTTCGTTGTCCGCACGATAAAAGCGATAGGCTTTTCCGTGCAGAACAATTTTTTTGCCAGGCTCAATCGGACTGAACTTCAGGTTATCGACATTGGCAAAAATGATGTTGGCATCCAAATCCCAGCAATAATCCGTATTACTGTATTTGAACCTGAACAAAACACAGATCTCTTTGTGCATTTGCTCGTTGTTAACCGTAAAGTCTACAGTCGAAAACCGGATAATGTTAGAAAATTTCTGACCTGGAAACAAATTGGCCAATTCATGCTCAATCTGTCCCAAAGTAATTGTTTTTTTCATACTTTTATAATTATAGGAGTTTGACATAATTTCTTATTTAAGAGGTTTTTATTTTAGCAAAAAATGCTCTTGCCGTCAACGTATATTCGGTCGCGCTTTTTTTGCAAAAAAATGATATTCCGCTCTTTTTATTTGAAAAACAAGGTTTAGATACAATGCGTCTTTCCGTTTTGATATTCACTGATAAGGATTGTTACGATGAACAGACATTATTTTCTTCTTTCGGCGGTTCTGGCCGGTTCTTTTCTGGTTGCAGACGCACAGGCGGCACCGGTTTCTTCCGATGTTTCCGACAACACCGAAATTTCTTCCGTTGACAACAACGATATCAAGGCCCCAAAAAGCGTCCGGCAGCGCATTGCTGCCAACGAAATGCGACGCAATCACGGTTTTTCTGATTTTGCCAAAGACTATGCCGAATTTAAAAACCGACTGAGCAAAGAATATAATTTCGACTATTCCATTGACGTTACCTATATGCCGCAGCACGGCGCACCGAACGGCAAACGTGCTTCACAGCAGATATTGATTTATCCGACCTTTTCGTGGACAAACTTCAAAAACGAATACGGTACCGGAACTCTTACCGCCGCATACAACATTGCCCGTTACGGCGGCGCACAGGCGGCAACCGTCGGCAGCAATATCGGCGTAGTTACGGGAATTAATGATTATGACTCGCCTTCCAACAGTTTTGACGAGTTGTTATATACCTATCAGCTCGGCGGCCGCTGGAATTGGTTAACCATCGGCCTTGGTCAATTTCCGCTGTATAATTTTGACGGAAGCGCATACAACTCCAATCAACAAGTCAACTTTCTCAACTACGCCCTGTCGCAGAATGCAAGCTCCACCTACTCTACCGCCGGCGTCGGCACTTATGTTCAGATTTCGCCGAACAGCGACTGGACTTTTGTTCTGGGTGCACAGGACGCCACCAACGTCGACGGTATCAGCGTACGGGTCAACAATCTGGACGAAGAACATTATACAACATTCGGGTCAATTTCATATACGCCGACAATCAAAGGGCTGGGAAGCGGACAATATTCCATTTTGTTGTATAATATGCCAAGCGTGAAGGAACAGGAAGGAACGACCAACGGCTGGTCCTTGAATCTGTCGCAGGATTTTGGCGACAAGCTAAGTCTGTTTGCGCGGATTAACGGCGTATCGGGAAATGTGGCAACGATTAACCAGTCCTGGGTTGTGGGCGGCGTTTATAATGATCCGCTGGATCGCAATCCGCTGGATCAGATCGGCCTGGCCTTTGCCTATAATAAAATTGACGAAGATGCCGTCGGATCGGAACTTGCCCATGATGCCGAAAAAGTTATCGAGGCCTACTGGGCATGGGGAATATCAAAATGGATGACTCTGACGCCGGACATCCAGTTTTATATCGATCCGGCCGAAAATCAGAAATCGGATTACGCAACCGTTCTGTCGCTGCGCGCAACTTTCTTCTTCTGATGAAAAAAGCCGGTTCTAACCGGCCTTTTTTTACATTTGTGCGTTTTGTCCCCGGACGGATTTGTTTACAGCCATAGCCGTCAACTGATAATCGTTGTTTTTAACCCCGGCTTCCAACGAGGCCAGAGCCGAGCGGCTGTCCATCTGATTGATGCGCTCTTTCAGACAGGTGTCTATGATTTTTCCCAACTTGATTATTGTCTCGATATTTTCGGCTTTATACGGTCGGATACCCTCGCTGTTGAAGCTGATTTCGACTCCCTCCCGGCTATTGTAAACCGCGGTCAGGTGAAGACCGCTGGAAGTGTTTCGGCTGGAACGGGACAAAATGATATCGCCGTCTTCCAAATTTGCCTTATCTGCTTTGGTCGGCCGCTCAATGATGCAATCCGGAAAGTTTTTTTTGACATATTCCTTGAGTTTCGGGCAGGAAACCATGCTGTGTCCCTCAACCGTATTGCCGTTGGGCATAAAACCGTCTAAATCTCCGGTTTCCTTATTAATATCGTAAAGGCAGCGCATGACGGAGGCAACGCAATAGTTGGAACCTTTGGGAATGCCTCCGACAGGATAGACAACGTCAAAGAAGTTTTGTTTGATATAGTTCTTTTTATCCATGCCGCTTTTGGATTTGACAATGTTTTGATACTGAACAAGCTTGGAAAAAAACTTGTCTTTAATCAGCCATTCTTTTCGCTTTTGCAGGGCTTCATTGACCTGAGCCTTGGCGTTGACTTCGGCAGCAAAAGCTTCGCGATTGTTGTATCCGCTGGCGGACGCCTGAGTTCCGAGCAGCGAATTGCCGGCCTGCGGTATGGTGGCGGCGCATTGCAGAGCCAAATACATCGAAACCCTTTTCAGGCTGCGCAATAGCGCAATTTTCTGTTTTTTGATGCGGGTTTTAACCGCCTTTACACGTTCCTGAGGGTTCTTCCGGAGTTGTCCGTCATTTGAATTTTTCTGCTGCATTGTTCCTAACCTATTGTTTTATCTTTCCGTTTGTCATAAATTATAACATACCTCTCAAAGAAAATCATCAAAAAAATATTTATGCAGAAGCAAATAATTTAGCTTTACTTTTGCCCTGTTTTGTTTGTAAATAACTAAATAAATTCAGGTCTTGAAGAGAATACAGCAAAGCTATGAAATATATTAATCTTTCGTTTTTAGGAATTTTGGCCGTTATGTGCAGCGCTTGCAAAAATCAGGTCATTACGCCGGCTATTGTTCCGCCGGTTGAAATAAAAGCCCCGCAGATCTCATCTACCAGTCATTCGCTGGGAATTATCGGCGCTGTCGAGCCGGTTTATGTGCTGCCGATGAAGGCGCCTTTGGCCGGACGCATCGACACCGGAGCCGAGACGTCGTCTATTGACGCATCTGACGTTAAAACATTTGAGCGCGACGGTGAAAAATGGGTTTCTTTTACGGTAACCAACCGGGAAACCGGCGAAAAACACCACTTTGAAAAAGAGCTGGCCAGACAGACAACCATCACGCGTATTAATCAACATGAAAAAAGACTGGTCGTCATACTCGACATCAAGCTCGGCAATGAGATAATCAGTGCCGAATTTTCACTGGCCGACCGTTCGAAATTCGAATATCAGGCGCTTATCGGCCGCAACGTTCTGACCGGCCGGGCCATTGTCGATACGGCTCTCGAAAATACGCTTCATTAAGTTTCCTTTCCGTAAGGTGAAATTATGCTGAAAAAATTTACTTCCGTCCGTTTCATTTTGACAATCGGTCTGCTTTTGTCCGTTGCTTTTGCAGCATACAGCATTTATTACAAAGTCCGTTACTGGGGCTTTGATTTTGCGCCGAAGAAATCAACGGCGGTCTGGACCATTGAAGCCCAGATTAATTTTATTCCGAACGGTGAGCCGATTAAGGTTTCGCTGGCAACGCCCAAGGTCAGCAAAGAATATAAGATTCTGGACGAAGACGCGGTTGCGGAAGGCTATGAAATCAGTAAAGACACCAAAGAAAACCGGATTGTTCTGACTTCCGGACCCAGAACGGAAAAGCAGCAGCTTTATTATCGCATTTTGCTGTTTGACAATGAAGACGGCCGGGGAAAAATTCCGGCGCCGGTTCCCTCCAATCCGGAAAAGCCGATTTTTGACGAGCAGAGACTGGCCGTTGCCAAAGAACTTCTGGAACTTTCGCAGAAACAGCAGGGAAACGTTCCGCAGCAGGTTATCCGTCTGCTTAACCAAAATCCGCCGGACGCAACGGTTCTTGCTTTTCTGCCGATGAAGAAAAGCCAAAAAGACATTGCCGAGGCCATTACAAATCTGCTGGCGCTGAAAAATGTGCCGACAAGAATGGTTCGCGGCATTAAACTGGAGGAAAACAAAAAATCGTTTACGCCGGATTTGATGATTGAGGCTTACACGGAAGGCCGTTGGACGCTTTATGACCTGAAAACAGGTAAAAAAGGCCTGCCCGAAAATTTTGTAATTATTCAGCGCGGCGGGGATTCTCTGCTTGATATTGAGGGCGGCGATGACTCGTCAATCAAATATTCGGTTCTGAAGTCCATCAGTTCTTCTTTCAACCTTGCACAGCACCGGGCGAAACTGGCCAACCAAAAGACATGGTTCGACTATTCGATTTACAGCCTGCCGCTGGCCGAACAAAATACGCTCAAATGGCTGATGATTTTCCCTCTGGCAATTTTAATCATTGTGCTGATGCGCAACGTGGTCGGCGTGCAGACAATGGGTACGTTTACGCCGATGCTTATTTCCATGGCTTTGGTCAAAACCGGATTTTGGCCGGGATTGGTTTGCTTCAGCTTTATCATTTTCATCGGCCTGCTCATCCGCGCCCTGCTCTCCAGACTCAACCTGCTGCTGGTGCCGCGTATTTCGGCCGTGGTCATCGTGGTTATTCTGCTGATGCAGATGCTGACGGTTTTCGGTTATCAGCTTAAGATTGACATTGCGTCTTCGGCGGTCTTTTTCCCAATTATCATTACGGCGTGGATTATTGAGCGTGCCTCCATTACTTGGGAGGAAGACGGTGCCATGAACGCTTCCAAGGAAATTATTTTCAGTTTACTGGTGGCCGTAATTACTTACTTTGTCATCTGCAACGACTATATCCGCCACATTATGTTTGCTTTCAATGAGCTGAATCTGGTCATTCTGTTTATCGTCATGCTGCTCGGCACTTATACCGGCTACAGACTGACCGAACTGAAGCGGTTTTCACCTCTGGCAAAGAAAGGCTGAGCAATGTTTGGTTTCGGCTGGCTGAAAAATTTCGCCTCTCCTTCCGAGCTTCGCAAAGCCGGCGTGCTGGGTATGAACCGGCGCAATTTCAGCGTTATTTCCAAATGCAACAACCGCCGACTTTATCCGCTGGTGGACGATAAAGTGCAAACCAAAATGCTGGCGCAGAAAGTCGGCATTACCACACCTAATCTCATCGGGGTGGTCGAGGTGCAAAATCAGGTTAAAAACCTGTTGGAAATCGTCAAAAACTATAAGGAATTTGTGATTAAACCGGCACACGGCAGCGGCGGCAAGGGCGTTTTGGTCATCAAAAGCTATACGGAAACGGAATTTGTCACGGCATCGGGGCGTGTGCTTACTTTCAGCGAAGTTTACCAGCATATATCCAACATTTTGAGCGGCCTTTACAGTCTGGGTGGACAATATGACGTGGCGCTGATTGAAGAGCTGGTACATTTCAGCCCGATATTTTCGGAATACAGTTATCAGGGCGTGCCAGACGTGCGCGTTATTGTTTATAAGGGTTATCCGGCAATGTCAATGATGCGTCTGTCGACCAAAGCTTCGGGCGGACGCGCCAATCTGCACCAGGGCGCCGTCGGCGTCGGCCTGAACATTAGAAACGGTAAAAGTCTGAAAGGCGTCATGTGGAACCGACCGATTGCCGTTCATCCCGACACGCATGCAGACCTGTCGACGCTTGAGGTTCCGTTCTGGCGCGAGCACCTGCTGATTGCGGCGAAAGGTTATGAAATGACCGGTCTGGGATATCTTGGCGCCGATATTGTCCTTGATGAGTTCAAAGGCCCTATGATGCTGGAGCTGAACGCCCGTCCCGGTTTGGCGATTCAGATTGCCAACGGCCGCGGAATTGCCGATATTCTGAAAAGGATTGAAAAATCATATCCGAAAAACCTTACTCCGGAAGAGCGTGTCGATTTTGTTTTGAAATACGGCGGAATGTAAAATTTTGTCTTTCGGCCGTGCAATAGTCGTCATTTGTACCTATATTATTAACAGAAGTGATTTTTAACGGAGATTTACGATGGCAAAAGAAACCAAAATGCTTAAAAACGAAGAAGCGAAAAAACTTGGCAAACCGGCAACCAAAGGACTGAAGGCCGCCGAGACAAAAAAGCTCCCGGTAAGCAAGACACGCGCCAAGAAAATCAAACATTCCTACAAAGTTAAAGACGCCGAAAATGCCCTGCTCTTAAAGCTTAAAGACGGCGACGTTGTGATTGAAATGTATCCGGACGACGCACCGAACCATGTTGCACGAATTAAGGAACTGGTACGCGCCGGATTTTACAACGGGCTGAAATTTCACCGGGTCATTGACGGCTTTATGGCGCAGACGGGCTGCCCCTACGGCAATGGTACCGGCGGCACAGGAAAAAAGCTGAAAGCCGAATTTAACCGTAATCCGCACAAACGCGGCACGGTTTCGATGGCGCGCGCCATGAATCCGGATTCCGGCGACAGCCAGTTTTTCATCTGCTTTGCCGACTGTCCCTGGCTGGACGGACAATATACGGTGTGGGGCGAGGTTACCTCGGGCATGGAATTTGTCGACCTCATCAAGCGCGGCGAAGGTCAGAACGGAGCGGTTTCCAATCCTGACGAGATTATCAGCATGAGTGTTATCGCCGACCTTTAAATTGCAAAGCCCCTCTTCCGAGGGGCTTTAATTTTTCAGACCAGACTGATTTTGACGGTTTTGCCGTAAGCCTTGGCCAACTGGTGCAGATGACCGATGTCAACCGGCTTGATGCCGACTTCCAACCGGTCGATAACATCGGCCGGAATGCCGGTCAACTTTTCGACCTGCACCAGAGATAAATGCGCACTGATACGAGCCTCGTGCAGTTGGCGGGAAATACCGTTTCTGATTTTGATGATTTCGTTGTTTTTGGTTGTCACTATGTTCAACTCCTTCATGTTTTGTTAAAACAAAACCGCCCTTTCGATCAGAAAAGGCGGAGGATGTTGAACCCTGTATAGAGACAGTACACTTATTCGTCCGCAAAGCGGCTTATATCGCGTCATCCTCCAGGGGGAGGTATCGGTTCTCTATAAGGAGGGTTCAATCTCCGCCGTCAGCCTAACCATCGCTGATGGCAAGGACGATTATAAAGACTGATTTCTAATTTGCAACGGCTTTTTCTGCAAACAAAAGAAGAAAAGGAATAATTTAAAAACAAAAAAACGCTTCGTGTTTTTTTTTGACGTGAAGCGTTTTTTGACAGTATATATACTAAAATAATCAACCGACTAATTTTTTATAAATAGCAGTCCGGCCGGAACTGAATTTATGGGGAGTGTCTTCCGAAAAGTTTCGCACTTGCAATTACGAAACAAGTCAGATGACCAAGATGCTGCCGTGTCGACTTCTCCGGACAGTTCAGAGCAATGAACACGGAGCGCAAGACAAAAGCGTGAATGGGAATCAGGCTTTTTCGCAAACATTTATCCGACAACCTAAATGTTTGAAGTCAAAAAATAATGCGGTTGTTAAAATCATCGGTTTAAAGAGGAAACAGAACAAATAAAGCGATGAAAACAACACGGACAAAGGCTTAAGACAGAAGATAATCTATAATTGTAAAATACTGTCTGTAAGGTACATCATCCGAGTTTAACAAATGGTAAAAAAGTCAAAAAAAATCCCTCCGAAGAGGGATTTTTTCAGCTATTGGCCGTAATCCAGGCCAGATATTCGTCATCGCCTTTGTCTATGTGAAACATTATGACTTCCGGCAGTTCATAGTCATGAAGCTTGAAAATGCGGTCTCTGATTTCGTCAAAATTGGCGGCTTCGGTCTTAATGACCAGCAGATATTCTTCCTCTTCACAGACTTTGTTCTGCCAGCGGTAAACCGACGTTGCCTTATCTATGACGTTTACGCAGGCCGCCAGCCTTTCTTCCACCAGGCAGCGGGCAATTTTCAGCCCCTGCCCTTTATCCGGAACCATTGTCAGAATGACGGCTCTGCTCACTGTTTCTTCTCCTTTTTCTTTCTGTCAAAGGTTTCGCCGATAATGGCAAACATCATCGGAACAAACAAAGTGGCGACAAAGGTTGACAGCAGCATACCGCCGATCATGCCGGTACCGATGGCGTGACGGCTGGCCGCTCCGGCGCCGGTGGAAACCGCCAAAGGCAAAATGCCGAAAGTGAATGCCAGCGAGGTCATGACAATCGGACGGAAACGCAGTTTGGCTGCCTCGACCGCCGCTTCGGCATAAGAGAGCCCGGCCTCAACCTGCATAACCGCAAACTCGACAATCAAGATGGCGTTCTTGGCGGCCAGACCAATCAACGTAACCAGACCGACCTGGAAGTAAAGATCGTTTTCTATGCCGCGCAGCCAAACGGCCAACAAGGCGCCCAGCACCGCAAACGGTACCGAAAGCAAAACGACGAAAGGAAGCGACCATTTCTCATATTGTGCCGACAAAATCAGGAAAATCATTATCAGACCGAAGGCAAAAGCCTGTGTACTGGCGCCGCCGGCCAGTTTTTCCTGATAAGCGGAACCGACCCACGACAGGGAATAATCGCTGCCCAAAACCTTGTCGGCAACTTCTTCCATGGCGGCAATCGCCTGGCCGGAGCTGTAACCCGGTGCCGGGTCGCCCATGATTTTTGCCGCGGGAAAGATGTTGAAGCGGTTGACCAGTTCCGGTCCGGTCACGCGTTCAACGTTTATCAGCGTACTTATCGGTATCAGCTCGCCGGAATTGGACTTGACGTAAACATAACGCAAATCTTCCGGCGTGCGGCGGAATCTGTCTTCCGACTGAAGCGTAACGCGGAAGTTGCGTCCCAGATAGGTAAAGTCGTTGACGTACATGCTGCCGAAAGTCGACTGCAAAACCGAATAAATCGCGTCAATCGAAACATTGAGTATACGCGCTTTTTCGCGATCCAGATCAATCCGGTACTGCGGCGTGGAGACCGAAAACGTGGTTTTGACATTCTGCAGCGCCGGATTTTGATTGGCCGCCGCAATAAATTCATTGACCTTATCCATCAGCTCGGCCGAGGTTTTGCCGGCACGGTTCTGGATATATCCCTCAAAACCGCCGGTCATGCTCAATCCCATAATCGGCGGCATGCTGAACGCATAGCCGATACCTTCCGGACGGCTCATGCCGATGCCCGTAAAGACTTTTGACAGGGCATCGGCCGAACTGGCGTCGCCTTTGCGCTCATTCCAGTCCTTAAGTGTAATGAAGCTGACACCGGAATAGGTATTCTGTGACGCGGACAAGATGTTGAAGCCGTTAATATTCAAGACATCGGCAACATCAGGGTTTTTGGCCACCTCGGCAGAGACGGCATTGGTAAACTTCTCTGTTCGCGGCAGAGAAGACGCCGGCGGCATATCATAAGCCATCAGCAGGTTGCCCATATCTTCCATCGGCACCAATCCGCCCGGAACAACCTTAAACAAGGCCACAATGCACAAGATGACGCCGACAAAACAGAGGACGGCTATTTTGCGATAATGCAAAAACAGTCTGACCCCGGCCAAATACCATTCGGTGACTTTTTCGAAAAAGGTATTGAACCAGCGGAAAAAACGCGCCGGTTCATGCTCTTCCCGATGCGGTCTGATTATCAGGGCGCACAACGCTGGCGTCAGCGTTAATGCAACCAGCGCCGAAATCAGAACGGAAATCGCAATCGTAACCGAAAACTGCTGATACATTACACCGGTCATACCGCCGAGAAAAGCAATCGGCAGGAACACGGACGACAGAACCAGCGCCACGGCGACAACCGGGCCGGAAACTTCCTGCATGGCTTTGATTGCCGCTTCTTTCGGCGACAGCCCCTCCTCGCTCATCAGACGTTCGACGTTTTCGAGAACGATAATCGCGTCATCGACGACGATACCGATGGCCAGAATAAGACCGAACAGGGTTAACAAATTGATTGAAAAACCAAGCAGATACATGCCGGCAAAGGCGCCGATAATCGACACGGGCACTGCCAGAATCGGAATAAGCGTCGCCCGGAAATTCTGCAAGAACAGATAAACGACCAGAATAACCAGCAAAACGGCTTCAAAAAACGTATGAACCACCTCGTTAATCGAAACGTTGACGAACAAGGTCGTATCATACGGAATATCATAAACAATGCCGTCCGGGAAACGTTTGGAGAGTTCTTCCATTTTGGTTTTAACCAATTCCGCCGTTTCCAGCGCGTTGGCTCCCGGCTGCAGATAAATGGCGAAAGCGACGCTGTCTTCGCCGTTAAATTTTGAAGTAACGCTGTAATCCTGCGCGCCAAGTTCAATTCGCGCAACATCTTTCAGACGGAGCATGGCGCCGCTGTCGTTGTTGCTTTTGAGAATGATGTTGCCGAATTCTTTTTCGTCAACCAGTCTTCCCTTGGTATTGACACTATAAGTATACGGCAGATACTCGCTCATCGGCTGCTGGCCAAACTGACCGGCCGCAAATTGGGAGTTTTGTTCCTGCACGGCGGCAATTACGTCCTGCGGCGTCAGGTTATAATCCGCCAGCTTGTCCGGGCTGAGCCAAATACGCATCGAGTAATCCTGCGAAGCAAACAGCGAAGCATCGCCGACGCCTTTAATACGTTTGATCTCGTCAAGGACATTAAGCAACGCATAGTTTGAAACATAAACCGTGTCATAGCGGTCAGAGGTCGAACGCATGGTTACAACCTGTAAAATTGAGTTGGACTTCTGTTTGACGGTCACGCCCTGTTTGACAACCTCGGACGGAAGCTTTGCGGTTGCCGCCTGAACTTTGTTGTTGACGTCAATGGTGGCCTGATCCGGATCCGTTCCGATGTCAAAAACGACGCCAATGGTCAGATAACCGCTGGAAGTGGCGCTTGAATACATGTATATCATGTTTTTAACGCCGTTGACTTCCTGTTCAATCGGCGCGGCAACCGTATCGGCCAAGACTTCGGCCGTGGCGCCGGGGTAAGTTGCCGAAATCTGGATTTCGGTCGGTACAATGTCGGGGTATTGCTCTACCGGAAGAGCCTGCATTGAAACAAGACCGGCCAAAACAATTACCAGAGAAATAACCGTCGCAAAAATCGGGCGGTTAATGAAAAATCTTGAAAACATGGCTGTTCCTTATTGGTTATCCGGCAAAAAGTTCGTTTTGTTCCGCGCGGGAGAGGACTTTGTCCGTATAAACGCCAGCATCGGCGGCATCGTCTTCTTCAAATGCCGGTTCTTCCTCATCTGCCGGGATTTCTTCCAGAATAATGATATTTTCTTCTTTGGACGGCTGTTTTTCTTCAACAGCCATAATTCCCTCCTCGCGAACTGCAGGCGCGGCTGCTTCCGGCGCAGTTTCTTTTTCTGTATCTTTTACGGCGATGAAGCCTTCTTCAACAGGTTCGGTTTCCGCCTGTTCGACATCAGCCGCCGGGGAAGCTTCTTCCGAAACGAAAGCCGGTTTTTCTTCTTCATCGGCCGGAACCGTTTCTGCCGGTTCGGAAACAGCGGGGACAACCGGAACCGGAAGTTCCTTAATTTCGGCTTCAGCAGGCGTTCCCGGACGGACTTTCATAATTCCGTTAACGATAACGACATCGCCGGTGTTCAACCCTTTATCAATAATCCAACTGCCGTCTGGTGTGGTCAAACCGACCTGAACCGGAACGGATTCAACAATCCCCTGCGAATTTATGCGGTAGACAACCGAACCGTCCGCTCCCTGCATAACCGCTTCCTGCGGAACAATGATGGCGTTTTTGCGGATAAGACCTTCAAGAACCAGACGAACAAACTGTCCCGGAACCAGGCGGTTTTCCGGATTAGGGAAAACGGCTCTGAGCTTTAACGTGCCGGTTGTTTCATCAATGCCCGGATTAACAAAATTGATTTCACCATCATGTTCATAAATCTTGCCGCTGCCGTATTTGACCTGCGCATAAACGGTTTTGGAATGACGAGGGTTGACAATAAGTCCCTGCTCAACCATGGAACCGAGCTTAAAAATTTCATTTTCCGAAGCCGAAAAGATAACATAAGCCGGATTAAACTGGGTAATGGTCGTCATCGGGGCATTGACGGCTATCAGTGAGCCCTCGCTTTGGGTTTCCATGCTGGTTATGCCGCTGATGGGCGCGCGTACTGTTGTGTAGTTCAGATTAAGCTGAGCAGATTTTACCTTGGCTTCGGCCAATGCGGTGCTGGCTCTCAGGGCGTCGAGATCAGCCCGAGCCTCGTCACGGGACTTTTCGCTGACAATCCGTTCGTTAAACAGTTTTGAAATGCGTTCCCATTGGGTTTCTGCCGCTTTCAGGTTGGCTTCATTCTGCGAAAGCTCGGCCTTGGCCTGCAGCAACTCGACTTCAAAAGGTTCGGGGTCTATCTGAAACAAAACATCGCCTTCTTTGACCTTTGAGCCCTCAACATAATTGCGTTTGAGCAAAATACCGCCGACGCGGGCACGCACTTCCGTTTCCTTTGAGCCCTGAACCCGGGCGGCATATTCAAAACTCAGCGGAATATCGTGGGGTTCGACTCTGACGGCCTGAACGACCGGAACGGAAGAAGATGACGCACTCTGCTGATTTTTTTCGTCTTTACAACCGCTCAAGGCCAGAAAAGCAACAGTTATGACAAATAATTTAGATGCTAACATATTTTTTCCCCGAAATGTTAATTTATATGAAAAAAATACTCTGATTTGGCGAAAATACAACACTAATCCGATTGTGTGGATATGTCTGAATGTTTTAAGAAGCAGGCATTGAAAAAGCAAATCCGGCTATTAGTTCTAATAGCGCATAATCTTTCCAACTCAATATTTACAATGAAAAATATTTTAAGGAGAAACATGATGACTGAAGGTGTACGCTACCCTACTTTTGCTTTTATTACCGGCGGTGTCGGACAAGCCGACGAAGGTATTCCGCCCCAGCCTTTTGAAACTTTTTGTTATGACTCGGCTCTGATGCAGGCAAAAATCGAAAATTTCAACGTCGTTCCCTATACTTCGGTTTTGCCAAAAGAACTGTTCGGCAAAATCGTTCCGCTGAACGACCAGATTGTCAAACAATTCAAACACGGTGCGGTTCTGGAAGTCATTATGGCCGGAAACGGCGCCAGCCGCGACAATCATAAAGCCATTGCCACCGGTTTGGGTGTTTGCTGGGGAAAGGATAAGAACGGTGAGCTTATCGGCGGCTGGGCTGCCGAATACGTCGAATATTTCGACACTTTCATTGACGATGAAATTGCCAGAGGACATGCCGAAATGTGGCTGAACAAGTCGCTACAGCATGAGCTGGATATCCGCGGTGTCGAAAAACACTCAGACTTCCAGCTGTGGCATAACTATATCAACATTACACAGCAGTTCGGCTACAGTCTGACCGCGCTCGGTTTTCTGAACTTTGAGCATGCGGAACCGGCCAAGGCATAGGCCTCGGGAATCATTCTGCTGCCGAAAACAAGGCTGAGCAGTTTTTTCTCTGCTCCGCCTTAATCGCTTTTGATAATCATTTGAGGAAAAAACAATGGCTGACAAAAAAAATATTTCCGCCGCGGCTGCGGATAAAGCCGGCGGAACAAAATCGGGACTCGGCGTGTTGGCGCTGGCCAGTATCGTCATCAGCTCAATGATCGGCGGCGGCATTTATTCGCTGCCGCAAAACATGGCGGCCGGCGCCTCTGCCGGAGCCGTTCTTCTGGCCTGGGTTATTACTGGTTTCGGCGTTTTTTTCATCGCCAACACTTTTCGTATTCTTTCGACCATTAAGCCGGATCTGACCGCCGGTATTTATATGTACAGCCGCGAAGGTTTCGGACCGTATGTCGGTTTTACCATCGGCTGGTCTTACTGGTTGTGCCAGATATGCGGAAACGTCGGTTATGCCGTCATTACCATGGATGCCCTCAACTATTTCTTTCCGCCTTATTTTGCCGGCGGCAACAATCTGCTGTCGATTGTCGGCGGTTCCATACTCATCTGGGGCTTCAACTTTTTGGTTTTGCGCGGTATCAAACAGGCAACGGTTATCAACCTCATCGGCACAATCGCCAAAATTGTTCCGCTGATTCTGTTTATCCTGATTTTGTTGTTTGTCTTTCAGTTTTCCAAATTTGACTTCGACTTCTGGGGAGAACAAATGGCAACCAAAGCCAAAATCGGCGGTCTTTCCACGCAAATTAAAAGCACAATGCTGGTTACGCTGTGGGCCTTCATCGGTATTGAAGGCGCCGTTGTGATGTCTAAACACGCGTCCAACCCCAAAGCTGTCGGGCGCGCCACTGTGCTCGGTTTTCTGGGCTGCCTGATTATCTATGTTTTGCTGTCGTTGATGCCTTTCGGATTTATGACGCAAGCCGAACTGGCAACCGTCGCCAATCCTTCCACGGCCGGAATTTTGGAAAAAATCGTCGGTCCGTGGGGTGCCTGGCTGATGAATATCGGACTGTTGGTTTCGGTGCTGACAAGCTGGCTGGCCTGGACAATGGTCACGGCGCAAATTCCGCAGGCTGCGGCCGAGAACGGCACGTTTCCCAAAGAATTTGCCAAAGAAAACGAAAATCAGGCACCTTCAATTTCGTTGTGGGTGACCAGTGCGCTGATGCAGCTTTTCATTTTGCTGGTTTATTTTTCAAACAACGCCTGGAACACCATGTTGAGTATTACCAGCGTCATGGTGCTGCCGGCATATTTTTCAAGCTGCGCCTATTTATGGAAAGTCTGTGAAGACGGCGAGTATCCGAACGGAATTTATATCCGTCGTTCGGCAGCCCTGTTTTCGGCAATCATCGGTTCGATTTATGCCCTGTGGCTGATTTATGCCGCCGGTTTGAATTACCTGCTGATGGCCGTGATTTTCATGGCTTTGGGAATTCCGGTTTATATATGGGCACGGCACCAGTTTGCCCCCGGTCAGCGCACTTTTACGACCGGCGAAGGCGTTATTGCCTCCTTTTTAATTGTCATTGCCTTGTGGGCCATATATGCTCTGGCTCGCGGCATTGTACCTTTGAACTAAAAAAAAGGCGGTTCGATGTCTAAAGACAACCGAACCGCTTTTTTTTGCGACCTTAATCAGGGTCTAGCGATTATGAAGCTCACGCAGGAAATCTTCCAGCTCTTCATAATCAATCTTTTTGTCGGCTTTCCAGCAACAAACCATATTAGCGCCACAGCCAAACTTGCTGATAATTTTCGCAATGGCAAGGACGCTGCCATAATAAATCGGTTCAATATCTTTGTTGCGAAATTTTATAAACACGGGCAGCGACCTGGAATAGTTCATTTTGGTGCGGACAACAACGGGAACATCCGGACGTCCGTTTACCGTGACAACCAGCAAAGTGCCGGAAAAACCTGCACTGTACCCCTTTTGAGTCAGTGCTTCTACTAATTCAATCTGGTTCATAACTTTAAAATTTTATGCCAAATTCAGCGGTAAACTCACGCTGTTTTTCGGCGATTGTGTTATTTTGTTCTTTTTGCATGTCCGGCAAATGTTTTTGGAGAGATGCCAACAGGTAAACATACTGACAAATTTCCCGTAAACCCATTTTGCCGTTTTTAATACGATAATGCCCAGCCATATAATCGGCAGCTTTTTTCACTTCGTCGGAAACCTCAAACTCCAGAGGAAGTTGAAAAGTTCCGGCATATCTGACACAACGGTCATAGATGCTGGCCAGTTCGTGAAACATCATCTGACAATTGCCAATACGTTTGCCGTTCATCCAGCAGCAGGCTTCTTCCAAAGTTTCGTCAATAACGTAATAATAATCCTTCGGTGCGTTTATCATTTCGGGATTATATTGCTGACAATACTTTTGGCTCATCTGCTTTGCCATTTGTTCGGAAATTTGCTTTTTGAAAGTTCGTTCCCATCGTAGCGACAAACGCTTGGTAACGGCAAAAACGACATTGCCCGGATCTCTGATCATCTGAGAGGCTATGTCTCGGACATTTTCGCCGCTGTTTCTGCCTTTGTCCAAAATGACGATATTTTCAATCGGAACGCCCAAATCAATACAAACTTCCGCCAAACGTATCCCTTCCGAATAGAAAACTACATCTTTGGGTTTCAGGTGGGCGGAAAGCAATCCTAAACCGCCGACGCACAAAACCTGCGGATGCTGCCCTTCGGAAACAGCCTTATGATACAACCAGGCCGCATAAACCGCCGATTTAGGGTCGTCGTCAATGCAGGCCACGTATTTCACACTTACCAACTTGCCGTCTTTATCAAGGCAGTCGGTTTTCAAACACAAGTTTTCATGAATCAAATTGGCATAATGCCAAATCAATTCTCTTTTCTTTTCGTTCATAGCATATTTATTAAAATTTAAGAAATTAAGAGAAACTGCAGGCATTATGATTGACACTAAAAATAGAAAATCTAATACAAAGCCTACAATTATACTGAATATGAAAACAACTATATTTCATTTTTTTCACTATTGCAAGCATTTTGTCTATTTTTTTTACAAGAGTCTGTTTTCGGCAAAATACTTCCATAACGGCGCCAGGTGTGTGGCCTGTTTTACGGCGCCGGACACAAGAAGCTCTCTCACTTCATCCAAATTCAGGAGATGAACACGGACATCTTCGGTTGCGTCCAGATGCGTTTTACCGACCAATTCGACATCTTCGGCCAAAAAGCAGTGCGTGAGATTGTTTGTGGTCGACGGATTGGCCGAAACAACCATATATTCGCGCCAGTGGCCGCCGCCATAGCCGGTTTCTTCAAGAAGCTCCCGACGAGCCGCCGCTTCCATGTTTTTATCGCTTTTTTCGCTGACACCGGCACAAAGTTCGTAATCATTTCTTTTAAGTCCCGGACGATATTGACTGACAAAAACAAATTTTTTATCTTTGGTTACGGCCAGCGTATTGACCCAATCCGGATACTCGAGAATATAATACTCAGGTATGGCTCTTCCGTCCGGAAGTTCATAGCTGTCTTTGCGAACCGTCAGCCACGGCCGGCGGAATAAATATTCACTGGAAAGGGTTTTCCATTCGTCTTGTTTGAGTTTCTGCATTTCAGCCTCCTTGCGGGATTTAGTTTTAACAAAGAGATTTTTATAAAAGATTAATAAATTAACAGTATTGATTTTAGACAAAAAACATGATAAATTGTTGCCGTTTGACTGGAAAAACGGATTTGATATGGACGAAACAAAGCTTTTGGGCAATGCTATTGCCGCTCTGGAAAAAAAGATAATAAACTGCCGGGAACTCCCCGAAAAGCAGGCATTGTTGTTTTATCGCGACGAGCTGAAGAAACTCCGTCCCTGCCCCGAAGACGAACAGTTCAGGCGGCCGGGGAAAAGCATCGGCGGCAGCGGCGACAAAATGGTATTTCAAAAGCTGGTCTGCCGTGACGAAGAAGACCGCCCGCTTGTTGAAAAAGGCAGGCTTAAAACCATAACCTGCGCTTTTGATAATATTGAAACTTATGTTGATTTTGTTCTCAACAAGCAAACGCCACAGCGAAAATCCATGGCCTTTTACAATGGTATGAGCATGGACGAATATCTTCATGTGCAAACAATGAATAATGCGTTTCGACACAGATTTTATTGAAAAAAAACGGCCTGTCCGTCAAAAGACAAGGCCGTTTTTTTTGTTTTGGTTCAGGGTTATTCGATGTCTTCGGCAGCTTCCGGCTCGCTGACGACATCATTTAAGGCGTCATCGGGTTCCGAAACGCTTTCGCCCAAGACTTCGCTTCCGGTTTCTTCCTCCAGTTCCTCATCATCGCCGGCATCTGCATCGAGCCAGGTAACGGAAACAACCCGTTCGTCTTCGGCGGTGCGGAAGAGAATAACGCCCTGCGTTTTGCGGCCGGCGATACGGATATCGCTGACAGGCATACGAATCAGCTTGCCTCCGTCGGTAACCATCATAATCTGGTTGTCATCTTCAATCGGGAAAGAGCTGACGATTTCCTTGTTGCGGGCGGACATTTCCATATTGGCGATACCCTGACCGCCGCGGCCGGTAGTGCGATATTCGTACGAAGACGTCCGTTTGCCGTAACCAGTGGAAGTAACGGAAAGAATAAACTGTTCTTTTTCTTTCATCTCCTTGTAGAGTTCCGGCGTCAAAACATTCAGTTCAAGACCTGTTTCTTCAACGGAAATCTCGCAGTCGCCGCCCTTTTCAGCCTGAAGATGCTTAATGGCGGAAGAGATGCGCGCGTATTCGTCACGCTGCTCGGAGGTCGCGTCGCTGTGGTTCAAAATTGACATAGAAACGACCTCGTCGCCGTCGGCCAGTTTGATGCCGCGGACGCCGGTCGAGTTACGGCCGACAAAAACACGAACTTCGGTAACCGGGAAGCGGATACATTTACCGCTGCGGGCTGCCAGCATAATGTCGTTTTCTTCGGTACAGATGCGGACATTAATCAGTTTGTCGCCTTCGTCAAGCTTCATGGCAATTTTGCCGTTGCTCTGAACGTTGACAAAATCCATCAGCGAGTTGCGGCGAACATTGCCCTGCGAGGTGGCAAACATGATGGAAAGATCTTTGCACTCCTCTTCATTCTCCGGCAGTTTCATAATCGTGGTAATGGTTTCGCCCTCGTCAAGCGGCAGCAGGTTGATGAAAGGCTTGCCTTTTGAGGTCGGCGAACCGAGCGGCAGCTTGTAAACCTTCATCTTGTAAACCAGACCTTTGGACGAGAAGAACAGAACCGGCGTGTGGGTCGAAGCCACAAACAGACGGGTAACAAAGTCTTCGTCCTTGGTTGCCATGCCGGATTTGCCCTTGCCTCCGCGTTTCTGCGCCTTGTAGGCATTCAGGGGAACGCGTTTGATATAGCCGGCCTCGGTAACGGTAACAACCATTTCCTCACGCTGAATGAGCGATTCAATATCGGTATCATATTCGATATCTTCAATCTTGGTACGGCGCGGCGTTGCATATTCGTCCTTAATGGCAACGAGTTCGTCGCGCATAATTCCGTAAAGTTTTTCGCGGCTGGAAAGGATTGACAGATATTCTTTAATATCTTCGCCGATGGTCATCAACTCTTCGTGAATTTTATCGCGTTCCAGACCGGTTAAACGCTGAAGTTTCAAATCCAGAATGGCTTTGGCCTGGGTTTCCGAGAGATGATAGAGACCGTTTTCAACCTTACGGTCCGGCTCATCAATCAACTGTACCAGCGGCTCGATGTCACGCGCCGGCCAGGCTTTGGCCAACAAGGCGTCTTTGGCATCCTGCGGGTTCGGCGAGGTACGGATTAACTCAATGACCGGATCAAGGTTTTCAACCGCCAGAGCCAGACCGACCAACGTATGTGCGCGGTCACGAGCCTTGTTCAGTTCATAAATCGTACGGCGGCGGATTACTTCTTCGCGGAACTCGATAAAGGCGGCAATGATGTCTTTCAGGTTCATCATCATCGGACGGCCGCCGTTAATCGCCAGCATGTTCATACCGAAGCTGGTTTGCAGCGGCGTATATTTATAAAGCTGATTCAAAACGACGTCGGCCTGAAAGTCGCGTTTGATTTCAATAACGACGCGAACGCCCTGCCGGTCAGATTCATCGCGAATGTCGGAAATACCTTCCAGCTTTTTATCCTTAACCAGTTCGGCAATGCGCGAAACCAGCGCGGCCTTGTTAACCTGATAAGGAATTTCGTGAACAATAATCGCTTCCTTATCTTTATGCAGTTCTTCTATCGTGCATTTGGCACGCATCATAACCGAACCACGGCCGGTGTAATAAGCCGACTTGGCGCCGCTGTAGCCCAGAATCATGCCGCCGGTCGGAAAGTCCGGTCCGGGAACGATGGAAATAAGATCGTCAATGCTGATATCGGGATTATCAATATAAGCGCAGCAGGCCGTAATAACTTCACCGAGGTTATGCGGCGGAATATTGGTGGCCATACCGACGGCGATACCGTTGGCGCCGTTAATCAGCAGGTTCGGATAACGCGCAGGCAAAACCGTCGGTTCCTGAACGGTTTCATCGTAGTTCGGCATAAAGTCGACGGTTTCTTTGTCAATATCTTCAATCAGGGCGTGGGCCACTTTTTCCAGACGCGCTTCGGTATAACGCATGGCGGCGGCAGAGTCACCGTCCATCGAACCGAAGTTTCCCTGTCCGTCCACCAGAGGCAGGCGCATGGAAAAAGGCTGTGCCATACGAACCATCGCTTCATAAACGGAGCTGTCGCCATGCGGGTGATATTTACCGAGAACGTCACCGACGATGCGGGCAGATTTTCGATACGGGCGATTATAGTCATAACCGTTTTCATACATCGAATAAATAATGCGGCGGTGTACGGGTTTTAAACCATCGCGGACATCCGGCAACGCTCGCGAAACGATAACGCTCATGGCGTAGTCAAGATATGAGCGGCGCATTTCTTCGGTAATTGAAATCGGCGTAATATCCTGACCGCTCTCTTTTGCCGTTACCATCTGATTATCTAATTCATTATCTATTTCATCAGTCACTTTAACGTACCTTTCTGTTTAAAAAACTGCCGTAACTATAGCAAAAATACATTGAGGCCGCTAATGAATAATCCGACTTATAAACACCATTTTCGCTTCTACGGGCAAAAAAACGGCCTTAGAATTGATTTTGGCGCAATCTCGTTTTTAAAAGTTAACGATATATCGAAAAAAAAAGGAAATTTTCGATTTTGAAATTTTGCATAAAAAAAAGCACCTTTTGCGGTGCTTCTTTTAAGATATGTGTTTTTTTCCTAAAAAGGAATATCATCATCCAAATCTGCCGGAGCCGCTGCCGGAGAAGCATCCCAACCGTTGGAAGACGAACCCGAGAAAACATCGTTGCCGCCAGCCGGAACACCATCGCCCCTGCCGTCGAGCATAACCAGATTGCCGCTGAAGTTTTGCAGAACAACTTCGGTCGTATATCTTTCCTGACCGTTGTTGTCTTCCCATTTGCGAGTCTGGAGCTGCCCTTCAAGGTATACTTTGGAGCCTTTGCGCAGATATCTTTCAGCAACCTCGGCAAGCTGCGGATTGAAAATGACCACGCGGTGCCATTCGGTTCTTTCCTTTCTTTCTCCGGAAACCTTGTCTTTCCAACTGTCCGACGTGGCAATGTTAAGGTTAACGATTTTGGTGCCGCTGGCCGTATTGCTGACTTTCGGATCAGCGCCCAGGTTACCTACTAAAATGACTTTATTAATGCTTCCAGCCATGGTTGAACTCACCTTTATTACTAATTAAAAACTCGTGCGTAATATATACAATGAAAAAAACAAGATTGAAACCAAAATCAATAGACCTGTGTATATTCGCCCGATTGCAGCCGATATATACCGTAGTTGATTGAATTCTGCGGGTTTCCGTTGTTGAACATGGTTTCGCCCCAGCCGGCGTCAACCGACTGGCTGTTTAAGACCGAAGCCAATTTGTCATAGGCAAACGAATCGGCTTTTCCGACAAGTTCTTCCCAAAGTTTTACCGCCGAATAGCCATAAACAGACAATCCTTCAGGTTCTACCCCAAGGAGGCGAAGCTTGACCAGCGTTTCGGCAAAGTTCGGGTTGTCTTTCAGCGACGGCAGGGCTATAAAATAGGAGCCCTCGGCCAAATCGCCCATAATTTTGTTAAACTCCTCCTGCGCCTGATATTTATTGGTAAAAATAACAAAATCTTTTTTTTCCGACTTCAGTTCTTTGGAGAGCTTCGCGATGCTGCGCGACTGTCCGAGAATATAGGCCAGGTCAATACTGTTTTTGAAAATGGCTCCGGCGAGCCGGCTGTAATCGTGATTATAGGTTTCAAAACTGAAAGCCCGCAGCTTATCGGCATCGCCTTCTTTGCGAAACTCGCTTTGAATGGCGGCGGCAATTTCCACTATTTCGCGATTGTCGCTATCATAAACCAGAGCAACGCGTTTGTCGGCAAAATGCTTTTTATAATAATTGTAAAAGTCTTTGCCCTGACGGTCTTTATAGCCGACCATTTTGACCAGGCCCTTATGATTCCGGGCGCCCTCACTGGCCGAAACGGTCGTCGGGATAATCTGAAAAATTCCGGCCTTGGCATAAATGGCCGACACTTCGTCGAAAGCATTGTCGCAGTAAGGACCGATAACCAATGACATTTTGTCTTTCGGAGAGGTGTTGACGGCAATCATCTGTGCCGTAGAAACGGCCAAACGATCGTCGCACTGGTCATCAACAGTAATGAGGTTGATTTTTTCACCCCGGAGGCCGCCGCGGGCATTGATATCTTCCACCGCGATACGAACGCCGGAAATAATCTCGCTGCCGAGACTTTCATATTCTCCCGCTTTCGGGGCAATAACGGCGATGTTGACATCCGCCGAAGCTGCACCGGACAGAAACAAACTCAGGACTGAGATTATTTTCCCAAAAGTTTTCTTCATAAAATCAAATTATTATTGTTCAAACAACGCGGTTTATCATAGTCAAATTATTGCAAAATGCAACAAAATTTTATTTGCCTTTATTCAGACGATTAACTATATTATGCAGGTTTGAAGAGAGGACGAAATGGCAGACGAAAAATTTATTGAAATCAAAGGTGCCAGAGAGCACAACCTGAAGAACATCGACATCAATATTCCCAAAGACAAACTGACGGTCATTACCGGGCTTTCGGGTTCAGGAAAATCATCGCTGGCGTTTGACACGATTTATGCCGAAGGGCAGCGCCGTTACGTCGAGAGCCTGTCCGCTTACGCGCGCCAGTTTCTGGAGCTGATGAAGAAACCGGACGTTGATTCCATTGAGGGGTTGTCGCCGGCCATTTCCATCGAACAGAAGACGACTTCGCACAATCCCCGTTCTACCGTCGGTACGGTTACCGAAATTTATGACTATATGCGCCTGTTGTGGGCGCGCGCCGGAACGCCCTACTCTCCGGCAACCGGGCTGCCGATTGAATCACAGACAGTTTCTCAGATGACCGACCGTATTCTGGAGATGCCGCTCGGCACAAAGCTTCTGCTGCTGTCACCGATTGCCCGCGGCAAAAAAGGCGAGTTCAAAAAAGAATTTGAATCTTTGCAGAAACAAGGTTATCAGCGGCTGAAAATCGACGGACAGATTTATACGATTGAAGAACTTCCTTCGCTGAGCAAAACCGTCAAACATGACATTGAGGTCGTGGTTGACCGCGTCGTCGTCAAGGAAGGCATCGCCGACAGGCTGTCACAATCTCTGGAAACAGCGCTGAAACTCAGCAACGGCATTGTTTATGCCGAAAAAGCGGATACCGGCGAACGAACGGTTTTCTCGTCCAAATTTGCCTGTCCGGTTTCCGGCTTTACGATTGAGGAAATCGAACCCCGACTGTTTTCGTTCAACAATCCGTTCGGCGCCTGCCCGCACTGCGACGGCATCGGCGCAAAGCTTTACATGGATCCGAACCTGATTGTGCCAAACCCGAACCTGTCGCTTGCCCAGGGTGCCATTGCCCCGTGGAATGTCGGGCGTTCGTCTTTTTACAGTCAGACAATTAATTCGCTGTGCCAGTTTTTGGACATTTCCCCTTCAACAAAATGGAAAGATATTCCGGAAGATGCGCAAAAAGTTATTCTGTACGGTTCGGGCAATGTCTGCGTACCGATGTATTATTCGCGATTTGTGACCGACAAGCCGTTTGAGGGCGTGGTGCCTAATATGGAACGCCGTTTTCTGGAGACGGATTCCGCCTGGATACGCGACGAGTTTTCCAAATATCAGTCTGCGGCTCCGTGTGAATTTTGCGGCGGCAAGCGTCTGAAACCGGAGGCTCTGGCCGTTAAAGTCAACGGTCTGGACATTATGGAAGCGGCAGACATGTCGATAAAAAAAGCCCGCGACTGGTTTATGGGTGTTGAAGACAAGCTATCGCCCAAAAAAGCGGAAATTGCGCATAAAATCATTAAGGAAATTGTCGACCGGCTGAGTTTTCTGAATAACGTCGGGCTCGACTACCTGTCACTCAACCGCCAATCGGGAACGCTTTCCGGCGGTGAATCGCAGCGTATCCGTCTGGCGTCGCAAATCGGTTCCGGCCTGACCGGCGTGATGTATGTGCTTGATGAACCGTCCATCGGTCTGCATCAGCGCGATAACGACCGTCTGCTGGAAACGCTTACTCGTCTGCGTGACATCGGCAATACGGTTATTGTCGTCGAGCATGACGAAGACGCCATCCGCGCCGCCGACTATCTGGTTGACATGGGCCCCGGTGCCGGCGAAAAAGGCGGTTCGGTAATGGCCAAGGGAACCGTTGCCGAAGTTCTGCAAAACAAAGACAGCCTGACGGCACAATACCTGAACGGCGAAAAGAAAATCGAAGTTCCGGCCAAGCGCCGCAAAGGCAACGGCAAATTCATCGGCTTAAAAGGCGCCAAAACCAACAACCTCAAAAACGTCGACGTCAAAATTCCGCTCGGCACCCTTACCTGCGTTACCGGCGTTTCCGGCGGCGGAAAATCGTCGTTGATTCTGGAAACCTTGTTTAAAGCCTTAAACAAAGAGATTAACGGCAGCCGCGAACCGGCCGGAAAATATGATGAACTTATCGGTGCCGAAAACATTGACAAGATTATCGACATTGACCAGTCGCCAATCGGGCGGACGCCGCGATCCAACCCTGCAACTTACACCGGCCTGTTTACCTATATTCGCGACTGGTTTGCCAATCTGCCGGAAGCCAAAGCACGCGGCTACACGGCCGGGCGTTTTTCGTTCAACGTGGCCGGCGGACGCTGCGAGGCCTGCAAGGGCGACGGCGTTACCAAAATCGAAATGCACTTTTTGCCGGACGTTTATGTCGAATGTGACGTCTGCAAAGGCAAGCGCTTCAACCGTGAAACGCTGGAAGTCAAATTTAAGGACAAATCGATTGCCGACGTTTTGGATATGACCGTTGATGAGGCTTATGTCTTTTTCGACGCCATTCCGTCAATCAAAAACAGGCTGGAACTGTTGCGCAAAGTCGGCCTCGGGTATATTCACCTCGGACAGCAGGCAACCACTCTTTCCGGCGGCGAAGCCCAACGCATCAAACTCTCCAAGGAGCTGTCCAGGCGCGCAACCGGCAAAACGTTGTATATTCTCGACGAACCGACAACAGGTCTGCATTTTGAGGACATCAACCGGCTGCTGAAAGTTCTGCACGCTCTGGTCGACCAGGGCAATTCAGTTATTGTCATTGAGCATAATCTGGACGTTATCAAGACTGCCGACTATATCATCGACCTCGGTCCCGAGGGCGGCGACGGCGGCGGCAAAATCATTGCCAAAGGAACTCCCGAAGAAGTCGCCAAATCAAAAGTAAGCTATACGGCGAAATATTTGAAAGACAAGCTGTCGTCTTAAATAAAAATTAAGAATGAAACGTTTATGATAATGGTATATCTTAAAATTATTCTGTGCTTATAATGTTTTTTCAAAAAACAATAAAAATATATATTATGAATACCTTATTGATTTCGGCTCTGGTTGTTTTAATAGCCTTTGCCCTTTACAAAAGAATTCCGATTTACGGATTTTACAACATGCCAACGTGTATTTCGGTTTTGTTGATGGCGATTTTTTCTCTTGCCGGGCTGTTTACAAATTTGTCGCTAAACTCTTATACTTTCGTTTTCGGCGGGTTTTTGTTAATAGCTTTGATTTGTTGTTACGGTGTAAAATCGCCTTGCCTGCAAAAAGTCAAATTTTGACATTAGATGAAAAAACTTATCCGCAGCAACGGATAAGTTTTTCTTTTAGCCGGAAAGAAACAGGCATTCATTATTAATTGACTCTTTCTGGGAATTGGGGTATCCTGTCAATAATAGGTGTTTGTGGTCTGACGGACGGTGTTAATCCGTCCGGAAATATTCTGATTTGGAGTAAGACCATGCAAACACAATATCCTTTTCTTTTATTTTCCGCTTTTGCTTCTGTCTTTTATGCTTCCGAGGTTTTGGCTGCCACCTGCACGGCAACGCCGGAATGTGCTTCGCTCGGTTATAAATACAGCAAGGAGGAATGTCCGCGGGGCGGTTTGAAATGCCCGACCGGAGACGGTTATTACTGTCCGACGCCGCGTCCGAAATGCAATATCGGCGACATTTTCTACACGGACAACACCTGTGTTGCCGCGTCAAACCATGACAGCAGCAAAACGGTGCTGGGCATTGTGGTTTATGTTACGGACGGAGGCGAGCACGGTCAGATTATGGCACCGTGGACGGTCGATAAAAACGGAGAACAGGGTGGTTCTGGTGATGGTTTATATTGGTCAGCGGGAGGAGACGTTTCCGAACTTCCAAATTTAACAAGTGCGGCAGAGGCGGAAACTGATTTTAACAGCTGTCGCAATACGAGTATAATTGTTGCTGCCGGCAGTGTGCTCTCTTATCCGGCTGCCTGGGCAGCACGAAAGTATGCACCGACCACAGAGACGGCAGGTAAATGGTGTCTGCCGGCAGCCGGTGTTTTGAGAAATATTCAGAAGAACTGGACTGTCATTGATATGGCTGTGAGTAAGGTTGGCGATGCCAATATCGGTGCCAGCTGGTTTTGGTCTTCGTCGGAATATTCTATCAGCAGGGCATGGATTGCGTATCCGAGAACCGGTGTTTTTGTCGATAGTAATAAGTATAGCTTTGCCAGTTATGTTCTTCCGGTAATGGAGTTTTAGATTTCGAGTTCAAAATATTCGCAGTTGGCAAAACGGCGTTCGAGCTTGAAGAAGTGATAGTACAAATTAAACATCAGAGCGCCGTGGGTGGCGACGCCCGCCGTTTCATACGGGCAGATTTCCTTAATTCGAGCCAGGGCTTTCAGGCCGCGTTCGGTAGATTCCCGGACGGTTTCGGCTCCGGGAATGGCAACATCGAACCGCTGTGGATTGTTTTTATCGTTAATGGCCTCAAAGACAGCGGCAAATTCGATATGCGCTTTTTCCGACGGCATTCCTTCGGCAATGCCGTAATGGACTTCTTCCAGTCCGTCCAACTCGACAACCGGAGCCTTATTTGACAAGGCGACAATTTCGGCCGTTTCATGAGCGCGGCACATACGAGAACAATAAATAACCGGCAGATCTTTCGCCGCCAGCTCATCACGCAGCACAGCGGCCTGCCGCTTTCCGTGTTCATTGAGCGGGCAGTCAACCCCTGCCCCCTGCACGATATTTTTGACATTACCGTCGGTTTCACCATGCCGGAAAATTATCAGTCTCATTCTTACTCTCCTCTTTTTTGAGAAATAAATATCAATTTTTATATTAAAACACAAAATTTTTATATTAAAACACAATAAACAAAATTTTTACTGGACAAATTTGACAAATAGTATTAATTCTATCTTATATTTTGCGATTATGTATATTATGTTTAACTTCCCTTTGGGTTAAAAAATTATTGCGTTATGGAAAAGAATTTTGCTTCTTTGCGTGTGTTGTTTGCCGCTAATCCGGAAAGTGTGAATCTGACGGACTTGCGCAGGATGAAACTTTTTGCCGAAAACGGCCTGAAAGAGCTGAACGGCGCGGAAAACAGCGATGATTCCGTCATCGAAAGCTGGCTTGAATATCTCAAAGAGACTCTGGATGATGTTAACAACGAATTGGAACGACGAATCCGGCTTATCGGTAGTCCCAAAACGGCTTTTGAAGAACTTAAGTCGTTGTTTGCCAACAATCCGTCTATCCTGTCCGATGATGAGCTGCATTTACTCAAGTATATGCTTGAGAACCAGACTCTTGTCCTCGGCAATCCTCACTATGATGACATTCATCAGATTTACGTCAACAGGTTCAATCAGATGGCGTATGAGCTTCTTGAAGAAATTGAAGCCGAATTTGAAAAGCGCGGCAAATAATCGAGCGAGTAATCTTTTTTCGGGTGCGAATTTTTCGCACCTTTTTTTGTTTTAAAATTTTTAAAATCTTAAAGTAATGCAATAAAGCATTAATCTTTTTTGTTTATAATCGTATCGAATTTTGACGTTAGCCTTATGGAGAAAACAAAATGGCTTTGAATAAAAAAGAAAAAAATCAGGCAGATGAAAATATCCTCGATGAGGAAAAATACATTGATGAACTGGTCAGCAAAGTAAGCGCCGCCCAGAAAATCTTTGCCACTTATACGCAGGAACAGGTCGACGAAATTTTTAAGCGCGTTGCCCTGAAGATGAGTTCGCTGCGTATTCCGCTGGCTCAGATGGCCGCCGAAGAAAGCCGCATGGGCGTTGTCGAAGACAAGGTCATCAAGAACCATTTTGCCGCCGAATATATTTATAACAAATATAAAAATACAAAGACCTGCGGTGTGCTTGAAGAAGACCCGCTCAACGGTATTATCAAGGTTGGTGACCCTATCGGCGTTATTGCCGGAATTATTCCGACGACGAATCCGACGTCAACCACCATTTTTAAGACGCTGCTGGCGTTAAAAACCCGCAACGGCATTATCTTTTCGCCGCATCCGCGCGCAAAAAAATGCACGGTCGAGACCGCCCGCATTATGCTGGAAGAAGCCGTTAAAGCCGGCGCGCCCAAAGATATTATCGCCTGGATTGAGCATCCGAGCGTCACACTTTCGCAATATCTGATGCAGCATCCGAAAGTTGACACCATTTTGGCAACCGGCGGCCCGGGCATGGTCAAAGCTGCATACACTTCAGGCAAGCCTGCTCTCGGCGTCGGCCCTGGCAATGTTCCGGCCGTTATCGACGAAACGGCGGAAGTCAAGCCGGCGGTTTCTTCGGTACTGATTTCCAAAACCTTTGACAACGGTATGATCTGCGCTTCCGAACAGTCGGTTATCGTGGTCAAAGACCTGTATGAGGCCGTCAAGGAAGAATTTGTTACCCGCGGCGCTTATTTCCTTAATGAAAAAGAGAAAAAAGCTCTTGGCAAAATTCTTCTTGAAAACGGTCATGTTAATGCCGACATTGTCGGACAGCGCGCAACGACCATTGCCAAACTTGCCGGCATAAAGGTTCCGGCCTATACCAAGGTTTTGATTGCCGAAGTCAGCGAAGTCGGCCCCGAAGAACCTTTCTCCGCGGAGAAACTTTCGCCGGTGCTGGCAATGTACAAAGCCAAAAACTTTGAAGAAGCCGCGGCCAAGGCAAAATCTCTGGTTATGTTCGGCGGTGCCGGACATACGGCCGTTTTGTACACAAATCCCAACAACCATGACCGCATTACGCATTACGGAGAGTTGATTCCGACAGCGCGCATTATCGTCAACAGCCCGTCTTCGCACGGCGCGCTCGGCGACTTGTACAATTTTGTTCTGGAACCGTCCTTAACGCTGGGCTGCGGTTCTTGGGGCGGCAACTCGGTCAGCGGAAACTTGGGAGTAAAACATTTGATGAATATTAAAACTATTGCAATGCGTCAGGAAAATATGCTGTGGTTCAAAGTTCCGCCGAAAGTTTATTTTAAGGCCGGTTGTCTGCCACATGCCCTGCGTGAACTCAAAGGACGCAAAAAAGCGTTCATAATTACGGACAAATCGTTGTTTGACCTGGGATATACCCGTCCGGTTACCGACGTGCTGGAAGAAGTCGGTATCAGTTTCCAGATTTTCTCCGACGTTCATCCGGATCCGGATTTGTCAACCATTCGTCAGGCTCTTGATTTGGTCGACTCTTTCCAGCCCGATGTCATTATTGCACTGGGCGGCGGTTCGCCGATTGACGCGGCAAAAATCGTCTGGCTGATGTATGAGCATCCGGAACTTAAGTTTGAAGACATGGCCATGCGCTTTATGGATATCCGCAAACGTATTTTCGAGTTTCCGGAAATGGGTCAGAAGGCTTATATGGTCGCCATTCCGACGACTTCCGGAACCGGTTCCGAAGTTACGCCCTTTGCGGTTATTACCGATGATAAAACGGGCATTAAATATCCGATTGCCGATTATGCCCTGACACCGAACATGGCAATTGTCGATGCGCATTTGGTTCTGACCATGCCGAAAGGTTTGTGTGCCGCCGGCGGTATTGACGCGCTGGTTCATTCGCTGGAAGCCATTGCCTCGACCATGGCAACCGAATATACCAACGGTCTGGCTTTTGAGGCCATTCGGCTGATCTTCAAATATCTGCCCGCTTCTTACAACGAAGGTTCGCAGAACGCCGTTGCCCGCGAAAAAATTCATCATGCGGCAACAATGGCCGGTATGGCTTTTGCAAACGCATTCCTTGGCTTGTGCCACTCCATGGCGCATAAGCTCGGTGCAAAATATCATATTGCGCACGGTATTGCCAACGCTTTGCTGCTGACGCAGGTTATGCGCTTTAACGCTTCCGACCATCCGTTCAGACAGGCGGCTTTTTCGCAGTATAAATATCCGAGCGCCAAATCGCGCTATGCCAGAGTTGCCGAATATTTGAATCTGGGCGGCAACAGCAAAGACGAAAAACTTGATTTGCTGATTGATAAAATCGAAGAGTTGAAAAAAGCGCTCAATATTCCGGCTTCCATCAAAGAATACGGAATTGACGAGAAGACTTTTGAAGCAGACCTCGATGAATTGTCGATTTTGGCCTTTGACGATCAGTGCACCGGCGCTAACCCGCGTTATCCGCTGGTTGAGGAGATTAAACAGTTGTATCGTTATGCTTACAAAGGCGTTACAAAGTTTGACCTGTAATTCTTAATGCACAGTCTGAAGCTCTCCGCAATTTTGTAGTTGCGGAGAGTTTTTTTTATGCTTAAATAAAACAAACAGAAAGGATATTGCCATGAAAAACAAACTTGCTCATCTGCTGGCTTCTTACTTCGGCCTCGGCTATGCGCCGAAGGCTTCGGGAACAATCGGTTCGCTGGGAACGCTCCCGGTTGCTTTCGTTATTGCTTATTTTTTCGGAACGGCAGGGATTTTGGCGGCCGTAGGCATTGCCTTTTTTATCGGCGTATGGGCAACGCATGAGATTATCTCTCATCAGGACGAGAAAGACCCGTCGCTGGTGGTTATTGACGAATTTGCCGGTCAGATGCTGACTTTTGTTTTTGCCGGACAGCTCTTATACCATAACCTTAACGCATGGCCGGTTTATTTTATCGGATTTGCACTGTTTCGTTTGTTTGACATTGTCAAGCTCGGTCCGGTCAAGTGGGCGGACAGCAAGCTGAAAAATGCCTGGGGCGTTATGCTTGACGATATTTTCGCAGGGACTATCGCGGGCGCTTTTCTGCTCGGCGCGCTGAATCTGATTTATTAAGTTATTTTTCTTTCAACGGCCAGGAACAAAGCGGAATTTTAAAAACTTTGACAATCAGCCGGTTCTTGCGGTTGACTTTGACTTGCAAAATCGTCCGGCCGATGGTCAGAATAATCCGACGCAACAGGTGTCCGATTTTGACGGCGGCTGTTTCCGTCCGGTAAGAAACAATTTTTTTGCCCTGTGCTGTGACAACGTAACCGAACAGACGTTCGTAGACATGAGCCAGCGTTCCGCCCGATTTTTCACGACTGTAAGGCTCAAAATCACCCATGCGGCAGGGATATTCTTTCAGCGGGAGCAACAACTCTGCCCTGACAATAAACATCGTTCCGGCGACGAAACAACGTTCTTTGGTTTGCAGGCCCATTTCCGCAAGCATTTTATCCGCACGCGTATTGGCAAGCCGGTCTTCCCTGCCCGCCTTAATTATCAGGTTATAATGCGAAACCATTCCGGTTTCCGTATTACGGAAAAGTGCCAGCGTCTGCCGCAGCTGTTCGGGTGAAGACATAAAACCGACGAGCAGCTTTCGCCAGCCGTCGCCGACAAAGGAAATATTTTTCAGCCAGGCGCGTCGTTTGAGCGTCTGTTTGGTATGCAGTTTGATAACGTAATCATAGCGGTTCAAATCAGCCAACTGCAAAACTTTAATAAAAGGAGCAACGTCATAGCCGCGGTTTTCGACATCAATGACTGTCACATCCGGCTTAAAGCGGCGAAGCTCGGCAAGCGTCTCCGGCGCGGCATTAACCACAGTTGCAAACAGGTCATATTCATAGCCGTCAAGGCTGCGCAGAAGCGTCAGCATTTCCGGCAGCATTTCCTGATAGAAAAGATGCAGATGAACCAGAATTTTCATTTATACCGATGTCCGCTAAAGAAGTTGAATTTCTGCTTTGAGTGTAATAGACTGCAAAAAATAGTCAATCTTTTTAACAATCGGGAATAAAAAAATGGGGTTAAGGCTTTTTGCAAAAAATATTGTCAGGTTATTTGGCATTGACTTGAAAGTTCACAAAAAATCCATTCGCCGGCATGACGCTCTCGAAGGTATGCTTGACAATCTTAAATATGAGATTGCCGACCAAATCGGAAATATTGTGCTGCCCCATGTCATTAAAGCGCAGGAAACAATCAGAGCCCTTTATTCATCGCGAAAGAGTATTGCCCGTTTCGGTGACGGCGAATTTAACCTGATTGAAGGACGAGACATCGGTTTTCAAAAGGCCAGTCCTAAAATAGCCGAAAGACTCTCCGAAGTCCTGTCCAGTGATGATGAAAATATTCTCATCGGCATTCCTGACGTTTTCGGTTCTCTTGACGGATATTGTCCGCATGTACGCAATTATTGGAGAGAGTTTCTGCCCAATAACAGAAAACGCATTTACAATCTTCTTGACCTGAACAAAACTTATTATGACGCCTGTTTTACCGGATATGCAATTCAGGCTGCCGAAAATGACGAAGCGGCGTTAAACCGCTATTATGCAGAAATGAGAAAAATTTGGCAGAACCGCGATGTCGTCTTTATTAAAGGCCGTGACACCGAAACTTATGCCAATGATATTTATGACAACATTAAGTCAGCCAAATATATTTATGCACCCAAAGAGCATGCTTTCGAACATTATGACGAAATTTTGAATGAAGCCCTGAAAGAGGACAAGAGCAGCTTGTTTATCATCATTTTGGGGCCGACGGCAACCGTTTTGGCCTATGATTTAGCCAAAAAAGGTTATCAGGCTCTGGATATGGGGCATCTGGGCAAAGATTATGACTGGTTTATGCGTAAAGAAGAAAAAGCCGTCGGAAAATTTTTCGCCTCTTAAACCAATTTTTTCAGTCTTCTATTTTGCCCGGAAAAGAACAAAAAACATCCGCAAACGGTTTAGCCAAACACAGCCTTTGCGGTGTTTGATGGTCGGCGTGACCTCATAAGCCCGGTTATAAAAGGCGCGCATATCTTCTTCGTCATCCGGCGCCAGCGGAAAAAACTCTTTTAATTCCGGTTTGTCCTTAACCGCCCAGACCACATCGCGGCGAACAATGCGCCCCGGATTGCCGGCGACCAGAGAATGCGGAGGAATCTCTTTACCAGTGTAGGTTCCGGAAGAAATAATGCTACCATCTCCGATTTTTGCACCCTTAAAAATAAAGCACTTGCGACCAATCCAGACATTATTGCCGATAATGACATCTTGATTTTCGTTTATGAGGTTTCCCTCCAAATCATACATCGGGTGAAAATCGCTGTTGTAAATGATTGAATCGGCGGTACCTCCATCGCCGAACTCAATCAGACCGTGGTTGGCGGCAATATGCGGTCCCCAGGTCGTCCAAAGACGCTTGGCGCGGATAATCCCCTGATTGCGCATATCCAATTCACCACAGATAACCGAACCGGCGCCTAAATCAAGCAGCGACTTTCCGGCTGCCGTTACCGTCGTTTTGGATGACTCGGTATTATCGCCGAAACGGGCTTCGGACTCCCGCAGCATTATCTGCGTGTTTTCAAAATAGCAGTTATCCCCGAATATAAGCGTTGAATCTCCATAGAGTTTTATTTTGCAGTTAACAATATTGCAGTTTTTGCCGAAAATAATTTTGTTGTTTTTGCCGGACAAATGGAAGCTGCTCTTTTTGATAAAACCCGGCACGCCTTCAATCAAATTGTTTTTCTTTTTGCACAACATTGTTTTATCCTATCAATTTCTGCGGAAAATCAAAATTGAATTCCTTTTTTATTAAATCAATGATTTCTTCGCGGTTATATTTGACAATTCCCATGCCTTGATCTGCCCAAACCGAGTGTCCGGGGTGTCCCTGCCAGGCATGCAGGTAATATTCCTCATGTTCAGGACTTATGTCCAGTTGTGTTTTTAATGCTTCTGAGGCTAAAGGATCACAAAAATCGAATCCATGTTCAACAATTTTGCAAAACCAATATGCGCCAATATCTGAATATCTATAATAATTTCCCAGAAGACACCCATATTTCTCTGTTATCAATTTAGCTTTTTCGACGTCTATCAAACAACACCATTCATTGATTCGGCAGTCACGATTGTAGCCTTTTCGGGGATTAAATATGTCATCTTTTTTCGGTGTTAAAGGAAAATACGGCGGTCTAAAACCCTGCATCAGTTTCTTCGGGCTACAGATTTTTGAAAACTTACAACGCCAACATTGTCCTAAATCGCCAACAATCGCTAAATTTGAATTGGCTTCTATTGTATTCAAGTATAACCATACAATATTTTTGAAAAACTTAACATCATCATGAATAATTAAAAGATATTTTTTATCTGTGTTATCTATGGCATATTGGTAGCGTACATCGTCTTTATTATGAGTTGTTTTTGGGTCTAAAAAACGTTTCAATTTACTCAAAACAAACAGCCAATTCATATAATCAGGACGATGTTTAAACATATAAACCTGATTAACACCGACATTTTTTGTATTAACCCTCACATTGAGTTTCCAAGGAGCAAAATATTCCTTAACACTTATATTATTGAAAATTTCTACCGAACCGTCATTTGAACAATCGTCATTAATATAAACTGTGTCAATTAAATCTCCTGAAACTCTTTTTAAACTCATTAATGTATATACTAACGATTCCGGTTTTTTATAGGATTGAACGGCAACATCTATTTTCATACAAATAACCTCGCCATCTGATAATGCTTGTTTAAAAACAGTTTTGACGCCAGGCAGAAGCGCCAACCGAGCAACCGGGGACAATAAGCACCGCCCTGATACAGCAAAGCTACACAAGCGTTGGCAAAATTCCAAAACTCCCGGCGGCGTTTCTTATCTCTGACCAATCGCAGCGGCTGGGATATTAGTGATTTGAATATAAATCTGGCCAGGTACCGGTTTATCAACTCCCGGCGGGAACCTTCCGCCAAACCAGACTTGATGAAATATTCATATATTACCTGTGCCGCCAATGCGTGCGATTTGACATATTTATCCGTTTTGCCCTGATTCATGACCGAAGTTGAACTGTCGCGATAAAACAGAAATTCGGCGTCGGTCGAAACCATCGACTTAATCTGAAACAAAACCTTCAGCGTATAAATCGTATCTTCCGCCGGCTGCACGTTAACCGGAAAATCCAGCCCTTTTACCGCAGCCTTGTTATATAAGCGGTTCCAGACAAGAACCGAGCCGCCGCGCCCGTTTTTGCGGCCGGCGAAAAAGTCTTCAAACGGCGTTGTGCTGAATTTGTATTCCTGTTTTTCCAAATCATAATTTTGCGTTTCGCCCATTACAAAATCGTCAGAAACGGTTTTGTTTTTAAAGGCGGCAACATCGGCGTTAAAACGGGTTACCATATAGTACAAGGCTTCAAATGCCTGCGGGTGCAGCATATCGTCCTGATCAAGAAACGCAATATACGGCGCTTCGGAAACGGCTATGCCGTGATTTCTGGCTGCCGAACAACCCGCATTTTCCTGATTGATGAGTTTGAAACGGGAATCTTTTTCCGCAAAGCTTTTGACAATTTCCTCCGTTCTGTCGGAAGAACCGTCATTGATGCAGAGCACCTCAAAATCGCGAAAGCTCTGCCGGGCAACGGAAGCCAGACAGGCTTCAAGGTATTTTTCTGCATTATACAGCGGTATTATTAAAGAAATCTGCGGCATAAACAGCAATCCCAAAGTTATTCTCCGGGTAAATCTATCATCAGATTTCGTTTCATGCAATAATTATCCGCCGGATTTTCAAATATAAAAGGCGGTTTGTGGAAAACCGCCTTTTATCTTAGCCCTCATAACCCGTGAGGTGTTCCTTATTTTTTTCGTACAAGGCTAAAGCATCATTAATCGTTTTTCGGGCTTCTTCGGGGCCGAGAAAAGTTTCGATAATGACTTGTTTGTTTTCCAGAACCTTATAGTCCTCAAAAAAACGGCGCAGCGTTTTCAGACAATGCGGCGGAAGCTCGTCGATGGTATTATAATGTGCATATTCCGGATCATCCAGATGTACGGCGATAATCTTGTCGTCCATTTCTCCCTGGTCGAACATTTTCATAACCCCAATCGGCTTTGCCCGCAAAATGGAAAGCGGCAAAACGGGCTCCTGCCCCAACACCAAAATATCCAACGGATCATTGTCGTCGCAGTAGCTTTGCGGAATAAATCCGTAATTGGCCGGATAATGCACGGCGCTGTACAAAATGCGGTCAACCTTAAGCAGGCCGCTGGCCTTGTCTAATTCATATTTGATATTTGAGCCGCGCGGAACCTCAATCAGCGCGGTAACAATTTCCGGAGCTTTTTCGCCGGCTCCGACCCCATGCCATGGATGCAGCATTTTTGTCCTTTTCTTCGCAGATGATTTTCTATTACGGCAAACAAAATATTATAAATAAATTTATTGTAAAGTCTTTTTCAGGTACGACGGCTGAAAACTCCGGCCAGGACATAAGCCGCAAAACACACAACCAATACGGCAATAATAAATTCCCGTACCTGAACCGGCGACCAGGCACGACTGATGGTATTGACGTTGACGGCACTGCCGACGATTTTGAAATCATCGCTGTTTTTTTCATGAAGCAGCGATATGGTTATCTGATTATCGGGATTAAGATAGTCAAATTTTATCAATATATCGCCGTCATAAGGTTCAAGCGAAGCAGCAACCGCCGGCGACGTTTGTTTTTTGTTGATGTTATAAGCGGCCAGGCGCGCATCTTTCGGCACGACTATTCGTATCGGATCATGGCCAATCTTTGAAACGTCGTCGCCGTCTAATGCCTGAGACCCTGTATTCATCAACGTCAGCGTTGTCAAATACATATCCTTATATTCTTTTTCCTTGACGGTAACCTTCAAATCGCTGACATCTGCCGATGAAACGATATTGGTATGCTCGGCTTCATATTTCAGAATCGGCTTGCTGATATAAAACTGGTACATGCCGATGACGATGGCGCCGACACCGATGATAAACGCGCCGGTTTTGCTGGTAAAAAAATCCCACAACGCATTCATTATGCTGATATAATTTTTTTGAGCCGTTGTTATTTGTTTCAAATTTTCCTCCTTTTTTTGCCTCTTAATATAATCGCTTTTGCAAAAGCTTCATCGCGAACGGCAAAAAAATTTTATAAAAAACAATTGTTTTAGACAAAAATATTGCTTTCTGTCTTTATTTGTGTTAGTTTCTATCCATTCTTTAACAAACATACGGTTTTTACTATGAACGAACAAAACTATTTTTCACCCGTTTTTGAACGAGACGTTAATGAACGTCTGGAAAAAAATCTTACTGACGAAGCTGCCAGAAAACAAAGCTTCGACATTATCCAAAATATTGCAAAGAATCTTAATATTGGCCAAAAATTCAAGGTTCCGCAAGCTGAACTGATTTATCAGTTATGTACCAAAAACCCCATTGAATTATATCATCTTAAGCAAACTTTCGAAAAATTTAGCGAGATTGCGCAAAACATCAGCGATAACGACGATGACAAAAATCTTTTATGCCGGATTCTGAGCAACTACAGCAAAGAACAGTTCAAAATCGACAAAGACGGCATTCTTGCCGATAAAATTGCAGAAACTTTTCCCAAGGTATTAGATTATGCCCATGATGACGACATCACAATTTCCGTTTTCTATAATACGCACCACGAAACGGACGTTTCTTTCAGCAAAAGAGAAATAATTGATAAGTTTTATTCCGTTGACTACGGTGTTTTGGTTTCTAATCTTGGACAGGTCAAAACCCCCATTTTCAGCAAACGAAACCAGAAAGAGGCCAAATATGAAGTCAAACGGCTGGATATTATGTCTCAGGCTATTGATTCTCTGCCCCCGGCAAAGTTTATGCTCTTTGCCCTTCATTTTGACAAGTATATCGAAAAGCTTCCGGACATTGACGACGATCTCGCCGTCGGCGCCATTAAAAACGTCGTACCGGTTATTAAAAACGGCAAAAACAAAATTCTCAACTCGGTCGGCAATCTTTGGGGAACGGATATTTCCGACCACGGCAGCAGCGGTTTTGTTTTCAGATGCCTGACATCAAGAGTAACGCCCTACAACATTACCCGTTTATGCCGCATTGCCGAGCAGATTCCGTCCAGCGACGAAAACCGGTTTGAACAGATTCGGCTGGACGCGATTGCGGTTAACGAAGCTTTTCCGCGTCTGCGTTCCTATATTCATAATCAACAGCCCCAGCAGCATAAAATTCTGAAAAGAATGGTGCTTTATTATGATGCCGTCAAAGGCCTGAACCCTGATTTGGATCCAAAACTCAGAACAGAAAAACTCAACCGGATTATTAACTATGTTGAACAAAATTTTCCGGACTACAACATCGCTGCCGATGATTTGCTTAATATAAAAAAATATGAAACCATGACCAGAGACTCCTCCGGCAATCTGATGAAAAACATTGATATTCTGCGGCGGCTGATGAACAACACGACACCGAGAACACTTGAAACGCCTCAGATTAACGACCCTTATACCAAGCATTTGCTTGAAGAAATTATGGATACAAAGTTTCCTTTTGCCAAACACGATACTTACGGCGTTTATCTGCAAAAGCTGAACAACCATCTGGAAAGAAAGATGAAAGCGGGAAGCATCGGTATTCAGCCTAAGACCATCAATTCCATTTTGTGGAGTGAACGCCGCGGCTTTCTTCTTCTGCAGGATATGGACGCCGGGTATCAGCTGCATGCTTTTAAAACGCCCTGGTTTAAAGAAATTCTGCGTTTCTATGAACTGACAAACTCATCACAGGATATGCCTAGCGGTGATTTGAACAAATTTTTTTCTTCTCTTAAAAACGACGAAATGGAAGAGGCTTATGTCAAGGTGTCCTACCGTATCAGTCATGAAATCGTCGATTTGTCTAAACGACAGAGAAAAGATGCCTCGGAATACGCGCAATATATCAATAACCTGAACATACCCGACGGCGAAAAAGAAAGACAGCAGAAGAAAATCAAAGACTCTCTGAACATCAAAATCGGACGAAATATGTCCGGTTACAGTCTGGCCAATGCCCTTTTCAACTGCATTTCGCCCAAACGTACGCCGTATAAAGCTTTGGCGGACTATATGAAAAGGAGACAGGAATATCGCACCGGCGTTGTCATCAGAGATTATCTGGTAAAAAAGCGCCAAAGATAGCCAAAGGAAAAGAAAAACAGCCATGTTTATTAACACTTGAAATTATAATACAATTCAATAAAATTCCTGTTCAGACAACAACCCCTGATTTTGGATAAAAACATGGTCGACAAAATACTGGTGCGCGGCGCCAGGGTACATAATCTGAAAAACATTGACGTTGATATCCCGCTTAATAAAATCGTCGGCATTGCCGGTGTCTCCGGCTCGGGAAAATCTTCTCTTGCCCTGGGCGTTTTATATGCGGAAGGTTCGCGACGCTATTTGGACGCGCTGTCCACCTATACCCGCAGGCGTATGACGCAGGCCGAAAAGGCTCAGGTAGACGAGGTTTTGTATGTTCCGGCAGCTTTGGCGCTACGTCAGCGTCCCGGCGTGCCCGGCATTCGCAGCACTTTCGGTACCGGAACCGAGCTTTTGAACAGCCTGAGGCTGATGTATTCGCGGCTGGCCTGTCACCGCTGCCCGAACGGACACTATCTGGAACCATCTCTTGCCGTTGCAGCCGGGCAACAGCTTGTCTGCCCGCAATGCGGCACGGCATTTTATGCGCCGTCCGCAGAAGAACTGGCTTTTAACAGTCAGGGAGCCTGCCGCACCTGCGACGGAACCGGAATGATACGAACCGTAGACCGGACAACGCTTGTTCCCGACGAATCCCTTTCGATTGACGAAGGCGCCGTTGCTCCGTGGAACTCTCTGATGTGGTCGCTGATGACGGACGTCTGCCGTGCCATGGGCGTGCGCACCGACGTGCCGTTCCGGGAGCTGACCGACAAGGAAAAAGATATTGTTTACAACGGTCCGGCCGTCAAAAAACATATTCTCTATAAGGCAAAGAACTCCAATCAGGCGGGCGAGCTGGATTTTACCTATTACAACGCCGTTTATACGGTTGAAAACGCGCTGGCAAAAGTTAAAGACGAGCAAGGCATGAAGCGGGTCGAAAAATTTTTGAAGCAGGAAATCTGTCCCGACTGCCATGGAAGCCGTTTATCAGAAAAGGCTCGAGCGCCCAAACTGCGCGGGATTTCGCTCGATGAGGCCTGCCAGATGCCGCTGGCCGAGCTTGTCCGCTGGACAGCGGGCATTTCCGCAACGCTGCCGTCGGAAATGCAGCCGATGGCGGAAAGCATTTGCGAATCCTTTCTAAATACGGCACAGCGACTGCTAGACCTTGGTTTGGGATATCTGTCGCTTGACCGTGCCGCATCAACTCTCTCAACCGGAGAACGCCAGAGAATGCAGCTGGCACGCGCCGTTCGCAACCGTACAACCGGTGTTCTTTATGTTTTGGACGAACCGTCCATCGGTCTGCACCCCTCCAACATCATCGGTCTGAAGGGTGTCATGCATGACCTGGTCAACGACGGCAATTCTGTTTTGCTGGTCGACCATGACACGCAGATACTGTCAGCTGCGGACTGGCTGATTGAAATGGGACCGCAGGCCGGCGCCAACGGCGGACAAATCATTGCTGAAGGAACCATAAACGATATAGAAAAGAACCAACACTCGCTCATTGCTCCGTTTCTTTCGGAAAAGCGCCAAACAAGGCTCGGAAAGCGGCAAAATCCAAATAAAATGTTTGAACTCGGGAACATACGCCTTTCGACCAATGCCATTCATACGGTCAAACCGTTGGAAGCAAACATTCCCAAGGGAAAGATGACCGTCGTTACCGGTGTTTCCGGATCCGGCAAGACAACTTTGATTCTGGAGAGTCTGGTGCCGGCGCTTGAGGCAACAATCAATAAGAAAAAACTGCCGGAGCATATTGTTTCCGTCGAGGCGCAGGGTATTGAACAGGTCAAATTGATTGACGCCACGCCAATCGGCATTAACGTTCGTTCAACCGTTGCCACTTATGCCAATGTTCATGACGAACTGCGCAAAATTTTTGCCAAAACCGACGATGCCAAAAAACTCGGATATAAAGCCGGCGATTTTTCCTATAATACCGGAAAACTGCGTTGTCCGGTTTGTGACGGAACAGGTTCCATCAATCTCGACGTACAGTTTCTTCCCGATGTCGAAATTCCGTGTCCGGACTGCCGCGGTTCCAGATATTCCCGACAGGCCGGCGACATCAAATATGTTAACAAAGCCGGCAAGGCTTACTCCCTGCCCGATCTGATGGATATGGACATAAATTCTGCCCTGAATGCCTGCGAAGATTTGAAAATCGTTTATCAGCGGCTGAAAATATTGCAGGATCTGGGACTTGGCTATCTGACGCTCGGCGAAGAAACGCCCAGTCTTTCCGGCGGCGAGGCTCAACGACTGAAGCTGGCAGGCGAAATGGGCAAGACCCAGTCCAGCACCGTATTTGTTTTTGACGAACCGACAATAGGCCTGCATCCGCTTGATGTCCGCACCCTGCTGGAAATATTTGCGAAACTCGTAGAAAACGGCGCGACGGTTATTGTTATTGAACATGATCTGGACGTTATACGCAACGCCGACTATATCATCGACATGGGTCCCGGCGGCGGAACAGAAGGCGGACGGATTGTGGCCTGCGGTACTCCGGAGGAGATTGCCGTCTGCCCGGAAAGCGTTACCGGAAAATATATATAGGCACATAACCGACTTTTAATAACTGCTTGCATTTTTTTCAAATAAAAGCTATCTTCCCGATAAAAGGATATTATTTTATAACCAATTAAAACCAATCATTATGGAAGATTTAAAACTTGCTTTGACACTCTGGGCAGGCATCGGTATTGCGGCTTGTCTTATCGTTTTATGCTTTTTGTTATGGTATAAGAAACATCGTCCGAATTTTTTGACGCCAAAAGCTTCGCTTGAGGAAAAAATGAAACTTCAGAAAATTGTCATCGGGTTTCTCGGCTCCTTTATCATTTATTCCATTTTGTTTATGCTGGTAGTGGCGCAGATGGTTTATAAGAGCGTTCCATACGGCCTGGGTTTCGTCGGTATAGTTTATATCGTTTGTGTTATTCTCCTGATTCTTCCGATCAGAAGAAAATGAAATTAACTAAAAGACCGCTTTCCGCGGTCTTTTTTTGATTTTCTCTTACTCTAATAAAAAACGTTGAAACTTATGAAAATCAAGATTAAACATAAAATATAAAACTGATTTTTATTTTTATAATTAATAAAGAGGGACAGGACGTATTAAAGGAATACCCCCTCGTTAAATAAACCTGAAATGATTATGGACAGAAGTTATTTATTAAAAATTATCGAAAAAACATTCATGGTTTTTGACAAAGATGAGTTATCTCAAAAAATTGCAGATAACCCGCTTTTCGACAAAAGGCTGAAAAAATACATTCAGGAACAGGATAGCAGTCTGGATAACCAAGAATATTTGCCCATATACCATCGTCGGTTTTATGACACGATTATGAATCTGTTACGGAAATTCAACCGGGAAGGCTATGATTTTGAGCAGGAAAGACAAGCCGATGCTGCCTTATTGGCTATTTCGATTTACTACCATTACTCGGCAATCTGCTTACCCTGTTTAATGTATCGTTTTATACGAGAGGTTTTGAAAGAAAAAATCCTTCTCGTTTAACGTTGTTAAACCAATAAAAAAACCGCCTCTCGGCGGCTTTTTTATTGGTCGGGACGAGAGGATTACTCTGCGCCACTGCTTGAGTTGCACAGGCGCAATTTTTGCCTCCGGCAAAACCGGCGATACTCCCGTCTCGCCTATTGCTGGTAGTCGAACCTCCTTCCCGGAGGTTCAAATCCTGCGTCCCAATTCCAATAAAAAAACCGCCTCTCGGCGGCTTTTTTTATTGGTCGGGACGAGAGGATTACTCTGCGCCACTGCTTGAGTTGCACAGGCGCAATTTTTGCCTTCGGCAAAACCGGCGATACTCCCGTCTCGCCTATTGCTGGTAGTCGAACCTCCTTCCCGGAGGTTCAAATCCTGCGTC
>CALXTV010000005.1 GCA_944391505.1 uncultured Alphaproteobacteria bacterium | reverse complement strand
ATCATATCTACTTTCGCAGATACCCGCCGTCTGCATATCCTCTCTTCTTCTTTACTCTATCTTATAACCGCTCCCCTTCCGGAAGCCGCCTCAAGGCTCAGCATCTCTCCTCGCCCCGTCAGCGAACTGGTTTATAGAATATCCCCCGTAAGATGTCAACATTTTTTTTCAAAAAAAATAAACAATTTTGGGAAACAATTTTTAACCGGTTGATATAGCGGGATATTAACAAAAAGAATTTTGCAAGTCAAGCAAATTTGAAAACGAAAAATTAAGGAATCAACTTGTATAATTTCTTTTATATGTATTGAAAACATAACCGGAAAATCTAAATGATTCCGCAGATTCTTTAACATTTTTCTTGCGAATGACGGATTTTTTTGTAATATGAAGCAAAACGTTAATATTAAATAGGAGGCACCAATACTAAAAGAAAACACCAATGCGCCAGTACGTGAAGATGACGGACCGCGTATTAATGAGAATATCAAGGCAAAAGAAGTACGTTTAATTGATGAAAACGGAGAAAACCGCGGCATTGTTTCGATTCGGGAGGCCTTGGCCATCGCCGACGACGCAGGGCTCGACTTAATTGAGATTTCTCCGCAGGCGGTGCCCCCGGTATGCAAGGTTCTGGACTACGGCAAATATAAATATGAAGTTCAGAAACGCAAAAACGAAGCCAAAAAGAATCAGAAAGTCGTGGAAATCAAAGAGCTCAAGCTTCGCCCGATGATCGACACACATGACTATGAAGTCAAAATCAAACAAGCCAAAAAATTCATTGCACAGGGCAATAAAGTTAAGTTCACCATGCGTTACAAAGGGCGTGAATTGAGTGCCAACGACATGGGGCGCGAAGTTCTGAACAACATTCTGGAAGATTTGGAAGGATTGATTAAAGTCGATTCGGAACCCAAACTCGAAGGCCGCCAGATGATGATGATTGTCTCTCCGGCATAATCCGGATTCGAAGTTCAAAGCGGGATATATTCCCGCTTTTTTTATACCCGCCGCCTGCTGATAAACACAACATAAGAGTAGAAATTTCTCCCTGTTCCCTTATATTGTTTCTAAACAAAAAAGGGACAATAATGATAGAAGTAAAAGATTTAACGGCCGAACAGGCTGCCGCGGAACTGGAACGCATCGCTGCGGAAATGGCCAAAGCGGACATTGCCTATTATCAAGACGACAACCCCGGCCTTACTGATGCGGAATACGATTCGCTCAAGCGCCGCAACCAACAAATTGAAGAGAGATTTCCGGAACTAATCCGTGCAGACAGCCCGTCCAAAAGGGTCGGCGCCGCCGTTAAAAGCGGATTCGGCAAAATTCCGCACCGTTTTCCGATGCTCTCGCTCGGCGACGTTTTCAGCCTGGAAGAAGTTGATGAATTTGTCATGGGGGTCAAACGTTTTCTTAATGTTTCCGAAAACATCGAATTCATGGCGGAACCAAAAATCGACGGTCTTTCCTTTTCCGCCCGTTATGAACACGGACGATTCGTTCAGGGCGCCACCCGCGGCGACGGAACCACCGGAGAGGACATCACGGCCAACCTGAAGACGATTCGCCAGCTGCCGCAAAAGCTGCCGGACGGCGTTCCCGACATTCTGGAAATCCGCGGCGAAGTTTATATGTCCAAAGCGGACTTTTTGGCACTGAATCAAAAATATGAGGCCGAGCACAAAAAAACCTTTGCCAATCCGCGCAATGCGGCGGCCGGTTCGCTCCGTCAGCTCGATGCCTCGATTACGGCGGAACGCAATCTGAGCCTTTTTGCCTACACCTGGGGTGAAGTCTCAAAACGCTGCTGGGATTCGCAGGCCGAATTCTTCGAATGTCTGAAAAAATGGGGCTTCCCGACCAATCCGCATAACCGTCTCTGCCTCAGTCTGCAGGAAATCGACGGCTATTTCAACCGCCTGATGGAAATCCGCGCCGATCTCCCCTACGACATTGACGGCATCGTCTACAAAGTCAATTCCATCGCCTTGCAGGAACGGCTTGGATTTTTAACCCGAACACCGCGTTGGGCCGTTGCCCATAAATTTCCGGCCGAAAAAGCAATAACCAAAATAAATGCCATCCGCATCCAGGTCGGACGCACCGGAGCCCTGACGCCGGTTGCCGACCTTGAACCGGTCAACGTCGGCGGGGTCATTGTTTCGCACGCCACCTTGCATAATGAAGACGAAATCAAACGCAAGGATATCCGGGTCAACGATTATGTTGTCGTTCAACGTGCCGGCGATGTTATTCCGCAGGTTGTTGAAGTCTTAAAGGAAAAACGGCAGCCAGATTCGACCGAGTTCCGGTTTCCGACCACTTGTCCCGAATGCGGCGCTCATGCCGTCAGAGAAGAAGACGAAGCCGTCCGCCGCTGCACCGGCGGCCTGACCTGCCCGGCACAGGCCATTGAACGGCTCAAACACTTTGTCTCGCGCGAGGCCTTTGACATTGAAGGGCTGGGCAGCAAAATCATCGAACAGTTTTACAATGAGGGCATTCTTCACAGCCCGACCGACATTTTCACGCTGGAAGAGCGCAACGGCAGCCGCGGCCCCGTTGACGACCTGTTTGCCGTCATCGATGATAAAGCGCTGCACCTGGAGCGCCGCGACGGCTGGGGCAAAAAATCGGTCGAAAATCTGTTCCGCGCCATCAACGACAAACGTCATATTGAACTGCCGCGTTTTATATACGCTCTGGGCATCAGACAGGTCGGCGCCGCCACGGCCAGACTCATTGCCAAAAACTACGGCAGTTTTGCCCGCTTCATGACCGACATGCTCAATCAGGACACCGAACGCCTGCTTTCAATAGACGGCATCGGCGAAGCCATGGCCAAAGACATCGTCGAGTTTTTCAAAGAAGAACACAATATCAGAACCGTTAACCGCCTGCTTGAAGAAGTAAAGGTTGAAGATTTTGCCGACAACACGGATTACAACTCGCCGATTGCAGGCAAAACCGTCGTTTTTACCGGCACCTTGGAAAAGATGACCCGGGCCGAAGCCAAAGCCAAAGCATTAAGTCTGGGGGCCAAAGTTGCCGGTTCGGTCTCGGCGCATACGGATTATGTCATCGAAGGAGCCGATGCCGGCAGCAAGGCCAAAAAAGCGCGTGAACTCGGCATCCGGATTCTTTCCGAAGACGAATTTTCCGACCTCATAAAATAAGTGCGAATCCCCTCGGCAAACCGAGGGGTTTTGTTTTAATCTTCCAGATTGTCCAAAAAGAAAAATTCATAGGTTTTCGCCGTCGCCACGTTCACATAAACCAGCAACGGAGCATAAACAAGCATCAATATGGCATCAGGCAAATCAAAAATTTCATCCAACCCTTCAAATACCACAAACACCACATTAAAAATCGCCGCCATTGCCACAAAACGCCAGTAATTTCCTTCGGTTTTGGCAAAAGCGGTTTTCAAAAGCCCGCTGCGGCCGATAAGCGACGAAATCCAGGCCATAAACGGCCGGTATAAAATCAGCGGCGAAACCAGCAGCAACAGCAGCATCAGTCCCAAATCCAGCTCGGGCATATACTCCCGCAAAAAATTCGTATAACCGTCAATCATCTCCGTCGGCAGCAGAAACGGCAGCGCCAGCGGCAGCAGCGACAAACCCAGAGCAAACACCGCGGTTAAAAACAAAATTTTGGTTGACGGCACCAGCGAGTCAAAAATTTTACGCGGCACCAGATACGGGCGTCGATTGAAATAAAAGCGAAAAAAGAAACACCAGAAAACATAATAAAAAATCAGCCAGATTAAGAACAGCGGATTGGCATAGCCGCCGGGCAGCAACAGCGTAAGCAGCAAAAACAACAGGTTAAGCAGCGAAAACCCGGCCGCCGCCTTAACATTTTGCAGGCAGTAGTCCAAGCTCACATTTAAAATTTTCCATAACGGCAGTTTTTTTGCGCCGTCAACAGTTGCCATTTGCAGCCTCTCTTTATTTTTAAGTCGATTATAAACCGCATATATTAATACAAATTAAACAGCAGACCGAAAAAAATCAAAATTTTAACTTTATCTCAATCACTGGTAATTACACTAATAAAAAATGAACTTAAGAAGAAAACATCATTGTTAACCGAAGGAGGCCTTCCATGAGCCGTCACAAACTGACCAAATCGCAAATTTTACAAAACGCACAGCATTCGCTCGGACGTGCGCTGCAAAAAACCAGAAGACGTCTGGGATTTGATCTGGACACCGTCACCGAACAGACGAACATTTCCGCGCACGACATCGATCTGCTTGAAATCGGCAAAAGCCGACGGTTCAATCACGCCGTCAAGCTGGCCATGTTTTACGATTGCGAAATCGAAATCGGCCTTACCCGCCCGGGCGAATACGGCAAAGAACCGCGTTAAGCCGCGGCGGCAGACCGTCCCAGTCCGAACGACGGCCTTTAATATGACACCCTTTTTCAGGATTATTGAACACCACTTTTTCCACCAGCTCCAAAATCAGCAGTTGATCCGGCTCATGATAGCGGGCCAGAATAAACTCGCGCAGATATTTATAAAGCAGACCTTTGTCAATGCTCATAAAAAAAGACTGAATATCCATTTTCAGAATATAGCAGTCTTTGGTGTAGTTGCGCGAACATTCGCGGATAAATCCGGCCACCCGTCCGATTCCGTATTGGGTTCCCTTTCCTTCGCGGCAGCTGTAACTGTCCTGAATAAAAGAGGCTTCAAACAGATGATTAAGCTTGCCGATAATCAGATGATGAATTATGCGGTCGCGAAAATCGGCGGCAAAAACCTCGCGCTGTACAGGTTCGGTTACAATAAAGGCAATCGAGCGCCCGGGCATATAGGTTCCGTCATTGACGTCTTTCCAAAGCTCTATCAGCTTTTGTTCAAAATCGACTTCAAAAGCCAAAGCGTTCATGGTGCGCCGCTTGTTGCGCCGACATTCCAGATAAGCGGCAAACAACTCGTCCAAACCGATTGAACCGCGCTGCACGCCGCCGAACAAATCCAACTGCATATTCATATCTCTTTGTTAATATAGATTCTTTTTTAAAGCGAGCCCCGCAAGCGGGGCTGCGCAAAAAGATAAAGGGTTAAAACTAAAAAGCGAGCACAGGCACAACGTAATTGTTACCGTAGATCTTATCGTTGCTGCTCAAAACGCTGTTATTAAGGCCCGCATTCCACGCGTAGTTGTTTGAGCCCTCCGAGGAAGACCACACCCAACCACTACTAATAGATGCACCTCCAACCTTGCTTACGGCCTGCCCAATCGCGCTCCAGTTCTTCTGAATGTTTCTCAAGACACCGGCTGCCGGCAGACACCATTTGCCTTTAGTTTCCGCTGTCGGGGCGTATTTCCTCGTCGCCCAGGCCGCAGGATAAGTGCTGGCATCGCCCGCGGCGACAATCTTATCCGTATTCCCGCAACTGTTAAAATCAGCTTCTGCCAGCGTATCCGTTGTCATATTCGGAAGCTCAAGAACATCATTATAATTTGTTGACCACTTCATACCGACACCGGAGCTGCTCCGGTTGCCGTTCTGATCAAGCCACCACGGCGCCATAATCTGACCACCGATACCGTCCGGATTAACATAAACCACAATACCCAATACCGTCTTGCTGGTCGTATAAGCCGCCGGAACCGAACAGGTGCCGTCCGTATAATAAACCCAGCCCACCGAACACGAGGCACGGTCAGACACACAACTGCCGTTGTCCCAATGCGTACCCGTCGCGCAGTTGCACATGCTGTACTTATCGCCGCATTTGCTGTCGCTCGGGCTTTCATTGGCACCCGTACAGGTATATTTGTACGATTCGTCACAAGGGCAATACCACGCCTCACCAAACGGACATTTTATCCCCTTGCCGCTGCCGCAGCTGCTCTGCTTGTATCCCAATGTGGCGCAATCTTTGGTCGCCACACATTGCGCCCAGGCTTCCGTCCCGAAAAAAAGCCCGCAACATACTGTACTTAATAAAATATACTGATTTCTCATTGCCTTTCTCCCCTGAATTAGTCCCTTTCGCAATGCCTCAAATTTTCAACCGGCCCTCTCTCACATACAGAACTTATATGTCGTATCATACGGACACAACAATCCGTCGCCGGTACAGGTCTGCTGCCGATATCCCATCTGCGTGCAGGTTGAAGCGCCGTATTCGCCGTATGCCGTGCACATATCCGTATATCCGCTGCTGCAGCCGTTGTCGCAATATTTGCCCGAACATTCCTCATATTCGCAATCATGATTTTCCGGACAACTCGCCAGCGTACACTTGTTTTCGCAACAGGTTTTGCAAACCGCATATTTTGTGGCCGAACCGCTCTTGCACGTTCCCGAACCGATTTCGCCGCCGCATTCGCAATCATAATATCCCACGCAGGGATTGTTTTTGCGCTTATATTTGGTCGTGTTGCAGCTTATGCAGAAACCGTCGGTCACATACCCCGTTGCCGTCGCCTCGGCATAAGTATAATCATAGCCGTCGCACGGATTGCATTTGCATTTTTTATAAGACGAATCATAAGGGCAGCTTTGCGAACTGTCCTGAACATACCCCTCATCGCAGCTCGTGACATAACCTGCCTCTTTACAGGCCTTTTCATTGTCGGCGTTGCACGACACATAATAACCCTCGTTATACGGACACTGCCCGGACGGATAATTCGGCAAATCGCAGGAAGTTATCGTATATCCCTCATTTTTGCATTGTTCTGCCGTATCTATGGTAAAATCTTCTCCGCCGCCAGTGCCGAAACCAGCATCCGTATCACATTGTCCGAAGCCCAGAAAACATACGGAAGCCAGACGCTGCCCTTCCCCGCGGAAAGGCAGGTAGGCTTCCAGCGCTGCTTGATCGGAAAAACCGAATTCCAAAGGCTTGTTTTCAAATGCGAAAGCAGGTGCCGTCAACAAAAGTACCGTTAATAAAGAAATTTTTGCCTTTTTTCTCATAGTCCCCTGCCTTTCACATAAAAATTAATAAAAAGGAGCGCCCGAATAGGTGTGGTGTGTGTATGATGTCTCTTGTGAGCGAACGCCCCTTTTTCATAGACCCGGCTTATAAAAATAAACGTTTTTCATAAACCGAACCTACTAAATTCATAATATATTAGTAATTTAGTCGAGTCAAGGTAAAAAATTACAAGTTTATAGTATATATAGATTCACAATAAAATAGGAATATACCTTATTATATATTTTGAGTTACAAAGAAAACGGGAATATCCTATGAATGATAATGACTTTGCCGTAAATCTGGGAAACCGCATCCGCGAACTGCGCAAAAACAAGGGCATCAGCCAGCTTGAACTGGCTTATGACATGGATATGTCAATGAATACCGTTTCGGGCATTGAACTCGGCAAAATCTCCCCCAAAATCGACACGCTCAAAAAAATCGCCCAACGGCTCGATATTGACATCGCCGATTTTTTCGACTTCGGCAAGCTGCCTCCCAAAGATAAACTGGTTCGCAAAAAAGTTGAAGAAATCAACCGCAAACTGCTGCCGCAGGACAAAGAATTTCTCGACCTTGTCTCCAGCAATATCGATATTCTCATAAAAATCCGCAACTTAGATTGACAATGTTCGGCCTTGAGCCGGACATCCACAGACACAAGGCACGGCCTCACAATATGCACGCAGAAAGCAACGCGCTTCAACAAAGATTCTCAAAGCCGCCATTGATGCGGTCAAGCTGGCAACAGCTTGAGCAACGCGCTTCAATAAAGATCGTGCCGCAGCCGGTGAACGCTCAAGGGGTCCCCTTGTCAAGCTGGCAACAGCTTGCGTTATACGTTTTTTTTTAAAACCTCGGAGAACGAGGGAAATAATAAGAAATAAAGGCGAAAGTACCTCTGCCGCAAAAGAAAGCACCCGAATGTGCTTTCTTTAAGGAAAAGCAATGAGACTTGTTGTTGTGAGAAGCGACAGCGTTACGAAACAACAACCTAGTCGGAATTGGCATCAGTACGTGAGCATTTTTTCAGCTCGCAAAATCTGTACTAGACACCCGTTATACGAGGTTTTCAAAAACCTCGGAGAGCGAGGGAAATAATAAGGATTTAGGGAAAATAAAGCGGAGCACTGCGGCAGCAAAAATAGTCCGGCGGACTATTTTTCGCCGAAAAGCAATGAGACTTGTTGTTGTGAGAAGCGACAGCGTTACGAAACAACAACCTAGTCGGAATTGGCATCAGTACGTGAGCATTTATTTTACCCGCTAATCCTGTATTAGTTCCCCGTTATACGAGGTTTTTACCTTACGGAAGCGTCTAAAGGATTAAACCTCAACAACATCGTATTCCAGAGATCGTATTTTTCGGGATATTTATCAGCAAAAATCGAATAGACCGGTTCGCAGATATAAACCGCCCGACGCGCCGAATCTGCAACGGATTTGAAGTGCGGATCGCTGTTGTAACGCGCCGTATCCAATATCTTGACTTCGCGGACTTTGCCGTTGCGATCAAGATAAGCCCTGATTTCAATAACCATATCCTGAATACCGCGCGCCCCCGGATCCAGATTCCAGCAGGCGCGGAGACGCCCGGCAATTGCGTCGGTTTCGGAAATCGACAGTTCGCTGAAATAAGAACCGCCGGTGCCGCCCTCAATTCCCATATTGTTGACCTCGGCATCTTCCTTAATCGTCGCCGTCTGATCTTTTTCGCCTTCTTTTTCCAGAGCATCGACGGAGGCCAGCAGACTCTTCAGCGGATTGGCAAGCTGCGGCTCTTCTTTTTTGGGCTGCTCTTTGGCTTTATCGGGAACGGCCGGTTTTCTGGCCGGTTTCGGAACCGGCGCCTTTTTCACCGGAGATTTCGGTTTTTTGGGCTGCGGCGCAACCAGAAAATCCTGCTTCGGCTCTTCGGCATGTTCCTGTTTGGCCGCCGGTGCTTCTTCCGCATCCTGCTGTGGTTTGTTTTTTACCTCCGGTTGTTTGGCCGGTTCGTTTTTGGTATAGTTCTTTTCAATTTTGCGCTTGATTTTGCTGGCCTGTTTTTCTTCCGGGCCGCGCTTGGCTTTGGGCGGCAAATTGGTCATTTCCGAAATTTTCACATTATTCAAATCCACGATAATCGGCACCTGATTAAGCGTCATGTCCCGATGCCAGAAAGCAGGCATATCGACCAAAAACAAAATCAGGACGGCCAGATGCAGAGCAATGGATTTGTACAGGGCTTTTTTCATCGGCGGCTATTTCTTTTTCCTCAAGGGTTTGGCCTCGGTCTTCAGACCGACCTTGTCAAAACCGGCTTCTTTCAGCAAAGCCATCAGGCCGATAACCCGGCCGTACTCGGCGCTCGTATCCCCCGAAATCGTTACCGACAGCTCGGTGTTGGTATCGCGAATGGCTTTAAGCTTGGCAACAATCTCTTCTGCCGGAATTTCCGTCTGCCCGATGTAATAATAACCGTCTTTATCCACGCTGACATTAATCGAGGTTTCCTCGCCGTTCAGCGCCCGACCGCCGACTTTCGGCAAATCGAGCGCAATTCCGGAGGTCATCAGCGGCGCTGCCACCATAAACACCACCAGCAAAACCATCATAACATCCATCAGATTGGTCATGTTGATGTCGGCGTTGCGGCGGTATCCCCTCGGTGCCCGGCGCTGTGTCTGCGGCATAAGATACATGGCTATTCTCCCGCCATTTCGGCCTTAATGGCCGTGTCGTCGATCTCGCGCGACAAAATGCTCGAAAACTCGGCCTGGAAATTTTCCAGCCTTTTGGCATAGCGGTCAATATCCGACGAAATTTTGTTATAGGCAACCACGGCCGGAATCGCCGCAATCAGACCGAACGCCGTCGTAAACAAAGCTTCCGCAATACCCGGCGCCATGGCGGAAAGCGAGTTGCTCTGCGTGGCGGCAATGGCGTTAAAACTGTTGATAATTCCCCAGACCGTACCAAACAGACCGACCAGCGGTGCCACCGAACCCGTTGAAGCCAAAAATCCCATTCTGGTATCCAATTCGTCCAATTCTTTATCCATTGAAACCGTCATCGCTTTTTCAATACGCTGTTGCAGAGAAACCCCGCGCAAACCGCGGTCGGTTTTCGACTTCATAATATTCGTGCGTTTCCACTCTTTCATGGCCGCCACAAACATCGCCGACATCGGATCCCGCGGACGGTTGCCGATGGAGTCATACAGACGGTCAAGCGAACCGCCGGACCAGAAAGTTTCCTCAAATTTTTTGGAAAGCTGCTTAACCTGGCGCAGCGTTCCGAATTTTTCGATAATAATCGCCCAAGACCAGACCGACGCGGCAATCAGACCGATCATCACCGCCTTGGTTACCATATCCGAAGCCCAAACCAGATCCCACATGGACATCTGGTTGGCCGTATTTACAACATCAGTTAAAGTTTGCGTTTCCATTTATTTTAATCCATAATCAAAAAGTTGCCTGAAGCTTGCAGGCAACTTATCACAAAATATTAAAGATTCAATTAACTAAATCGGCTTTTTCAGAGTTTTTCCACCGCCTCAATCAATGACTGCGGAAGACGCACCGGCCGCTTTCTGCTCAGGCTCAGATAAGCCACCTTGACCTCAATCTCGACCAAAAGTTTTTCGCCACGCCAAATCTGCTGAAACATTACCGCCGTCGCACCAGCATATTCCCTGATTTCGCAAGTAACCGCCAGAGCGTCGTCCAAAACCGCCGGCGCCTTATAGTCAACGTCGATATGCCGCACTGCAAAACCGAATTTTTCTTCGCTTTCCAAGGCCTCCTGCTGGTTACAACCCAACGCCCGGATATATTCCGTCCGCGCCCGTTCGGCAAAGCGCAGATAATTGGCATAATAGACGATTCCGCCGGCGTCGGTATCCTCATAATAAACCCGAACCGGAAAAACAAAAACTTTTCCGTAAAATTTTCCCTGAGGCGGCAACACTTCGTCAAACATCAGTTCTTATCTCCAAAATCATCAAAAAGGTCATTCTGTGCAAAACGCATATTTTTCCGCAGTTTGGCAATTCCCAGATATTCGCAGCCCAAATCCGAGATTACGCGGCCGCGCGGCGTCCGCTGCAAAAAACCGAGCTTGAGCAAAAACGGCTCAACCACTTCCTCAATCGTATCCCGCTCTTCGGACAAGGCCGCCGCCAGCGTGTCGGCACCGACCGGCCCCCCGCCGTAATTGTTTACAATACATTGCAGATAGCGGCGGTCGAAAGCATCCAGTCCGTAATTGTCGACATCAAGCCGGCGAAGCGCCTTATCGGCCATTTTATTGTCGACCTCCCCGGCACCGGCAACGGCTCCGAAGTCACGCACCCGGCGCAGCAGACGCCCGGCCACGCGCGGCGTGCCGCGTGAACGCTTGGCAATCTCCATGGCTCCTTCTTTCGACAACGGCATACCGAGCAGATTGGCGCCGCGGGTAACGATTTTCTCCAGTTCTTCCGGCGAATAAAAATCCAGCCGCAGCGGAATGCCGAAACGTTCGCGCAACGGCGTCGAGAGCATGCCCGAACGCGTTGTCGCCCCCACCAGCGTAAACGGCTGCAAATCTATCCGCACCGAACGCGCCGACGGCCCCTCGCCGATAATCAGATCCAGTTGAAAATCTTCCATCGCCGAATACAAAACTTCTTCAATCGCCGGATTCAGACGATGAATTTCATCAATAAACAGCACGTCATTGCGTTCCAGATTGGTTAAAATCGCCGCCAAATCGCCGGATTTGGAAATCATCGGCGCCGAAGTTGCCCGGAAGCCGACCCCGAGTTCCTTCGCCACAATCGAAGCCAGCGTCGTCTTGCCCAGTCCCGGCGGGCCGAACAACAAGACATGATCCAGCGCCTCACCGCGCTTTTTGGCTGCTTCAATAAACACTTTCAGATTTTCGCAAACCTGCTTCTGCCCGACAAAATCCGCCAGACTGTTCGGCCGCAGATTAACCGGCGCATTAAGTCCCTGTTCGTCTTCGGGCTGTTTCTGGGGGCTGACCAGTCGTTCTTCCATAAGTCTCAATCCTTAATTTCCGCTAAATTTCCTTGTTGGCAAATTCTTTCAGCGCCAGCCGGATAACCGACGACACGTCCTGCGCCTGCCCGTCAGCCATCGCCTTGTTGACCGCACGATATGCTTCCAGCCGCTGGTAACCGAGATTGACCAGCGCCGAAATCGCGTCTTCCATCAGATTCGGATCAGCGGCGCGCGCTTCCAACTGATCTTCATAAGCTGCCGTTTCCTCATTTGCATCCATATCCATTCCTTTCGCAAAATCGTTGGTTTCTGCGCTCAAAGGAATTGTTACAATCTTGTCTTTAAGCTCGGTCACAATACGCGCCGCCAGCTTCGGCCCCACGCCGTTCGCCCGCGTAAACGAAGTTTTGTCCTGCGCCGCAATTGCCTGCGACAGTTGGTTCGGCGACAATGCCGACAAAATGCTGAGACAGACCTTGGCGCCGACACCCTGAACCTTGGTCAGCGTTGAGAACCATTCTTTCTCCCAGGCATCGTAAAAACCAAACAGCGAAATGCTGTCTTCGCGCACTACGGTTTCAATCCGCAGCGCCGCCTCCTGTCCGCGTGCCAGCCGTCCGAGCGTTTTTGCCGAAGCAAACACCAGATACCCGACCCCGTTCACGTCGACAATGCAGAAGTCTTCACCGATTGTATCAATAATTCCGCGCAGTTTCGCAATCATGTTTCCGTCCTGAGTTAAAAAAATTTATCTCAAGATTATACAAATATATAATCCTCTTCAAGTTTTATTTAAGACATAAGAACAAAAAAAGAACAAATTTTCTATGCAAAACGCCGCAGATATTCAAGCCAGTCGCTCCGCTCTTCCTCCCGGAAAAAAGCTTCCAGAAACGCAATCATCGTCTTATGCCGGATTTCCGCTTCGCGCTGGCCGCTCTCCGTATACATCAGTCCCTTAAGCTTCAACAGCTTCTCAAACATATGATTAACCGCCGTTTCTCCGGTTTTGCTTTTGTCCTGATAAGCCTCCCGGCTCAGATTTTCACGTGGAAATACCTCCGGATTAAAAAATCTGCCGCTGCCCGCCGCCGTATTATACACTATTGTCCGCACGATGCCGACGGCGCCCATCGCGTCCAACATATCGGCATCCTGAACGATATGTCCGTTTTTATCAAGTTTCTGCTCACCGCTCAAATATTTGCTGTATCCCAGATTTGACACGATTTCCAACACTGCGGCAGCCGTCTTTTCGTCGGCACCGCTCTCCGCCAGAATCCGTCGGGCATTAGTCAGTTTTTCGGCATTATCAAAACCGAAAATTTTATAATCATCGCAGTCATGAAGCAACGCCGCCAGCGCCACGATTTCTTCGTCGCCGCTCTCCGACCGGCATAAACGCAGCGCTGTTTGGCAAACCCGCTTGCTGTGTTCCCAGTCGTGCATGGATTTCTCGTTTTCAAGCAACGCCCGAACCGCAGCCGCCGCTTTTTCCCTGACGCTCATTTTAAACCCCTGATGCTGTGCGCTCCGTGAAAGCTGTTGTGACAAATCGCCGCTGCCAGTGCATCGGAAGAGTCGTTGTTTTTCGGCTTACAACCCGGCAGCAGGATTTTTACCATTGTTTCCACCTGTCCCTTTTCGGCATGACCGACCCCGACCACCGCCTTCTTAATCTGGTTCGGTTCATATTCGGTCAGCGGAATCCGGTAAGTTGCCGGAGCCAGAATAACCACGCCGCGCGCCTGTCCGAGCTTAATCGTCGATACCGCGTTCGAGTTCAGAAAAACCTGCTCAATCGCCGCCTCGTCCGGTTTGTAAAATTCGATAACGTCACAGAGAGTTTTATAAATCGTATACAGCCGTTCGGTCAAATCCGTCTTCGGCTCGGTTTTGATAAATCCGTCGGCCACATAGCGGACACGGTTGTTCTCGACTTCGATAATTCCCCAGCCGGTAGACGACAAACTCGGATCCAGTCCCAATATCCGCATTTTCTTTTCCTTATAAAAAAATAAGGGCACATTCCGCCGGGAATGCGCCCTTTTCCAAAAAACAATTAATCTTCGGAAGTTTCCAGAGCCTTCATGACTTCATCCGAAAATTCGGCGTTGTGATAAACTTTCTGCACATCGTCGTCATCTTCCAGAGCATCGACAAATTCCAGAAACTTCTGCGCGGTTTCCAAATCGTCAATATTGGTTTTGACCGTCGCTTTCCAGTCCAGACGCGAAGCCGACGGCGTACCGAAAGCCTTTTCCAAAGCTTCGGTAACCGCATTCAAATCCTCCGGAACCGTTTCAATCTCGTGCGCTTCTTCGTCAGATACCACGTCATTGGCTCCCGCCTCCAGCGCCGTTTCAAACATTTTGTCGGCATCGGTCGTATCGGCCGGATATTTGATATAGCCGATTCGCTCAAAATTGAAAGCCACCGAACCGCTCTCGCCCATAACGCCGCCACGTTTTCCGAAAATGGTACGGACATTTCCGGCCGTGCGGTTTTTGTTATCGGTCATTGCCTCAACGATAACCGCAACCTTACCGGGGCCGAAACCTTCATAACGTGCGGAAACATAATCGCTGCCGCCGGCTGTCTGGCTGGCTTTGGCAATGGCGCGCTCAATATTGTCTTTCGGCATACTCTCGGCACGGGCGGCCTGAATAGCCAGACGCAGGCGCGGGTTTTTATCGGGTTCCGGCAGACCGCTTTTAGCCGCAATGGTAATATCACGGGCCAGCTTGGCAAAAACACGGGCCTTTTTGGCATCCTGAGCGCCTTTACGATACATAATGTTTTTAAACTGGGAATGTCCAGACATACAAAATCTCCTTAAAATCGAACTTTTTCATTTGATTAAGGCATATATACGCTAAAGCCGTTTTTTCCGCAACAATTTTTTGCAAGAAATTATTCTGCTTTTACCGGCTATTTCAGGATAATGTAATCGAGCTTTTCGGCCGTTGCCTGAATAACCTTAATGCCGACGCCGTTCAAATCAAGAATTCCGCCGACCTCGTACGGATAAGAAACATTTTTGAAGTACCCGCTGTCACCGTCGGACTTACTGTAATCAAGCAGCGTAAATTTCAACCGTCCCAGATTAAGTCCCTCATATTTGATGTCAAAACCTTTAACCGGTTCGGTCTGCACGCTTTTTGACGTTGTAATCTGCACCATTTTAAAACCATCCGGATACGGCACAAAATCAGTATCCAGCAGAGCCAGGCGGCCGTGGCGTATCTGACCGATGCGGTTATAAAAAGTACCGTCCTGCCGTACCAGAGCCACAAAGTTTTTCAGTTTGGTCTCCACCAAAACAAAATCCGTACCGTCAACCGTCACCTCACCGACCGCCCGCACGCGCTCGCCTTTCTGATACGCCACCGGCACCGAACCGCAGTTCAGCACGCCGTCTTCGTTAACGGTCAGATATTCGCTGCGATAAACGTCCTTGCGGTAGACCTTGGTGTCAACCACCGTATATCCCGTATAAGCCGTCAGAATAACATTATATTTAAAATTGTTTTCCTCAATATAATCGCTGCTGACCAGTTCGGGCTCATCGTCATAAAAAGAAATCGAATAGGTGCTGAAATATTCCAGAAACGTATTTCTGAAACTCAGAATGCCATGATTCCCCGCGCTGAAGCAGGAACTCAAGACCAGACACGAAAACAAAACCGCAAATTTTTTCATCGAATAATCTCTTTTTAAGGTTCAATAATTTTAATTAATATACTATAATCCGCCGATAGTAAACAAATGATTATAACTTGTTAGGAACAATTTGATGACGGATAAAGGCGGCAGCTGCCGGGTCGTAACCTTTGCCCCGGTCGAAAGTCTGGACAATTTTACGCAGGAAATGCTGGAAGAATTTTTTGACGTCGTTTCGGTTGACTATACCGACGACGGGTTCGAAATTTATAAAGGCTACAAAAACGCGTCCTTTCAAGAAGACGAACTGACGCGTTTTATTGCCGCCAACAATCTCAACCTGCCCGCATACAAGACCGAACTGCTCGAAAGCGCCAACTGGCTTAAAGATTACGTCATTCAGTTTGCACCGGTCGAGGTTGAAGACTTTCTTATTTACGGTGTCCACGAAAAAGAAGCGCCCAAAACCGATAAACTGGCCATCCGCATCTATGCCGCCACAGCTTTCGGCTCGGAGCACCAAACCACCAAATCCTGCCTCAAGGCATTGAGCGAACTCAACAAAAAAAACGTACCGCATGCCCGCATTCTTGATGTCGGCACGGGTTCGGGAATTTTGTCGCTGGCGGCGGCAAAGCTCTGGGGCAAAACCACACATGTTACTGCCGTGGACATTGACGAGGAAGCCGTTATCGTCACCCGCAGCAACGCCGAAGACAACGGTCTTGAAAAATTCATCACCACCGGCATCAGCAACGGCTATCAGTCCGAACTGGTATCGAAAAACGCCCCCTATGACATTATATTTGCCAATATTCTGGCCCGCCCGCTGATTGAAATGGCACCGGATCTGGCTCAAAATCTTAAACCCGGTGGTTTTTGCATTCTGTCGGGCTTTGTCGGCGACCAGGAGAACTGGGTTATCAAAGCGCACGAAGCCCAAGGACTGTCATTGGTTAAAATATATGAAATGGACAACTGGCGCGCCGCCCTTATGGAGAAAAAAGCATGACGCTCAAAGAACTGCAGTCTGCCGTAAAAAGGCACAAACTTGACGCCTATATCGTTACCCGCTCCAACATGTTCATCGGACAGGATCTGCTTGACAGCGAAAATCCGCTGCCGGAACTGACCGGGTTCAACGGTTCGGCGGGAACGCTGGTTGTCACACCGGACAAGGCCTTTCTGTCTGTTGACGGCCGCTACGAGATTCAGGCCGCCCGCCAGACAGACCCGGACAAAATAAATATTGTCTGCGAGCGCGGCAACCCGCTCATACAGTGTCTGAACAAACTTTTTGAGGGCAAAGCGGCCAAAGTCGGCTTCAATGCCTTTACCAATTCAATCCAATCCGTCGAACACCTGCGCCGACGCTTTCCGAACATTTCTTTCATGCCCGACGCCTCTGAAATTTTTGCCAACAACCGCTGCAACAGCCCCTGCCGGGTATTTGAACACAAAATTGAATTCTGCGGCATTGACCGCAACGAAAAAATCAGCAATATCTGCAAACAAATCGGACTGTCCGGCTGCGACGCATATCTCTTTACGGCGGCCGACAGCGTTTCCTGGCTTTTGAACGTTCGTTCCGATGCGCTTCCCGATACGCCTTTGGTGCGCGCCTATGCGCTGCTGGACAAAGACGGCCGTGTCACGTTGTTCGGCGATGGCTTGAATTTTGACTTTGCAACCAGAGACTTTGACATAGAACCGATGGGCAGGCTTCCTAAGATTCTGAAAACATACAAAAACAAAACCGTCGGTTTTGACGCCGAAACAACACCGTATTTGTTTTGTGAGCTTTTTGCCGGGCACCGAATCAACGAAAAACCGCTGGAAGATTTCTGCCAATCGGCAAAAGCCGAAAAAAACCCGGTCGAAATCGGCGGAATTGAGGCCGCACATTTACGCGACGGCGTTGCCATGGTTCGTTTTCTGCATTGGCTTTCCGATAACTGGCAGGGCAAAACCGAACTTGACATTGTCAAAAAACTGCATGATTTCCGTGCCCGCGGCGAAAATTATTGGTCAGAAAGCTTCGGCACAATCGCCGCGAGCGGACAAAACGGCGCCGTTGTTCACTACCGGCCAACCAAAGAAACCAACCAAAAACTGGCAGAAGCTTCACTGCTTCTGCTTGACAGCGGTGCACAATATTTTGACGGCACAACCGACATTACCCGCACCGTCGCCCTCGGTACGCCCACCCCGGAAATGTGCGACAATTTCACGCTGGTCTTAAAGGCGCATATCGCCCTTGCTTCCCAAAAATTTCTCAAAGGCACCGACGGCATGTCGCTGGATAAGATTGCCCGCAGCCCGATGTGGAACGAGGGCAAAGACTACAAACACGGCACTGGCCACGGCGTCGGCTGTTTTCTAAATGTCCACGAAGGGCCGCAGAATATGGGAATGTATGGTTCTTCACGCCCTCTGAAAGAAAATATGATTCTCTCCGTCGAACCGGGTTATTACCGTGAAGGCGCTTATGGTATTCGCATTGAAAACCTCGTTCGGGTTGTCAAATGCGAACAGGTTGATTTTACGGACGATTTTCTGGAATTTAAAATTTTAACGCTCTGCCCCGTTGATAAGCTGCTGATTAATAAATATTTAATGACCAGCGGAGAGATATCCTGGCTGAACAACTATCACAAGCAGGTTTACGAGCGGCTCTCGCCGTTCCTGACCTCTGACGAAAAGATCTGGTTAAAGGATGCCTGCTCTCCGCTGTGATATTCAACATCAAGCGGAGAAAAAAGATGATAAAACTGCTGTGGGCTTTTATGATTATGGTTGCGCTGGCGCTTCCCCTGCGCGCCGAACTGACTTACGAAGGCGCCTATAACCCGAACCAGAATCTGCAGGAATATTTCAACGAAGCTTATCAAAACTACGACAAACCGATAATTTATGTTTTCTTCAATAACAATCCCTGTTTTCAATGCCCGCAGACCATTGAGCTGATTGAACAGGTTTACAACCAAAACTATCAGGACGAATACAGCCTGTTTTTAATCAATTACCAGAACGATGACGAATACAACTTCATCGAGACTTATGACTTAAACCAGCCGTTGGAAGTCGTTCTGGTCGATGTTGCCGACGGACAAAGCATCGGTTACAAAAAACTGGAAAATCTCCAGAACGAAGCGTCCGATCCGGTCAGCTTCTCGGAAAACCTGCAATATCAGATAAACGCCTTTTTCGGTGGCGAAGACTGACCGGCAGACAAAACACCTTCCGACGGCAATTTGATATGTTACCACAAGCAGAAAACAAAACATCAAGGAAAGAAAGCTGCCTTCATTCTGCTTGACTCCCCTGCCGAAGTCTAATATTGTTTTTTATAGAACAATAAATTTTATTTATAGCAATTTATTATGGAACTGACCCAACTGCTGCAATTTAAAACCATCGCCGAAAGCAAAACCATGCGCGAGGCTGCCGAACGTCTGCATATTTCGCAGCCGGCATTAAGTTCCTCTCTGAAAAATCTGGAAACGGAACTCGGCGTCCGGCTTTTTGAGCGCCAAAAAAACCACCTTATCCTCAATCAGGCCGGACAACTGGCACTGACGCACGCCTGCGCCGTTATCGGACGTGCGGAAGAAATGAAAAACGCTTTCCGGATTTATGCTCAAAACAACAAAACAATTTCCCTCGGCTTTTGCGACCCCGGACCGATGCGTTTCTCGGTGCCGATGCTCCAAAAAACATATCCGGAACTAGAACTGACATCGGAAATTCTGGCCGATGGCGCAGATGCCCTGAACAATCTGCTGTCAAAAAAATATGACGCCGTCATCACCCTAAAAAAACTGGAACATCAGAACATTGTCAGCATACCTTTTGCCAAGGAAGAACTGATGCTTTCCGTAGCCAAAGACGATCCCTTGGCGGATAAGCCTGCCGTCTGTCTGCACCACTACACCGAACGCAAAATAGCGGCTTATCGCATTTACGGCGCTTACGAGCGGGAAATTCACAAATTTCTTGATTGGCTCGAAACTCTGCCGTCCGTAACCATTTATACCGACTATTTCGTTTTTCGGCAGATGCTGGAACACAAAAAGGTTCTGAGCTTTACCACCCGTCTGGTACAGCAATATCGCAACGATGGCGAACGGATTGCCGTTCCGCTGGAAGATGAAGGTATCTCGGCTCTTTACTGGTTTTCATTTTCCCAAACCGATAAAAAACGTCTCGGCGGAATAATCCGCTGGCTGCAGGACAACGCACTTATGCTTCTCGGCACGGACAACCCGAAAGCATAAATAAAATTTATCATTTTATAAAAAAACAATATTAGATATTTTCTCATTTTTTATTTAAAATTATCTACATAAATAAAAATTCGAGGAAAACAAAATGACTTTGAAAATGGGAAGACGAAATTTTTTAAAAACAGCGGCCGCACTGGCTGCAATCAGCGTTATGCCGCCGATAATAAAAAAATCTCACGCATATGTTAATGCAAAAGATGATATTGACACACCGCTGCTGACTCAAAAAAGAACGCTTGGCAAAGGAAACGCGGCCATGGAAGTTTCCGCTTTGGGTTTCGGCGTTATGGGAATGACTTACAATCGCAGCGCCCATCCTGACAAAAAACAGTGCATCCGCCTGCTTCATCAGGCCGTAGACCATGGTGTAACGCTTTTTGATACCGCCATAATTTACGGGCCGTTAAACAACGAGTTGTTAGCCGGCGAAGCTCTGGCACAAAACGAAGTTCCGGAAACCGTGCAAAATCATTATAGGTTATTAAAACATCACGCATCTGAATGTATCCAATGCGGGCTCTGCGAAAAACGTTGCCCGTTTCAGGTTGCTGTGCGCGCCAAAATGAAAGAAGCCGTCCGTATATTTGGTTTTTAAAAATTTATCATTGACATTGATGCCCCCGTAAGCTATAAAAACCGAGTTAATGCCGACTTAGCTCAGTTGGTAGAGCTACTGATTTGTAATCAGTGGGTCGGGGGTTCAAGTCCCTCAGTCGGCACCATAAAAAAAACTCCCTGCGGGGAGTTTTTTTATGGTATTAATTTTTGGGACTTGAACCCAAGCGGGCGCGAACCGATAGAAATTTTCCCAATTTATCTTCTAAACATCATTTTAACCATTAACATTATAGAATACTAAAATATCTTTTATTAGGAGATAAACATGAATACAAGAAAACTCTTAGCATCAGCAGTTGTTATGTTGTGCTTATCGACAAATATAAATGCACAGCAATCAGTATCAATTTCCAATCCTCCGGTAGAATTACAAACAGCACATACTGCTGACAAAATTCAGTCTGCTATTTTATTTGGTTCTCCTGATGATGTGAAGGCCTTAATTCGTAGTCAAGCCGATGCAAATGCCATGTATGAATGTAACACTCCTTTAACTTTAGCTATTAGAAGTATCTTGGGGATCCAAGAACAGAGGCAAGATGCTTTAAAGTATTCTATTGAAAAAATTAAATATTTAATTGCTCAAGGAGCTGACGTTAATCAAGAAATTTGCCAGAGAAACGCCAGATTTCCATTAGTTGTTGTATTAGCTATGCCCTTAGAATTACAAGGATATGAGGAATTATCGAATCAAGCAATTGATATAGAATTACAAAAAAATGGATATTGTAATATTCCTAACCTTATTTCTAAGCCTTGTAAAGATATTACAAAAGATGAAATATCTGCGGTTAAAGCAACAATGCATAACGCTTTTCTGGAAGTAAGAAAAACGACAGTGCCATATCTTATGGATATGTTGAAACTTCTTGTAGAAAATGGTGCGGATATTAACAAAAAAGATACCCTTAGAGGACGCACAGCTTTACATCATGCTGTAGAAATTCCTTCCGAATTAACCATTGAACCAATTCATTACTTAATCTCAAAAGGTGCAGATATAAATAGTCCTGATTTTGATGGAAATACACCATTATTTATTGCTGAAATGGCAAACAATAAGGAAGCTGTAAAATTGTTAATAAAAGCAGGGGCTGATACAACTATTCGAAATAAATATGGTGTACGCTATAATGAAGTTATAGGGCTTCGGGCTTCTCCCTCGTTAAAAGACATAATAAATAAAACAGATAATTTGAATAAAGAAAAAACAACAGATATTCCCAGACAATAAATTTCGCGTTTTCTCTTTTGGGTAGCGTTCTTACTTTCTCAAAAAATCTAATTTAAAACAAATAATAAAACGTAAAAATTAGTCAGGAGCATCATTCGATATGGGTTTAACAAATTCCGCAAAATATTTTCCCGATTTAAATTGATATTTAAACATTTTTATACCATATTGAAATAATATATACGAGAAGTTATAAATGAGGGAATTTTATGGCATTCAAAACCAAAAGACTGCTGAAAAAAATCGTATCCTGGTCCGGCCTGTTTTTCTTTGCCGTCGCCGCTTATATGATTTATCATCAACTTTCCAAATACAAGCTTGAAGACATCAAGGAAGCGCTTGTCAGCATACCGAACCGCAACCTGCTCCTTGCCTGTCTGGCCTCTTTCGGCGGTTATGTCGCCCTTTCCTCTTACGACTTTCTGGCTCTAAAATACATCGGCCGCAAGCTGGCGGCCTGGAAATGGATTTTTGCCGGTTTTATCGGCTTTTCCGTAAGTAACAATGCCGGTCACGCCATCGTTTCCGGCGGTGCAATTCGTTACCGGCTGTACACCCGCTGGCGGTTTCATGCTTCCGAAATCGTCCGCATGGTCACCTTTTCCGGCTTCACTTATCTGGTTGCCTGTTTTTTCCTGATTATTCTCGGCTACTTTCTGACACCCGACCATGCTTTCGGCGAGGGTTCGATTTCGCACCTGACCACGCTGACCGTTACCATCATTTCGGCAATCGGCCTGCTCATATATTTCGGCGCTTCTCTGTTTTATAAAAAATCAATCATCATCAAGGACATCGAATTTAAAATTCCGTCTTTCAAAATGGCTCTGGCTCAGGTTTTCATCGGCGGCGCCGACATTTTGCTCGCCTCGCTGGTCCTTTACTATTCTCTGATACCTTTTTTAGACATTCCTTTTGACGTTTTCATCGGCGTTTTCATCATTGCTCAGGTTCTCGGCGTCTTCAGTCAGGTTCCGGGCGGTCTGGGTGTTTTTGAAGGCCTGTTCCTCTACATCATTCCGGGAGACCACAACCAGGCGCTGATTTTCGGCGCCCTGATTGCCTATCGTATCATATATTACCTTTTTCCGCTGATTATTTCGGGCATCGTCTTGTTTACCTACGAATGGTATACAAACTATTCCCGCAACCGGCGCCTGAGCAGATCCTGAAAAGCTAACCGGCTACCCGGACGCAAAATCCTTCCGCCGTATTGGCAAACTCAAGCCGGCAGCCGTAATGTCCGGCAATCCTTTTGACAATCGACAATCCCAAACCACTGCCGGAAACCTTCTGCCCAGCCGGACGGAAGAAGCGTTCGCTCAAATGCCCGATGACTTCGTCATCAACCGACACACCGGAATTAATAACCGTCAGCGCATTTTCTGCAACGTTGACTTTTACCAAAGCCCCTTCCGGACTGTACTTCAGGGCATTATCCAGCAAATTCCGCAACAGCAGAGTCCATAACAGCGGATTTCCTCGTTCGACCGGCCCGTTCCCGCTGATTTCCAAAGAAACATCAATATTTTTTGCCGCAATTGCCGAAGCATAATCGACCCGCAAATCTTCAATAACCTGCTTCCAGTCTATTTTTTCACAGCTTTCATCATACACACCGAAAGACGTATCGATTTTAGACAAGACCAACAGTTGTTCAACCAAACGCGATGAACGCTCAATGCCTTTTTGCAGCTTATCCAAAGCCTCTTGCCGCATCTTTTCGTCATCACCGGCCATTTCCGCCACTTCCAACTGCACCTGCAGCGCCGTCAACGGCGTCCGCAACTCATGTGCCGCATCGGCCACAAAACGCCTTTCGGAAGACAACATACTCTCAATCCTCCGCATTTGCACATTCATCGCCTTGACCAGCGGCAGCACTTCGGCGGGAACCCCCTTTTCGCCCAACGGCGAAAGATCGCCACTGTTGCGATTTTGCAGACTTTCGGCCAAATCGCCAAGCGGACGGAATTCCCGGGTCAAAACGGCCACAATCATAACCATAAGCACAAACAAACCGGCCGCCCACGGAATCATAAATTCTTCGGTCATATCCCAAACCACGTCAGCCCGATATTCCTCTTCCTGACCGACGGCAATATAAAAATTGCCGTCTGCCGACTGCAGCCAGACAATCCGCCATTCGTCGTCACCGTCAACGATTTGTCGGATAAAACTTCCGGCTGCCGGCAAAAAGCCGAAATATTTTCCGTTTTCGTTATCATGAAAAACCAAACGACCGTCACGATTAAAAACTGCAAAACCGATAGAATCATCTTCTTCATCGGCATTATGAACGTTTTTTATCAAACCATCGGTTATCTTCTGCGCCCCGGACGCAAGAGTGCTCCAATCCGCGCCGGAAAGCTGCCGGGCCAGAGCCATTTGGTAGGTATCAAAAAATTCGTCTACGGTATCTTTGGTTTCTTTCCACGCCAAAATACCCGCCGTTATCCAGATAACGCAGGCTATTCCGATAAAATAAACAATCAACCGCAATCTCAAACTGAGCTTATTCATTCGTCCCCCAATATATAACCGATTTTGTTGACCGTTTTGACAATCTCCCGACCGAGCTTTTTGCGCAGATGATGAACATGCACCTCCACCGCGTTGCTCGAAACCTCCTCGTCCCAGGAATAAATCTTATTCTCAATCGTCTCTTTTGACAGCACCCGGTTTTTGTTCAAAAGCAAAAGCTCCAGCAAAGCCAGCTCTTTGGGCGCCAACACTGTTTCCCTGCCGTCCAGCCGGACTTTGCGCGTTTCCGGATCAAACTCAACCTTGCCGTGCCGGATAATCGGAGCCGCCTGACCGCCGCTTCGGCGGATAAGCGCATTCAGCCTGGCCTGAACCTCCTTCAGGGCAAACGGCTTGCCGAGATAATCGTCGGCGCCGCTGTTCAGCCCCGCAATACGCTGGTCTACGTCGCCGCGGGCCGTCAAAATCAACACCGGTTCTTTTTTATTTTTACGCCGCCAGTCCTGCAAAATTTCCAAACCGTCTTTCTTCGGCAAACCCAAATCGAGGATGACTGCGGCATACGGAGCCTGAAACAAAGCTTCTTCCCCTTCGGCGCCGTCCGTAAACCAGTCAACGCTGAAGCCAAGCTTTTCCAATCCGATTTTCAAACCGTCCCCGATCAGGGCATCATCCTCGATAAGCAATATACGCATTTGGGTTTCCCGTTTTTATTTTTTCAAAGCGATGCTGTTAACATCAACAATGGTGTCTCTGAACATTTCCTTGTCAATTTCACCGTTCAAAATAACCGTATCCTGCGGCGTAACGTTCAGACCTCTCCAGTCCTCATTGTCAATTTCGACTGTAACAGTTCCCGAAGCATCTTTAAACAAATATTTTTCATCACCGAGACTTCTTTCAATCTGTCCGACCAAAACGACAGCGGTATCGTCATTAAGCTTCAGAGCATCAGTTACGCTCATCGGCGCCAGTCCCGGCCCCTGAAAACCGCCGGCCGCCATCTGTGCCGAAGCCGCGCCGCTCATACCCAGAACCAAAGCCAAAGCAGATACTGCAAAAATCTTTTTCATGTTTTTTCTCCTCAAATAAAAAGTTAAGTCGTTCGTTATTACATGGTCAGTACAACAATCTGAACTTAAGGAACGCTTAAGGCAAAAATAATTTTTTATTTTTTTTGTTATACTTTCCTGAAACAAAGGATTCCTGCGGTTTTCCGGACATAAATTTTTTTCTGATTAATACCGACGGCTCTGTTGCTGTCGCTACCTGCGCCGTTTAACAAATGCTTTTCAGCCAATAAAAAAACGCCCTGTTGAGGGATATTGGCTCTTGCTCCGTAAGTTTCGCGACTGCATCGCTCAACAACTGCGCTTCGGTCAAAGCATTTTTAACAACGGCTCTGTTGCTGTCGCTGCCTTCGCCGTTTAACAAATGCTTTTCAGCCAATAAAAAAACGCCCTGTTGAGGGCGTTTTTTTATTGGCTGCTTCACCTGGATTCGAACCAAGATTAACGGAGTCAGAGTCCGCTGTCCTACCATTAGACGATGAAGCAATATGCAGAACAAAGGAATATTTATGCCATTTTAATTTACAAGTCAACAACTTTTTCACAAAAACTGTACCGGTGAGTCCCAACAGACAAAAAGGCTCCGCATACCAGCGGAGCCCTCTCTGTTATTTCTTATCGTCTTCAACCACCTTAATATGCAGTTCGTCAAGCTGCTGCTGCGTAACAAAGTTCGGCGCCTGCATCATCAAATCCTGCGCTTTGCCATTCAGCGGAAACAAGATCACATCGCGTATAATCGGCTCGTCCAAAAGCAGCATGACCAGCCGGTCGACACCGTAAGCCGAACCTGCGTGCGGCGGCGCTCCAAACTTAAAAGCGCTTATCATACCGCCGAATTTGTTGTCAACCACACTGTGGTCATAACCGGCGATTTCAAAAGCCTTATACATAATCTCCGGCTTATGGTTACGCACCGCACCCGACAACAACTCGACCCCGTTGCAGACAAAGTCATACTGATACGCATAAATCTCCAGCGGATTCTTATTATTCAGCGCATCCATTCCGCCCTGCGGCATTGAGAAAGGATTATGCGAAAACTCGACGGCACCGGTTTCCTCGTTTTCCTCATAAAACGGAAAATCGACAATCCAGCACATCTTAAACGCGTTTTCGTCAATCAAGCCGAGTTCCTCGCCGACCTTGTTGCGCAAACGGCCGGTAAACTTGTCAAACTTCATACCCTTTCCGGCCATAAAGACAATCGCGTCGCCGTCTTTGGCACCGGTTTCTTTCTTAAATTCTTCCAGCTTTTCAGCGCCAAGCAGTTTGGCAATTCCTTTGGCACCGCCGGCCGCATAAGCGATATAGGCAATACCGCCCATGCCTTCTTCCTTGGCATAAGCGTCAAGCTTGTCAAAAAACGAACGGGGCTTTTCGCCGGCACCGGCAACGACCATCGCCTTAATAACCTTGCCCTCTTTGGCCAGATTATCATAAACCCCGAAACCCGATTCGCCGAACATCGCGCTTACATTTTTCAAAATCAGCGGATTACGCAGATCCGGCTTGTCGGAACCATAATTCATCATTGCATCGCGGAACGGAATATGGACATAAGGCGCCTGATCAACTTTCTTACCGTTGGCAAACTCGTTAAAAATCGTTCCCAGCGTATGCTCAATAACCTTAAACACATCGTCCTGCGTGGCAAAGGACATTTCCATATCCATCTGATAAAACTCGCCCGGAGAACGGTCAGCACGCGGATCCTCATCACGGAAGCACGGTGCAATCTGAAAATACTTGTCAAATCCCGAAACCATCAACAATTGCTTAAACTGCTGCGGCGCCTGCGGCAGGGCATAAAAGCGCCCCGGATTCAGTCTGGACGGTACCAAAAAGTCGCGCGCACCCTCCGGCGACGAAGCGGTCAAAATCGGCGTCTGATATTCGGTAAAACCCTGCTCACGCATCAACTCGCGGGAACGTTGAATAACCGCCGAACGCAGCAGAATATTTTTGTGTATGCGATCTTTACGCAAGTCCAGAAAACGATACTTCAGACGCATTTCTTCCGGCGCATCGTCTTCTATCGCGACCTGAAAAGGCAGAACCTCGGCCTCGGAATAAACTTCCAGGCCGCTGACTTTGATTTCGATGTCACCGGTCGGAATATTCTTGTTGATGCTCTCGCGGATCGTCACTTTGCCGGTAATGCCGATAACCGATTCGGGACGAATTGCCTCAATTTTTTCAAACAAATCGGAAGAACTGTCGAACACACACTGGGTAATGCCGTAATGATCTCGCAAATCCACAAAACACAGATTGCCCAGATTCCGTTTGCGGTGAATCCACCCCGCAAGCTTAACTTCCCTGTTAACGTCAGAACTCCTCAGTTCGCCGCAGGTATGAGTACGATAGCTGTTCATTAAAAGACCTCTTTGTTTTCAATATTATTATTTAGATTTAATTGTTAAAACGAAATTCTCCCGAAAGCAAGCAAAATTAGGAACTCAGACACCGAAAATCTGTTTTTGTGTTTCAAAACGTCTTGCTCTGCCCTTAAAAAAATATTAAACATCAGAGGCTATGCTTAAAACAAGCTACAAAACAACGGATTAAATTTATGAAACTGATTGAAAACACATCTGACCTGATAAGCTTTTGCAAAGAGCTTAACCAGCAACCCTATATTGCCGTGGACCTCGAATTTCTGCGAGAAAAATCTTATTACGCCAAACTCTGCCTGATTCAGGTTGCGGCGCCGAATGACGCCGCCATCATCGACCCTCTGGCACCGAATATGAAATTGGAAGATTTTTTTGCCGTGCTGCGCAACCCAAAAATCGTCAAAATCTTTCATTCCGGCCGACAGGATATCGAAATCATCTGCCATATGGCCGGCTTTGTCCCCCAGCCGCTGTTCGACACGCAAACCGCCGCCCAGGTTTTTGGTTTCGGCGAAGCCGTCAGCTATGAAAATCTGGTCAAAAACATTCTCGGCATTCAGTTGGACAAAAGCTGCCGTTTATCCGACTGGAGCCTGCGCCCGCTGGATGCCAACCAGTTGGAATATGCGCTTTCCGACGTCACCCACCTTATTCACGTTTATGAATATCTGCGTGACAAACTCACCGAGAACGGGCGTCTGCATTGGCTGGATGAAGATTTTGCCGCCCTTGCCGATAAGCAAAACTACACTATCCGCCCGGAAGAAGCCTGGCAGAAAATCAGACACCGTTCGCACAACAACCGCATTTTGACCGTCCTGCGTGAATTGGCGGCCTGGCGCGAACGGCGGGCGCAGGAAAAGGACACGCCGCGGCAGAGTATTGTCCGCGACGACTGTTTGGTAAACATCGCTTCTGCCTGCCCGCTCAACAAAAAAGATTTGGAAAAAATCCGCAATATCCGGCCGGATATCATCACCGGCAAATTAGGCAGCGAAATTCTGGATGTCGTCCGCAAAGCCGTTCAAATTTCACCCGCGGACTATGTTAAGGGCGAGCCCGAAAAACCGCTGCCATCCGGAGCCGCGGCGCTGTACGAACTGTTGCGCCTGCTGCTGAAAATCCGGGCACAGGAACAAGGCGTCGTCGCCAAACTGATAGCCTCTGACGAAACTCTCAAACAACTGGCCGTTTCGCCTTCTGAATCCAACCCCGTCCTTAGAGGCTGGCGTTACGAAATTTTCGGCAAAGACGCTTTGGCTCTGCAACAGGGAAGACTGACCATTTCCTACAATGCCGAAAAACACGCTGTTGAGCTTACGGAAAAGACCGGAAATTAATCCGGCCTTTTCTTTTCATTTATAAAACAAATTGTACAACTTGTTCAGCAACTGAAGAATTTTCAGCGCTTTTTCGCTTTTAATTGAATAAAAAATCGTTTGCGCCGACCGCCGGGTTTTAACAATATCTTCGGCACGCAAAACGGCCAAATGCTGCGACAAAGCCGACTGACTCAACCCGATGACCTTTTCAAGTTCGCTCACGTTCATTTCCCTTTGCTGCAGGTAATACAAAATTTCAAGCCGCCGGGCATTACCCATTGCTTTCAAAAGTTTTGATCCGGATACAATCGCCGAACTGTCCATTTCGTTTCTCCTCATTTAACTGATTCTAATTTAACACATTTCCAACGGTCAAAACAGTTCAGGGCAAACCAATTATCATATATACTTGTTGATGATGGCATAAAGTAGAGATTCCGAGTTGCCATCGCAAAATTATTATAATATGATGTCCTAAATCAAACGGAGAGGATAAAATGGAAGAAAAAGAAATTAACGATTTGAGTTTTGAAGACGCGCTCGCCCGGCTCGAAAATCTGGTTCGCGAACTGGAAAGCGGACGCATCAAACTTGACGACGCCGTCACCGCTTACGAACGCGCCGTCAGCCTCAAAAAACTCTGCGAAAGCAAGCTCAAAGCCGCACAGCTTAAAATTGAAAAAATCGAACTTTCCCCCGACGGCGAAATGAAATTAAGCGAACTGGATAAAATCGAAGACTGATTACGGACGACATAACATGACTGACATTAAAGAAAAACTGACCGCTTTTTCCCAACGTTTTAATAATCGCCTGCCCGAATTTTTTACCCTCCCGGCAGGCCCTGAAAAAAGAGTGGTTCAGGCCATGGAATATTCGGTCATGAACGGCGGCAAACGCCTGCGTCCTTTTCTTGTTACCGAATGCGCCGCCCTGTTTGGCATATCCGAAGAAAAATCTTTCCGCACAGCTGCTGCACTGGAAATGCTGCACTCCTACTCGCTGATACACGACGACCTTCCGGCCATGGACAACGATGATCTTCGCCGCGGCAAACCAACCTGCCACAAACAATTTGACGAAGCAACCGCCATCTTGGCCGGCGACGGCTTGCTGACCTATGCTTTCGAAATTATCAGCGACGAAAAGACCCACCCCCGGCCGGTTATCCGCAGCCGGCTGATCAAATTGCTGGCCGAAGCGGCCGGCGCCTTCAACGGCATGATTGCCGGACAAATGCTTGACCTTTATGCTGAAAATCTTAAAAATCCCTCCGAACCCGAAAAACTGATAAAAAACATCGAAGAGATGAAAACCGGCCGTCTGCTGCGCTACGCCTGCGAAGCCGGCGCCATTCTCGGCAACGCCCGGGACGAAAAATATCAGGCTCTGATTGACTATTCGCGCCGCATCGGCATTGCTTTCCAGATTGCCGACGACATTCTTGACGTCGAAGGAGATCAGGCTTTGGTCGGCAAGACCCTGAACAAAGACGCCGAACAGGGGAAAATAACCTTTGTCAGCATTTACGGCCTATCCAAAGCCAAACAGATTGCCAAAGATTTTATCTCCGAAGCCGAACATGTTCTCAACATTTTCGGCAACAAGGCCGATACGTTGAAACAGTTGGCACACTACATTATTGAACGAAAATCCTAATCCTGATACCTGTACTTGTTTGCCTTATAAGTTCCCAAAACATGTATGGAACCGGAAAAAAATTCAAGTTCATCAAAAGCGTTCTTAAATGACTTTCTCGACGGATGCGATTCGATTTCGGCATAAAACTGCGCCGACACGAATTTTCCTTCCAACAGATAACTCTCCAATTTCGTGATATTAATGCCGTTCGTGGCAAAACCGCCCAACGCTTTATACAGCGCCGCCGGAATATTTTTGGCTTTGAAAATAAAAGAAGTGATGAACACACCGCCGTCGTCTTCCGGAATCTCGGGCTGCCGTGACATAATCAAAAAACGGGTCGTATTATTGCTGGCATTTTCAATATTTGAGGCTACCTTTTCCAAACCGTAAATCTCGCCGGCCAGCTCTGAGGCTATTGCGGCGATCGAATTATCCTGAAACTTCAAAACATCTTGACAACTGAGCGCCGTATCAATACGCGCCACCGGCTTAATATCGTGCTTTTTCAAAAATTCGGCACATTGCGCCAAAGCCTGCGGATGAGAAGAAGCCGTTCTGACGTCAGACAGCTTTGTTCCCGGCAAAACCCAAAGCTGATGATGCACCGGCAGAAAAAATTCACCGATAATATGCAGACCTGTCTGTGGCAGCAGAAAATGGACGTCGGAAACCCGGCCGGCATTAGAATTTTCAACCGGGATCATCGCCAGATCAGCCTCTCCTTCGGCCACCGAATTCATTGCTTTTTCAAAAGTGTCGCAGGGCAGATATTCCTGACCGGGATACACCGTCATTGAGGCAATATGCGAATAAGCACCGGCAACGCCCTGATAGGCAATTTTCATCTCTCAGCTCCTTAAAAATAACTTGCGTCAGGCATGTTTATATAATATAACAGCCTGAAAATAAAGGACGAAAAAACATGAAAGTGGATATTTTTGATTTTGACCTCGACCGCAGCCTGATTGCCGACAAACCGGCCAATCCGCGCGATACATCCAAGCTTCTTGACCTTTCGGAAGAAGACAAAATCACGGATCGCATTTTTTACGAACTCCCCGAAATTCTGCACGAAGGCGACGTCCTCGTTTTCAACGACACCAAGGTTATTCCGGCGCGACTTTATGGAAAGCGGGGCGAAGCTCAGGTTGAAGTGACGTTGTATCATCCGGTCGACGGCATTCGCTGGCAAGCTTTTATCAAAAATGCCAAACGCCTGCATCCCGGCGATACGGTTGCTTTTTATACGGCCGAAACTCCTGCCGAAAAAACGGACTTTACTGCCGAAGTCTTGGAAAAAAACGGCGAGGAAGGCGTCCTGCTCAAATTTAACTGTAATCCGAAAGACCTCGGCCATTATCTGGAAAAATACGGTTCCATGCCGCTTCCCCCGTACATTAAACGGGAAAAACCGACCGAAGGACTGTGGAGCAAATACAACGACAAGGAAGATTACCAAACGGTTTATGCCAAACACGAAGGCGCCGTGGCTGCACCGACTGCCGGTCTGCACTTTACGCCGCGGGTATTGGACGCCTTGGATAAAAAAGGCGTCAAAAAAGTCTTTCTTACCCTGCACGTCGGCGCCGGAACCTTCCTGCCGGTCAAAGTCGAAGACACCAAAGATCACAAAATGCACGCCGAATACGGAATTATCACGCCTGAAGCCTGTGCGGAAATCAATAAAGCCAAAAGCAGCGGCCGCCGCATTATCGCCGTCGGCACAACCTCACTGCGCTTGCTGGAGAGCGCTGCCGATGACAACGGCATTCTGCACCCTTTTGCCGGCGAAACCGACATTTTCATCACCCCGGGTTACAAGTTCAAAATTATCGACTACATCATTACCAATTTTCATCTGCCGAAATCAACGCTGTTCATGCTCATCTGTGCCATTGCCGGCACCGAACGGATGCAGAATGCCTACCGCTATGCCATGGAACATAAATATCGTTTTTATTCCTATGGCGACAGCTCGATTTTAAAATGCGTAAACAAAATTTAAACCACTTTCCGCTTATGATGACGGCATAAGGGAGAAACAGGGTGCTCAAACCGAACATAAGCTTGGATAAAATACTGCCGCTGCTGAAAAATACTTTTCTGCCGGCATTGATTTTCGGTGCCGGAATTGTTGGTTTTTATGCGGCGGAACCTTTTCCCGAAGCGCCTCTTCTGACTCTTCACAGCCTGTTTTATGTCCTGTGTTTTACGGTCTTTTTGATTTTACTGTATTTTGACACCCGCAAACCGGCATTTTTTATCTTCATAACTCTGCTGAGTTACATCTTAATCAATTATATCAAAAAAACTTACGGAGACGACTACCAGACTTCGGCCGAATACTTAAATCTTTGCTTTTTTGTTCCCGTCAATTTAATATTTTTTTATTTTTTACCCGAAAACAAATTGCTTTGCAAAGAAAACGTCTGGCTGCTGTTGTCGGTTTTTGCCCAATTCGCGATTGCCGAAAAACTCAGTGCCGCGGGACTGGCACCGTCCTGGAACCTTGACGGCGTTTCCGCCGACGGCTTAAACAGCCTCAGCCTGCTGCTTTTTCTGCTTATGCTCTCCGCTTTTTTCATTCATGCGTCAATCAGCGGCTCCATCGGCAGTACGGCATTGCTTTTCGGTAGTTTCGGAATTTTCCTCGGTTTTTACTATTCCCGGTTTCCGTCGGCACTTACCGTCTTTTTTGCTTCGGCCATGCTCGGCATTACCGTTGCCGTCATTCAGGATATTTATTACACGTCTTACCGCGATGTCCTGACCGGATTATCCGGCCGCAACGCTTTCATCGTCAATGCCAAAAACTTTCCTCTCAAATATTCGGTAGGTATTGTCTGCATAGATGATTATGATAAGCTCGGACAGGTTTTCGGACGCAGCGGTCAAAATGCACTGACCAAAATGATTGCCGGCCGCATTACCGAAACCGAATTTGAAAATCAAATTTACCGCTACACCCCGGACGAATTTGTCATCATCTTCAAAAAAGAAGATAAAAACGAAAGTTTCGACCGACTGGAAAAAATCCGCCGCGCCATAGCTTCTGCGGAATTCATGCTCGCCCGCCGCAAAAAACCGATAAAGCTGACCGTTTCCTGTGCAGTTTCAGAAAAGAAACGCAGCGACGCCAACGCCGTGGAAGTTCTGGTTCGAGCTCACAAAGCACTGCAAAAAACCTACAAATTTACCCAAAACGTCACCTCAAAGGCCTGATCTTACAAAACAAATCAGGCCGGCTTCTTCCTGGCCAGATACAACATAACCGATACGCCAAGCAACACCAACGGCAACGACAAAATCTGCCCCATCGTAACCGAGTTGAAAAAGAACCCCATTTGCTCGTCAGGCTCGCGAAACTGTTCCAGAACAATACGAAAAACACCGTACAGCGCCACAAACAACGCGGAAACGAAACCGTGCCTTTCGCGTATCCACTTATACCGCCACAACAAATTCAGCACGATAAACATGACCAGCCCCTCAAACAAAGCCTCATACAACTGCGACGGATGGCGCGGCAGATAACCGCCGCTCGGAAAGCGCACAGCCCAAGGCACATCGGTTACCCGCCCCCACAACTCGTCATTTGCAAAATTGGCCAGCCGGCCGCAGAAAATACCGATAGGTGCATATAAAACCACCAAATCCGTCAGTCGCAAAAAACCGTAATTTATCTTTTTGGAAAACAGCCACAAAGCCGCGGCAACGCCGATGACCCCGCCGTGAAAAGACATACCGCCCTGCCAGATTTCCAATATGCGCAGCGGATTTTCCCAAAAATACTCTTTGCCGTAAAACAAAACATACCCCAGACGCCCGCCTAGAATAATCCCCAGCGTCAGATAAAAAACCATATCTTCAATATCCGCTTTGCTTAAAGACAAATTGTATTTTTTTACGTTCCGGACAACCAGATACCACCCGGCCAGAATACCGAACAGATATGCCATCGAGTACCAGCGCACGGCAACCGGACCGATAGAAAACATAATCGGTGAGATATCTGGAAAATCAAGGCCTGTCATCATTTTTTCCTTTCTCGGCAGCAAATTGATTAAAACTATATTAACAAAAAAAAATATATCCACATCTAAAAAATTTTAATTTGCACTGTTCCTTGTCAGCACACTGATTTAACGTAAATTTTCTTTTCAGTTTTTTTTCGTTTCCCGATTTAAGTGGAAAACTTTTTTTAATTTATTGTAATCACCGACTCGGTAATGCAATCTGTTTTTATCGATGCGGCACGGCTGCAAAATCAAACCCTGGCGGAGAAACTCACGATGAACCCGGCAAAGAATTTAGCCTCAGAATACAATCCGATAGACACGGTCGAAACCATTTTCGGCAGCCGTTCTTTCGAGTTGGAACGACGCGGCCTCAACGAAGTTGTCGTTGAAGTTCAGGGAAAGTGGAACAACATGCTGCTTTTCTTTGCCTGGGAAGAAAATATGCGCTGTCTGCATTTTTCCTGCCTGATGGATATCAAAAGCACCATTGAAGACCGCAGTAAAATTTTTGAACTTCTGGCGCTGGCCAATGAAGAGCTCTGGGTCGGACACTTTTCTTACTGGACCGAACAAAACATGCCCGTTTTCAAACATTCCGTCATCATCAACGACGACGAAGAAATGCTTGAGAACAAAATTTCGCAGATTATTGACATTGCCATCAAAGAATGCGAACGCATGTATCCGATTTTCAACGTTGTCCTGACCAAAGGCATGGATCCCAAACAGGCGCTCTACCCGATGATGATGGAAACAAAGGGTAATGCCTGAAAACAAGAAAAGGTCTTTACCGCACCGGGCAAAAACCTCTTCTTTTTTACGCAAACAGATAAACCTGTTCCACCAAATCCCCGAAAGTCTTCACTTCCGTTTGCAAAACAAATACCGGTATACACACCCCAAGATGAAACTCTATCAACGAGCTTAATCTCAACATATCAAGGTCATTAATTCCGAATAGATAAAGTTCGGTCTTATTGTTAATTTCCGACATAGGAACTCCACCACCGACCTGATAAACAAGAAGTTCTTTCAGTTCTTTTCTGTAATCCATAATAGTAATCTATTTTTTGGTTTTTAAATGTTTGCCGCCGATATAGACAATCCATACCACGGCTGTAATAATCACATTACCAAAGGCCCAGCAGGTCAACCGGGAAAAATCGTTCGCAACGGCCAAAAGTTCAATAACAAAAAAACAGACAAGTATTTTTAATAACGTTATTGAAAACCGCGGACTGACCCGTTTCAATTTAAACATCCGCAAACAAAACCAAATTGACAATGCCGCCGCAGCTGCTGCAACGACAATCAAAATTAAACTCTCGAACATAATATCTGATTTTAAGAATTATAAATACATATCCATAAAAAACTATGGATTAGCATAGAACTTTTTGTCCAAAATGTAAATGATTTATTTTTTCAGCGACCGAAGCCAGCTTTTCACATTGCGATTATGCTCTTTTAAAGTTTCGGCAAAACGATGTCCGCCTTTGCCGTCCGCCACAAAAAACAGATATCGGCTCTGCTGCGGTCGCGCGGCAGCCATAAGAGCCTCCCGTCCCGGATTACATATCGGCCCGGGGGGCAAACCATAATTCAGATAAGTGTTGTAAGGGCTGTCGATTTTAAGATCCGCACGTTTCAAACTGCGTCCAAACGAAGTCTCCCCTTCCGTAATGGCATAGATAACCGTCGGATCAGTTTGCAGCCGCATCCCTTTTTTCAATCTGTTCAAAAACACCGAAGCCACCAACGGTCTTTCTTCCGGCACGCCGGTTTCCTTTTCGATAATCGAAGCCAGCGTCAACAATTCGTCAATATTTTTCAAAGGCAAATCACTGTCGCGCCCGGCCCAGACTTCCTCCAAAGTTTTCTGCATGGCGGCCTTAGCCTGCAAGATAATGCTGTTGCGGCTGGCACCCAGCTCAAAGCTGTACGTTTCGGGCAAAAGTTCGCCTTCCTTAACGTCAATATCAATTTCGCCTTCCAAATCCGGATAATTGGCAATCAGATACATAATCTGACCGCTTGTAAGCCCTTCGGGAATAGTAATTTTCCGAAAGAAAACCTCTCCCTGCGAAATTTTATCCATAACCGCCTGCAGCGAAACACCCGGTATAAACTGATATTCCCCTGCCTTAAGATGCTTGTCCAGTCCGTTAAGACGGGCCATGACACGAAACAACCGGGGCTTGTCAATCACACCTGCTCGCACAAGCTCTTCGGTAACCGCTTTCAGCGATGCACCCTTCGGAATAATCACATTCGTAACATTAAGGAGCGGACCGCTGTCGGCAATCCACCCCTTAACCTGCATATAGGCAGACACCGACAAGACAACAACCAATAAAATAATTATAAGTTTCTTCATCGGTGTTCTTTAATTTGCTAAGCTTCGTATTTTTTGAAAATCAACGAGGAATTCGTCCCGCCGAAACCAAACGAATTCGACATAACCGCCTTCAGGGCTTTCGGCTTGGCCTTCAGCGGCACCAAATCCATATGAGCGACTTCATCAGCCGGATTTTCAAGATTCAACGTCGGCGGACAAATTTGATCCTGCAGCGCTTTAACCGACAAAACCGCCTCAACGGCACCGGCCGCTCCGAGCAGATGCCCGATGGCCGACTTGGTTGAAGACATCGAAACCGTTTTCATGTCTTCGCCAAACAAGCGCTCAACAGCCAAAGCTTCACCGACATCACCGGCGGGCGTTGAAGTACCATGTGCATTAATATATCCGATATCGCTCAGCTCAATGCCGTGCTCCTTGGCATGAGCCGCGGCCTGCTTCATGGCACGGTAAGCACCGTCTCCCGACGGTGCGGTAATGTGATAAGCGTCACCGCTCATGCCATAGCCGACAACTTCGGCATAAATCTTGGCACCGCGGGCTTTTGCATGTTCCAATTCTTCCAACACCAGCGCACCGGAACCTTCGCCCATGACGAAACCGCTGCGTTCTTTGTCCCACGGACGAGAAGCTTTTTCCGGACAATCGTTAAAAGCTGTCGTTACCGCACGCAAACGGGAAAAACCGGCCAAAGACAAGACATTAACCGCTGATTCGGCACCGCCTGCAACCATAACATCGGCATCGCCCATGGCAATAATGCGCATGGCATCACCGATGGCGTGTGTGCCGGTCGAACATGCCGTAACGCAAGCATGATTCGGACCTTTATATTTATAGACAATCGAAAGGTTGCCGGAAATCATGTTAATCAGACAGGCCGGAATAAAAAACGGCGACATTTTGTGACAACCGGATTCATTAAAAATCAGCGAATTTTCGTAAATCGTCTGCAAACCGCCGATACCCGAACCCATCATAACGCCGGAACGGAACTGATCTTCATCACTTTCCGGTTTCCATCCGGAATCTTCAATGGCATCTCCGCCGGCCGCCAGTCCGTACAATATAAATTTATCAACCTTTTTCTGGTCTTTGGGAGCCATAACAGTATCCGGATCAAACTGGTTTTCGCCTTTGCCGAAAGGAACCTGACCGGCAATCTGGCACGGAATATCTTTCAAATCAATATTATCAATTTTTCTGATACCCGACTTGCCGTCCAAAATGTTTTTCCAGTTAAAGTCCACGCCTCTGCCAAAAGGAGAAACCATGCCCAGTCCGGTTACAACAACTCTTCTCATTAACTAACTCCGAATAAGTTACATCATCATGCACGGCGGCCGCCGCACAATTTATCACTCTATTATATGAAAAAACTCGCTTAGTCAAGCGAGTTTCATCAATTGTACAAAGCCTGTAGACTTATGCGTTCTTCGAAAGATAATCGATAGCGTCTTTTACGGTCAGAATCTTTTCGGCAGCTTCGTCCGGGATTTCACAGCCGAACTCTTCCTCAAAAGCCATAACCAATTCTACCGTATCCAAACTGTCAGCGCCCAGATCATCGATGAAGCTAGCGGTATCGGTAACTTTGGATTCTTCGACGCCAAGGTGTTCTGCAACAATTTTCTTAACGCGGTTAGCTGTATCAGTCATATGGATAAACCTCAAAAAATATTAAAACAAATTTTCAGACCTCCCGGCCTGTGATTGACTAGTTAGCACAAATTTATATTATTTGACAAGCATTATTTTAAAATTCTGCGGCGGCAAAATGTGCAAAAAGCCAGAAACGCTTAAAAACCCGACTTTTCAGCTCTGCAAAAAAGTGGATAAAATCATTTCAGATATTTTTCCGCCGAATAAATACGCTTCTTATTGACAATTGGACATTAAGGAAATAATCATTATATACAGTTATTTCAACTCTGGCTTTAAAGGTAAGAACATGAAAAAAATTTTTTATATTGTTTTGGTTATCGTTGCCCTGATGGTCATCAGCCGTTTTGTCAAACAAGGCAATCAGACAGTTCCTTCCGAAGTAATTACCACAGAAGAAGTCATTCCTGAGGGCGTTTCTGAAGATATTGCAGTCGACGAAAACGGCAACCCGATTGCCGAAGAAGAAACCGTCAGCGCGGAAGAGGCCGTCAGTGTCGAAGAAGCTGCCGAACCGGCTGAAGAGGAAATTCCGGCAGATGCCGTTCCCGCCGAATAAACGCAAATTAAAAATTGTTACAAAAAGGTCATCATTTTTGATGACCTTTTTTGTTGTATTTAGCAAAAAAATTCCTATATTAGCACCTGAAAATTTATAAGAGACAAAAATAACCCTTGTGCTGAACGCGCAACGCCGTCTTGACAATGGAGATGAATTTTTCGAGACCGCGGCAAATTGCTCTGAATGCGTACCCAACTAAGCTTCAAGCTTGTCTGGTGATGCAGTCGGAGTAAGTTTGCAAGGCGAAAAAAATTCCAGTGTACAAAGAAGTACATGAATTTTTCGAGACCGCGGCAAATTGCTCTGAATGCGCGCCAGACAAGCTTGAAAGGAAAGATGAAAATGAAAGTAGGAATAATAGGAGCCGGCTCGGTAGGTTCGGCAACGGCATTTGCACTGATTATGAGAGGCGTCGCCCGCAAAGTCGTTTTAATTGACGCCAACGAGAAAAAGGCTCAGGCCGAAGCCATGGATATTGCCCATGCGGCGCCTTTTGCTTACGCCAACAAAGTCAAGGCCGGAACTTATGAAGATTTGAAGGGAGCCGAAGTCGTCATCGTTACCGCAGGCGCCAATCAAAAACCCGGCGAAACCCGTATTGACCTTCTCGGCCGCAACGCCAAAATTTTTGAAAACATTATTCCTCAAATTGCCGAACACGCACCGGATACAATTTTGATTATTACTTCCAATCCGGCCGACATCATGACCGAAGTGGCGCTCAAGCTCTCCGGTTTTCCGCGTGAACGGGTCATCGGCAGCGGCACCGTGCTTGATACCTCCCGTTTCCGCACCCTGCTCGGCTACCACCTCGGCGTTTCGCCGAAATCAATCCATGCCAATGTTCTCGGTGAACACGGCGACAGCGAAGTTCTCGCCTGGTCAAACGGCGACGCCGGCTCGGTACAGATTGAAGAACTGGCCCGCATGGAAAATAAACCGCTTACAGCCGAAGTCAAGGCTCATATAGACGACTGTGTCCGCAATGCCGCCTACCAGATTATCGAAGGCAAAGGCGCCACGTTTTACGGAATCGCCGGAGCACTTTGCCAGATTTGTCAGGCTATTTCCAACAACGAATATGCCATTTTGACCGTTTCTACGCACCATGACGATGTTGAAGGCGTCAAAGACGTCTGCCTCTCGCTGCCGACCGTCATCGGCAAACGCGGCATACACGGCGTCATCTATCCGAAACTTTCAGAAAACGAGCACAACGACCTGCGTTACAGCGCCCGGAAGATTAAGGAATATTCCGACAAAGCCGTTGAAATCATAACCAAAGACATGGAAGAAAATCTGAAATCGGTTTAATAACAAATTTCTGGTTTGATTTTATCCTCCTCTTGCCGTATATTGCGCTGAGGAGGATTTTTTATGGTTGAAGTCATCACGTTCGGATGCCGCATAAACGCGTATGAATCGGAAGTATTAAAAGAAAAGCTTGCCGCTTTGGACAACCTTGTCATAATCAACACCTGCGCCGTCACCGGCGAAGCCGAACGCCAGTGCCGGCAGGCCATTCGCAAACTCCGCCGCGAAAAGCCGAACGTCCGGATAATCGTTACCGGCTGCGCCGCCCAAATCGCACCGCAAAAATTCGCCGCCATGCCGGAAGTCGACTTGGTCCTCGGCAACAAAGAAAAAGCCGAAATCGAAAAATATCTGACCGAAAATCCTGACAGAAAAAGCTTTGTCGGCGACATTTTTTCTTATGACGATTACGACCGTTACCTGATAACCGGTTTTGAAGGACGGCACCGCGCTTTTGTTCAAATTCAGCAGGGCTGCAGCCACCGCTGCACTTACTGTATTGTCCCCTATGCGCGCGGCAACAACCGCTCGGTAAAAGAAGAAGACATCATCAGCCAGATTCGCGAGCTCCTCGGCCGCGGTTTCAGGGAAATCTGTCTGACCGGCGTCGACGCCTGTTCCTACCGCCCCTCGTTCAGCGGTTTGGTGCGGCACATTCTGGAACAAATTCCCGAACTTCCTTCCCTGCAGTTCGGCTCACTTGATCCGGCCGCCGTCGATGACGATTTCATCGCTTTGGTCGGCAAATACCAAAATATTTACCCACACTTTCATCTGTCCGTCCAGTCCGGCGATAATTTAATTTTAAAAAGAATGCGGCGCCGGCATACCCGTGAAGACGTTATCAGACTTTGCAATGCCGTCCGCCGTATACGCCCCGAAGCAACGTTCGGCGCTGACTTCATCTGCGGCTTTCCAACCGAAAGCGACGAAAATTTTCAGAACACCCTCAAGCTGGTAACCGAAGCCGGCATTACCAGACTGCACGTTTTCCCCTATTCGGAACGCCCCGGAACCCCTGCGGCCCGCATGCCGCAGGTGCCGGTTGAAATCCGCCGGAAACGGGCACATATTCTGCGGGAACTCGGAGAAACGGACAATGACTAGTTTTTTTCAAAAATTAGGTTTCGGCCTCAAAAAATCTTCCGCCAAACTTACCGGCGGCATCAGCGACATCTTTACCAAACGCAGGGTTGACACCCAAACGCTCGACGAGCTTGAGGAGCTGTTAATTTCCTCCGATCTCGGCGTTCGGGCAAGTGCCAAAATTATCGGTTCTTTTGCCAAGCGCCGCCTGAACAAAGATGCCGACGAAACCGAAATAAAAAAGGAACTGGCAGGTGAGATTGAAACGATTCTCAAGCCCTGCGAACGGCCGCTGACAATTGACGACGCAAAAAAACCCTTCGTTATTCTCATGGTCGGCGTCAACGGTGCCGGCAAAACCACAACCATCGGCAAACTGGCGGCCAAGTTTAAAGCCGACGGCAAAAAAGTCTCGTTCATCGCCGGCGACACTTTCCGCGCCGCCGCGGTCGAACAACTGGAAATCTGGGGAAAACGCTGTGATGTACGCGTCTTCAAGGGAGCTGCCGGCTGCGACGCCGCCGGCCTCTGCTATGACGGACTAAACGAAGCCGTCAGACAAAAAGACGATATCGTCTTCATTGACACTGCCGGACGCCTGCAAAACAAAACCGGCCTGATGGACGAATTGAAAAAAGTTGTCCGCGTCATCAAAAAAGTTATTCCCGATGCACCCCATGCCACCTTGCTGACTCTTGACGCCACCACCGGACAAAACGCCCTTTCCCAGGTACAGACTTTTAAGGAAATGGTTGACGTCACAGGTCTTATTGTCACCAAACTCGACGGCACGGCCAAAGGCGGCATTCTGGTCGCCGTCGCCGAAGAGCAGCCCGCGCCGATACATTACATCGGCATCGGCGAAGGCATTGACGATCTTGATACTTTCAATGCGGCGGATTACGCCAAAAACCTCTTGGATATCTGATTATGGAAGATCTTTTGAAACTGGTGGAACCGCAAACCCCGCAACTGCCCGAATACACGGTCAGTGAAATTTCGTTTGAAATAAAAAAATTCGTTGAAACGACCTTCAGCCGGGTTAAAATCCGCGGCGAAATTTTTGGCGCCAAACGCGCCGATTCCGGACACTGGTACTTGTCACTAAAAGACCCGAATGCCGTACTTTCCGCCGTTATATGGAAAGGCACCGCTTCCCGTCTCGGTTTTAAACCCGAAGACGGCCTCGAAGTCGTCGCCACCGGAAAAATAACCACTTTTGCGGGAAAATCCTCTTATCAGTTGGTCATTGAACAAATGGAAATCGCCGGAACCGGCGCACTGCTCAAACTGTTGGAAGAGCGCAAACAAAAATTTGCCGCCGAAGGCCTTTTCGACCCTGCGCACAAAAAGCCAATTCCGTTTCTGCCGGAGGTCATCGGCGTGGTCACATCGGCCAGCGGTGCCGTCATTCGTGACATTATTCACCGCGTTCGCGACCGCTTTCCCAGCCGTATTATTGTCTGGCCAACCCCCGTACAGGGCGAAGGCGCCGCCGAAAAAATTGCCGCGGCCGTCAGAGGGTTCAATGCTCTGCCCCGCGGCGGCATAATCCCCCGCCCCGACGTACTGATTGTCGCCCGTGGCGGCGGCAGCCTCGAAGACTTGTGGCCGTTCAACGAAGAAATCGTCATCAGAGCCGTTTATGATTCGGAAATTCCGCTCATTTCCGCCGTCGGCCACGAAACCGACACCATGCTGATTGACTACGTTTCCGACTTACGTGCACCGACCCCGACCGGCGCCGCCGAATTTGCCGTTCCGGTCAAGGCCGAAATTCTGGCAACACTGCAAACCGCGCAAAGCCGTTTGACAAACGGCATTAACCGTTATTTTGAAGAACGCCGCAGCCGTCTGGAGGGCTTAAGCCGCGGCATACCCAATCTGGAACAAATACTTGCCGAAAGCCGCCAAAAACTGGACGACCGGATTGAACGCCTTCACCTGGCCTTTAAAAATATGCTTGCCGGCAAACAAAACCAGATTGCCCAAACCAGTTTGCGGCCTTATCACATTTTGAACATTTTTGAAAAAAAGCAAGAAAATTTAAAGAATTTAGCGTTTAGACTTGATTCTGTCTCAATAGATTCGGTTTTAAGCCGCGGTTTTGCCTGGGTTCGAGACAACCGCCGGCAAACGGTCTACTCCGTTGCTCAGGCACAGAAAAGCCCATCGCTGGAAATCCGTTTTATTGACGGCAGCATTAAAACCAAAACGGAACGAAAGAAAAATGAAACTCTGCAAGGCGATTTGTTTGACCTGTTTTCTGACGGCGCTGTTTCCGACCGAAAATAAAGCTCTGGAACTCTGCGGAAAAGCGGCACAGGGCGAAATACTGAAAGGCTATGCACCCGGCGCGCAAAAGATTCTTTTTGACGACAGGGAGTATATGCTTACGCCCTCGGGAAATTTTTTATTGGCTTTCGGCCGCGACGAAGCGGCGTCAAAAAAGCTGACAGTTGTTGAAAGCAACGGAAACATCAAAGACTATTCTCTGAACATTGCAGCCACCAAATGGGACATTCAGGACATCAAAGGCATTCCGCAGAAAAAAGTAACCCCCTCCGCGGCCGACCAAAAAGAAATCAGCCGCGAACGCAGTGATCTCAAAAAGGCCTTGGCCAAAGGACTGAACAAAAATTATTGGGAAAAAGGCTTTATTATGCCGGTCAAAGGACGTATCAGCGGTCATTTCGGCGGCCAGCGCATTATGAACGGCAAGAAGATGAATCCGCATCAGGGAACCGATATAGCCGCCCCGGAAGGAACACCGGTCAAAGCGGCTTCCAACGGAATTATCCGCTTAAGCGGCGGTAACTATTTTTATTCCGGCAACACAATAGTCATAGATCACGGACACCGGCTTTTTACCATTTATGCGCATCTGAAAGAAACTTCCGTCAAACCGGGCGATTATGTTAAACAGGGACAAATCATCGGCAAAGTCGGCAAAACCGGACGTGTTACCGGTCCGCACCTGCATTGGGGCGCGTCTCTTAACGGCATCCGCTTTACACCGGAATCACTATTGCATATGAATAACGCTGATTTTTGTTTTAATTTATAAACAATTATTATAAACTGAAAAATAATTACGAGAGCTGATATCGAGGTAGTCATGGAAAACGCGCATAAACAGTTGGCTTGGGACAGTTTAACCTGTCTGGTTGTTGATGATGACAAATTCTCGCGGACGTTTATCAAAACCGCCCTGTATCAGATCGGCATGAAAAACACCCGCGAAGCGGCATCGGCCACAGAAGCCGTCGAACTGCTCAACAGTTTTAAAATCGACATCATCCTCCTCGACCAGCAAATGCCCGGGAAAACCGGTTTGGAGCTTGCACGGGAACTGAAAAACAGCGCCAATCCCCACCTCAAAAACCTGCCCATCATCATGATTACCGTCGACACCAAAGAAAAAACCGTTTTGGACGCGCGTAATCTGGGCATACAGGAATATCTGGTCAAGCCGATTTCTCCGCTGGCTCTCAAGAAAAGGATTTTAAACGCTTTCGGCATCAAACAGGAAAGAGTATAATAAAGTGACTAACATCCAAATTCTGCTTCTGTCCGCTCTTCAGGGGCTGACGGAATTTCTCCCGGTAAGTTCTTCCGGACATCTGATTTTATTTTCAAAATTCACATCTTTCCCCGATCAGGGGCTGGCTCTCGACGTTGCCATGCACGTTGGTTCAATTATGGCCGTTATGATTTACTTTTCGGAAGAAATTTGGCAAATGGCCAAAGGCGTTTTCAAAACCTGGTTTATTCCCAGTTTTAAGAACGCCGGCGCCAAGCTTTTCTGGCTGATTGTCATCGGAACAATTCCGGCCGTCATTGCCGGACTGGCACTCAAATCTTACGGAATGGAATGGCTGCGCGACAGCCGTATCGTCGGCTGGACGATACTTGGTTTCGGCATCGTCCTGTTCATCGCCGACAAACTCGGCATGACCATTCGTCAGATTAAACATTTGACAGCGCTTGACGCTTTGCTCATCGGCCTTGCGCAATGTCTGGCTCTAATTCCCGGAACCAGCCGTTCCGGCATAACCATCACAATGGGACGCTTTCTGGGAATGGAACGCCGCGAAGCCGCAAAATTCGCCATGCTCCTGTCCATTCCGACGATTGCCGCCGCCGGAATGCTCGTCGGCTGGGAACTTTACACCACCGGCAATTTTCAGGAAATCATATATGCCATGGACGGCATAACCTACTCGTTCATCTTCTCCATTTTGGCGATTTATGTCATCATGTGGTGGCTGAAAAAATCCACTTTTCTGCCGTTTGTTATTTACCGCCTCTGTCTGGGTACTTACCTGCTTTTAAATTCCTATGGATATCTCGAAAAATTTTAAAATAAATGCTTGCAATTTATTTTGAAGTGGGTTAAAAGGATATCCGTTATTAAGCCCTGGTGGCGGAATTGGTAGACGCGCATGCTTCAGGTGCATGTTACCTCAGGTAGTGGAAGTTCGAGTCTTCTCCAGGGCACCATAAAAAAAACCTCCCTAAGGGAGGTTTTTTTATGGTGTTTTTTCCAATAATCAGCATACAAAAAACAGTCCGGACACAACATCCGAACTGTTTTTTTACCATAATCATCAAGCGGTCAGATAATGCCGTTCAGCGGCATTTTCAAGCAACACTCGTACCCGTCGTAACGATTCTATCACCCTATACGGTATGGTATCATCTTTACGTAGCCTTATATCTTTTTCGTATATACACGCCCAAAACCTGCAAAAAGGATTTGACTTATTATAAGACGAAGGGCCTTGAAGCATATCACGAGAAAAATATCGTTCGTTATCAGCATAAAACTGATCACCATAAGAAGATCCTCGAAGCATTTTACACAAATCACATCTCCTTAAATATTCTCCGAAATCAATCCAATGCAAATTAAACCTCAAGACCGTCGCACGTGAAATATACCCTCGCACAAAGGCCATCTCCTTCTTCAGTGCAGAAGCAATTCGCGACTCAACACCAAATCTGGAAGCCCGGTTGATAAGGTTTTCAACATCAAAACCAAATTTTTGCCCATACTCCAGACGAATTTGCTTATTTGCGCAAAAAAACAATTCAGCCTCTTGCTCGGCTTCCAGATATCCGTATTCTTTCAGATATTCCCTCAACAAAACAGGACAATTCCACGAAAGCTGTATCAACTGAGACACATCGTTTTTCAAAATCGGCAGCTTTTGTCTCCTGATTTCAGGCAAAACAAATTCTCTAAAAAGAACCGGGCTCGATGTATTAACCTTAACCCATCTTACAGCTTTCGGATTTTGAGAAAAAAGCTGCCTCTGTTCCTCTTCCGTCAAGTTCATGTCTTTTCCGAAATTTTCCAGATAATTACTGACTTCCTGCGGATAGAGATTATTCATCATCAAAAAACGAAACTCGTTTTCATGATATCGAAATCTGCCGCTCTGCTTCAGAAACGGCAACAAGAACCCCCGGTTCCCCGGCAACAGAAAATCGGCCTCAACTTTCTGTGAAATATGATAACGATTCCGATATTGCGGACAAGCGATCCAAATCCGGCAATAATCATCAAGCTGAGCAAAATCAGCCTGAACATAACCATACTTTCTAAAATAGGCTTTAACCACAGACCAAATTTTCTGCTCCTCGTTCGGATACATTCTGACTTGTTGTACCAAACTAATCATAATCTCATAACCGGATTTTTCATCTGACTGAGAATAATCAAAAACTTCACAGAAAACCGGAAACAATCCCGAATGTCCGATTTGTTTTTGAACAAACAGCTTGTTGTTGTCTTTTACAAATGCCTTATACTTTTGCAAATAAGCCTTTATAAAATCCTCCAACCCTTCGGGATGTTCTATCATTTCTGCTTCCGCAGCCTTATCCAGACGCCCTTTCTTAAGCAGATTCCAAAGCTTTTCCAATGTCTTGTCGCGAACAAACTTAATCTGTTGCTCGACTCCAACTTTTCTGATTATAATATTTCCAAACATAATAAAATATTTTAATTTGTTTGACAAAAAAATATCTAAATATACAAAAATATATGTTAAATATTGAATTTTGTCAAACAAAAAAAAGCCCTTCATCACGAAGAGCTTTTTAAATCAATTTTCAACAATCAAATGGAATAATAATTTGTATACATAGATCTTCTTGTCGGACCGGACGACCCCTGCGCCAAAGAATATCTTTCCCGTTGTTCGTGTTCTAAAACGTCTTTCAACTGCTCATCCAGTTTTTTAAACCGACGCTCGATAAGTTTTTCAACCTCTTCAACCTCAATAATTTTGTTGCCTTTTTCCCATTTTACAATATTGATTAAACGGTTGTCAAAACGCAATCGGTTGATTTTGTTAAAATAGTCATCTTCCGACTGGCTATCAAAAATAAAACGCCGCGAAGCGTTAATAATTTGAAGCTCAGCAACAGTAAACGGTTTTCCCCAGCTTTTATACACCGACGGCGGAACACAGATATTAATGTCACTCCCATCTTCCTTTACCATTCGGTTAATGCCTTCAAGCTTGTCAACACATTCGCCGTTGATAAGCAGCCAGAAAGAATCCTTGCCTTTAAGACCGTTTTTCACATAATCTTTCCGGATTTGAGCCGCACCTTTTTCCGAAGCCAGTGTCATTGCCAGATTATACGGATAACAACCGCCGCTCATCAGACAAATCCTGCTTTTCAAAAAATCCAGCTTTTGCTTTTCTTCCGGTCGGCAAAAACGAGCCCCTCTGCCTTCGGCTATTTCATTGGCAATATACTGAAACGTCGGACGCAAATTGCCCAAAAAGAAAGACACCGGCTGTTCCACGTCAACAGCATCAAAACTAAATCCGATTTCCCCTTTCTCCTGATTGGCAATTCTCAGTTTGTCCGCCTCGGGTGAACACAAAAACTTGGTTTCTTTGGGCAGCCGGTCAAAAATCTTCCAGTATTGAGGAAACAAATTTTTGGCCTGTTTAATTCCGATAAGCCCCCAGCAGCCAAATTCAGCATCCGTGTTGTAAGCTGACACATCATGCGGAATAACCTTCCGGCTGCCGTCAGCAAAATATTGGACTTTCGCCGGAGAATATATTTCACACATCTGATCCGTCCGGGCGGCCGTCAAAACCGCGTTAAAAGAACAAACATCCGGATTGACAAATTGCATAACACCGCAACGTATGCCCCACAGATATTCTTCAATTACCAGGTCCGCTCCGTGTCTGGATCCGTCCCAGTCTGAAAAATCAATACTCACTTTTTCTTCCGGCTGAGAAGAAGGCAAGGCTTTCAGTTGCGGAGCCAAATCACTCTGCGGAATAGCCTGCCGTTCAAACCACATTTGCAATAACACAATCGGCAACAGAAAATAATTCTGATTTTGCTTGGAAATCTCTTTTTTCATAAGAATCTAAGTATTAATAGTTTGACATAAGAATTAATTGACAAACTTAGTATATACATTATTACGAAAATTTTGTCAAGAAAAGTCTTTCGTCCAAAGTGCTTTTTAAATTCATTCAGTCACCGTTACTTAAAATTTCCAATTCGGTTAAGAAAATCATTAAAGACAATATCAACCTCTATCACAATGCCGGTTGTTGCATCGTCTGATAATCTCCGCAAGCTCCTTTCAACATTCATATTTCCACTTGTTAATATCAGGAGTTTCATCTACAATTTAGTTCAACAATGCGTCAACAACGAAGAAACATAACAAAAAAGGTTATAACAATGGATATCGTAATTCTGGAATCTCTGAATATATCCGAAGAAACACTCAACCGTTATCTCTTTCCCCTGCAACAAGCCGGACATACCATCCGTTGTTTTGCAAGAGACAACGATCCGTCAAAACAAATCAGCCAAATCGGCAACGCCGAAGCCATCATTCTTGCCAACATGCCGCTGCAAGGTAACGTAATCGCCTCTTGTCCAAAGCTGAAATTTATCGATATTGCCTTTACCGGATACGATCATGTCGACATCAAAACGGCCCGTGCCAGAAAAATTACGGTCAGCAATGCTTCCGGTTATGCTACAGAGGCGGTTGCCGAACTTACCCTCGGCAGTGCCGTCAGCCTGTTCAGAAAACTTTCCGAAGCCGACTGCCGCTGTCGCGACGGACAAGACAAATCCGGGCTGCTCGGCAGCGAACTTTATGGCTGCACCGTAGGTCTTATCGGCACCGGCGCCATCGGTTCGCGAACAGCCGAACTGTTCCGGGCATTCGGTTGCCAAACAATTGCCTATAACGGCTTTTCGCATAAAAAAGACACCGAAACCATGCGCTACCTTCCGTTGCCCGAGCTTCTGGAACAATCGGACATTCTTACGCTTCACTGTCCTCTGACCGATGCCACCCAAAACCTCATCAACCGGGATAATCTCAAATATATGAAAAAAACGGCAATCATCATCAATACGGCGCGTGGTGCAATCATCAATGCCGAAGATTTGGCTGCGGCTCTGACTGAAAGAAAAATTGCCGGCGCGGCGATTGATGTTTTTGAGTATGAACCGCCGCTTCGTAAAGACCACCCGCTTTTGCAGGCTCCCAACACGCTGTTGACGCCGCATTTGGGCTTTTTCACGAAAGAAGCCATGGAAAAAAGAGCCGCCATCGTTTTTAACAATCTGCATCGCTGGCTGGAAGGATCCCCGGTTAACGTTATCGTGGAATAACTCTTTCAATTCTTGTTGAATATTTAAGAGAAACGTTTACAATAATCAAATCTTTCAAAATTATTGAGATTACTACTATATTGTCTAACTTAAAATTATTACTGTCATGAGATGTTTTAATTTCCTGGTAGAAAACGTTAATCTTCTGCCGACAGAACCGTGTTTTTTATTGCCGTCATGGCTCGTACCCGATCTTAAAAGCCACGAGCGAAAAAAAACGAAACTTCTGCAAACGCCGTTGCCGCTTGCCGCCGCCCTCAACCGTCGTCATTGCGGACAATCACAACAAAGCGCCGTCATCAGACGCAAAGAACGCCTTGTTGAAAGCAAAATCTCGGGTGCCGAAAGAAAAAAGAAAGCAAAACCCAAAAAGAACCGGATAAGCCGATAACAAAATACGGTTTTCGCAACACTTAAAAAGGTTTCCGATTTTTCGGAAACCTTTTTTAATATGTATAACCGCAGAGAAAATTAGACTTGCGCACGATTTTTCGTTATAATCGTTTCATGTCGAATAATTTATCAAAACTGTTGTTAAACTGGTATGAAAAAAACGGACGAGACCTCCCCTGGAGAGTCAGAGGCGGCGCGCATCCGGATCCGTATGTTGTTCTTGTGTCCGAACTCATGCTCCAGCAAACGACGGTCAAAACCGTCATTCCTTACTTTCATCGTTTTATGAAACGTTTTCCGACCATTCAAAGTCTGGCCGAAGCGCCGCTGGAAGAAGTTTATCTTTATTGGCAGGGACTTGGCTATTATACCCGGGCCCGCTCGTTGCATACGACGGCCGGCATTATTACCGACCAATTCGGCGGACGTTTTCCCAAAACGCGCAAAGAAGTGCTGAAGCTCAAAGGCATCGGCAATTATACCGTTGCCAGCTTTTTGGCATTGGCCTTTAACCGGCCTGAAACAGTCATTGACGGCAATGTTACCCGAATTATCTGCCGTCTGTACAACCTGACCGATCCCATTAATGAAATTACCGATTTAATTCATCAAAAGGCCGAAGCCCTGACCGACCGAAAACATTCTGCCGACTATGCCTCGGCAATAATGGATCTCGGCGCCGTTATCTGTACGCCGAAAAAGCCCCGGTGTCTTCTTTGCCCTTGGCAGGATTTCTGCCTTTCCAAAGGCAGAGAAAATCTGGAAAACATCCCGTTTCGTAAAAAAACGAATAAAAAAGAAAAAAACGGTTTTGTTTATCTCGTTTTCAATGACAAAAACGAAATTTTCATTCGCAAAAGAACAGAAAAAGGCTTACTTTCGGGCCTTTACGAATTTCCCTGGAGCGAAGAAAAACTTTTTGCCGAAGCAACAAACACCGGACTGGAAGTCTCGCATATCTTCACGCACATCAAGCTGTCCCTGCACATTTGCAAATTATCCGTCAACACCTTTCCGGGCAGCGGAAAATTTATCCCCATCCAGGAACTTTCTTCATACCCGTTTTCCACATTAATGAAAAAAGTATATCAAAAATTCAGTGCTAATTTAGTGCCTTAAGAGCATACATACCTGAAGGTATATAATTTATATTGCAATCTTAAAACGATGAACTAAAATAAAATTATAATAATTTCCGATAGTACTGGAAAAAAACGAACGGAAGTATTATAATTATATTGTTCACATATCAGGGAGGACCGCATGGAAGTAGAAAACATATCACTCGAAAACTTGCGTATCCAGCATGCTCATTTAGATGCTGTCATAAAGGAAGAAGAATCCCATATCTGGAAAAACTGCATTAAGATTGAAGAACTCAAAAAACAAAAGTTAAGAAAAAAAGACGAAATGCTACGCCGGATTATGCAAACCGCAGAAGCTTAAAAAAAACAAACGCAATTTTTTTCAAACGGTTTCGTAGCCATGCGAAACCGTTTTTTTTGTAGATATTCGCCTAAAACAATGCTATGCTTAAAAAAATACTTTTTCAGGAAAAAACAACTATGCCGATATTGATTGCCTTGCTTATCATACTAACCGCCTCCAATACTGCCGCCGATGTTCGTTTCATTACCGAAACGGAAAACACCGCTGACTATGAAAAATTTCAAAAACTGAATCCCAAATACAATTCGCAGCCGGACGATTATACCCTAAACAACGAACAACGCTGCCGCACGGAAGGTTACACATACAAAAGATGCAGTGACGGCATGCTTCCGGCAGACCCTTGCCCGTATGACGGAAGCCTGTTTGCCAACTGCTGCCCGGATACCTATCGTTATTCGGCAGCCGAATGCCGGGCAATGGGAAAAGAGATTGGCAAATATTCCTGCGGCGGTTTCTACAAATGCCAATAAAAAAAGGACTGCAACTTTAGCTGCAGTCCTTTTCGTCTCAACAATTCTAAAAACTAGAATCCTTCAGTATCTAAGCGCTTCCGAAGCTGCTTACGGGCACGTCTGATAGCCTCGGCCTGACGGCGGGCTTTTTTCTCAGAATTCTTTTCGTGATGACGTCTCAGCTTCATCTCGCGGAAAATACCTTCACGCTGCATTTTCTTCTTCAGAACTTTCAAAGACTGGGCAACGTCATTGCCGATAACAGTAACCTGAACCACTTAAATCACCTCTTTTCAGCTTATCTTAAAGTTAAACATTGAATCGTCTTGTATCACAGGCTTTTTTATTATGCAACAATTAAATTTATAAAGAAGCCCCAAAACAGTTTTTATTAAATTAGATACATTCTCAGGCGATGATATTCGGCATAATCTTAGCTTCAACGCTCTTGATTTTGGTCTTCAAACCCGTACGAAGCGTATTAAGCTGTTTTGCCTGAAAAAAGTCAATCGTCTGGTTTTTGGCAACTAAATGTCTGATATCCGAACAAACGCGGCGCTCCTCGAGTCTCAGTTCACAAAGCTGATGTTGAAGTTTGCCTAAATTGTCGTTATTTAACATTAAATAGTCCCCTTTTGAAAAAAAAACGATGAAAACAAAAATTTTTGCTGGAAATCATTTCCCAAAATTTGTATTAAATTATACAGTATATTTAAGAAAAAATCAACAATAAAGAAACTAGGAGTTTTATATGAGCACTACAAAAAAAATCGGTATTTTAACCAGCGGCGGCGACTGCGCCGGATTAAACGCCGTCATCAGAGCCGTGGTTAATTCTGCCAGCAGGCTCGGCTGGGAAGTTTACGGTATCAAGAATGGTACGGACGGCCTGACCGAAAAGCCCCTCGCCTATGAGATTTTGACCGTTCATAACTTTTCCGATACCCCGTGGCCGAGAATCAGCGGCTCTTACCTGGGTTCGTTGAACAAAGGCGTCAAAATGGAATCTTTGGAAGAAGTTTCCAAACGTTTCGGCGAAGGGGTCAAAACTCTTGGTTTGGATGCGATTGTCGTTGTCGGCGGCGACGGCAGCATGAACATCGTCAGCAACTATTGCAAAAATGCCGGCGTCAAGATGGTCGGCATTCCGAAAACCATTGATAACGACACACCGATTACCGAATTTTCGGTCGGCTTCAACTCGGCCTGTCAGGTCTGCACTTCGGCCATCGACAGTCTTGACGCCACGGCGCGTTCCCACTCCCGGGCTCTGATTTTGGAAGTCATGGGACGCGATGCCGGACACCTGGCCATGCACTCGGCCTTGGCCGGCGGTGCCGATGTTTGTCTGGTTCCCGAAATTCCTTACAAACTCAATGCTATTGTCGAAAAGCTCAAAGAAGTCAAGACTTCCGGCCGTAATCATGCCGTTCTGGTGGTTTCCGAAGGTATCAAAACCGAAAACGGCGAACACATCATCGGCGCTAAAAATTTAATCGGCGAAAATGTTTACGGCGGTGTCGGACAATATCTGAGCGCAGAGCTCAACAAACGCCTGCCCGATTTTCAAACCCGCGTTACCACGCTTGGCCACTTACAGCGTTCCGGTATTCCGACGGCTTTTGACCGCATGCTGGCTGCCATTTTCGGCGCCAAAGCCGTTGAACTGCTGGAAAAAGGCGAAACCAACAAAATGGTTGTTTGGGAAGACGGCAAGGCCAAAGCTTGCTCTCTGGAGGAAGTTGTCAAAAAAGGCACAACCCTGTTGGACGTTCACGGCGACTATGTCAGAGCAGCACAGCAAATCGGCATGTATGTCGGAGAGATTAAAGCCTGAACAAATTGAAAAAAAGCTCCTTTCCGGGAGCTTTTTTTTTCAATCAAACCATACACAAAAAAACAGCCTCCTTACGGAAGCTGTTTTTTTTGAACAGAAAACGGCTTATTTGGCAGCGTCAATCTGTCTCAGGATTTCAGCCTCATCAATCGTCTGAAGCTGCTTGCCGTTCAGGAACAGAGCCGGAACACCGTTAACCTGAATTTTGCCGGCCAAATCGTTAATACCGCTCAAAGCACTATTAACTTTTTCCGAATTCATGTCGGCTTTCAGCTTTTCCATATCGACGCCGGTCGAAGCAACCAGTTCGTCAATTTTGGCTTCATCCGGTCTGCCGTCAAATTCAAAGATAGCCTTATAAGCATCAAAGAATTTACCCTGTTCGTTGGCCGCCAAAGCAGCCTTAGCCGCATACTGAGAAATCGGCGCAACGAAAGTCAACGGCTTAAAGACAATTTTAATGTCCGGATTAGCCTCGGCAGCTTTTTTAACCGCCGGATAAACCTGATGGCAGAAATGGCAGGAAAAGTCAAAAAATTCTACCAAAACGGTTTCTGCATCGGCAGCACCGATAAACGGCGTGTTCGGATCATTATTCAGCGCCGGCAGATTGGCCTCAACCAGCTTCTGAGCTTCGGCTGCTGCCTGTTCTCTCATCTTCTGCTCATAGTTCTGCATGGCATTGATGATAATTTCCGGATTATTGTTCAGGGTTTCTTCAACGCTGAGCGACTGCTTCTGAGCGCAGCAGTGAATGCACATACCCAATGCAACCATTGCCACGACCAAAGCCAGCAGCGAAACGTAAAGTGAATTCATTTTACTCATTTTAGTATCCTTAAATTATTATATAATAAAACACCTAATAATTTAGCCAATCTGAAATATATTTACAAGTCTAAAATTATATAATAATTTTCGTGTTTCATTCAAAATGCTAAAGCTTTTTTCATAATTTAAGAGTATGATGTCAAAAAATTTAAATTAAGGATGCGGAGATGTTCCATATTAAAGTTTCTATGTTTGCGCGCACAAAATCGCTGGAAAACAAAATAGACCTGTTCCACGACAAAATTATTGACGCGGCCATGACCTTCAAAAAGGCCATTCGCGTATTTTTAAGCGAGAAACGCAGCGAAGCCTACCGCAAACTGAGCAAACAGATAAAAACCATCGAACACGACGCCGATGCCCTCCGCCGTGACATTGAAAACAAACTCTACATCCAAAACCTGATTCCGGACCTTCGCGGCGATGTTCTGCATTTGGTTGAAAATCTTGATAAAATCGTTAACAAATTTGATGAAGTCACCTACAAATTTTACATTGAGCAACCCGACATCCCGGCCGAGTACCATTCGCGGGTCATTGAGCTCTGCGAGCAGGTTTCCGATTGCGCCGAAAACATGGCCATCGCCTCGCGGGCTTTTTTCCGGGATTTCAGCACTGTTCGCGACTATTCACAAAAAGTATATTTTATTGAACATGAATCGGATCTGACCTCCGGCCGTATGCTTGAGGCCATTTTCGATTCCGATTTGCCGCTTGCCAACAAACTGCAGATGGACCTGTTGATTACCGAAGTCGCCGATATTGCCGACATTGCCGAAGACTGCGTCGACGAATTGCTGATTTTCACCATTAAAAGGGACATCTGATGGATTTGAGCTATTTCATATTTCTGAGCAGCGGCCTGTTTTTGGGTTGGTCGCTCGGAGCCAACGATGCCGCCAACGTTTTCGGCACAGCTGTCGGCACCAAAATGGTTCGCTTTCGCACGGCTGCCGTCATCTCCTCTTTTTTTCTGATTCTCGGCGCCGTCTATTCCGGCGGCGGAACAACCGAAACGCTGACCGAACTCGGCAACGTCAACGCTCTTCCGGGCGCTTTCATGGTTGCTCTTTCGGCCGCAGCCAGTGTTTACTGGATGATCAAAGGCGGACTGCCGGTTTCCACCTCGCAGGCTATCGTCGGAGCCATCATCGGCTGGAACTTTTACAGCGGCAAGGCCACTGACTTAAGCATAGTTTCCAAAATCGTCAGCACCTGGGTTATCTGCCCGGTTCTGGCCGGCATTCTGGCCACGCTGATTTATTTTCTGGTCCGTTCGCTGATAAAATATTCGAAAATCCACCTGATTCGACAGGATTTATATACTCGTATCGGTCTGATTGTCGCCGGCGCTTTCGGCGCCTACGCTCTCGGCGCTAACAATATTGCCAATGTTATGGGCGTCTTTGTCGATTCCGCCCCCTTTCAGACGTTGAAAATCGGACAGCTTACTTTCAGCCCCGAACAAGTCCTCTTTTTTATCGGCGGCCTGGCCGTCAGCAGCGGCATTTTTTCTTACTCGCACAAAATCATCAAAACCATCGGCAACGGTCTGATGCGTATGTCACCGATTGTCGCCTGGATTGTGGTGGTCTCCCAGTCATTGGTACTTTATCTTTTCGCCTCCGAAAAACTGGAAGCCTTTTTGCTGGCCAATAACCTGCCGGCCTTGCCGCTGGTGCCTGTCTCCAGTTCCCAGGCTGTCATCGGCGCCATCATCGGCATCGGATTGGCAAAAGGCGGCCGCAGCATAAGCTGGAATATCCTTGGACATATTGCCCTCGGCTGGATATTTACGCCGATAATGGCCGCTTTGCTTTGTTTTATATCGCTGTTTTTCTTGGAAAACGTCTTCAATCAGGTCGTTTACCTACCTTAAAACTCAGAAAGACATTCTTTACCAAACACCCAATACGAGGTTTTAAAGGTTCAAATTATTCCACCCGCCTTTTTTCTGGACAGCAGGTTTGGCTGGAGCAGATTGAGTTTCCCAGTTGCGAACGGGGCCGCTTTGCTTGGCCACCATTTCTTTTTGAGCCGGCGTCTGTGCAACGCCAATCGGCAGCAACTGTCGCAGCATTGCCGGAGACACAAACGGAATGGTCTTCGGACGGAAAGACTCAACCATGACATCAATAATCTCCGCCGCCGGACTAAAGTTATAAGAACGCACTTTGCCGCCGTAAAAAACAGAAAAAGAATGACAGGGAGACGAAAGCAAAACATCCGTATAATCCACGCCGCGGACAAAACGCAGCATCAACCGCGGCTTAATAACACACTGCGCCACATCGGAAGAAATATTTTCCGGCGTAGCAAAAAACTGCCGGACAATCATGTTTTTGAGGTTGTCCTCAATAATTCCGCAAAAACCGGAAACCGCAACGTTGTTAATCGTATATCCTTTATAACCGGCCGGCTTGGAAGCAACCTGATAACAAAAAACGGCCTCGGCATCGGTAATATTGGCAATTCCGCTGCTGCCGATGGAGTCAATCATACTTTGGCTGATAACCGGCGGCAGATTGTCTTCTTCCGTCTGACGCAAGGAAGTACTTTTTTGCTGAAAAGACTGCACGCCATATCTGGCATTCTGAGCCATTGCAGGAAATGTCAATCCAAGCGAAACCCCCATCATCAACAGCGCTGCGAATTTCATTCAAAATCTCCTTCAAATCAATATGCATTATTCGTACATAATACTTAAATAAAAAATTTTTACATCAAAAAATATCCACTTTTCCCATTTTACAAAAAAAAGCCCCGTTTTTCCGGGGCTTGCAGTTTTCAAAACCATATTACCACGGTTCCGTATATTTAAGATTCGGATCGTTCAGACGGTTAAAGTAACCGTTGTCATTTCCTGTTGCACTTGGTGTTTTTCCGCTCATCGGCGCCCGGAAATTCGACAACTGATCATAAGTTGTATCTACCAAATCCGAGTTAAATATCGTTCCCAAACCACCCTTGCGGTCAAAGTAACAATAAACCGTAGCATAAGCTTCCAACTGCTTTCTGAAAACCGGAAACAGATTCCAGGCAATGGCGTCACTGCCGCTCAGTCCCAAACCCAAATCATCCATATACTGTTTATAGTACGTGTAAGGATACATAAAGCCCATGATAGCACTCCAACCCTTAAACGTATTGTCCGAGCCATGCGTATAGACCTTGGCACGCAACCAGGTACTCTTTTGGAAATAAAGCGGCACTGGCGCTGCGGACGGATTGGCTGAATAATCCTCATTCGGATTCTTCGGATAGTTCACAATCACGATATCCTGCTTTCTGCCGGGCTGTCTGGTTCCCGGAATACCGGCTTGAGCCATGGCGAAACCGGCCGGTGTAATCGTAATAACCTTGGCATATCCAGGCGGACACATCGGCGCCGGAACCACACCCAACCACGGCGACGTCCAGTCGGTATGGTTGTTGGCCACATAGCCGTTAGCCACCGTCTGACAGCTGTTACCGCTGGTATGGTTCGGACAACCCGAAGAATTTTCCCAGCTGCCAAAAGTTTCCAGATAAGTATTGTCAACCACATAAATACCTTTGTTAATGAAATCCGGCAGAATGTCACTTAAACGAGCTCCACCTCTGGAGGTCAGTTTTATATCGTGCATAACCGACGTATAAGCCGGATTAACCTGATATGCATCATAGACAACCCCACGGTTAAACCCGGACGGAACACCGCTCTGTATAGGATTCGTCCAACTGCGGTTGGAGACGAAACGGTCCGCCCGCACATAGCCCTTGTCATTAGCCGTAGAAGTTGCCTGCGCCTGAACCTGTGCATCGGTCAATTTGGAAGCATAGCCGGATTCCAGCTCAAGAACACCTTTGCGGACATAAACGCTGCCGCGGTTAGCCGTAGACTTGTCTACATCTCTGGCATCAACGACAAAAATCTTATTGGCGGCGTTATCTTTAACATCGATTCTGCCTTTGCCGATGTAAGTATAAGCCTGCGTTGTCGCCGTGCCGCCGTTCTTGGCATTAACGCTGCGATTGGTGTTTCCGTCCGATGAATCAATGACCAACCCGGCAGAACGCACGTCAACCGTGCGCACATTGGCACTTATTGTTTCCGAACCGGCCGTTTTCGGGTTAACTGAAAAGACAGAGGTACCGTCCGGATTTTCAGCCTGAAAAGTCATATTGCGAACCCGGCTTACCGCATTGGCAATATCGGCCTGATCCAGCTTGTCTCCGACCGTGTTTCTGACCGTAAAGCTGTTGACGATGGAGTTAATCGCAACCGTATTGCGGTTTGCTCGGAACATTGAATCCTGAATACTAACTTCGCCGGCTGTCAATGTAGGCGACATTGTCCCCGTATACAAATGAACACTATTATTGCCGTGCATCTTAACGTTATTCGTCGAACTGATTTCGGCACCGCTTGTATTAAGGACAACGGAAGCCACGTCATTTGCATTCAGCGTAACCGTCGCATTTCTCATGCTCGATTCCGCAGAAGTAATTTTCAACTTATCCGTCGCCACGTTGAAATCCGGTTGTGCCAAACTGGCTTTTGTCGATTCAACATGCAAGTTCCAAGGGCCGTTGTACGTCGTCGCACCGGCATCCAAAGTAAGGGATTTAAATTTAGGCGTACGAACTTCTCCCGCCGTCAATATTCCGGTTACTTCAGCATTGCCCTTGACCAGCATCTGATAGTCGGAAGTCGTTGCTGTCCCAGTCGTTCCAATCGTCGTCTTGTTGGCAATCTTTGTATCGTTCGCATCAACCGTAATTTTTCCGTTCAGCAAATTCAGATTGGAACTGCTGGCGTTGATAACGTCGCCGTTATTGCCGTATTTCAGGTTGGTTTCGGTAACTGTAAACAAATCACCATATTGCAGACCGGCCTCATTAACCCTGAACTTATCAGCCAGCGCCGACAACGTCCCCGTAATCGTCGAACTTCCACCGATAATCGTATTGCCGCCGATTGTAGCACCGCCGGTACCTTCAATCAGCAAAGCACCGTCATTCCCGCTGCTTTTATCCGAAAAATTGGCCTGATTCTGTGCCGAAATAATCAGTTGGTTGACGTTAGTGATGTTATGATGCGTTCCGTTGTCCGCCCCGAGTTTCAGATTTGCCTCCATCTGATTCAGCTTGGCCGTTGACGGGTTGCCACTCATATCTATACGATACAGATAATTTTCGTTGTTGCCGCCACCTCCGGCCTCCGTAATGGGCTGAACGGAAGAGGTAACGATTGAACCGTTGGTCGTCGTAATTCCCAGTTCATTGTTCATATTGTCAATCGTCCAAATACCCTGCACACCGTTAACTGTAACCTTTCCTCCGCTGACCTGAGCATAACCGCCGTTTGTGCCGACCATGGACGCAATACGCGATGCCCGCAGCATCGGAAAATCATCTTTTTCTTTTGGTTCTGCCACAACAAAAGCGGTTACGGCCTTGCGCCCTCCCGCATCGGTATATTTGAACGCAACCTTATAATCCTTGCTGAAAGTCTTTGTATCCTGTACATTTCCGGAAGAATCCAAAAAACCGTAAGGCAGATAGTCGCGGAAATGCGTAATGTTAATCGTCTTTTTGCCACCGCTGACCAAATCGCTGTAATTAACCGAGTTGTTGGCACTGTTTTCAACCCGCTCGCCGGCAACAATGGCATTATAATTATCGCGGACATAATCGTCTACTGCCTTAATCAGGCTACGCATCTGTCCGGCCGCATTAATATCTTGCAATTCAGTCGTTCTTTCGGCAGCTTTCCGGTACAAAATCGGCGTAACCATGGAAATGAGGGCAAGCATAGCCATCGCCTCGACCATCAGGCTTCCCAGCTCATTCAGCTTTGCAAATCTGCTTTTCGACATCATTTTTCTCCTCATCTCCGCCTAAATCGGCGTGATATAAACCATACAATAGGAACAGCCCTGTTGCTCAACCACATTTCCTTCGTCGTCCCTCAGAGGTTCGACGCACATCCGGTTGAAAGATTCGCTGCCGCCTTCCGTATCGTTAACCACATACTCGGGAATACCGATCCATTCAATTTCCCGTCCGACCAGATGCATCGTATATTTGTCCTGCACGGTCTTGTTGTCAGCCTCGTCATAAACCCGCGTAAACGTTTTGTCTTCAAAATCGGCATATCCGATATTAACACCGACGCCGACTGTGTTTTTTATTGCGTTCAGCAGGTCATTGTTGGGCTTGCCGGTCTTAATATTCCGCCACCGCTGCGGCACACAGCCGTAAGTCACGACATAATTGTAAGAATTATCTTTGCTACAGCAGCTCGGGCTCCCCGGACAGCCGGTTACCGATTTGGAATAACCGGACGAACTTTCGTCCAGACAATATATCCGCGAATGAATTTCCTGCCTGCGCTCGATTTTGCTGGTATCGGCAGGGTTACATCCTTCCAGACCGTACGGAAGATAATTCATCCGACACAGCAGATCAAAATCGACTTCTCCGGGATAATAAGACGTATAACCAAGATCCCTGGCATAATTTTCAGCCGCCCGATGTTGCAAAAGCATTTTGCTGACAATCGCCTCCGCTTGTGGTTCGACATAAATTTCGCGCATATCTGAACGCGTCGGCAGATTAAACGAATACAAAATTGCTATAAATGTCGCCAGCAGAACCCATATGTACATTACACTTATGCCTCGTCTTATTCAACTCTTGTCTATCTTACCATAAACACGCCTTTTTTTCCATGTCAAAGCTTTAATTTTCCTCAAAATTAACATATCTGTAACAATCGGCGGCACCAAGCTTCAAAAGAACTTTTCTGTCTGTTTTATACATCGAAAATCCTGAAATAATGGTTAAAATGACAAATCCGTTTAATAAGTATGTTTTTAGGGTTTCTTTCTAAAAAAAATATTATAAAATGCCGAATAGGAAAATCTATTGTTAAGGTTGGGTTATGGCAAATTTGGACGATGATTTTGATGCGGATTCGGATGTCGAAGACGGCAAAAAGAAAATCGACCGCAAAAAAATACTTGTTTTTCTGCTGCCGGCACTGATTGCAATCGGGCTGGTTGTAAGCTTTTACTCTGTTTTCAGTAAAAAAACCGGGCCGCAGAGTCTTTCTTACGCCGTTGTCGAACGTCCGGCCGAAGGCGAAAACGCAGAAAACAAACTTACAATACTCTACGATATTCCCGAAATTAACGTCCGCATCAAAGATGCTGCCGGCACACCGCAGGATGTCAGTTTTCGTCTCAATCTTGAACTGACCAGGGTCGAAGACGTTCAGATTGTCGAAGGGCTCATGCCCAAAATCGTCGACGCGGTCATTGCGCATACAATTGAACTGACACCGGATGAAATCAGCGGTTCCAACGGTCTTTATTGGCTCAAGGAAGAACTGCTGTACCGCATCAACCTGATTGTCAGCCCGGTTGTGGTATCCAACCTTAACTTCAAAGCTTTCGGAATTGATAAATAACCAACTTTAAGGACACCCAAAGTGGCAGAGGAAAATCAAACAAATAATCAGGAACAAGACGCCGCCCGCAAGGAAGACCAAAACTGGGCCGATGCCATAAAAATCCGCGATGACGGCGAAACGGCAGCACCAGCGGGAGATGCCGGCGATTCAAAAATTCTCAATCAGGAAGAAATTGATTCCCTGTTCGGATACACGCCGGATGATGATGAAGAAAACTATGAGATGAAAACCGGCGTCCGCGCCATTTTAAATGCCTCCATGGTTTCTTACGAGCGTCTGCCCATGCTCGACATTGTGTTTGACCGCCTGATTCGCATGATGGCCACATCACTCCGCAATTTTACACAGGACAACGTTGAAGTTTCTCTCGACAATATTGAATCCATGCGCTTCGGCGAATATATCGATTCCCTGACTCTGCCGACCCTGTTGGCCGTTTTCAAAGCCGAAGAATGGGACAATTTCGGTCTGATGTCCGTAGATTCTTCTCTGGTTTATTCCATCGTCGACGTTCTGCTCGGCGGACGCCGCGGCACAGCCGCCATGCGCATTGAAGGAAGACCCTACACCACGATTGAATTAAACCTCGTCAAAGACATGATTGAGCTGATTCTCTCCGATCTTTCAACATCTTTTGACCCGATAACTTCCGTCAACTTTTCTTATGACCGTCTGGAAACCAATCCGCGTTTTGCAACCATAACCCGGCTTTCCAACGCTGTCATCGTCGCCCACCTGCGCATAGACATGGAAGACCGCGGTGGAAAAATCGACCTGATGATTCCCTATGCAACACTGGAACCGGTTCGTGACCTTCTGCTTCAGATGTTTATGGGCGAACGCTACGGACGGGACACCATCTGGGAAAATCACCTGATGGAACAGTTGTGGGAAACCGATGTCGAAATCAAGGCCATTCTCAAAGAGCGTCTGATTAGTCTGGGCGAAATTGCCAAATGGGAAAAGGGTTCTTTTCTGCCTTTGGAAATGTCCTGCACCGATGACGTCACACTCATCTGCGGCGACGTTCCCCTGCTTAAGGGCTGCATGGGACGCAAAGCTGAACACGTTGTTATTAAAGTAAAAGATAAGGCAGAACGCAATGGATAGCTTTGAACTAATCATCAACTTGACCATTATCGGGCTTTTGATTCCGACCATTGTCTTTGCATACCGGCTCAATCGGAATTTAAACATTCTGCGTCAAAACCAGAAAAGTCTGTCACAACTGGTACAGTCACTTAACGAAGCAACATTTAAAGCCGAAAATTCAATTCCCAAACTCAAATCGGTTACCGAACATTCGTCGGAAGGCCTCAAAGAAATCGTCGACAATGCCAAAACCCTGAAAGATGATTTGACTTTCATTAACGAAAGGGCGGATAATCTGGCCGACCGTTTGGAAATTATGATAAAAGACGGACGTACCATTAAAGACGAAAAAAATACCGGAGAACGTTTCGGAAATACAAAATCCGCAATGCCGTTCCGCAAAGACAAAGAATCTGAAACTTTCGGTGTTTCGGATTCGCGCTCTGAAGCCGAAATGGAGCTTTTAAAAGCACTTCGTTCGATAAAATAAGGAAGTTCAATGCTGACAAAAATAAAAAATCATTTTCGCATTCTGCCCGTCTTCATCTTTCTGGCCGTTCTGACACTGTCCATTCGTGTCAATAATGTTTTTGATTCGCTGAAAAATGCCGATGACAGCCGTTTTCATCTTGGTCAAAGCCACGCCTGGGCCGAAGAAAAAGCCTCACAGGAAACCGCGGAATTAAGCAAAGTTTTGGAACAGGCTGAACGCGGACAAACCCCGGCAGGAAGCGGAGAAAAAAATAACAGTACTTTTACTCAGTCCGAAATAATGATTTTGCAGGAACTCGCCGAGCGTCGCGAAGCTCTTGATCTGAGAAGCCGAGAGATTGACAAGAAAGCCGTCCAGCTAAAAGTCGCTGAAGAGGAAATTGAAAAAAAGCTGGTTCAGCTCCGCGAATATGAAAGTAAACTGAAGAAACTCATTAACGAATACAACGAAAAAGAAAAAGAAAAAATGGCCGCGCTGGTCAAGATGTACACCAGCATGAAACCGCAAAGCGCTGCCAGAATATTCAACACGCTGGACATCGAAACGGCAGCCTACCTGTTGAGAGAAATGAAACCGTCCGCGGCATCAGCCATTGTTTCCCAAATGGAAGCGGCAAAAGCAAAAGCCGTAACGGACGAGATTATCGGAAACAGCATTTAACGGCAACGGAAAAAGGTTTTGAGCAATAAGACAAGAAATATATTAAAAAATGTCGGCCGGCGTATGGCACTCTGTACGCTGGTTTTTGCCTGTTTTTTCCCTGTGCCGTCGCCTGCCTCGGTCATTGGAAGCGCTGCGGCTGTCGAACCTGTTTCCACGGCACAAATCCGTCCGATTGAGACCCGCAGTACAGCCAAAAGATCAAGCAGCAGCGAAATGGCGGTGCCGCAAATGACGCAGGAAAACAACGAAAAACAAAGCGTCAGCTTGAGCTTTCCCTGGAACATTCCTGTCGGTTTGGCTGTTTTCCACCGCGGCGATTATCTGTGGATTGTTTTCGACCACTCGCAAAACATTGATATCGAAGCGCTGGCAGCCAACGCTGCACCGCTGGTTGATGAACTGATACAAATACCGAATTATCAAGGTCTTATTTTACGTCTAAAACCCAAAGAAGGAACTTATTACACCGTTCGTAAAGAAGGCTTGCTCTGGGTCGTCGACATTCTGAAAAGGCCGTTTCCTGACGAAGAACACCGCTACCTTCAGGCTTTCACACAATACAACAGCCGCAAACAGCCATATCTCTTTGTTCCGGTTTCCAATACAGGCAACGTCATCTCAACGCTTGATCCGGAAATCGGCGACACCATCATCGCAGCCCCAAGTTTGGACATCGGCGTCGGAATTGAACATCCCTACACTTATCCTGATTTGGATATTCTCGCATCTTATCAGGGGATTGTCATCATATCCAAAACTAACGACATCGTCGTCAGCCGGGCAACAACCGGAATCTCGATTCAGGGATACAACCGGGGTCTGAACATATCCCATAACCTCGACTACCTCAAACGTCAAGCCATGCTTGGTCAGGACGAAAACGAGCTTTCTCCGCTGACCGGAACAATCAGTGCCGAACTGATGAGCCGACCGTTTATTGAAGCAGAACAGCAGTTACGCGATGACATTGCCGCCGCACCGGAAGAACAAAAAAATAAAACCCGGCTGGAACTTGCCAAATACTATGTCATGCGGGGATTGGGAACAAATGCGCTGAGCATCATCAACCAGATAAAAGCCTCCGGCGCACCGGAGGCACAATCCGAGCGCCTGTACGGACTTTCCGGTATAGCCAACTTTCTGGCCAATCGTTACGAACAGGCCGTCGAAGACTTTTCATACGGGCACCTGTCGACAAACAACGAAGCCGTTTTCTGGCGAACTCTGTCTGAAGCGGCAATTGAATACAAAGATGAATATGGCGGTATTCTGCTTTCTTTCATCTCCCTTATTCGCGACTATCCGGACGAAATCAAAGACCGTATTGCTCTGGTCGGTGCCCAGGTTGCGCTCAATGCCGGCGACGACCTCTCCACGCAGAATTTTATTGATATTCTGAAAAACAGCCGTCACCCGGGACGCCTCGTGCCCGCCGTTCACTACCTGACCGGAAAAAAGCTGGTGTTGCAGGGATCGCCGATGAGTGCAATTAACGAATACCGACGGATATTGCCGCTCGATTCGCTTAAGTATACTTCATTGGCGCGTAAAGAAATCGTCGAGCTTGGCTTAAAATTAAATCTGTTTCCGCTGGACAACGCTATCAGCGAGTTTGAACGCCTGCGCTATGCCTGGGGTGAAAGAACTTTCAAATTAAGCCTGCTTGACGGTCTGGCCGATATGTACGCCCGTCAAAAAGATTTTGCCAATGCCCTCCGCACGCTTCAGGAGCTGAAAAACTATGCCGATTATGAAGACAAACCGGCCGTTGAAGACAGAATGGTTCGTTTGTTTGAAAACATCTATATTCATAACGAAGCCGACAATCTGCCGGCTCTGAAATCACTGGCTTTGTACCACGATTATGAATGGCTGGCACCTAAAAGCCCGCAATATAACACCATAATTCTGAAATTAAGCGACCGGCTGGTAGCCGTTGATTTGCTTGACCGTGCCGAAAGCCTGCTGACCAATCAGTTGCGCACCGTTCCGATGACACCGCTTGACCGTGCAAAAATCGGCACCCGCCTGGCTCTGATATATCTGTTCAACCACAAAGAAGGCGAAACTTTGCTTATGCTCGACGATACCCAAAGCGATGCCATTCCGCAGACTTTGGCGTTGCAGCGCAAAATCATCCGCGCCAAAGCGCTTACCGCGCTCAATCGTCAGGAAGAAGCGCTCAAACTGCTGAAAGACGACTACAGCAAAAACGCCATTCTCTTAAAAAGCGAAATATTCTGGAACGCCGGATTATGGGGCCCCGCATCAGACAACCTCAAATATCTGGTCGAAAAGCCGACACCCGGCCAGCCATTGAGTGAAGAACAGATTAACTATATTCTCGACTGGGCCACAGCTTTGAAAAAATCCGGCAAAGAAACCGTTATCGTACGTTTGCGCAATACTTTCATGCCTTACTTCAAAGACACAAAATATCACAGCGTCTTCAATATCCTGACCGGACGCCTTGAAGACGATAAAATAGACCTTAACTCAATAGACCGCATGGTCAATGACGTTGCCGCTTTCAGCAACTTTACCAAAATCTATACGGATTCGCTGCGGCTCGCCGACTTGGACGAAGACACGGAAAACAACGGCCCAAAAAACAATGAGCAGTGATTTCAAAATTGAAAGTCCCTTTGCTCCCGCGGGCGATCAGCCGGAAGCCATCAAGGAGCTCTGCGAAGGCATCGCAAACGGCGAAAAAAATCAGGTTCTGCTCGGGGTTACCGGCAGCGGCAAAACCTTTACCATGGCCAAAATCATTGAACAAAGCAAGCGCCCCGCCCTGATTATGGCACCGAACAAAATTCTGGCGGCCCAGCTTTACTCGGAAATGAAAGAATTTTTTCCGAACAACCATGTCGAATATTTCGTTTCCTACTATGACTATTACCAGCCGGAAGCCTATGTTCCCAAAACCGACACCTATATTGAAAAAGATTCGGCCATCAACGAACAAATCGACCGCATGCGCAACGCGGCCACCCGTGACATTCTGGAAAGCAAAGACGTCATTATCATTGCCTCGGTTTCCTGCATTTACGGCTTGGGCGACGTTGAATCCTATTCGCAAATGACCATTCCGCTAAAAGTCGGCGATGAAATTGCCCCGCGGGAAGTCTGCCGCCGCCTGGCCGAACTGCAATACGAGCGCAATCAGCAGAATTTTGTCCGCAGCACCTTCCGGGTTCAGGGCGACATACTGGATATTTTTCCGGCACATTACGAAGACCGTGCCTGGCGCATTTCCTTTTTCGGCGATGAGATTGAAAGCATCTGCGAGTTCGATTCCCTGACCGGCAAAAAAACCGTTGATCTGAAAGAAGTCACGGTTTATCCGGCCAATCACTACGTCACGCCGCGCCCGGCTCTGTCTCAGGCTATTGTCGGCATCAAAAAAGAATTAAAAGAGCGCCTTGAGGAATTTAAAAGTCAAAACAAACTGCTGGAAGCACAACGGCTGGAACAACGCACCCGGTTTGATCTTGAAATGCTTGAAGCGACCGGACATTGCAAAGGCATTGAAAACTACTCGCGCTACCTAACCGGACGTCCGGCCGGTGCGCCGCCGCCGACCCTGTTTGAATATCTGCCGCCGAACGCCATCATTTTCATTGACGAGAGCCATATTTCCATACCGCAAATCGGTGGAATGTTCCGCGGCGACTATAACCGCAAATCGACTTTGGCCGCTTATGGTTTCCGCCTGCCGTCCTGCGTCGACAACCGCCCGCTCAAATTTGACGAATGGAATGCCATGCGCGGCCAGACAATTTTCGTTTCCGCCACCCCCGGCGACTGGGAGCTTGAGCAAAGCGGCGGCACCTTTGTCGAACAGGTCATCCGCCCGACCGGGCTGGCCGACCCGGTATGTGTTGTGCGCCCGGTAGAAAACCAGATTGACGACCTCATGGAAGAATGCCGCAAGGTTGTCGCCAAAGGCGAACGTATTCTGGTAACGACACTGACCAAGAAAATGGCCGAAGACCTGACCGAATATTTAAACGACAACGGCATAAAAGTCCGCTATCTGCACTCCGACATTGACACGCTCGAGCGTATTGAAATCATCAGAGATTTACGCCTCGGCGTTTTCGACGTGCTGGTCGGCATCAACCTTTTGCGCGAAGGCCTGGATATTCCGGAATGTTCGTTGGTGGCCATTCTTGACGCCGACAAGGAAGGCTTTCTGCGTTCGACCCGCTCGCTGATTCAGACAATCGGTCGTGCGGCCCGCAACGCCGAAGGCAAAGTCATTCTGTACGCCGACAAAATAACCGGCTCCATCAAACAGGCGCTCGACGAAACGCGCCGCCGCCGCGAAAAACAGATGAAATACAATGCCGAACACGGCATTACCCCGAAAACCATCAAAAAAAGCATTTCGGCCACCCTAAAAGAAATGACCGAAACCGACTTTGTCAAAGACGACACCAAAGATATTGAAGAAATCAAAAACGTTGAGAAAAAAATCAAAGAATATACCAAACTGATGAAAGAAGCCGCCGCCAATCTTGAGTTTGAAACGGCCGTCGTCTATCGCGACAAGCTCAAAGAACTTGAACGACTGGCCATGAAAAACCTGTAGCCAATTCAACGGAAAGCCCTGCAATCACTTGCAGGGCCTGTTTTTTTATTCTACTTTTATATTAATTTGCTTGGTATAATTATTATAATAATCAGGTATGAAACATAGCTCCGTCGTAGCAGCGCCGTAACTTTGCAATTTTGCTTCCTGCGTCGGATCTTGAGCGGATATCTTTCCGTATTGACAAGTGCCAAACCCTTTGTACGTCTCAATATAAGAATGGCTGTTCGGTTCAAAAACAAACTCCACGCCATATCCACCGCCGTAAAGGTCGTGTATGCTAATATGGGACATATTAAGCCATTTACTGCCGTTCTTAAAGCGGATTGCTCCCGTCGGCACAGAGTTGTCATAGAAAAGGTTAGAATAATCCAAATAAGTTCCCAAGCTATTATTCGCATCAACAGTGGAATTATCCAGCACGATTTCCGAATTTGACTGCATCTCAAGGTCACGCAAATTAACATTGGCATTTTTAAACAAAACTTCGATACCGTCGCCTAAATAAGGAGGCTGAATAGAGTTAATAATCATATTACCCCTAATATTAAACGTTCCGTCTTCCAGAACAAACTTTCCCGGTCCCCCACTCAAATTAAGAGAATCAAATTCTCCAGATTTTCTCACAGTCACCGTCAGATCTTCGTTTGAAATAAAATCAAGCCGCAAAGTCGAGACCCAGACAAGATTATCAATAAAAATCGACTTCAACGAATCATTCAAAATCTCAAGCGAACCACCTAAGTTATAACTTTGAATTTTGGCATCATTTTCAGAAGTAATGCTAATTTCGGTTTCTTCGGATATTCCCAAAGGCGGTGCACCAAAATACAAAGAATTTAACTTAATATCTTTTGAAAAACTGAAACTTCCCATAACATCTAACCCGGCACTATATAAAGGAACATTAATCTTGGTTCCTTCATAAATATTCCATATACCGCCCCATCCTTTTTCCAGACAATATTTCGGCGCCAGTTCATAGGCCGAATGGATTGCCGTACCGTTTTTAATTTCAAAATTTGTATATATATCTAAATCACTGCTCAGGTAAATTTTCTCTCCGGAAACCGCCGCAGTCCTGAGCTCTTCATTCGTCCCGACCACAATGGCCTCCGGATGAGCCGTTCGCGCGGCATAGGTACAGCTTGTCGGATTAGGCATTTGACATTTGGTCGGACAATCGTCGAAATACTTAGCACAGCCGAAAATTGCCACCTGTTGCTCATTATTGACATAACGATTCCGACAGTTGTCTGCATAAGCCGTCTGGCATTTGGAAGTACAATCAGACCAATAAGTCTGACAGCCGTACGGTGTACTGACCGCCGTACGGTTGTGGCAGTTGTCGGCATAGGCCGTCTGACACTTGGAAGCACAGTCTGACCAATAAGTCTGGCAACCGTATGGCGCATTAACGGCGGTTCGGTTGGCACAGTTATCGGTCTTGCAGGTCTGGCACTTCGACTGACAATCGCTCCAATAAGTCTGACAGCCAAAAGCACAAGTTGCGGCCGTACGATTCCGGCAGTTGTCCGGGTAAGCCTTCTGACATTTGGAAGAACAGTCAGACCAATAAGTCTGGCAGCCGTACGGTGTACTGACCGCCGTACGATTCCTGCAGTTGTCCACATAAGCTTTCTTACAGACGGAATTGCAGGGCGACGCATAATATTCCTCGCATCCGTAAGGCAGACTGGTTATCCCTCCCGGACACGAGCAGCCCGTATACTTGCCGCCGCAGCTGGCACCGGTCAGCGAACGCGGCGATGTACAGTTTGATGAATTATATTGATATTCCGACTTGCAGACGCAGGACTGATATTTGCCGCCGCAACTTGCCCCCTGTCCGGTCTGGTTGGAAGCGCAGCTTATAAGATTAGGGTCGCATTTGCAGGAAGCGTACTTTCCCTCGCAGGCATCACCCACACCGACTTGCCCTGCCGGACAGGTTATAAGGTTAGACGCACATTTACATCCGGAAACATAAGACTTGTTATACGGGCAATAATCTTTGGGGGATTGAACGGAATTGCAGTTGTTGAGAACATATCCCTCGTTTTTGCATTGAGAGGCCGTATCCAGCGAATAATCATCACCGCCCCTGCCAAAACCGGCATCTTCCATACAATCGCCAAAACCGATAAAGCAAACGCCGACAGTCTGATAAGAATTTTTCAAATCGGCAAAAAGAGACGCAGACGCCGTCAGGGGTGTGGATAATGTATTTGTGTGTGTATTAACCGACAAGGTAAGCGGCAGGCTTTGTTCAGCCTCCGAAACATCGGCCGCGGCAAAAAAAGCACCGCTGGCCAAAACGATAGAAAAGAACAGATGAACACGAGCCATGGCACACCTCGGACAAGTTAATATAAGGGACGGCGCCTGCGAAGGCGGAGGTGCGCAGAAACTTCGGCAAAGAGCAGATATAAGACCTGCCAATTGCTGTTCACATCACACCTATCAAATATATGTTAACTTACTTCTCATAATAAGTCAAAATATAATGAGAGGCTCTTTGTTTTTGGCTAAATACAATTATGAAGAGTTTAACTATTTACCCCGATGTTTCTGTACGAGTTGACCACTATACAAATTAAAAAACTCGAAGAGTGAGTCAAATAGTAAGAAACAAGGGGAAAATTTTTTGAGCAATGGCTAAGTAAAAAAGCAACCAGTGTTGCTTTTTTATCTGCAACATCTCAGAAAACCTTACGCGAGCCAGGAAGCAACAGCGACCACAGCGAGCTTAGGTTCCTGAGTCAAAAAAGTACGTGACTAAAAATTTTACCCCGATGTTTCTGTACGAGTTGACCACTATACGAGTTTTTTATTCGCGATGATAAGGATGATGATTAACAATCGTCTGTATACGATAAATCTGCTCGGCCAAAACGGCCCGCATAAGCATATGCGGCAAAGTCAGTTTCCCGAAAGAAAGCAATAGGTCCGCCCGGTCTCTGGTCGATTGAAGATGCCCGTCCGCACCACCGATCAGAAAACAGATTTCCGAACAACCGTTCAGCATCCAGTTTTCAATTTTGGCAGCCAGTTCCAAACTTTTCATATTTTCTCCGCGTTCGTCCAAAACAACGACCTTTGCGCCGGAAGGAATATTCCCCTGCAAAAATTTTGCCTCTTCTTCCTGAGAAGCATTGTCCTTTTCTTTAATTGCCACCATCCAGCCAGAACGCTTGACATACTCGTCAATAATCAGAGCTTCCGGTGAATTTTTCTTACATTTGCCGATTGCCAAAATCGTTACCTTCATATTTCCCCCCCAAAAAAAACCGTTTAAGCAAACTGTATTACTCTAAAATCACCAACCGGACTTGACTTTTGCTGCAAGCGCAGACATATTAACAACATTCAAGATACTATTTTATAATTATTATGTTTAATTTAAATATTTTCAGTATGGAAGATCAAAACAAAAAAAGCAAACTGTCGACAGAAGAGCAAAATCTGCAACAATTATGGCACGATAAAGAGCTCAAACAAACGACACACATCGGCTGGTATTTTCTGGCGGTTGTCATCGCAATATTATTAATGGCTTCTGTCGTCTGCATCAAACCGTTATGAGATCATCGTACAAACAAAGCAAAAGCGGCCATACCCAAAAACCGCTTTTGTTTTTTTATAATTTAAGAACGAGCCTTAACGGACTGCCACATTTTTTCAATGCTGTAAAATTCTCGGACTTCCGGCTTGAAAATATGCACAATAACATCAAAAGCGTCAATCAGAACCCAATCGGCTTTTTCTTCGCCTTCAACTGCCGACTTAAAACCTGCTGCTTTCAGATTTTCCTGAACTTTTTCAGCCAAAGAAGCCACATGACGCTGCGACGTTCCGCTGGCAACCACCATTTGGTTGGCAATGGACGTCTTACCGCGCAGATCAATAACCACAACGTCTTCGGCCTTGTTTTCATCAAGCGTTTTGGTAATAATCTCCAAAACTTTGTCTTCATCGTTTGTATTAATTTTCTTAGCTGCTTTTGCCAATCTTCTCACTCCCGTTAATCCAGCGGCGACCAAGCCTTTTTTACCTCTTCAACGACTTTGACCTTTTCGTCGTCTTCGGCCTTGGCGCGCCTCTCTCTGGTAATATACCCGCTTACTTCGTTAAGGCAATCAAAAAGTCCCTGTTTTGCAATGGCCGAAATCGGAAAAACTTTTTTTCCGCCGGCTTTTTCAAGGGCCTTAACCTTTTCCCGGACTTCCTTTTCGTCCAGCGCATCAATTTTGTTCAGCACAACCACTTCCGGCTTTTTGCTCAAGTCTTTTTTATAAAGTTCCAGTTCGCGCCGGATTGCCTTATACGTTTTGACGACGTCTTCCTCCGTCGCGTCAACCAAATGCAGAAAAGCGGCGCAGCGTTCGACATGGCGCAGAAAGCGGTCTCCCAGACCGACACCTTCGTGAGCCCCCTCAATCAGACCCGGAATATCAGCCAAAACCATTTCGTAGTTGTTGACCCAGGCCACGCCCAAATTCGGATGCAGTGTCGTAAACGGATAATCGGCAATCTTCGGTCGCGCTTTGGTCACAACCGACAAAAACGTCGACTTTCCGGCATTCGGCATGCCGATAAGCCCGACGTCGGCAATCACTTTCAAACGCAGCCAAACCCAACGCTCTTCTCCCGGCCAACCCGGTTCGGCATAACGCGGCGCCTGATTGACCGCCGTTTTAAACTGCGCGTTGCCGCGCCCGCCGTCACCGCCTTTGGCAATCATATAAAGCTGCCCCGGCTTAACCATATCAACAATGACCGTCTCGCCGTCATCGGCAACAATCTCGGTACCGACCGGAACCTTGATTATGATGTCATCGCCTTTGGCGCCGGTTTTGTCCGCCCCCATGCCATGCTGGCCGCGCGGTGCCTTAAAATGCTGGTTGTAACGAAAATCGATCAGCGTATTCAGATTCTCAACCGCTTCAAAATAAACGCTGCCGCCTTTGCCGCCGTCACCACCGTTCGGACCGCCGAACTCAATATATTTTTCGCGCCGGAAAGACACACAGCCCGCACCGCCGTCGCCGGATTTCACATATATTTTTGCCTGATCCAAAAACTTCATTGTTTTTTCCCCGTTATTTAAGCCGCCTCAGCTTCTATTTAAGCATCAGCCCCCGAAATTCCTACCGGTTTTCTAAGATAAAAACGGAGGGGATGCTGAACACCCCCTCCGCCTGAAATCTTCTGCCTTAGGCTTATTCGGCAACAACCGAAACAAACGTCTTGTCGTCGGCTTTTTTGGTAAAGACAACCTTACCTTCAACCAGAGCAAAAATCGTATGATCTTTACCCATACCGACATTCTCGCCCGGATGATACTTGGTGCCGCGCTGACGAATGATAATGTTGCCCGGAATAACGGCCTGACCGCCGGACTTTTTCAAACCTAAACGGCGGCCTTCTGAGTCGCGTCCGTTATTCGAACTACCGCCTGACTTCTTGTGTGCCATGACTATTCTCTCCTAAAATTCTTATTACTTGCCGATAATGTCAGTAATTTTGACAATCGTAATATTCTGTCTGTGACCGTTTTTGCGGCGATAATTCTGTCTTCTCTTTTTCTTGAAGACAATAACTTTCGCATCGCGAGCCTGTTTCAAAACGGTAGCCTTGACCGAAGCGCCGGAAACCAGCGGCGTGCCGATAACATCATCCAAAGCCAGAACTTCGTTGAAAACTACTTCCTTACCTTCTTCACCGGCGATTTTTTCCAGCTTAACAACGTCGCCGGAAGCAACTTTGTACTGTTTTCCGCCTGTTTTAATTACTGCGTACATTTTAATTCACCTAATTCTTGATTATTTCATTACATAAATCGTTGTTTGCAATATACATAACTTTTTCCTGCTGTCAATAAGAATCTATATAAAAAGTTAACTTTATTCTTATTTGAACAAAATCCGGTACAATTCGGGTTTCATATATTTTCCCTGCCAGATTCCGAGCTTGGCGCGTTTGGCGTCTGCCTGCGCCTCAAGATAGGCGGCGTCTTTGCTTTTATAAACCACGGCCCAGCCGCTTCGCACCATTTCCAGATTAACATTGACTTTGCCGGCAAAGCACTCGCACATATCGCGGTTATAGATGTCTTTGCCGACCGTCTTACAGTTGAGTTCGCCGAGCTTAAGCAGGCTCTCCAGCTTTTCGCGGGCCTTAATGCCGCAGTTATAGGTGCTTTTGTCCGCCCTCTTGCAGGCCTGATAATATTCCGGCGCGTCAATATGCGCCAAACGCACATTCTGTTCGCCCAGTTTCAAACTGTCTCCGTCCACGACATAGATGTCGTCGCCTGCATAAACCGCCGCCGCACAGAAAAAAGCCAGACAAAACACCACTGCAGATTTCATCTTCTGCCTTTCCTTTCAGTCTTCACACACGTTACTATACCGCTTCCGCCGGTTTAATCAACAATATATTGGATAACAGCATTAAAAAGTTTGTTATTCTCATTGCTTTGACTTATGATAGGCTAAAGTTTAAAGTCAGGTAACAGGGGAATAACTCAAAGTGTCAAAAATTTTCCATAGAGTTTTTTTGCTGGGTGCAATGGCCGCGGCTCTCGGCGGTTGCGAATTTTGGAACCGCAGCGTTCAGGATATTCTGAACAATCCGTTTAAGACGGCCTCCGTTCGCGAACCAGCCCCTTTGCGTATGCCTTCTTCCGTTGTTGTCTGCCGCACCAAACAATGCGCCCCGGCAAAATTGTCAATGTCGCGCGAATACATCTACAACAGCCTGCTGCACTTGCTTGACAACAACAATCGCAAAAAAGCCCTCGTCTGCCAGGCAGATGCCGGCACGCACGCCTGTATTGAAAACTTTGTCTCCCTGCCGATTACGGTTGGCATAACCCCGGCTTACATGTATATTGATTCGGTTCAGATTACCGACGTGTCCATTGCCAAAGGCAACCGGTCTCTTAACCTGATTATGAACTACAATGTTACCTACAACGGACAAACGCCGGATTGCAAACCGGCCAAAACGCTGCTTTATGTAAAAAATGTCAACAATGTCGTTCTGGAGGACAGCGGTTATATGTGCCGCATGACAGCCATCGGCCAAACGATGATAAAAACACTCTTTGTCATCGATTATATTGACCTTGATTATGGTTATATCGGCGGCTTCTATTCCGTAGGCCTGTCCGGTCCGGCTTATGGCGGCGGCACCGGCTATATGCTTATCCGACTTCCCAACGACGCCTATCCGCTCAGACCCGAACTGACTTCCGCGGCGGCTCCGGAAATCTCCGGCAATGCCGGTCAGGCATATATCAACGCCACCACGCCGCAAATAAATACCAACAACTCGGCAAGCGTCAATGGCAACGTTCAGGTCTTCCCGATCAACAAATAACTGAACTTAATTTCGTCCGTAAGCAAAATATTGCGGTGCCTGATAAACGACAATTTTTTCAACATTGCTGAATTTCAGCTTTAATGCGCCGTGACTGATTTCACCGTTTGGCGAAGGCATTTTGCCGTGCTTGTTTTCAAATTCCTGCAAATCACGCAAATTCATCATCAGACCATTGTCAAAAACAACGTTCCAGCCATAGGCAGAGTTGCCAACATTGACATGAATACCTCTGATTTCATCGGTCCCCGTAAATTCGCCGGATTGCGACGACGCCGAAAATTCGAAATATTTATCGTCCAAACCGCCGCTAAACCATTTGGCCGCATGCAGTTTGGCCTTTTCTTCATCGGCAATTCTTTGTTCTGGCGCCGAAACGGCAAGCTTACCGAGCTGTGCAAAATATATCTGTGCGCCGTTCGGCCCGCTCAGCCAGCCGAAAACAGGATTTTCAAAAATAATGACCCGTCCGGCGTTTTTAAGCAGTCCAATATTTACAAAATCATTGACGATTAAACCGGTATCATCATCAGTGCGACCATAAATAAAATGCTTTTGCGCCGGAACAAATCCTTCCGCCGGATCCGTAAACCGGTATTCCTCTTCATTATAAATTTCCAGCTTTTCCGTTCCGTGTTTTACAACGGTCGTCGAACGGATTGTATCCTGCGGCTGAACGATTTCAACCGCGCCGCCGGCTTCCACCGGTACCAAATTCTGATTAAAAATAATCAGATGCCAATGCTCAAGAGAAGCGGCACTGCCGACGTTCAACAACAAACTTCCGCCCTGCATCTCAAAAAACTGCAAACCGGAATTTTCGTCGGCGACCCGGTCTTTGGCCAGCATACCGGCACGAACGTCGTCAGTCAGCAAAACTGATTGATACGCAACTTGAACAACTCTCCCAGCCGAGTTTTCCGGACGCTCTGTCGTTGCCTGAACAGCCGCTGTCGTTGCCAAATCCGTCACAACTGCCTGATTCTCTTCTGTAACGGACGGCTTTGCTTCGACAATATTCTCCGGCGCCGCATAAACATCAGGTTCTGCTTCATCAAGAACCGGCATAACCGATTCAGTCTCAATAACGGGTTCCGGCGCAGCAACGGCTTCAGGTTCGGGTACCGCAACTGGCTCCGGCTCGACAATCGGTTCGGGCTCAACAACGGGCGTCTGTTCAATAACAGGCTCCGGCACAGCAACGGCTTCAGGTTCGGGTACCGCAACTAGCTCCGGCTCGACAATCGGTTCGGGCTCAACAACAGGCGTCTGTTCAATAACGGGCTCCGGCACAGCAACGGCTTCAGGTTCGGGTGCCACAACTGGCTCCGGCTCGACAATCGGTTCGGGCTCAACAACGGGCGTCTGTTCAATAACGGGCTCCGGCACAGCAACGGCTTCAGGTTCGGGTGCCGCAACTGGCTCCGGCTCAACAACCGGTTCAGACTCAACAACGGGCGTCTGTTCAATAACGGGCTCCGGCACAGCAACGGCTTCAGGTTCGGGTGCCGCAACTGGCTCCGGCTCAACAACCGGTTCAGACTCAACAACAGGCGCCGGTTCAATAACAGGTTCTGTTATCAAAGCCGATTCGTCAGCAGCCGTTACACTATCGTCGGTTAAATCGCTCCAAATATCCCGCCGCAAAGATCCGTCATCTTCTTTCCGGTTCAGACCGGCCATCAAATCGTCGGCAGAAACTTCCTGAACACCGTCGATTCCGGCCGGACCGTCCGCCGCATCTGCACCGAGAATATCGTCGATTGAAACTTCTTCTATTTTTTCGGTCGCTTTATCGGCAAACAAATTACGGGCAAATTCATCGCTGTAATCACCGTCCAGCAAAGTCGAAGGATTTACTTCCTGAATCTCCTCGTTATCATCAAGCAGGGCATTCAAATCAGCTTCTTCCACCGGAGGAACGATTGACTGCGCCGTTTCCGCCGCCGGAGCCGAAACCGGTTCCGAAACAACCTCCGCAGCGTGGGCTTCGGATTCGGGAGCAGACACGGCAGTCGCGGGCGTTTCCGTTTGTATGGCGGAAGACGGAGGAGTCATGGAAGGCATTTCATCGTCAGAAACCTCCACATATTCATATTCCGCATCTTCGGGAAGCTCCTCTCCCTCGGCCAGCTCAATATACTCGTACTCATATTCTTCGCCGTCAGCCGCCGGATTTTCGGCAGTCATATCCAAAACCTGCCCGTTTTCGGAATTTTTCAAATCTTCAGCCATTGCTTTTCACCCGTAAAATTACATTCTGCGCAGATTCTAATATATATATGTTAAAATGACTTTAACAAACCAAAAAAACCCGGTAAAAAATACCGGGTTTTTCAAGAAAACATAATAACTTACCTCCACTCCGGCCTTTCCGTCCCTGTCAGTCGTTGGCAATTTTGACCCGCGGACTGATATAGACTTTGTTGAAAGTATAGCGCCGGATGTGGCCGCTATAGGGGAATACTGACGAGAACCCTCAAGCCTCCTATCGGACTGTCGAGAAGCTCAATCTTGCCCCCGTGTGATGTGATAATGTCTTTGGCAATCGAAAGCCCGAGACCAACGCCGCCGGTTTCCTTGTTACGGGAACCCTCCAGGCGATAAAAGGCCTTAAAGACTTCTTCGCGTTTGTCTTCCGGAATACCCGGCCCGTCGTCGTCAACCGCCACCTCAAGCTTGTTGTTGTTGCTTTCCAGACTGACGGCCACCGTTTTGCCGTAATCAAAGGCATTGGAAATAATATTGGTCAAAGCTCGCTTCAAGGCCTGTTCACGTCCCTGAATTGCACTGACCTGATCATTGGTCGAATAACGGATAAGCGCCTTGGTATTGCGGAATTTGTTAATAATGCTCAATATCAGCTCATTCATGTCCACAAAAGTCGACTTTTCGCCGCCCTCGCCGCTGACAAACGACAGATATCCGTCCAGCATTTTCTCCATTTCGGAAATATCATTCAGAAAATCTTCCTTGTCCTGACCGTCTTTCAACATCGTCGTCTGCAGTTTCATACGGGTCAACGGCGTTCTGAGGTCATGCGATACCCCGGCCAGCATTTGCGTACGCTCGCTTATCTGGCGCTGAATACGTTCCTTCATCTTAATAAAGGCAATACCCGCGCGGCGAACTTCAACGGAACCGAAAGGCTTAAAGTCCTTATTGTCGATTCCTTTACCGAAGTCCTCGGCCACCCGGGCCAGCTCGGCGATGGAACGCACCTGAATTCTGAGAAACAGCGCCGCCACCAAAAACAACAGCAGAGACGTACCGATCATCCAGGCAACAAAACCGAAAATTGACGTCGAGAAAATATTCTTGGACGATGTCGCAAATTGAAACAGACCGTTTTCGGTATCAACAAACACCATTAGATCATAATCGCCTTTGCCCATGTAAATGCTGCTGATGGCCTCGGGAAACTCCCGACGCAGCGCATCTTCCAGAAAACCGGTTACCAGTTTGTTATTGCGGCTGGTCTTGTTCAAAACCTTATGCTTTTCATCATTGCCGTAATATTTCAAATCAATATCGAAAATCGACCGGCTGAGTTTCTGAATTTCGTCCAGCTTGTCCGGTGATTTTTCCACCAGTTGCATCATAAACGCCATATCCGACGTCAAATTCGTCGACAGCCGCTTGCCCACTCTGCCCCAGCTTCCGTCAAAAAAGGCCACGATAGAAACCACCTGAACCACGATCAGCGGAATGAAAATGAGCAGCATTGTTCTGAAAAACAAGGTTTTCGGCAAAAGCTTCAGCTTCAGATAGCGTAAGCCGTTGTCCACCTTTTCCGGAAATTTCAAATGCATATATTTTCTCCTGATTATAAAACTGCTTTTGATATTAAACCAATCAAAAATAAAAGCCAGTAAAATTAACTGACAAAGAATTACAATGTTGATGAGGCAAATTTAGCCAAAAACAAGAAGCCTCTCATTATATGTTGACTTCTTTCCGAAAATACGTTATTCTAAATCTCAGATATGGGCTTCAATCTATGTTTTCGGGAGG
>CALXTV010000004.1 GCA_944391505.1 uncultured Alphaproteobacteria bacterium | reverse complement strand
CGTTCTGCTGCTGTCCGTCCAATCCGCCGCCGCTCAGGTCTGCACCACCCCGCCGACCTGCGATGCCCTCGGTTACAACAAAACTGAAGCCGACTGCTCGGGAAAAACCATTCTCAAATGCCCCCTCGACCAGTCCAAAGTCTACTGTCCGAGTTATGAGGAAACTCAAAGAAAATATAAGGTCGGTGATTCTTACATCGACGCAAACGGAATTGGCGTTGGAAAAATTGTGAGGGTCGACAGCAGCGGTTTGCATGGTATTGTTGTTATTGCCGGTGGCTCCGGGAACGCTGAAACTGCTACCACAACCTGTGCCTCCAGAACCGCCGGAGGCCTGAACTGGAGTTTGGCAAGCGGAAGTAACGCCTGTAAAATTGACAACGTGGCCTCTTGTTGTAGCTGCAATCTGCGTTCATCAAGCGGTAATGGATATTGTACAAGCAGCGGGTGGATTAGTTTATCAAGTTGTCAATCTGAAGACAAAGTATTAGGTTTCTATTGTGAAGCACCGTTTTAATCTAAATGAATAAAAGTCAAATAAAAAGGCTGCCGGAGCAGCCTTTTTATTTTCAGCGGTTCTCATATTCCCTTTTTTCACGAAGGAAAACAAAAATTCCGACCGGAATGCTCAAGGCATAGAGCGCTGTCATAACGCCCAGTGTCATCCAGGGCTGGCTGATGATGAAACTGGCAAACAAAGCCACAATCAGCATCATCGGAATAAACATGAACGTCGGCACTTTCATCTTCTTGGTCGAGATGGTCGGAATACGGCTGACCATCAGGAAAGCCACAATCAGCATTAAAATACTGCAGAAGACGTTTGAACGCAGAATATGTTCCAGCTCGGGAAAATCGAACGTCATCATAATCGGCATAATTGCCAGTGCTGCCGCGGCAGGCGCCGGAACGCCGACAAAGAAATGATGCCAGTATTCGGGCTGCGGATCTTCGTCAAGCATGGTATTAAAACGCGCCAGACGCATTGACATGCCGATGGCAAACAACAGGCAGAAAAACCAGCCGAATTTGGGCAGGTCAAACAGCGTCCACTGAAACATCAGAATTGCCGGCGCAACGCCAAAGCTGACAAAATCGGACAAGGAATCCAGCTCGGCACCAAACTTGGTGGAACCTTTCAACATACGGGCAACGCGTCCGTCCAGGCCGTCGAAAAAAGCGGCCAGGAAAATACAGATAACCGCCATGGCCCAGTTTTCGGCAATCGAATAACGAATTGATGTGACACCGGCGCATAAAGCCAGCATGGTGACAATATTGGGAGCAATCTTGCGAAACGGCAGGCTGGTCAGCTTTTGTTTCGAAAGACGCAGTTTATGATTAATTTTTTCCATCAGCGAATAATTCCTTTCACCTGCGGCGCATTACCGCTTAAATCGGCGATAACGGTTTCGCCGGCAACCATTGTCTGCCCCAGGCAAACCTGAGGTTCGACACCTTCGGGAAGATAAACATCAAGACGAGAGCCGAAACGGATAAGTCCGAAACGCTCGCCGGCCTTATATTCCATGCCTTCGGTTGCTTCGCACAAAATGCGGCGGGCAACCAAACCGGCAATCTGGACAAAGCAGAGGGTTTTGCCGCTTTTGGTTTTCATGGCCAAAATCTGGCGTTCGTTGTCCTTGCTGGCTTTGTCAAGCGTGGCATTGAGAAATTTGCCGGGAACATAAACCGATTTTATGATTTTACCTTCCGCCGGCGCGCGGTTGACATGGACGTTGAATACGCTCATAAAGACGCTGACGCGGGTAAATTTGGCATCGCCGAGGCCAAGCTCCTCGGGTGCCTTAACTTTGGTAATCATCTGAACGGTGCCGTCCGCCGGAGAAACAACCAAATCCGGTTTATCCGGGGTGACGCGCTCAGGATCGCGGAAGAAATAGAAGCACCAGACGGTCAGAACCAGACCAATCCAGCCCAGCGGCTGCCAAATCATTGCCAATAACGCTGTTATTGCAGCAAAGATACCGACAAACTTCCATCCCTCGTTGTGAATATTCGGAAGAATGTAGCGGCGCCACGAAATATCTATTGTTTTCATAGAACTAATCCTTTGAATGGCCGCGCCTTCCACTCTGCCGAAACGCTGTTTCTGCCGCAGAGGCCAACCGGCGCAGCGATTAAAACAAGTATGCGCAGGCGGCCGATTTCTCGGTTTTTCTGCATTTTCAACAAAGCATATTTTGCAGAAAAAAACAAGTTTTATGTTGCATTTATGGTTTTTTGTCTGTATAACTCTCGTAGATTTTACGGACGCGCCTGTGGCGGAATTGGTAGACGCTGCAGACTTAAAATCTGTTGACCGCAAGGTCGTGCCGGTTCAAGTCCGGCCTGGCGCACCAATAGAAAAACCGCCATTCTCGGCGGTTTTTATTTTTCTAAAACATTATTTTCGTTCTGACTTTTAAACGCAAATCCCCTCATATAAAAATCAAATACTCAGCATATAAAACAAGGGGGAAATCAGGCCGCGTTAATCAAAATGCCTTTTTGATAATTGCGGCTGAGGGAAAATTTGTTGTCCGTCGTATTGTAGACATAAAGACTGTCGACTTTGGCCGCATAAGTCTGCAAATATGTATCAACCAGATTATACCGCTCGGCAATAAGCGCCGGCGGCGTATGTCGGCCGGTCATACGTTCGCGGGCTTCGGCCCTGGCCTTGGCAACGGCAAGATTGCAGAGAAGAAAATGTATTTCGGTCTGATAGCCGTATTTTTTCAGGTTCTCAATCAGTTGGACATGCGGTTTGTTGACGCCGCTGTGTTCCATATAAATATCCGCCCGAATTTCAACGGCACGACGCAGCAGCTCATAACCGATAATCCGTGCCGGAATTTCCCATTTTTTGAAACCGCCGGCTCTCCCCAGGCGATAAATATCGGTATGGTAAGCGGGAATGTTTTCCATGATGGCATCAAAACTGATAAACAACCGGCTGTTCCAGTGTCTGTCGGCGCAAAAAGTGCTTTTGCCCGCCCCCGGAATGCCGCCGATCTGAATAAAACGAGGGTGCTCCGACGGAACGGCTCTGGCCATATACAAATCAATCAGCCGGTCATACTCCCGGCAACGAAGCGAGGCATATTCTTCCGGAATCAGGGTATAAATGTCAGGCATCAGATTTTTTAACTGCATGGGATTTTCCGTTTTTATTAAATTTGAGACAAAAATAGCACAAAATGAACAAAAATTAAAGCATAAAATTAAAATTCGGCAATTTTATCCAGCATGGCCGCGTAAAAATCAATAACCGTTCTGACGCGCGGAATGTCTTTGATGTTGTTATGGGCACTGAGGTAAAACTTTAACGAACTTTCGCAGGGTATGTTTTTAAGGCAGACCAATCCCTCTTTTTGATAAAACAAAGGCAAAACGGCGATGCCCAATCCCGAGTTAACCAGATTGACCAGAGATTCAAACGAAGTCGTGTTAAAACTTACAAAATTAGCCCTTTTCAGGGCGTCTTTCCAACCTTTGATGTAATGCGCGCTGTTGGCCGTTGTGAGAATGCGGTGATTGCGCAGCATATCCTTAAAATCCGACGGCTGCCCGTGTTCCCTTATATATTCCGGCGAAGCAAAAAAGCCGCACCCTACGCTTATCTCTCTCATGACGGAAACATTCGGAGATGTCGGCCGGCTGTCCGTTATGGTTATGTCGTAGGCCATATTGTCGAGCTTCGGCTTGTCGGACATCACTGTTGAAACAATGGAAATATTCGGATACTTGTCAAAAAAGTTCTTTGCCGCTTCGGGGCGCAAATTGGCGTTGACGCCGATGTTCATTGCCACACGAACCTGGCCGCTGTATTCCTTGAGTGTTTTCTTGTTTTCAACATTGGCCGAGTATATGCCGCGGACAATATCTTTAATCTGTTTTGCACTCTCCAATATCTTCTCTCCGCTTTCCGTGAGATTGGTGCCGCGGGAATCGCTGTATAGAAGCTTCAGATTCAAATCGTGCTCCAGATTGTCGATATATTTATTGATGGTGTCAACCGAAGTACTCAAGGCTTCCGAAGCTCTGCGCTTATTGGCATGCTGCGTTACAGCCAGCAGAAAAAGCATGCTTTCGATATTGTTTATGTCTCGTTTGGTTATCATTTCGCCAGCCTCTTTCTTTACTAGCAGTGTAAAATAAAAACAATTTATGGTATTATGCAATTTTATTAATGTCTACAAAAATTTTGTTTTAAATTGCATAACTCATAAAAGTTGATAAATTGATGTAAATAATTGCGGAGAAATTGAGATAATGAGCAAAATAACCTGGAAACCCGGAACCATGCTGGCTCCCGTGCCGCCGGCGCTGATTTCGTGCGGAACCGTCGAAAAACCCAATGTCATGACTGCCGCCTGGACCGGCATCGTCAACAGTGAACCGCCGATGACTTATGTATCTATCCGTCCGTCCCGTTACTCGTATGGGCTGATTAAAGAAAGCGGCGAATTTGTCATTAACCTGACAACGCTGCCGCTGGCAGAAGCCGCCGACTTCTGCGGCGTCAAGTCCGGTCGGAATACGGACAAATTTCAGGCAGCACAACTGTCTCCTCTTCCCTGCAGCAAGGTGAAGGCGCCGCAAATTGCCGAAAGTCCGGTTTCGCTGGAATGCCGCGTCAGAGAGATTTTCAGCTTCGGTTCCCATGATATGTTTTTGGCCGAAATTGTCGCCGTTAACGTCGAAGAAAGCTTTATTGACGACAAAGGGCGTCTGGATTTGGAAAAAGCCGGGCTGGTCGCTTATGCGCACGGTCACTATTATACGCTGGGGCGCAATCTCGGCGGTTTCGGTTTTTCGGTCAACAAAGAGCGATTGAAAAAACTGCAAAAAGCTCGGAAGGCCAAGAACAAAGATGAGAAAAAGATTTCCCGGCCAAAAGAAAAAAGGCCCAAGAAAGCACCCGGGCGACACTTCCGCGGCCATCGTCTTAAAGCATTTTGACGAAATGGTTGACATGAGCGGCAGATAATGCTAAATAAGTTTTGTTGATATATGTATTATTTTTTAATTATTTAGTTATGAATGCAAATTTTTTAAGGCTTGATGAGTTTATCAGAGAACTTGCCATCAGCGAAACAGAATTAGACGCTTGGTATAACAACCGGTTGGAAAGAAGAAAGGAACTGATTCCGACGCTTTTGCCTCTGGTTTACCAGACGGGAAACGAACTAACAGCGGCTAACGGACTTATTTTGAACCGTTCAAAAGATCTCTGGGGAATCCAACTATTGCCCAGACTTGTTTTGGCTCGGAGATGTCATGTTTTGAAAAACAACTGCAGCACTCTGCCGATGTCATGGGATATTATCCGAGAAGGTGTCCAACAAATGACGTTTCAGGGGAAAACAGGATCACTTCCGTCTCAGGACTTTTTGTTGACTTCTTGTACAGCTTATTTGAAAGGGCAACTAAAAAAAACAATAGATGTATTGCAGCAGAACAAAATAACCTGCTCTCAATTTGACCATGGGGAGATTTGGTGCATAGATGAATTCTCGTCTGATGAAGCTTATCTGTTCTCCCTTCATTCCGGACAACCTCTTCCGTTCCGTAAAAATTGTGATTTTCCGGCATACAGGGTGGCAATTTTCTTTTGAGCATTCAATTAAATAAAAAAACAGCATTATCATAATGCTGTTTTTTTATTTAAGAACGGAACGAAAAATCCGGGAAAGCCGCCCGCAGATATTGTTCCAACGCCTTATCGGAAAAAAACTTTTCACATTCCGAATCCGGCGTAGCATCTCCTTCGACCTGACGATAACGTTGCAGCCGATATGTTTTTACGCCCGCATCTTTAAGGGAATCGGCAATAGCATAAATATCTTCAACCTCCAAAATGCGCGGATCGCAAGTCGTACGACACTCAAAGTCGATGCCGCTTTCGAGCAGCGCCTTCAAGCTTTGCCGGACATTTTCGACTTTGTCATAACCGCCGGTGGATTTCCGGTAAGCTTCCGCCGTCAGAGGGGCCTTAATATCAAAGCCAACCCAATCAAGCTTTGGCAAAACACGCCTTAACGCTTCCGGACGATAACCTCCGGTATGTAAAGCCGTTTTATAACCGAGAACCCGAACATCATTAAGCGCGGCTTCGAGATCATTTTGCACCAACGGCTCGCCGCCGCTGAACACGACTGCGTCCAAAATGCCTTTACGCTTTTCCAAAAACTCAAGAAATTTTTCCCAAACAAAACCCGTTGTTGCATCAAGCGGCTGCAACGACGTATTATGACAAAAAGGGCAACGCCAGGGACACCCCTGTAGAAAGACCACCGCCGACATATGTTCAGGAAAATCGACGGTGCTGAAAGTTTCAACACCGCCGACCTTAATTTTTGCACTCATCATAAAATGCTGTCTGAAAAACTATTCAGCCGCAATGTCCATGTGGTCGCAGCAGCCGCCGGAGACAGCCTTGCTTTCAGAGAAGCATACGCGAGAGTAAAATTCCGACTTTTTACCTTTGTTGAATTCGGAAACCGGGCGGAAGTATCCCATAACGCGGGTCCAAACTTCACAGGGCTGTCTTTCTTCGTCGGCTAATTTAATATCTTCAAAATTGATTGTTGTCATTTTTATTTCTCCAAAGTTAAATTTTACTCTATGCAACTTCTTTTCTGGAAGCTGCGGCTCTTTTTTCTGCTTTCTTCTCTTCGTCACAGATTGGGCAGTATTTGTGTTCTCCCGAGATATATCCATGCTTGGGGCAAATGGAGAAGGTCGGGGTTATGGTAACGTACGGCAAACGATAATTGGTCAAAACCTTGCGGACAATGTCGCGGCAGACTTTGGCCGAAGAAATCCGCTGACCCATATAAAGGTGGAGAACAGTACCGCCGGTATATTTGGTCTGCAGATTAGACTGTAAATCCAAAGCTTCGAACGGGTCGTCGGTATAGCCGACAGGCAGCTGCGAAGAATTGGTATAGTACGGGTTTTCTTCTGTTCCGGCCTGAATAATTCCCTTGTAGCGTTTTTTGTCTTCGCGGGCGAATCGATAAGTAGCGCTTTCTGCCGGCGTGGCCTCAAGGTTGTACATATGGCCGGTTTCTTCCTGAATTTTGACCATACGGGCACGAATATAGTCAAGGAACTTCTCGGCAAAAGCCTGTCCCCACTGGTCGGCAATATTGTGCTCGTCATTGGTGAAGTTTCTGATCATCTCGTTAATACCGTTAACACCGATGGTCGAGAAATGGTTGCGGAGCGTGCCCAGATAACGTTTGGTGAACGGGAACAAGCCGTTGTCAATCAGCCGCTGGATAACCTTGCGCTTAATTTCAAGCGAGGTGCGGGCAATGTTCATCAGTTCATCAACGCGGGCAAACAACCCTGCTTCGTCACCTTTGTAGACATAGCCCAGACGAGCACAGTTGAAAGTGATAACGCCGATGGAACCGGTCTGCTCTGCGGAACCGAACAAGCCGTTGCCGCGGGCCAGAAGTTCGCGCAGGTCAAGCTGCAAGCGGCAGCACATTGAACGAATCTGACCGGGTTTCAGGCTGGAGTTGATAAAATTCTGGAAATAAGGCAAACCGTATTTGGCCGTCATTTCGAACAAAAGTTCGGTGTTTTCGTCTTCCCAGGGGAAATCCGGCGTCATGTTGTAAGTCGGAATCGGGAAAGTAAACGGACGCCCCTTAATATCGCCTTTCATCATAATCGTGATGTAGGCCTTGTTAATCATGTGCATTTCTTCTTTGAGGTCGCCATAGGTAAAGGGCTGCTCGACACCGGCAATAATCGGATGTTTGTCACGCAGGTCTTCCGGGCAGACCCAGTCGAAAGTAAAGTTGGTAAACGGTGTCTGGGAGCCCCAGCGAGACGGAACGTTCAAGTTATAAATCAGTTCCTGAAACGCCTGCTCGACCTGTTCATAAGAAAGATTATCGACACGGATATAAGGTGCAAGATAGGTATCGACCGAAGAAAAGGCCTGAGCGCCAGCCCATTCGTTTTGCAGCGTTCCCATAAAGTTGACCATCTGACCGACGGCTGCCGACAGGTGTTTGGCCGGGCCGGCTTCGGTCTTGCCGGGAACACCGTTAAAACCTTCATGCAGCAAGTTTTTCAGCGACCAGCCGGCGCAATAGGCTGCCAGCATATCCAAGTCGTGAATGTGGATATCGCCGTTGCGGTGCGCTTCGCCGACTTCGGCCGGATAAACATGGCTCAGCCAGTAGTTGGCGGTAACCTTGCCGGAAACGTTCAGAATCAGACCACCGTTGGAGTAGCCCTGATTGGCATTGGCATTGACACGCCAGTCGAGTTTTTCCAGATATTCGTTGATGGAACTTTCGACATCGACCATGACTTTTTTGTCGCCGCGGGAACGGTTACGCTGGTCGCGGTAAAGGATATAAGCCTTGGCCGTGGCAAAGTAGTTGGCGGAAATGAGAACCTGCTCGACAATGTCCTGAATTTGTTCAATCGACGGAAGGGCTTCAGAGAATTTGTGCTTCAAAACTTTCAGAACCTGACCGGTCAGCAACCAGGCTTCCTGCTCGCCGAACTCGTTGGTGCTGTTTCCTGCTTTCAAAATAGCGTTGTAAATGCGGTTGCTGTCAAAAGGCGCCAAAGTGCCATCTCTTTTGGTAACCGACTCAATGGCGATGGTCTCGTTGTCAAGCGCCGTTTTGTATTGATTCTCTGACATATCCTGTTTAATTCCTTCTTAGAATACGGGTTTAATACCTTTGGTTAACATTGTATCAAAACTGATATTCTTATACAATATATAGTGTTAAAAAATTGTAAAGCTTCTATATCTTGTATGCACAAATATTTTTTTGATTTTTGAAATTTGTGAATTTCCGGCATCAGGATTCCGGTAAATTCTGACTTCATATTGCGTTATCCGCCGAGGCAGAACAAGTCCCTTAAACACATATTTTGGCCTTGACAAAGCTATCTTATTATATTTCAAACAAAAAAATTTTTTGGCCGGGTGGATAAATTTATTAACAAAAAAAATCAAAGCGCAACGCATTGTTTTTACGTAATTTTTGTAAAAGTTAAAATCCACAGGTTTTCCACAGATTCTTAGCGAAAAGACAAAAAAAAGCTCTTGTTTCCAAGAGCTTTTTTTACCGCGGTTTCCCCACCGATTATCTGCCGGCGTTGGTTTCAACCTCCTCACCGATGACGGATTCCTCAATATACTCATCGGAACATTGAGGCCCGACACAGCGTTTGAGTACGGTCGCCTTGCGTCCCGGCGTCAGTCCTTTGACACGAATCGAGGGAACATAGACCGACTCAATCCGGATTTTGAAAATCAGATAGCCAAGGTTGCCTTTTTCGTCGGTAATATAAACCTTAACTTTATATTCGCCGACATCGGACGGCATGGCAACACCCTCGAACGTATGAGTGTCTTCGTTATATTTCAACCATTTGGGCAGCGGCGAATCGTCAATCAGGCCGGCTTTGGTGGTTACTTTTCCTTCCAGATCCATCTTGTCAAAAATCTCCTGCGGAATCTCGACATAAATCCGCTGGCCGGTTTCCAGATTCAGATCCGGCATCAGCTTTGATGAAGACAGGTTAACCGGCGGACGGCGGCTCGGAACATCGAGCAGGTACGGACGGTTGTCGGGCAGGAACTCGCCGCTGCGCCATCTTTCCAAAACATTGCGCAGATATACGGCTATCTTGGACGGTTTTTCATCCAGCATAAAATACGGCAGGGCATCGAGACCGATGGTTGCGTACAAATTGCCGAGCGCTTCCTGAACATCGGTATAAGCCGCATAGGCTTTGGCTTCGTCCTCGATGGCGCGCGCCGCTTCAAGCTGGCTTTTTTCGGCTTTTCCGCCATTTTCAAGCACGGTGTCCTCGGCAATATTTTCGGAAGTGTCGGCGATTTCCTTGCTGATTTGATAATCTTCCACCGAAGACATATACTGCGCCCAGGAAACATAAACCTGGCTCAAGACCAGCGTGGTCATCCGCTGACGACGCAGAGACTTGAGATCGTTTGCGGAAAGTTTTTTGGTGTTTTCAAACACGCTCAGGCCGACCTCGCGGGCTTTTTTCGACCAGAGGCGATTATAATAGTTGGGATCATTGCGGTATTTGCTCAGCGACGGGTCTTCAAAGCCCTTGATACGGATTTTAAGTTCGTCGGCATTGGTAAACAGATCATGAACGCGCAGTTCCGGACGGTTAGTCAGTGCCAGCCATTCCAACTGAGACAAATCGGTACGCAGCGAAGGAAGTTCAAAATTGCCGTATTCGGGACCAACCAGCTTATATTCGGTCGAAGGGTGGAAACCCATCAGACTGGCCAAGCGAACCTCGGCCGTTTCCATATCGCGTTTGAGCATGGACAGGTTTTTGACGGCTTCCATATATTTTCTTTTTTTGACCAAAGCGGCGCGATCGGGACTTTTTCCCTCGCGGGAGAGCTCACGGGCGGCGACGTTCATGTCATCGACCTGCAAAGTCATATATTCAATCATCCCGTCAATCTGAGGCAAAAGCTTTTGCGCTTCCAGCGTTTTCCAATAAAGCGTACGGGTTTCCTGCAAAATATTGTGAATGACCTTGCGGCTTTGTTCAAAAGAAAGCGACTTAGCATATGACGGATCCTGCGTCTGATAATAGACCGTCGAAATATCGAGAATATTCCAGGCAACTTTCAAATCGGGGCTGAGGTTGGACGAGTTGTTGGTATTGACATAACCGGCGTTGCTCATGATTTCGGGCAGACGGGAAACGTTTTCGCCGGCTTTTATCAGGCTCTGCTCATAGCTGACCATACGGCGCGAGTAATTGTATTTTAATGCCAGTGCCATCGCCATATACATATCAATCGGCTTTTCGATTTTGCGGGGACTGCGGACAAACATGTTCTGCATATCCACGTCAACGCGGATGGCCCGATCCCAGTCGGTGTAGTAAGCCGGCGACGGGCGGTTATCCGGCACATTCCGATTGCAGGAAACCAGCATAAACACGGCGCCCAGAAAAGCTGATACTGACTTTCTCATTACTTTAAAATCCCTGATATGTACATATATTAAAGCAGCCCCGCGTTCACCGGAACGCAAGGTTTCTATGTTATGTTTATATCAATATTTTGAATCTGAACAGTATTTATTTGCTTTTATTCAACTTTCATGTATAAAATATTCGGGTAGCGGATTATTAAGGCAGAAGTCAGCATAATGTTCGAAATTTTTAATACTATTTTTAAATACAAAGAAAAACAGAGCCCCGACGAGCTCGGACTGTATCCGGAACGCGTTCATGTCGAGGCCATGCCGGAGCGGCGCTATCTTTGGACATCGCGGGTGCTGGTCATTTTGTCCTGTCTGAGCATCAGCTTCAACATGATGCTGGCCGCCACAATCTATCTGCTGCTGCCGCAGCGCACCGTTTATCCGCGACTGTTTCAGATTAACAAATATTTCAGCATGCTTGAACAGGTGCAGCCCGCCGAAATCGACTATCCGGTCAGCGACCTGATTACCGAAGAACATATAACAGAATATATTATGCTGCGCTATATCGTTACGTCGGATTATGACGAACTCATTAATCGCTGGGCCAAGGGAAACACTTTATATTGGTATTCGGCGCGCGACGTCTATGACGACTTTGCCAAAAACGACGTGCAAAACAACATTATGCAGTTTCGCGAAAAATCTTTGCAACGCGACGTTGAAATCGAGTGGATAAAACCGCTGGCAAGGGGCTTGTGGCAGGTGCAGTTCCGCACGCTTGACTATCTGCCGGAATACGATTATCCGATTATCAACATCTGGCGCGCCACAATGCGCATCATCTACGTTAAAATTCCCTTTATCCGCAAAGAAGACGGAATTCTCAATCCTTACGGTTTTCTGGTCAACAATTTTTCGCTGGCTTATCACGGTACGCCGGAAACCTCGGCGCATTATCTGGAAACGGCCAAAAAAGTTACCGAAGAACTTTATAAATAAGCAAAAGAAAAACGCGCCGGTCAGGCGCGTTTTTCTTGTTTCCGCCGCCGAGCCGCGGACGGCCTGCCTATCTTACGATAAATGTAAACAGCAATCGGCACACCGAGCAACATACCCCACATACCGATAAGGCTGTGTGCAATATAGAGGATAATCAGCGTCATGACCGGATTGATGTGCATTACCGAGGATACGATACGCGGATTGAGCACATAAGTTTCAATCATATGAATGGCAATAATCATCACGACCGCCCAAAGCCCCAATTCCATGCCACCGCTGTTGATGGCCATAAGGACAATCGGCACCGAAGAGATTATCATTCCCAAAACGGGAATCAGCCCGCAGATAAAAACCAGCGTGCACAACAGGGCTATGGCATTTATTCCGAGAAAATGCAGGCAAATGGCTGTCAGGGTGGTATTAATTGCCGAAATCATCAGCTGGGCACGGAAATTTTCACCGACAACCCCGGCAAAAAGGACAATGCTGTCCGCCGTTTCGTGATAAGCCTCGGAAAGCTTTGTATAACGCAGATGCCGCACGCCTTTGAACAAGTGCGGTAAATCGAACATAATGAGAAAGCTAAACAGCATGGCCAGAAAAAACCAACCGAAATAGTGCAGCCCTTTTTCCAGCACTTCGCGGACAAGGTTCCAGGCGCTGACAACGCTGGTTTCGGGCAGCAGCACCGTTTTAATCTGCCCCAACAAAGGCGCAATGATTTCGTTGTCGCCGAATTTGTTGTCTACCCAGGACTTCAAAGTCTGGATACTGTTAGGAAGCTGCTCGGTAAAATTAATCGTTTCCGAAAAAATGCGCGAGGGAATCAACGCCAAAAAGGTTACAACTCCCAGTAAAAACAGGACATAAATCGAAACGACCACACCGCGCCGGTTCCAGCGATATTTCCGGCGAATGCTCCGGGTTATGCTGAACGTGATAAAACACATGATAAAGGTAATAAACACCAGTCCGAACATATTCCGAAAAAGATAAAGCAACAGAATAAACACCGCCCAGATAAAATAAACCCGGTTTACTTTGATGAACTGCGAAATGCTGAAAGGCATAGCCATCTCCTAAAAAAAACAAACTTCTTTCTTTTTATGTAGCAAATTTTTTTACAATAATCATCAGATATTTTTATTTTTGCAGTGCAACGATACAGGCAAAAAAGCCGTTGCAAAATAGAAATCTGCTTTTATAATCATTTCTGCCGTCAGCAATGGTTAGGCTGACGACGGAGTGTCGAAACTCCTTGAAAACATTAATTAACCTCCTTTTATGGAGGATGATGCGATATAAGCCGCTTTTGCGGACGAATAAGCATACTGCGTTTTCACAGTTTCGAACTCCTCCGTCTTTTCATTTTGAAAAGACGGTTTTGTTTTTAACAAAACATGAGGGAGTTGAACATGATGAATCAGATAAAATACATATCCCAATCACAGCAAAAACAATCCGCCTTAAGGCGGACACTGGGCGTACGGTTGTTTGCCTGCCGGCAGCACCTGCGGCTGTCGCTGAGGCACGTTCAGGATAAGACTGGCGTTCCGATACGGGCCATTGACCGATTGGAAATCGGCAAAGGAGACATTCGTTGGGGCTATCTTCTATTGCTGCTGAACTATTATGAAATGACGATTGATTTTGCCACATTGCTTGACGGCGAAAGCGATCCCGACCTCAAAGAAGATGCCTGAAAAAAGCCCCTCTTCCGAGGGGCTTTGTCTTACAGTTTCAGTTTTTTATCAAGCTGTTCCAGCTGATCGATATAGCCGGAAATCAGGCTTAAGCCCCTGCTCCAGAAATCGGCGCTGTCGGGATTGAGACCGAAAGGTTTGAGCAGCTTGTCATAATCGGTAATTGCGGTTTTGCTCAGCATATCCAGATATTTGTCAGGGAAGTCTTTGACGCTGCCCTCCTGACTGACCTGATACAACGAATTGACCAGGCAATCGGCAAAAGAATAAGCATAGACATAGAAAGGCAGGAAGAAAAAGTGTCCGACCTGCATCCAGATATAAGCGCTGTTTTCGTCTACATTAACATAGCGTCCCAGGCTGTTGCGCATTTCCTCAAGCCATATCTGGCACAGACGGTCTTCGGAAAGCTCGCCGTCTTTTCGCTCTTCGTGGCAGCGGGTTTCGAAGAAATAGAACGCGATTTGCCGAATCGCCGTGTTAATCATATCGTTGACTTTGCCGGCAATCAGACAGAGCTTTGCCTTGTCGTCGTCCAGACGGCGCAGCAGCGACTGAAAAGTTATCATCTCGCCAAAAACCGAAGCAACTTCTTCGGAAGTCATCCGGCTGTATTCGTTCAAGTCGCCGTTTTTGGTGCGTAGCTGATGATGGCAGCCGTGACCAAGTTCATGTGCCAGCGTCAAAACATCGTTCTGCTTGCCGGTAAAATTCAGCAACAAATACGGATGATGTTCGGCCGTGGCCGAGGCGCAGAAAGCCCCGCTTCTTTTGCCGTCGCGAGGCGGCACGTCAATCCAGTCATTGTCAAAGAAGTCTTTGGCAATCTTATAAAGTTTGGGCGAAAACTCTTTGTAGGCATTGAGCACAATGTCGACGCTTTCTTTCCAGGAGTACTCGGCATCGTCGCAGAAAGGCAGCGGCGCGTTGCGATCCCAGTACTGAATTTTGTCGACGCCCAGCCATTTGGCTTTCAGCTTGTAAAAACGATGCGCGATGTTTTTATAATTTTCGCGTACCGTCTGCGCCAAGACGTCTACCGTCGAATCCTTGACGTTTTCGGCCAGGTTGCGTTCGGAAACCGGGCGTTTGAAGCCGCGTTTTTCGTCTTCGATGGCCTTGTCCTTGATGACCATGTTGTAAATCATCGTAAACAGCGGCGCGTTCTCTTTGCAGACACGGTTTAATTCTTTGCCCGCCTTTTCGCGAATCTGCGGATCTTTGTTCAGCAGCAGCTTGCTGATTTCGGCATCATTATACTGCTTGCCGTCAACCGTGAAAACCAGACGCGACGACGTTTCCTCATACAGCCGCACCCAGGCCGAGCCGGAGGTTACCGACTTTTCGTGCAAAATTTCTTCAACCGCTTCGGAAAGCTCATATTTTTTGAAGCGGCGAACTTTGTCCAGCCAGGGTTTGTAAAAGGCAACCTTTTTATCCTTGAGCCATTCTTTGATTTTGGCTTCGGGAAGCCGGTTGATTTCCAAACTGAAAAAAATGGTCGGTTTGCTGTAGTCGGTCAGTTTTTCGCTGATGTTTTGATAAAAAGCCATTGCGTCTTTGTTTTTCATCTGCGTAACCATGTTCAGATAGGCAAACTCACCAAGCATGCTGCCCAGCACCGACATTTTCTCTACGGCCTTCAGCGCGGAAAGGAACTCCGAAGCGGTCAGACCGGCCAGTTTTCCTTTGTATTTTTTGGCAAAAGAAAGCGCCCCTTTTCTGATCTTTTCCAAATCGGCGCTAATTTTCGGATCATCGGTGCCCTTATACATATCGGACAAATCCCAGGCGGGAAGATTATTGTTGTTTTTGCTGCTCATACTCTTTTATTTCCTTTTCTTCACTCTCTTTAATCTTTTCTTCAAGCTCACGGTTCAAACGACGAAGATTCCTCATGGAAGCCTCAACGTCCGGGGTCTGGGCATAAAATTCGCGCAGTCCCTCGTCCATTTCGTTTTCTTCGTCCGGGGCCGTCTGTTCCGGTTCAAACAGATAGTTTGCCCAAGGCGTTTCCTGTTTATCCTGCAGCCAGTTTTTAAAACCGCTGCCGACAACCCGGGCATCGCACCAACTGTTTTCGGCAATGGTCTTAAGCATGCACCAGGCGCTGTTGTTGCAGTCGATAAGCCGTTCGGCCATGGCTTCCGTACAGGGAATAAAGCCCCGTTTTTGCGCATCGTAGCGCGGCGACAGCAGAACCAGCACAAAAACAAGCAGGTAGGCCAGCATAAACAGTGACAGAATCAGCCCAAACCAGTGATGTTTGACAAAGGTTATCATTTATTTTTTCTCTTGTTCAAAAAGCTCTCCAAAAGTGCCAGTTCTTCACGGGTATTGGCGCCGGCAACTTCTTCCGGCGAACATTCGACCACCGTACATTTCAGCCCTTTCTGCCGGGCAACGGACACCGCATCGGTAAGATAATACTCGCCGGCGGCATTTTCATTACCGATTGCTTCCAAAAGTTCAAACATGGTTTTGCCGTCAAAGCACATGCAGCCAGAATTGCAGAGATTAATGGCCTTTTCGGCGTCGGTGGCGTCTTTGAACTCGACAATCTTTTTGAGTTCGCCGTTTTCCATAACCAGACGTCCGTAGCGGGCGGCATCAGCCGGACGGAAGCCGAGGACAACGACGGCATAGCCTTCCTTGACCTTATCGGCGGCCATTTGGTAAGTTTCTTTGGTGATAATCGGGTTGTCACCGAAGATAACCAGTACGGCGCCGTCAAAACCTTTCATCAACTTTTTGGCAGAAAGAACAGCATGACCGGTGCCCAGCTGCTGCTCCTGAATACAGCTTTCGTGCGGCGCGACCTCTTTGCGAACCATTTCGCCGTCGGGCGCGGTAACGACGACAATTTTCTTTACGCCCATTTGTTCCAGCGTGTCTATCGGGTGACGGATCATCGGCTTGCCGGCCAGCGGCATCATTACCTTGGGCAAATCGGATTTCATGCGGGTGCCCTTGCCGGCACCCAGAATTATCGCGGCAATCTGGTCTGACATCATCAAAACTCCTTATAAAATTTATTCTTTTCTTAATATCTGTACTTTATACTAGCAAATATGTTTTATTTGTTAACAAAGGTTTTGAAGTTATGAAAAAACTTTTTCCTGCCATTTGTTTCAGTCTGTTGTTTCCGATTTTTTCAGCGACGGCGGCAACGACCGAAATCAGCAGCGTCGACGAACTCCGCGCCCGTGAGGCTCAAGCACCCAAAGACGCCGAACCGATTATCGACCCGCGGATTCCGACCGGTGAAAACAAGGCAGAGATGGACGCTTTTATTAAGGAGCGCCTCAAAACCGTCGTGATTACCAAACTTGACGAAAACGAAGACCTGGACAACATGAAGTCCATCGACGTGCAGCACAGCGCCGAATATATCAATATGCTTAAAGAGAGCAAAAAATCGACTTTCGAAAAGATTTATGACAATGCCATGAAACGTATTTCGGGGACGGAAGAGAAAGTTCCCGGCGACATCAACGAACCTTATGACGACGTTTATTACTACATCAATGACAAACCTTCCGTCGAGGAACAAAAAAAAGAATGGGCGGCGCCTGATTTTCCGGTAGTTAACGTCGAACTGCCCAATGGTACGCAGACACTGGTTCCCGCCAGGGAGCATATTCCTTATCTGTTCAGCAAAATCGAAATTCTGCCGACCGGCGTCATCGGCATCAACGAGACCATTACGGTCATTGCCAACGGTGAAAAGCTTAAAAACGGCCTGTCACGCGCCATTTCAAAATATTCAACCTCACGCATCGGCGTTCGCAACAAAATTGACCTGACTTTGCTTTCGGTTACCGTCAACGGACAGGAAGTTCCTTACAAAGCCGAAGAAGCCGGGGACAAAATTCTTCTGACCCCGAAAGAAGAATATACGCTGGCGCCGGGAATCTATACTTATAATTTTGCATATCTGGTTGACCGGCAACTTTGGTATTATGACGATTTTAACGAATTTTACTGGGACGTTACCGGAAGCTCCTGGAATCTGGTCGTGTCAAATGCCGGCGCTTCCGTCAGCCTGCCCGGCACAAGCCCGGCTCTCAGCCAAAATATTCTGCTCGGTTATCCGGGAAGGCTGACGACCGACGGCGCTTTTGTTACCAAAGGTGCGGACAACACGCTTGGTTTTGCGGCGCAGGTGCCTTTGTTTATCGGCGAAGGCATGCACCTTATCGTATCACTGCCGAAAACCGATTTGCTGCCGCCTGATTTCGGCAAACACTTTTCCTGGTTTATTGACGATTACGGCGATATTCTTTTTGCATTGGCCGGGCTGGCCGCAATTTTGATTTCTTACATCATTTCATGGCGCTATATCAGCGCCGGACATTCGCGGCTTAAAACAGGAATGCGACGGACGGCACCAATGCTGCGCTATCTCATTAACGGCACTTTTGACAATATGTCTTTTGCTTCCTGGCTGCTGGAGTTGTTTCGCAAAAACATTATTGATATTCAAAAAACCGACGACAGCGTCATGCTGATAAAGAAGACTGACGATCTCAAATCTCTGGAACACCGCGAGCGCAAAGCCATTGTCGCTCTTTTCCCGGGAAAAGACACGGTTGTGCGCGCAGACAAGCCAAACTTGCTCAAGTTCAAACGTGCCTTTAAGTTAATTGAAAAAATTACGCTGAACCGTTTCAAAAATTTGTCCCTGAAACTCAGCGCCGGCTACTTGTTTTTCAGTATCGGCATGCTGCTGCTGTCTGAAGCGGCGGTTGCCATGCTGGCCGTCAGTTTCGGACAGATTTTTGCCATAGAACTGGCCTGCAGCATTACGCTGGCCTTTTATATCTGGATTTTGAAACTGAATTTCCGTTCGGTGCTGTTTCGGTGGATCAGCAAAGTTTTTGCCCTGCTGATTATCGTTTTTACGCTGATGGTTCTGTCCGTTTACATTCATCCGGTTTCGGCTTTGCTGCTGCTGGCAATGATTTACATTATATTCGCCTATACCGGCATTTTTGCCAAACGCAGCGGCCTAATGAAAAACAACATTAAAGATGCTCTGTCTTTTCGCGATTATCTGATTGACAATGCCCAGGCTCTTTCTTTGGGACGCGACTTTGCCGCGCAGCAGGCCAACATTTTTGCTCTGGACATAAGCGACAAATATCCGCTTAAGGACAATTATCGAGATGTTTACCGTCTGGATGCGGCAGCAGCTCTGACGCAGGTTCTGAACCAGAGTTATTCCGGACGCTCCCCGGGGCGGCGCCAAAAATAAACGAAATATTGGTAAACATGGCTGAAAAAAGATGCTTTGAGCGCGGCGTCAAAGAAAGACAAGCCGAGCAGCAAAAAAGCCATTGTCAAATCAGCTATAAATCCCGATAAATTCAGGCCGTTGTACAGCATTGTCAACAAAGTTACGGTTATGATAACCGGCAACATCATTAACGCCTGCCCCCAAAAGATTTTGTTGGCATTTCCTTTGGTCAGCTCAAAGGCTTTTTTCAACGTCAGTTCACGGTCATCAACCGCTACGGCGGGCAGTATGATAAACAACCTTGCGCAGACAATGCCGATAATCAGCGGTGCCAGAGACAACAACACCGACAGTCCCGGCACATTAATACCGGCCTTGTCAAAAATGCCGGCCGTGACGCCCATGAATATTACCGACGGGATAATAATGAGCAGAAACAAAAACAGACTGTAGGCCATATACTTAAGTTCGCGACGGCCGAAAGAAAAAGCAAAAAGCCTGACCTGTTCCCGCAAAACAATCAGGCGGCAAAAAGCCACCGCGACAGCCACGGACGCCAAAGAAACCATAACAACAGAAACATTCTGAAAATTTTCGCCGGGACAACTATTTTCCTTTATTCCGCAGAGCGAAGGAAAGCCGGCAAAAATTTCGTACAACAAAATCAAAAACCAAACGGCCGCAATTTTGGCAAAGGCGCGGAAATTTACAAAGGCGCACAAAAAACTGCGACGGATACACTCCCAAAACGGTAATTTAATTTGAGGCATTTTTTCCATTTTCTCCTCCCAGCAAATATTCTTTTTGTATCTGGCTGTTGTTGATTATCAGGCTGACGAGCATAAGCAAAAACAGATTGTTGACATATTCCATTACCGTTCCGCCCCAGTTGACATATTCGGCCTCAAGATTAACGACAGACTGTTGAAGATAAAGCAAAACAAACAGTGTGATGATGATAATCAGAAACAGCGAAAGAATGATGCTCAGATTATTGCCCCTGGAGCGTGCCCATACCCAGCCGGGAGCAACCTTTGTTCCGTCGTCCAGAAAGATGTTCAGCAGTACATAAAAACGCATCAGGACAAAAGGAACGAGGAAGCCCAGAGAGACGACCGCAAAATAGGTCACTTCGACAACCCAGTCGGGATTGGGGTCTCGGATATACAGCAGATAAAAAGACAAAAGCGGCGTCAGATTCAGAAAAAAACAAGCAATAATCAACGCGGCCGCAATGCCGTCGCGTTTGGTCGGCAAAAGAAGGTCTTTCCAACCATACGCGCGGTTTAGAAAAGCGCTGTCATACCAGCGGACAACAAATACCGAGACCAGAAAAATTTTTATCAAAAGATAAACCAGATACCAGGCCTGCGAATCCGAACAGAAAAAATAGGCGTCGCGGTGTCCGGTAAAACAAACGGACGCAAAACCCATTAACACGGACAACAGCGTTATCGGCAGAGCAAAAACCGCCGCAAGCCGAAAAAGCAGGCCAAACCGGTCGGTCAAAACGGCAAACGGCTGAAATATAAGCCTGGTTACAGGAAACCTTACCGGTACAACTTCCGGCTTGGCATTCAGACACAGGTTCCGGCAACGGCAGCTCTCCGCAAGCCGCTGTCTAAATTGTTTTAATTTGGCAACAAAATCCTTCATGGCTTATATTTCCTTTATGGTGGTTACGCCCGGAAGCGCACGAATTTTGCTCAGGAATTCGGGATCGGCAAAGGCAAAGCCGCCGGCTAGTTCAATACGGACATCCCATTCCCGGTTCTCGGGTTTTATATATATTTTATTTCGGCCGTTTCTATCTTTGCCGAGAATTTCCCTCAGCCCGGAAACGGCGGTTACGTCATTGACGGCAATCTCCAAACCGTTGGCGACTTCGGAAATGGCTTTGTCCAACGTTTCAATCACGTTGAACATGACGCGCGGATTGGCATCTTCGCTTTGCTTGTCGATGGTTATGCTGGCAAACAGCGGCAAACCGGAAGCGATAATTTCCTCATAACGCGCCAAACCTTCCGAAAACAAAATTCCCTCGAAGCTCCCGCTGGCGTCGGACAATTCCAGAAAAGCGTATTTATTGCCGGTTTTGCTGATGCGCTTTTGGAAAGAATTGACGCAGCCGGCCACCTTGGCCCTTATGCTGTCGCCGGTGCGGATATTGCGGAAAATCTCGCTGCAGTTTTTGACGCCCAAACGCTCCATGCCCTTGCCATAGCTGTCAAGCGGGTGCGCGGAAAGATAAAAACCGATGGCTTCCGCCTCAAGTTTAAGCTTTTCAAGTTCCGGCCAGTCAGGTTTTTCGGCCAGCTTGACCTTGGCATGCAGTTCCTCATTGCCAAACAGCGAGGCCTGTTCGCTGGTTTTTAGTTCGGAAGAAGAGGCAATGTGCCGCAGAATGGTTTCGACATTGGCAAACAACCGGCCCCGGTTCTTCTCCAGACAATCAAAGGCGCCGGCCTTAATCAACTGTTCCAACTGGCGGCGGTTAATCTGCTTAATGTCTGTGCGGTGAATGAAGTCCGAAATATCCTTATACGGCCCGTGCGCCTCGCGTTCGGCGACAATTGCCCGCATATTGGCCTCGCCGACTCCCTTGACCGCGCCCAGTGCATAGCGGATATTGCCGTCTTCTACCGTAAAGTCGGAACCGGAATGGTTGATGTCCGGTTTTAAGACCTTAAAGCCGAGCTTTTTGCATTCGTCCTTGAAAAACAGCAGCTTGTCGGTGTTGGTAATATCCAGCGACATAACCGCGCACATGAACTCGACCGGATAATGCGCCTTGAGATAGGCCGTCTGGTATGAAATCAGCGAATATGCCGCCGCATGCGACTTGTTGAAACCGTATGAGGCAAATTTTTCCATCTGGTCAAAAATGGCACCGGCCGTGGCTTCCTCTATTCCGTTTTTGACTGCGCCTTCCATGAACATCTTGCGCTGTTTCGGAATTTCGTCGCGCATTTTCTTACCCATGACCTTACGCAGCTTGTCGGCGCCGCCCATCGTGTAGCCGCCCAGCGCACGGGCAATGTTCATGACCTGTTCCTGATAAATCATAATGCCGTAGGTTTCTTTGAGAATCGGCTCCAGCATCGGATGCAGGTAGGTAATTTCCTCCTCGCCGTGTTTCCGTTTAATATAGCTCGGAATGTTATCCATCGGCCCCGGGCGATACAGTGAAACGATAGCGATAAGGTCTTCGAAGCGGTCAGGTTTAATCTGCTTGTGCACATCCTGCATACCCGCCGATTCAAACTGGAAAACGGCGGCGGTGTTGCCGCTTTGCAAGAGCTCGTAAGTCGGCTTGTCGTCCAGCGGCACGTTGTCCATATCCATCTGAACACCATGTATCTTCTTAATCCAGTCTACGGCTCGCTGAATAACGGTCAGGGTCTTTAAGCCCAAAAAGTCAAACTTGATCAGGCCGGTTTCTTCCACGTATTTCATGTCATACTGGGTAACCGGCATTTCGGCACGCGGATCTTTATACAGCGGCACAAGCTCATCCAACGGGCGGTCGCCGATAACCACGCCGGCCGCGTGCACGCCGGACTGACGATATAAACCTTCCAGCTTCATGCCGATGTCAAACAACTTGTTAACCTGCGGATCATTCTGGCGCATTTCTTCAAGTTCGGGCACCTGATCCAGAGATTCCTGCAAGGTCGGGTTTTTGCCCTGTACACCGGGCGGAATCATTTTGCTCAGGCGGTCAGCCTGCGAATAGGGCATTTGCAAAACACGGGCAACGTCCCTGATGACGTTTTTGGCCTGCAGCTTGCCATAGGTAATAATCTGCGCCACATGGTCAAAGCCGTATTTATTCTGCACATATTCAATCGTTTTGCCGCGGTTTTCCTGGCAAAAGTCAACGTCAAAGTCCGGCATGTTAATACGTTCCGGATTCAGAAAACGTTCAAACAGCAAATCAAGTTTTATCGGGTCAAGATCGGTAACTTTCAACGACCAGGCGGTAATGGAACCGGCACCGGAACCACGTCCCGGCCCGACCGGAACGCCGTGCCCCTTTGACCAACGGATAAAGTCCGATACGATAAGGAAATAGCCCGGGAAACCCATTTTTTTAATAACGCTCAGCTCATAATCCAGGCGGGCATAATATTTCTCGTCAATTTCCTTTTTCTGCTCGTCGGTCATGCCCTCAAAATAAACCTGAGCCTCCATGCGCTCTTTTAAGCCTTTGTAGGCTTCTTCGGTAATGAACTCGTCCTGGGTTTTGCCGTCGGGACATTCGAAAATCGGCAGCAGAGGCTGAATTTTTTCAGACAAAAAGCTGCAGCGTTCGGCTATGACAATCGTATTGTTGACGGCTTCGGGCAAATCTTTGAAAAGTTCGACCATTTCTTCCGGCGAACGCAGACGATTATTGGGCGAAAACTTTCTGCGGTTTTCATTGGCCACATATTCTCCGGCGGCAATGCAGACCAGCGCATCATGCGCCTCATACATATCGGCATCAAGAAAAAAGGCTTCGTTGGTGGCGACCAGCGGCAGATTGTGCTTATAAGCCAAATTGATGAAATCGTCTTCGGTTTTGCGTTCGCTCTCCAGACCGATACGCATAATCTCGACATAGAGCGAATCGGGAAAGACATCTTTAAGCTTAAGCAGGAAATCTTCGGCTTCGGCTTTGCGGTTTTCCAGCAGAAGACGACCGACTGTTCCTTCAACGCCGCCGGTCAGGGCTATCAGACCGGCGCTGTGCGCCTTGAGATCGGAAAGTTTTAACTGCGGTTTTTCGTTATATTCCGGATTATCAAGATATGAAATTTTCATCAATTTCATAATGTTGTGATACCCTTCGTCGTTTTTGACCAAGAGCACCAATTTGTCCGGTTCGATGGTCCGCCCTTTCGATTTCAGCAAATCATCGGCATCCGGGTTGCGAAGATAAAACTGGCAGCCCAAAATCGGTTTGATGCCGCAGTCGGCGGCAAAATGCGATAAAGCTTTGGCGCCAAACATATTCGCCGTATCGGTCACGGCGATGGCCGGAAACCCCATATCTTTGAGTTTGGGAATCAGAGACGGCACTTTTATGGCGCCCTCCGACAAAGAATAGGCGGTATGCACGCGCAAATGTACAAACTTAGGTTCCGGCATTTATTTCCCTTACAGATTAATCTGGCATGATTATAAAAACTTTGCCCTGCCGATACAATCAAAAAATTTAAGATGTTCCATTGCGGATGAAAACAAACAGGTCATATTTTTGTTAATTTATAGCCGGAAAGAAAAACAGTCTCAATAGTTGTTGACTTTTATTTGCATTTAGGTTATTCTGAAGTACAGATACGGACTTTAATTCTGAATTCAGGGAGAAAAACAATGAGAAATATGCTTTTGTCTACCGCAACGTTATTTTTGGTACCGGCTATTTCCTATGCCGCTCCCGATTTCATCATTACACACACATACACCACACCTATTGAATTAGAGTCCGTATCCTATGCGGATATGGGCCATACATATAAAACGGCCGCAATTTGCTTCCTCGGTTCCGGCGATTGTGACCCGAACGCCGGGTTCAGTTCGGGAGGTAGAAATGACGGCGGTTATCAAATCGACACCGCCCAACAATGCCGGAACGAAGGTTATACCGTTACGTCCTGTTCCCTACCCGCTTATCCTTCCGGGCAATGCGCTTATAACAGCAATTATTTTGCCAAATGCGTCGAAGACAAGCCGCGCGCCTGTGAAGAAACGGGTTTTGGCGAAACGAACTGCACGGCCGGAACGGTGATTGAGGCGACTTGTTCTTATGATGCCAATTACAAAAAATGCAAATGCGATCCCTGCGACGGATACGACTATACCTATGAACAGGCGACGGCTCAGGGTTATATCGCGGATGGGCGCTGCCAGAGCTGTTCGGAAACAAAATACAAGCGCAGGGAAAACCCCTGCTCCGGTTATTCGGTCTGCGAATGCGGCGGCGAAGTCGGCGCTTCAACCTGTTACACAGGCTCAACAAAAAAATTCTCCCAGTGCAAGGCATGTTGCAGCGATGTATGCACAACAGGTTTTAAATATAAATATTCCTGCGGTTACGGTTATCGGGCTACCGCGGTTGGTACTACGGAATGCGGAAGCACTTGTTACGGCGACTGCACCCCTTGTTTGACGGAAGTGCCTAAGGGTCAAGCCTGTATGAAACCTCTGGCCGGCGATAAAGGCGGTTGTCTTTCTTTATGCAGAGCTTATTATACCGGAGAGTATAATATAGTTTCTGAATGTTCTCCGCTTATTACTAGAGGTTTTGCATATTCGGTAAGCGGTGAATGTATTAAGTCAAACGGGGATCACATTCCTCATTTTTCTGACGCCGATAAGGGTTATGATTGGACTGAAGCGGAATGCCAGGCCAAGCTGAGTGCAGCCACAGCTACGATTACGGCTCAAACGAAAGCTTACTGCGAGGAACGGTATAATCATATAAAAAGCTTAAGCTCTTATATTCTTAACTGATATAATCTTCCAAAATCGTAAAATTTGATTTTGGAAAGGCCTGATTAATCCAGCTCAGACAGGCGCTGCGCCTGATCTTCGGCAACCAGAGCGTCGATAATTTCACCCAGGGCATCGCCGGAAACGACTTCATCCAGTTTATAGAGCGTCAGGTTAATACGGTGGTCGGTTACGCGTCCCTGCGGATAGTTATAAGTGCGAATCCGCTCCGAGCGGTCGCCGGAGCCGACCTGCAATTTGCGCCGTTCCGAATATTCTTTGTCTATGGTTGACTTCTGCAGGTCATACAATTTGGCGCGCAGGTGATTCATCGCCTTTTCTTTATTTTTGTACTGCGAGCGGTCGTCCTGACACTGCACAACCACACCGGTCGGAATATGGGTAATGCGCACGGCGGATTCCGTACGGTTAACGTGTTGGCCGCCGGCTCCCGAAGCACGATAAACGTCAATTTTCAAATCGGCGGGATTGATATACATATCGACTTCCTCAATTTCGGGCAAAACCGCAACCGTGGCCGCCGAAGTATGAACGCGTCCCTGAGATTCCGTTACCGGCACGCGCTGAACACGATGTGCGCCGGACTCGAATTTGAGTTTGGCAAAAACATCTTTGCCGGTAATTTTGGCAGAAGCTTCCTTATAGCCGCCGAGCGAATTTTCGTCCGCGTCCAAAACCTCAAACTTCCAGCCCATTTTCTGCGAATAGCGCTGATACATTTCAAACAACACCGCCGCAAACAGTGCCGCTTCATCGCCGCCGGTGCCTGCGCGGACTTCAAGAATGGCGTTTTTCTCATCGTCCTCTTCCTTGGGCAGAAGCAGAATTTTAATTTCCTTTTCCATCTCGGGAAGCTTGTCTTTCAGCTCATAATATTCGGCTTCGGCCATTTCGCGCATTTCTTTGTCGAGCGAATCGTCTTCCATCATTGCCCTGGCGTCGTTCATATCTTTTTCGGTGCGGTTGTAGTTGTGAATTGCCTCCACCACCGGCGCCAGTTCGGAAATCTCCTTATTCATGCGCACCAAATCGTCCGGGCTGACGTCCGGTGAAGACAACAACGCCTGAATTTCATCGTGGCGGTTGACAACATTGGCTAATTTTTCGGCAAAACTCATTATCTCAATTCCTCAACAATTTTATCCAGAGCAACATTTTTCTGCACACCGCTGTCCAAATCTTTCAGCGTAACCTCTCCCCGCGAAAGTTCGTCGGTTCCGATAATCACGGCTTTGACGGCATTGGCCTTGTTGGCTTTCATCATCCGTTTTTTGAGGTTTCCACCATAGCTGTGTTCGACGCGGAAACCTGCGCGACGCAACTGATAAGCAATTTCTATCGCTTTGTCGTTGACGTCTTCGCCGACCGGAATAACCGCCACCGGACGCGGCAGCGAAACATCGGCGTTCAAAAGCATGCTCAGGCGTTCGACCCCGCAGGCCCAACCGATACCGGCAACCTTACCGCCGCCCATCTGCTCGACCAAACCGTCATAACGGCCGCCGGCCAGTACCGTTCCCTGCGAACCGAGCTTATCGGTAACCAGCTCAAAAACGGTGTGCGAATAATAATCCAAACCGCGCACCAGACGATCGTTAACCTTGTATTTTATACCCAGATTATCCAGTCCTTTTAACACAGCATTGAAAAATGCGGCCGAGGTTTCGTTCAGACTGTCTTTATACAGCGGCGCGCCTTCGACAACAGCCTTGTCACATTCTTCTTTGGAATCTAGCACGCGCAGGGGATTGCGCTCCAGACGCGTTTTGCTGTCCTCGGACAATTCGTCATAGCGGCCTTTCAGATAGGCAACCAGCTTTTCACGGTAGGCGTCGCGGCTTTCCTTGTCGCCGAGCGAGTTGATTTCAACGGTGACGGAACCGGTCAGACCGAGCTTTTCCAGAAACTCGTAAGCCATGGCGATGACTTCAATATCAGCCTGCGGCGTTTCAACCCCCAAAAGCTCGCAACCAAACTGCGTAAACTGGCGCTGACGCCCTTTCTGCGGCCGCTCGTAGCGGAACATCGGGCCGCTGTAGTAGAGCTTGACCGGAAGATTCTGCTGCATGCCTTCGGAAATAAAGGAACGGACAACACCGGCCGTGCCTTCCGGGCGCAAAGTCAGACTTTCGCCGCCGCGGTCTTCAAAACAGTACATTTCTTTGGTTACGACATCAGAAGTTTCGCCCAGATTGCGGGAAAAAACCTCGGTAAACTCGAAAATCGGAGTTTCGATTTCTTCAAAACCATATTTTTCAACAACTTCCGAGGCAACGGAAGTGACTTTTTTCATTTTGCGCTTAGCCTCGCCGTAAAGGTCATAAGTGCCTCTAACATTTTGTAATTTTGCCATATTATACCTCGATTTTGTAAAACTCTCATAAACAAAAAAAAGAAAACAGCAGGCGCAAAACCTGCTATTTTCTGCAATATGTATGCCGCGCTAATGGTTAGCGGAAGCTAAGAACGGATCAAGTGCAATGCCGGTTTTTTTGTTCGGTTTGACAACTTCGGTCAATTTGCCGTCAATATAAACATCGGCGCCTTCAACCCGGCCGACAGAAAGAATCATGCCCTCGCCGGCGGGAACTTCGTAAACATCACCGTCATGCAAAACCTTGCTGATATAAAGCTTGTTGGCGTCACGAACCTCAATCCAGTTGTCTTCGCCTTTGATTTTGACGGTTACGCGGGAACCGGGCTTTTTGCTTTTAACGATTTCTGCAGCAGGTTCCGAAACTTCGGCTGCGGGAGCCGCAACTTCTGCGGCCGGCGCTTTGACAGGCGCTGCGGCAGGTTCTTCGGCAACCGGTTTAGCCACGGGCTCTTCAACCGGATTTTCGGCAGGTGCGGAAGCCGTTTCGGCAGGCTCGACAAAGCTTGCCTCGCTGACCGTAACATTGCCGGCAGCACCATCGGAAACAGGCGCAACATCGACCACCGGAAGAGTTTCTTCTCCGACATTTTTCTCAACAACATTTTCTTCGACGGGGGCAAAATCCTCAACCTGCAGCGGAAAATCGACAACCGCGTCAGACGCTTCTTCCGTATATCCGGGTGTTTCGACCGTTTCTTCGGCAGGGCTGTTCTGGCTTTCGTTATAAAAGAACCAGCCGGCGTAAACGACAAAAACGGCCGCCAGACTTATCAGCAGATATTTCTTGTTCGGAGCCGTCACTTCAGCCTGCGGTTCCATAACATAATAGTCGCTGTTTTTGGAAGCGGCATCGGTTTCTTCTTTGAAAAGCTGAACCATACGGGCAGAATTTAATCCCAAATAATCGGCATAAGAACGGATAAAACCGATACCGTAAGGCGGTTCGGGAATTTCATCATAATTTCCGACCTCAATAGCTTCCAGGTAAGAGGACCGAATGCACAAATCACGGGAAGCGTCCGCAATTTTGAGGCCTTTTTTAAGGCGCGCTTCATGCATCAGAGAGCCGACTTTATCCTGATTGACAAGAATTTCCTTCTCTTCCTTTTCAGCCTCGACGACCGGCGCCGCGGTCTTGTTTTCCGTTTCGGCCTTATTTTTATTTTCCTTTTTCACGTTTCTGCCCTTTGTCTAAAAAATTAATCCTGCATATTCAATCATATTTTTCAGTAGATTTCAATACCATGGTCATAAGCATAAGCCAATAATTGCGGACGTAAAGTCCTTTTTTGCGATTTTAAGAGAGTTTTTACATAATCGGTCACTTCGTCGACATTGACCGAACGAATCATGGATTTGACGCGGCCGTAAGAAGCCCCCGAAGAAGACAGGTTGCGGTATCCCAATCCGAGCAGCGCCATTGCCTCTACCGGATTGCTGGCCATTTCGCCGCAAACAGAGCAATAGACGCCGGCGGCATTGGCTTTGGCAACGATATCCCCCATCATTTTCAAAAACGGCGAAGACAAAACATCGTAGCGTTCGGTCAGCCGCGGGTTGCCCCGGTCACAGGCAAAAGTAAACTGCGCGAGGTCATTGGTTCCGATGGAAATGAAGTCGGCCTGTTTCAAGACATTTTCCAGTTGGAAAACAATGGAGGGCACCTCAATCATCAGTCCGACATTGACTTTAGACGGAACGGGAAGTTCGCGGCGCTTTTCTTTTTCCAGCTCAATCATCAGGGTTTCTTTGGCCTCCTCAAATTCCGACAAATCGGAAATCATCGGAAACATGACATTCAGCTCCTTGCCGGCAGCCGCACGCAAAAACGCTCTAACCTGTTTGCGCAAAATGGCGCGCCGGTCAAGCGAAATGCGAATCGACCGCCAGCCGATGGCGGGGTTTTCTTCGCCCATATTGCTCCAATACGGCAGGAGTTTGTCCGAACCGACGTCAAGGCTGCGAAAGATGACCTTACGGCTGCCGGCGCGATCCATCAGTTCTTTGTAATATCCGACCTGTCGTTCAACATCGGGCATGGTGTCAGAAGTCATAAAAGGTATTTCCGTCCGGTACAGACCGACGCCGTCGCAGTTTGTGCTTTCAATGTAGTCCAAATCAAACGTCAGGCCGACATTAATATAGTGGCCGATGCGGATGCCGTCCAGCGTTTTGGAAGGCAGTTTGCGGAGTTCGGCCAGTCTGGCCAGCAGTTTTTCCTTTTCGGCGATTTTTGCCTTGAATTTTTCCTGGACAGCCGGCAGCGGATTGATGTAAACATAGCTGTCATTGCCGTCGACGGCTATCAAATCGCCGGTTTTTACCTCTTCAAACAATCCTTTGATTTTGGCGATGACCGGAATGTTCAACGCTTTGGCGACAATGGCCACGTGCATGGTCGGCGTGCCGTCTTCAATAATCAAGCCGCGGATTTTGTGATAGTCGTAATCCATCAAATCGGCCGGTCCCATGGTTTGGGCGACGACAACAATGTCATTCCAGTTGCCGACTTCGCCAATTTCCTTATAATCGCCGCTCAGATACGACTGTATACGGTCAGCCACGTCCCGGAGATCGTGCAGACGTTCTTTAAGGTACTGGTCGTTGGTTCCCGAAAGACGGTTCCACATATCTTCGTACGAGCGTTCGACCGCGGCTTCGGCCGTCAGCCCGCTTTTGACATTATCTTCGATTTTTTTATACCAGCCCTTATCCTTGGCAAACATACGATAAGCGTCGAGGATGTCGACATGTTCGCCGATACCGAGCTGCGTGGAAGCAAATTTCTTGTCCAAGTCATCGTTCATTTGTTTATAAGCCGTTTCCAGACGCCGGAGTTCTTTCTCCTTATCTTCGGCAAAAATCTTGCCGACCGTCTGGCGGCGGCGGTGTACAACCGCTTTGCCGATGCCGTAGCCTTTGCTCAGACTCAGACCCTTGACGCGTTCGCGGGAAGCAAGACCGCGCGCCTTAATCAGGCTTTTTTTGTATTCGGTCATTTCCTCGGAAGCCATCATTTCGGAAAGGACCATGGCAACGGTTTCGAGAATTTCAATTTCTAACCGGGAATATTCATGAACTTCGCGGTTCTGGAGGATCAAGACGCCGATTGAACGGCTCCAGCGCACCAACGGTACGCCGAGAAATGACTTGTAATTTTCTTCACCGAGCCCGGGTTTGTAAGAAAATTTCGGATGTCCCCAGGCATCAGCCACGGCCAGAGAGCGATTGGTCCGGGCAATTTCACCGACCAGCCCTTCGCCGTAACGAACGGTTATCTTATGCGCGGCCTCTTCGTTAAACCCGCAGGAAGCAAACAGTTCCAGACTGTTGTCATCAACCGCGACATAGCAGGCCGCCGCGTCGGCATTCATTTTTTCGGCAATTATTCTGATGACTTTGGCAAGTTTAATCGGCGCTTCGTCACGGCCTTCGGTGACCTGACGCAGAAGTTTCAAAATATCCATCGCCTGATTTATGGCCGGTGACTGCATAATTGTTCCATCTTTAAAAATTTTATCTTGCGCTTTAAGTTATATTGCCTATATTCATTTTCATCAAGTATAAACTTTGGTTAAGGAGCAAAAAAAATGGCCAACAATTATAAAAAAGGCGACCGCGACAACCGCCCCTGGGGAACATGGGAAGTTCTGGATTCCGGCGACGGTTTCTGCGTCAAGAGAATCTGCGTTACGCCGGGGAATATCCTTTCGCTGCAGTCGCACGATTTTCGCAACGAGCACTGGATTATTGTCAGCGGTGAAGCGTTGGTAACGCTCGGCGATGAAAAGATTGTCAAAAAGGCCGGAGAAAACGTCTTTATTCCGGTCAAAATGAAACACCGGATTCAGAACACTACCGACAAAAATATGGAGTTTATCGAAGTTCAGACCGGCGAAACGCTTGATGAAAACGACATTATCCGCTATGAGGACAGCTACGGACGCGTCGGATAACCAGTCTGTTTCGTTTTTTCTTTAAGGCTTCCTTTCGGAAGCCTTTTTTTTACAGAACATATTTGCCGACAATTTGTTTGAACTCGTCGGTACCAGCCTTTTCAAGCCATTCAAAAACAACCATTTCCGTCGTTACGATATCTATGCCGTTGTGCGCCAGACGCTGCAATGCCATGGTGTTTTGAACGGCATCGCGCGAGGAGCTGGCGTTAGACACAACAAAAACCTCGTATCCCTGCTCTTTCAGATCCATGGCCGTCTGCATCAGACAAATATGCGTTTCGGCTCCGGCCAGAATGATTTGTTTTTTGCCTGAGGCTTCTATTGCCCGCATAATTTCCGGTTCCCGCACACAAGAAAAATACAGCTTTGAAAAAAACGCCGCGTCTTCTCCTGCTTCCTGCCGGACGTCAACCATGGTCGGGCCAAGCCCTTTGGGATATTGTTCCGTAATAATAAAGGGCACCCCCATGTCTTTGGCCGCGCCGACCAACCTGGCGCCGTTGCTGATAACTTGTCTCGGATCATCCATGGCCGGCGCCAGACGTTCCTGGACATCAATAATCATCAGCAGCGAATTTTGTCTTTTCATCAACATCTTATCTATCCTTGCTCTCATTTGGGGTTGACTAGGCTTTATAAAATACATAATATCTAAAAAAATAATATAAACCAGTGTTAAAGAGAAGAAGTACCATGAATTTTTCAGATTTGGGTCTGAGCGAAAAAACCATTCAGGCGATTGATGAATTCGGCATCAAAGAACCGACTACCGTACAAACCGACGTCATCCCCTCAATATTGCAGGGAAAAGACGTGTTTACAATTGCACCGGCCGGCTGCGGCAAAACCATGTCTTATGTTTTTCCGCTGATTGACATTATCAGCAGCAACAACTCGGATAAAGACAGCCGCGGCAAAAACATTCTGATTGTCACGCCGGATTCCGCGCAGTCCGTCAAAGTTTCCGACCGTCTGGCCGTATTCAACAAATATCACGAAATCAACGAAGCAACGATTAAAGACAGGGACGAAGACGTCGACAACGAAGCCAACGTCATTATCGGTTCGCCCGATTTGCTGCTGGACGTTGCTTCCGAGGGTCGTATTGATTTATCCAAAACCAATATTCTGGTGGTCGATGACATTAATCTGATAAAGAAACAAAAACAGCTGCCAAATCTGGAAAAAATTCTCGAAATGCTGCCGGCCGACAAACAGAACATTGTTTATACCAACCGTCGTTCGCGGGAAACGCAGGGCGTTCTGGACAAGATTTTAAAAGCGCCGGAAGAGATTAAGGTTGACAAGACCAAAGAGCTTGAGGCCGAGCGCAACGCCCCCGCAGCCGCACCCCGGGTTGAAAAGCAGTCCAGAGGCAAAACAAGCAGCCGTATGCTTCAGCCCAAACGCGATCCGGAAGCAGAAGAACTGGTTAAGAAATATAATTCGTTCAACGGCAAAACGCCGGAATTTATTCTGAATCAGGGAATTGTGGTTAATATAGACTAAAGCTTTTCAGGTAAAATTAAAAACCGTCCGGCTTCGGACGGTTTTTATTTTGTGAATTACCATTGCACGCCGTCGACGCAATGATTCGGGTGCTGTTGGCAAAAGCTCTCGTTTCGTCCGCGTTCATGCAGGCGGTTGCGGTTTTCGGGAAACTCTCCGACCGTACAGCCGAACAGAAAAAAGAAGCAAACAAACAATATCAATTTTTTCATCAGTTACCTCTTAAAACAATGAACGAACCGAATAAAAAACCATAACTACAATCAAGAAGCGCGACAAGTGGCGAAGCCACAGGCTGCGATCATATTGTGCCGAAGAACGCCAAACCGCAAGAATTATCGACACTCCGTAAAAGAACAAAATTCCCAGAAACACCAAATAACACACCGTGAGCAACACCATGGCACTATCCATCGTCAGCGGATTGAAATAAGTCCGGTAATAATTCAAGATGGTTATGCCATTGAGCTTTTGCGCCAGCAGGGAGCCAAAAATGCGAACCAGCATATTGATAAAAAACAAACCGATAACGCCAAATTTCCAGAACGTATCTTTCAGGCTGAGCTCGCCATCAAGCAGTTTTTTGAACATTCATAAACTCCGATTATTTATCTATTATCGGAATTAAAAGCCATTTTGCGTCGATTAGCAAGAAAATTCTGCAAGTTGTTCCGGTCTAGCAGTTCGGAACGTTTACGGCCAGTCCGCCGAGAGAGGTTTCCTTATATTTGTTGTTCATATCGCGGCCGGTATCCAGCATGGTTTTTATCACATCATCAAGCGGAACAAAATGTGTACCGTCGCCTTTCATGGCAATCCGCGCCGAATTAACCGCCTTGACCGCGCCCATCGCATTACGCTCAATGCAGGGGATCTGCACCAATCCGCCAACCGGATCGCAAGTCAGTCCGAGATTGTGTTCCATGGCGATTTCGGCAGCGTTTTCAACCTGTTTGTAACTACCGCCCATTGCCGCAACCAAACCGGCCGCCGCCATGGAACAGGCCACGCCGACTTCGCCCTGACAACCGACTTCAGCTCCGGAAATTGACGCATTGGAACGATACAGACTGCAAATGCCGGAAGCCGTCAGCAGAAATTTTACAATGCCATCTTCAACCGCATTGCAGGATTTGTGCGAGGCAAAGCGCTCAAAATAGCGCATAACGGCAGGAATGATACCGGCTGAACCCATGGTCGGTGCCGTAACAATCTGTCCTCCAGCGGCATTTTCTTCCGCAACGGCAAAGCCCCAAAGGTTTATCCAATCAATCATCAACAACGGATCATAATCGTTTTCGCGAAACTTCTGTTCCAAACGATGATACATCTCGGGCGCACGGCGTTCAATGTTCAGGCCGCCGGGAAGCGTTCCTTTGGCTTTCATGCCACGGTCAATGGCATTCTGCATTATCCGATGAATTTTTCTGACGCCTGCCAGCACTTCGTCATGCGGACGAAGCGCCGTTTCATTAATCATAACCACATCGGCAATCGAAAGGTTCTCTTTTTCGCATATCTCGAGCAGCTCGGCCGCCGAACCATAGTCAAAAGACACATTATAGGGTTCGCGCTCCGTGCGCCGGCTGATTTCATCACGACGAACCACCGTGCCGCCGCCGACCGAAAAATAAACTTCTTCCAACAATATGTTCCCATCGCTATCATAAGCCCGGAAGCGCATGCCATTGGAATGTTCGGGCAAAAAGGTCTGTTTGTCAAAGATTATGTCTTTTTTGACGTCAAAAGGAATCGGACGTTCCTGTCCGAGGTGAAGAATCTTGTCCCGTTCAACCGCTGACACATATGGTTTTTCAGGGTCAAGAGCTTCGGCTTCCAATCCCATAAAACCATAGACAATTGCTTTGACAGTGCCATGGCCGAAACCGGTCAGCGCCAGAGAGCCGTATAAGACGGCTTCAACCCTTTCAACCTTGTTGAAAAGTTCTTTCCGACGCAGGTTATCAATATAGCGTTTGGCCGCACGCATCGGGCCGACCGTATGTGAACTCGACGGGCCGACACCGATGGAAAAAATCTCGAAAAAGCTGTAATACATTCAGAAGTGACCTTTAATCTCAATATAATTCTTGACGCCAAGTTCTTTCTGAACTTCGGCAATATATTGTGAATATTTACCCCAATGCGTATATTTATCAATAAAAGCTTTGGCCTTTTCAGACGATTTCGACAACTGAACCTCTATGGTTTCTTTCAACATGGCATAAACGACATCGTGAAAATGCTCAAAATTTATATGCAGCTTGTTATTCTCGTCAAAATAAAAAGCGCCGTTGTCGTGCAAAAAGTTGAAATGTATCAATTCGCCGACCCGGTGCGCCTCCAGCGGCTGTGCTTTGAGGAACAAACGGTAAGCCACCCAGGTGGTATAAATCTTTTTCAGCGTTTCTTCGTCAATAACGCCGGCTTTGACATATTCGGGCATGAAAGCGATTGAAACCGTATCGGCCTTTTCTTCCTCAATGGTGCTGCGATGCAAGCCGAGTGCGCGCTGATACTCATTGTCGGGGCCGAGCGAGTGGCCGTTTTCGTGACCGATGACAAAAAGATGATCTGCTTCGAGGTCAAAATATTTATGCAGTTCCGGCGCAACAAGTTTTTCCAGCAGTTTGCGGTTGCGTTCGGAATCGACTGATTTGCGCACCTGCCGATGATAGGCATTGCGGCGGCCGCCGCCGGTCTTAATCGCAAGCTTATCGTTATTGGGCAGATTCTGCGCCGTGGTTATGGCGCCGCGGCACTGGGCGTAATCGCCGGTCAGCGCAACAAGGTCCACATCGACCATTGTCTGCTTCAATTCCTCGCCGTCGGATATGCTCTGATGATATTGTTCCGCAAAAGGCATCAGTCTGGCCAGTTCCGGCATGTGTTCCTTAAACTTGAGAATAAGTTCGGTACCCTCCTTATTGATGATGCCGACGCGGACGCCGAGCATATCCTTGGGATTGACCTCTATCTGATGTTCGTTAATCAACTTCATCAGCTCCGGATTGTCATAAATGGTGGCGGTCAGCTCGTCGTCATAGCTCTCGCGGCCGAGCGTGAACTCCAACTGATTGTTATTTTGCAAAACCGCCCAATGCTTGTCGGCAAGCATGTCCATGTCTTCGTTGTTCTGCAGCAGCGCCTGAGCCTGCCAGCCGAGATAATCCTTGAAATCTTCGTCGGTGGTATAATGTGCGGCAACTTCCAGCTCATTGGCAGCTGCGGAAAAGGCGGCAGCAAAATATTCGGTATAATCAATCGCCTTCAAATCTTTGCCACTACGGCGAACCATGGTGCGGACGCTCAAAATTTTTCTGACTTCGTCAATTTTTCCTTCGTTTATCATGCGGGTAATGATTTGATGAAACTCTTCCACGCCCAAATCGGACGGATAAAAATTTCGCCCCTTTGAGCCTTTGATGCCTTTGAAAATTTCAATCGGCTCAAGATCAATACCGTTATGTCCTTCTACACCGTGAAAGGACATGAACAGGCGGAGTGCCTTGGCCGCATGCGTGCTGGTTTGGGCAGCTTCTTCCAATGCTTTTTTCATCGGCAGGTTCATTTCGTGATCCTGTTCCATGGCCACGTCATCAAAAATTTTGGCGGCGGCAACCAGATGTTCCAGCGCTTTTTTATTGCCTTCGGTCAGATTTTTGTACCCTGAAAAATTTTTATCAACCAATTCAATCGTGCGGGTTTTATGCGCGAAAATATCATCAAGGAAATCTTCGCTGACGTTCAATTCATAGCCGTTAATTTTCATTTTTCTTTATCTCCAGAGTTCTAAAACGATAAACTTTGATATTTTCAGACCAGTAATTCGGGCTCAGACCAGCCTTTAATTTTAAATTGCTCAAAAATTCCTGCCGATCAGGTAGTTGCTTCCAGACAGAGGGCAGAAACAATCCCTGGCGATCGCCGTCGCGGATAATCAGTCCGTCGATGCCGGGACGGATTTTGGCCAGCAAGTCTTCTTCATCGGCAAAGACAATTTCCTCATAGCCGGTAAGCAGCGAAATGCTGATGTCGATATCCGGCAGCTCTTCCGGTTTTACCGGCTGGAAACGACTGTCTGCCATGGCCGCTTCATAGGCATTGGCCGCAACATCCAACGCCACGGCCTGATATGGCACCACCGTACCGATACAACCACGGAGGCTGCCGTTGACGGTCAGGGTTACAAAAGCAGCACCTTTATCAAACAGTTTATCCGGCCAATCGCCGCGGGAAGGTTCGTACCTGCGGCCTTTTTCGGCAGCTTCGGTCAAAGCTCTTCCGGCAATTTGATATAAGTCTTTGCCGTAAAAGGAAGCAAAACGGCGCAGATTTTCCAGTTCCGCATCAAGCCTATCCGCAGGCATTTCGGGCTCCTTTCCGGCGGTAAAAGTCCAAGCGCCATAGCCAACGACGCTGTTTTTGTCTCCTATTGTATCTCCCGAATTTGCCAACTCCAGCGTTTCGGGACGAAGATGTTTTTCTTTGGCCAGCAATAACGCTGCATTAATGCCGGTTGAGCCGCAGGACATATGATTATCAATTTCGGGACGTCCTTCTTCTATCAGACCGGCCGTTTTGCCGTCGAGAATCCGGGCCGTGTCGTAATCAAAATAATGCGACAGGTCGGCAGAAACGACAATAACGGTATTTTTGTCGGTAACGTAAGGTTCCAAAACCCGGGCCAGCTCGTCTGCCGAAACATTGCCGTAAACCAGCGGCACAATCTGAAAATTGCCCAGAACTTTTTGCAGAAAAGGCAGTTGGACTTCCAGGCTATGTTCCTGCCGGTGCGCCTGATCAAAAACCCGAACGGCGGCGTTGGCGGCGATAATTTCTTCCGTAAACTTCCGGTTGACGGGGACTTTGCCGAGAGGGGTCTTAAATACATCGGCCGAAGATGCGGCAATGCCGTCAAAAGCTACACGGTGCGACGGCCCAACCAGGATGACGTTTTTAATTTTGCCGGCATAATTTTTGAGCTGCAAATAAGCCTGCGCGGCAACCGGCACCGAATAAACATAACCTGCATGCGGAACAATCAATATTTCGGGGCGCGCCGTTCCCGGCCGAATTTCTACCGAAAGGTAATGTTCGACATCATGATCAAGCTGGCGAAGCTCGGAAGCATAGAAAATTCCGGCAACGGCAGGTTCTCTGGTATTTGTCATTTCATCCTCCGATACCTGAAAATCGTTAATTACGCGACTGTTGGACGACAGATATTTCTTAAGACTGCACCAGTTCAACGCCAGCAGCGCCGCAACCAACACCGCAATAACGATGTAGTTTGCAATATGTTTTTTATCAATGTCGGAATCTTCGTTTATGTTCATGACCGGCGTCCTCAAACAGATAAATCTTTTGCCGGAATTTTAGAACAAAGGTGCTTAAAATTTTGCTAATCAGGCGCCGATTTCCTGCAAATCACGGTAAAAATCCGAAAATGTATCGTAATGCAGAATATTTTCGGCATATTCTTCTTCGTCGCCCCATATCGGCGAACCGATGCGAATCGGCAGGGCATTGACCGAACAGGCACAGATGCTGTCCTGAGGACTGTCGCCGACAATCCAGACCGTCTCCGGCGAAATGCCGTCTTTTTCGATTAAGCCGTCAAGCGTATACAGTGCGTGTGCCGGATAGGGCTTATCCTGCAGAGCTTCGTGACCACAGACAATACGGTCAAAAATCTCCGGGCGAAATAACAACGGAAGCTCAAACTCAAGCAGACGACGGTCTTTATTGCTCATAATTGCCAGCAGAATACCGCGTTTTTTCAGCCAGTCCAGAACCTCGTGGGTGCCGGCAAAAGTTGAAATAAGGCCGGCGACGTTAGCCAGATAAATATCGGCATATTTACGATACGCCTCGTCGGCTTTTTCCCCGAAAATGCGGGGAAAGTTGTCACGAAACGACAGGTTGTTATCGCGCAGCTTCTTAACTTCTTTCCACTCCGGCAAACCATATTCCTTCAAAACCCGGTTAACCGCGTAAATCAAAGGCGTCCTGGTTTCGGCCAGGGTATTGTCCCAGTCGAAAATGACGATTTTCAGCTTGTCTGCCCGCAGTTTCGGATACCGCATCTTTCCATATTTTCCTTTGAAATGTTGATAATTATTTTCTCAAGTTCGGTCAGGATTTCCTCGTCCTGTTCCGCTATCTGCGGCTTTTGGGTTACGGCACTTTGATAATACCAGTCACCGTTTTCACAGTCCGCCCAATAGCGAATATCGCCGTCATGATAGCGGTTGGCCTGCAAATTGGCTTCCAGCTTGTCAAGAATCCAGACCAATTTTGCTTCGCGGGTTTCGCGCGCCTCATATTCCATAAATAAGCCGTAAACCCGCTCATTCAAGGGCGGCGGCAAAACCGAACGATAATAAAGAATTGCCTCTTTTTCGGCGGTTTTCTTACGTGCTTTGAGTTCGGGACATTCCGCCTGCGCCGAGAGAGAATAATCGCCGGTACGCGCTTCAACCAAATCATGAACCAGTGCCAACTCCAACATTTTGGCGCAATCGGCAGGCTTGTTCAGGTACGGGTGAACCATCAGCACCAGAAAGGATAGTTTTAAAATATGGTCGGCATCGGTTTCCTGACGGCCGGAACTCATCAAATTATCGCGCTCGACCAGACAAAGCTGCTCGACAATTTTCATAAAATCAATGATTTTCAGAGCGTTGTTCATATTTTAAGACGAAAGTTAAGCCCGGAGAAGGCCGGGCTTATTATTTTTACTAACGGGCATTTTTGCCGATGAATTTTTTGCCGCCCATATAAGGCTGCAGTTTTTCGGGAATCCGTACCGTACCGTCAGCCTGCTGATGGTTTTCCAAGAACGGAACCAGCGCGCGCGGCGTGGCAATGCCGGTGTTATTCAGCGTGAATGCATATTTGACTTTGCCGTCAGCATTGTCGCGATAACGCAGGTTGGTGCGGCGTGCCTGCCAATCGGTAATATTCGAACAACTGTGGGTTTCGCGATAGCAGTTCTGGGTCGGCACCCAGGCTTCCAAATCATACTGGCGGTATTTGGGTGCTCCCATATCTCCGGTGCAAACTTCCAGCACCTGGTAAGGCAGTTCCAAATCCTGCAGAACTTCCTCGGAGATAGCCAGCAGCTTCTGATGCCATTTTTCACTTTCGGCAATGTCGTTTTTGCAAATGACAAACTGTTCGGTTTTCATGAATTGATGGACGCGGGTCAGACCGCGGGTATCCTTTCCGGCAGCACCGGCCTCGCGGCGGAAGCAGGGCGAAAATCCGGCATAGAGAATCGGCAGTTCGTTTTCGTTCAGCAGTTCATCGGCCCGCAGCGAGTTCAAAATCAGCTCGGCCGTGCCGGAAAGATATATATCATCTTCGGGCATATAATAAATTTCGTCACGGGAAAACGGCAGATAGCCTTGTCCGTACAACGGTTTTTCCTTAGACAGCGACGGAACGTTGATGACCGTAAAACCATTAGCGGCCAGCTTGTCAATAACCATCAGGTGGATGGCAAGTTCCAGCCTGGCCAGTTCGTTTTTAATGGCATAGGTACGGGAACCGCAGACTTTGGTAATGCGCTCCAATTCGCTCCAATCGTTGAGTTCCATCAGTTCGACATGATCGCGCGGCGTAAAGTCGAAACTGCGCGGCGTACCGACTTTGCGGCGCACGACGTTTTCGCTGTCGTCTTTGCCGACCGGGCTTTCCGGGCTGGGCATATTCGGCATGCGCAGCATCATATCGTCATATTTTGCCTGCTCGACCGCCAGTTTTTCCTGTTCAACCTTCAACTCCTCGCCGATGGATTTACTTTTGGCGATTATGGCCGGGCGTTCCTCGGCCGACGCAGACTTAATCGAATTGCTGAGCTTGTTTTTTTCTTCGGACAGAGCCTGGGACGAAGTTTTTAATTTTGCAATATCTTTATACAGAGCAATCAACGCATCGACATCAAGCGTTTCTTTCGTATAACCTTTTTTCGCCAGTCCTTCCTTAATCTCATCCGGATGCTCGGCAATATATTTAATATCCAACATTTTTCTTCTGTCCCAGTTTATAGTTTTTGATTGATTTAAATTTGCAGGTAGAGTATCAATTTTGTAAATAAATACAATAAAAAATTAAGGAAAAGAAACAAAATGTTTGAGAAAAAAGTTATTTTAACCGGCGTCAAACCGACCGGAACGCCGCATCTCGGCAATTATCTCGGCGCCATCAGGCCGGCAATCAGGCTTGGCAAAGAAGCTTTGGCCGCAGGCGGCAAACATTATATGTTTATTGCTGATTATCACGCCATCAACGCCGAAAAAGATCCGGACGTTTTGAGTCAGAAGCTGAAAGAAATTGCCTGCATTTATCTGGCGGGCGGGCTGGATCCGAAAGAATCGGTCTTTTATCGGCAGTCGGATATTCCGGAAATTCACGAGATTACGACCATTTTATATGCCTACACCCCCAAAGGCTTTATGAACAAAGCCCATGCCTACAAAGCGGCCGTTGACAAGAACCGCGAAGCAAACAAACCCGACGACGACGGCATCAATATGGGGCTTTATACCTACCCGACCCTGATGGCAACCGACATTCTGGCGTTTAATACAGATATTGTGCCGGTCGGCAAAGATCAGGTTCAACATGTGGAAATCGCCCGCGACATTGCCGGTGCCATCAATGCACATTATAACTGTCCGCTGCTGCATCTGCCAACCTATTACATTGACGAAAACGTCGCCGTGGTTCCGGGTATCGATGGTCGGAAAATGAGTAAGTCATACGGAAACGTCATTCCTCTCTTTGAAGACGACAAGGTGATAAAAAAAGCAATTTTCTCCATTAAAACAGACTCCCGTCCGATGGAAGAACCCAAAAATCCGGAAGAAATTCTGGTTTATGAAATTTACAAATCCATTGCAACGCCTGCTCAACTACAGGAAATGGGCGACGGACTGCGGCAAGGCAAACTCGGTTACGGACATATCAAGAATATGCTGCTTGATGCCGTTATCAACGAAATTAAAGACGCGCGCGAAAAATACAATTATTATATGGCGCATTTCGGCGAGGTTGAAGGCATGCTGCAAGACGGAGCGGCCAAAGCCCGGCCAACGGCACAGGCAACGTTGAAACGTCTTAAAGATGCCGTTTTCGGCAGGGGGCTGACGCCATTTGCATAAACCAAAAACTCCGGGCTTAAAAGCACCGGAGTTTTTTTCAGAAATTCATTGTTGAATATTTCGACGAAGTTCGGAACTTCTGCCTTTTTTTGGCATATTCCTCATACCGGGAATTTTTGATGAGAATTTTCTCGTCAAAAATACTTCCGTCCCGACGCAAAATTCGGGTTACGACGCCAATGTACATATCATTTCCTCTGGCTTCGTTTACGGCTTTACCGATTGTTGACAACCTTTCGTCAAAAACATATTCAAAATCCTGCCGTATTAAACCAAACAGAATTTTTTTGTGGGTTGTTGCATGACACATATATAATATAATTAAATTAAAAATATATTTTGTCCATTTTGTATCACAAATCAGAGAAACTTTCAAGACCAAAAAAGCAGGGAGAATACCCTGCTTTTTGGTAAAAAATTTTTATCTTTATTCAAGCGACGAAGCTTTTCCCGTCCGTTCAAAGACAATACTTTCGCCGTTGGCCTTACTCAGAATCAGGCTATTGCCGTCCAAACGATAGGTCGCGACCTGCGGCAGAAACTGCATATATTCGCGTTCGGCAACCATCAAATGTTCCGGACCTGCCATCATGGTTGTTCCGGCACGGCCAAAGGTCAGCTTGTTCCCTTCGGTTTTATATGTGCCGAAATAGCGGTTAATTGCCGAGCGGCCAAAGAAACGTTTATCTTTGCCGTCAAAACCAAGTGTAATTTCGGCACCGTTTTTGGCATTGCGCAGTTGATAAGCATTGTTTTCAAAAGTTGTGTTATCTCCACCACAGGCAGAGATAGCAAACAGTAAAGACAACACATACACAATTTTTTTCATTTATCTTCTCCCCTTTGTTAACTTTGCAGGAGTAAGATAACGTTTAAATTAAAAAATACCAGCAAAAAATGACGTCTTGCATAATTAATAAATCAGTCCATAGAGCAAAGCCGACAGCAAAACGAATGCGCCCAACGACAAACCGAAATCTTTCAGCCACGGTTTCCGGGGAACTCCCGGCAATTTGGCACGGGCAGTTTCGACTTTAGCGGCCTGAAAATAGACATATGTCACGACAGCCCACCAAACAAAAATGCTTGCAACCGACGTACCGTTCGGCGCAACATACAACTGGAGTCCTTTTTCGAAAGTCCACCATAAAGCGGCAAAAACAAAAATCCAGCGATAGCCGCGATACATCAGATACATCATCGGCGCAATGAGCGCCAGTTCAAAAAAGATGTCGTAACTTTTGCTAAGCGCACCCATCAACATGGTTACAGCCAAAATAAAGCCTGTCAGATAAAAAGCCATACCGCGGAATGTCCTCCGAAACGGCAGATTGTCATACTCTTCGGCCTGACGTGCGCGCTCACGGCGGCGGGCTTTTTTGTCTGCCACACCCTGCAGCATTGTGCGGAAAAAATGATAAAAATAAAACGGCAGCAAAACCAGCAACGGTGCCGCCACAAGGGAAGCTATCAGCCCGCAAACAGAACCAGAAGCAACCGAAGCAATAATCATCAGGATTGCCGCAAAACCCAATAAAACAGAAAAAAGCAGACAAATGAGACGAACTTTTCCCTGTGGTTCGGCAATCCAGGAAAAAATTTTTTCTTTAAGAACAGATGTCGTGTATTTCATATGCTTACCCTTTTTGTGAATATGTTTTTAATCATAATCCGTTTTTTTATTTTTGCACTAAAATTTATGCTTTGGAAAGAATGTATAAAAAAAATTATAAATAATGAAAAAATATGCTTGATTTTTATTTTTATACTCTGTATGTTTTCTTTCAGTTGTCGCCGCTGTAGCTCAGTGGTAGAGCACGTCATTGGTAATGACGGGGTCGCAAGTCCGATTCTTGCCAGCGGCACCATTTTTAAGAACGCACCGTTAAAGGTGCTTTTTTTGTATGTTTTCCAAGCCTTTCAGAGAGTCCGATTTTTGAAGTTTTTATAATGATGATTTTGAAGGAATTATCGGACTTTTTAAGAATTTTCCTACATTTGCAGCTATTTCCGCGATATTTGCTAGTATTTCATCAGTTTCAGCATCAATCTCAAGGTATCTATCCATATCTTTTTGTAGTTTTTCTTTTTCCATTTCAATTTCAGTTTTTAATTCATTATATATTCCTGACTGCGTAAAACATTGTCTCTTAAAGCACCCACATACATCTTAGCGGATAAAATTCCCATATCCCAACGTAAAATATCAGATGAATTGCTATCTCTATGCAAATAGAAACCTTCTTTATAAAAATGTATCTCAATCCTGCCTTGTTTACGCAAATCGTCTAATTCAACACATTCCTTATATCCTCTTTGCAATCTATCGACACAATTTACAACAATAGCGGTTTTGTGTTTTTGAGATTTTACAAACTCAAGCATTTCATAAAATTTTAAGCGCCCACCTCGCGTTGAACTTTCAACAATAGAGAATTTATCTAGAATCTTAAATTTGTGATTGTTACAATAATCAATAACCGTTTTAAGTTGTGCATCAATGGAAGCACCTTTCTTTTGTTCTTCCGATGAAACTCGAGCAAATATAACGGCTTGTTTACATTCTTCATCTGCAATATTTTGATATTTATTTCTTTTAGACATGATATTACTCCTTTGTTTTTACATTACATTTATTATGTCGTGTTATTTTGGGAAAGTACGCAGTTATTTTCAGTTTTTTGCAATTTTTTTACTAACAAATTACTGATATTTCAAAATGTTAACCTAATTCTCAATTGGAACGAGGTTATAAAAAGTTATTGTCGTTAACGTCACTAAGTTAAAAAAATAACCTCTGCTAAAATTTACAGAGGTTGGGAATATTCAAATTGATTTAGTGTCGTTGATGTCCGTTAATGTTTTTTCAGATTGCTTTGCATGATAAACAGCCTTTACTCCTAAATAGAAAAAACGGATTAATTTGTTAGTCATTTCAGTTAATTCATCATCCGTAAAAGCGGGATAATAAATCTTTAATTCTTCTTTTATTTCATTAAACGTATCAGTCATAATAATTATATGTCGGGATTGAATAAATATGTAAAACAGGAATGGAATGTGTTGAATCTATTTTTCTTTAGATTTGAAATATAACTTCATCCTATCTTGTAAAGAATATAAACAACCTGACCAATACGTAGATTGTACCTTTCTCTTATTCCATTGATTTTTTTGATTACTATGTTATAATAATTTATATTGGTTAATTGTATTGGCTAGAGAGATTAATTATGAATTTATTTGAGAATTTGTCTTCTGAAGAAAAAAAACTTTTATCCGCTTATGATGAAATGGCCAAAAGTGCTAATTTTAATCGTTCTGATGAAGAAATTTTCTTTGATAAAATCTCTTTACTAGGAGGTGCTCGCCTTTTGGTTAACACAACTCGAAAGGGGCGTATTATTGATGATGAATATATTAAAACTAAAATTATGCAACTAAAAAAAAATCCTCCAGATTATTCCTCAATGGAAGATTTTGGTGCGTTAAATTCTGCAATAAAGTGCCTCTATGAAGCTAAAAAATATGCAAACTATGATCGTACTGCATATGGAATGTATACTGAGAATGGTAGAAATGGACAATTTACCGCAAAAGGAGCTGGTTTTGCAAATTGTTTGCAACAAAATAGTAATTCTATTAATATTATTAATGAACCCACCAGTGGTTGGATTTATCGTACTCCGATTAATTTTATCAAAGGCAAAATAGACCATCGCTATGCTATTAATGCCATTCCTGATAAAGAGTTTATTCAAAAGCTCGATGAATTTGCAACAAAACATGGCATGCATTACAAGACTTGTCGTCCAGCAAACTGGTATGACCGTAATGATTCCATAGTTATTTATTGTCCTCGCACTCAAACGCCTGAAGAAATAGAGGAATTGAAAAAAATTGCTGCTCCATATATTCGTAGAGATAAACCTTCGCGTATTAATGATTTGGATGGAAAACTGGTTGCTGATGGAATTGTAACAGCAAAAGAAGTTGACTTACAACAATGTGATCAATTATACCAACAACTCAACAAAATCAATGCCAAATTAGCTCAACATTTCAAACAAACTGTTGATAAAAACATATCCAAAAATCCACAGAACCCTATTAGCCTTGGACAATTTCAAAATTACACAAACCTTCTTGATACTTTTCAGGAATTTCAAAAACAAAATCACCAAAATAATCAAAACAACCAACGTTTACGAGGACAAGATCTTGTTTTTAGCGCTCTAGATGATATGTTTGCTAAAAGTCAAAATACACCCAAAACTTTGTCTTCAGGACCTTCTGCACGACAGAAAAGCCAAGAACATATGTTGTCATCTCAGAAAAAGAATTTTGTGACGGGAAATCAACAAGGACGTAATTCGCAATCGCATGCTATACCTTCTTTGAAAAAAATCTCCAAAACGAATAGAGCCTTAAACCTCATAAAACAAACAATTGATTTTCCTGTTCAATTATTTAAGAAAGCTGTTAAAAATATATATTACAAGATGACTTCTAGCTTGAAGCCTCAAGCATCATTACAGCAACCGCAAAGACAGAATTGGCGTTTAAATCCTCAACGTAGGGCAATGGTTATCTCACGCTATAACCGTTTAAAACAACATATTAAAGCGGCAAAGAAACAACTAACAGCTGATACAAAAGATTTAATTATGGCATTAAGAAATGGAAACAACTTGCAACAAAACCCTTCAATTTCAAGAGCTCAATCTAGAGGTACAAAACTTTCTACGACTCAAATATTTTCATATTTGTCTGACAAACAACACTAGTTTTGCCAAATCACAATAGGCTAATTAAAATTATAACTCTATGCTTCTTATATAAATCGTAGCAAAATGTTACCAGAAAGTAGAAAATAAGGGGCTCCCAATAAAGAAAATACACGGCATGATTTAAATAGTTAATGAGTAAAACAACTATTTATGAAAGGAAATGCTATGTATCAAATCAAAGTTAACGGTATCTTGTTACCAAATATCTTTTTTTTCATCATAGATTGAGCGAATCTTAGTTTGTTCAAAAATTTTTATATCATTTTTCATTAGCATACTCATTAGCCCGCTAATTGTACAATATTACAATAGCTTATGAATGTCGTATTCATCATAACCTTCGTAATAATAACTTACATTAATGCCTTTCATAAAGATTTCTCGTTCATCAATTTTATCTGTTAAAGCATTTTTTAGAAGATGTTTTATTTCAATATCTTTAACAGGGCTTCTTTCCATTGCTGATAAGTAATCTTCTTTATCGATTTTATTCCAATCAACAACTTGTTTAATTTCTTTCTTAAATATTAAATCCAGCCAAATTCTTGTTGCGCGACCATTTCCTTCTCGAAAAGGATGGGCAATATTCATTTCAACATATTTTTCAACAATTTCATCAAAAGTTGATTGTGGCATTTTATCAATATGTTTTAGGGCTTGCTCCAAATACATCACCGGGGCAAATCTGAAGTTGCCCTTTGATATGTTGATATCACGCATTTTTCCGGCAAAATCATAAATATCTTCAAACAAATACTTATGAATCTGTTTTAATCCGGCAAATGTACCTGCTTCTATCTGATTGATTTTGCCACTATCAAAAAGCTTTTTAGCCTTTTCTTTACTGAGTTTTTCTTCAACCTTATTCAATTCAATTTGATTGGTAATATTCAATTTATTTTCTAAAACCATTATTAATCATCTTTCATAAAAAATGTATATTTTTATGATAATATAAAATTTCTAAAATTTACATAATAAAATCAAATTGCCAACACTTCGGATTGGTTCGGCTCCGGGCTATCTGATGTTTTCGGGCATATTTGTCTTAATTGCTACCGAAATTCTCACTATTGAATATTTGGCTCTATCATGTATGATTTTAATTTGGAAAACATCTGATAAAACCATTTTCATGTTTCCATGATCACAATTATGCAAATTGTCCCAAACAAACAGGAGCGATAAATTGACTGTTGATTTAATAAAATTATCATCCATTATGAATTTTAACAACATACAGGACTACAAAATACATCTTGCATCAACAAATGGTATCGTTGAACCTTTAGATATTTTTTTGACGGACAAGAAAAGGTGGCTGTCTTGGAATGAATATAAACCACAGACGAACGCTTTTAACAGAAAATATATTATTTCTTTTGTAAATGTATATGATGAAAAGGATACTTGGTTGTTTAGCGGTATTTATGAAGTTCAAAATATCAAGGACAACCGATATGTAATTCAGGAACTCCCTTTATTTAAAGAATTTATTGGCAGGTTAAAAGTAAACTTAAAATTTTGCGGAAGAAACCGCCGACTAAATCTGGAAACCGTTTTTGATGAAATGTATGTTAAGACTATTTTGGAAGAACCTGTTAAATTTCAAAGTTTTAAGGGTTACAATTCTGTTAGCATCAGTTATGCAAATCTAAAATTTATTATTGATAATCAGTTAAAAGACTGGCATGTTGCTTTGCAAAATATTTATGGAGTATATTTAATAAAAGATAAAAACAACGGTAAAGAATATATTGGTTCGGCATATGGCGGCTGCGGAATCTGGAACAGGTGGAAAGATTATGTTGCAGACGGACACGGTGGAAACAAAGAATTGAAAAAAATTGTAAAAGATAAAGGTTTTGAATATGTTCAAAATAATTTTCATTATACCTTGCTGGAACAAATTCTAAATACGGCCTCAGATGAATATGTCATTTCACGAGAAAACTACTGGAAAGAAGTTTTGTTGTCCAGAAAATTCGGATACAATTCAAATTAGGCAAAAGGCCTCTTTAGAGAGGCCTTGGGGGTGGAGATTTAATCGGGCGTTTTATCCTGGTACAGAGAATTTACGGTCATGTCCAGATAATTTTCGCCGGCATAATCCGGAAAAAAAGCAATTACGGCTTTTTTGAAGCTTGCTCCGGTTTGGTTTTGCTTTAACAGGTCTTTCAGTTTCTGCAAGTATGTTATTTTTTCGGCGACGGCATCCTGTCCTTCAGGTTCGGCATGGGCCGACAAAATCATGTTGTAACCTTTTTTCTGATATTCGGTTAAAACTTCAAGCATTGCGTCCAAATGTTTTCGACCGGTCACAATCGAATGCACTTTCTTTCCCAACATATGCGTATACACCGCATTGGCTTCGGGAATTTCCAAATCGTATTCGCCGCCGCGGTCAATAACCTTAAAGTTTATGCCGGCAACGGTTATTTTTCCGGCGGGAACAACCTTATTGATTTTGGCCATATCATTGCCGTGAAAATCATCGCCAAAAACCTTGTGAAGACCGGTTGTCGTGGCATAGACGGCACCACCGGTCATGGACTCGACCGCGCCTTCGGTTCCGTATATATTCATTCCTTTTATATATGACGCGCCGGCCGGATGACTGGCCAGAAAAATATCATTCATCGGTTTTTGCAGGCTTCGTATATATTTTTTCCAAGCGTCAAGGCCGGCGGTAAAAGACGGAAGTTCAATTCCGACCAGCGAATCCCTGCCCTCGACAATATATGCCTCGTCATTTAAGGCATCTCCGGTTGCATAAGCATGAAGTTTGATTGTTCCGTAATCATACACGGTCATGCGCCCGGCATCCAAATTCTTTTCGGTTACGGAAAGCGGTGTGACCGACGCGGCTTTTGCAGAAACGGCGGAAGCCAGTACGGCGGCCGAAAGCAATGTGGTTATTGTCTTTTTCATGGCATATTCCTTTTAATTTAGTTCTTGCATCAAGTTTTCAACAATATTATTATGATGACAAGATGCAAATGTAAAGAAGGCACCATTTTATTATAAAGTATTCAAAAAGTAACTATTGGAGAAAATCAAATGATTTCGAACAAAAAAATTTTAGATTGCCCGGTTGCCACGACAATAAATTTAATCGGCAACAAATGGAAACTGCTGATTATCCGTGATTTGCTCGGCGGAACAAAACGTTTCGGCGAACTCCGCAAAAATCTGCAGGGCATCAGCCAGCGGGTTTTGACCGAAAATCTTCGCGAACTGGAAAACGACGGGCTCTTAAACCGTAAGGTATTTGCGGAAGTTCCGCCCAGAGTTGAATACAGTCTTAACAAAACCGGGCTTTCTTTGCAGCCGGTTATCAATGCAATGGCGGAATGGGGCACAAAATACAAAAAAAATCTTCTGCCCTGAAAACCGTTTTGCCAAATTGTCGTTTTAATTTTATTTGAAAGTGAGGAATCAGATGAGAAAAGAAGCTTCTTTATCCATTGTGGAAGATGTGAAAAACAAAAAATTTTTGATGGTTCAGAACCAGCGCGGCATTAACAAGGGCTGCATGAATTTTCCCGGCGGAAAGCAGGAACCCGGCGAAACGATGGAAGAATGTGTCATCAGAGAAACTTTTGAGGAAACGGGACTTACGATTAAAAATCCGGTAAAAGTCGGTTATGTCGAATTTCCGACCAAAGATTTTTTTGTTCACGTCTATAAAAGCACGGAATTTTCCGGCACGATTCACGAAAACAAAGACGAAGCCAAAGTTTTTTGGATTGACGAGAAAGATATTCCTTATGCCGAAATGAGGGAAGCCGACCGTGACTTCCTGCCCGAAATCATGGCCGGGAAATATGTGGCCAGGCGTTATATTTATGACGAAAATTTTCATTTGCAGGAGATTATCAATCTTGAAAAAAACTTTTAACGTTATTTGTTCCTGCTTTTTTTGCAAAAACAAAATATTTTATGGCTTTTTTTGTTAAGAGGTTTTATAGTTTGAAAATCTCTGAAACCGGAAGGATGTTTTTTGATGGAAAAAAAGAAAAAAACAGATGGAATCCGTTTCGAAAAAGAGGCCGAAGCTTTACGGAAAAATCTGGAAAAACGCCGGCGGCAACAGCAGGAACGGGAAAAAATGAAAAACAAGGACAAAAAGGATAATGGACAAGATTAAGATTAAGGGCGGCAAAAGACTGAACGGTGAAATTTTTATCAGCGGCGCCAAAAATGCCGCTTTGCCGCTTATCTGCGCCAGCCTGCTTACCGACGAAACGGTTACGCTGACCAATATGCCGATTTTGTCGGACATCAAGTCGATGAACCTGCTGCTGGAGCAGCTCGGAACCCAAATTGACGCTTTTGACGACTTTGTCGACGGGCACCCGTCCAAAACCTATTCTTATCGCACGCCTAAACTGGAAAGCATTGCCGCCCCTTATGATTATGTGCGCAAAATGCGTGCTTCCTATTATGTTTTGGGACCGCTGCTGGCCCGGGCCGGCAAAGTTGAACTCTCGCTGCCAGGCGGCTGTGCCATCGGTACGCGCCCGATGGACATTCATCTGGCCGCCATGGAAGAGATGGGCGCCAAAATCGATATACGCAACGGATATGTCTACGGTGAGGTTAACGGCAGGCTGAAAGGCGCACATATCGTTTTTCGCACGGTTTCCGTCGGTGCAACTTGCAATGTTTTGATGGCTGCGGTTTTGGCGGACGGCATTACCGTTTTGGAAAATGCTGCCAAAGAACCGGAAATCGGCGATTTAATCAATCTGCTGAACGACATGGGCGCCAAGATTTCAGGTATCGGAACTTCAATTTTGACCATTGAGGGCGTTGAAAAACTGCACGGCGCGCGCCACAAGGTTATTCCCGACCGTATCGAAGCCGGTTCCTATGCCGTGGCGGCTGCGATTACCGGCGGACGAATCGAGCTGATTAACGCCCAGACCTATACGCTTAAGACGCCCATGCAGGTTTTGCAGAAAATGGGCGTGGAGGTTACGCCTACCGAAAGAGGCATTTTGGTTGACGCAACCGGAAAAAGGCTTATCGGCGAAGACATCATTACCGAGCCGTTTCCCGGATTTCCGACCGACCTGCAGGCGCAGTTTATGGCTCTGCTGACGGTGGCCGAAGGTGCCGGTATGGTAACCGAAACAATTTTTGAAAACAGGTTCATGCACGTTCCCGAACTTTTGCGTATGGGCGCAAACATAAATGTACACGGACATGCTTCCGCGATTGTGCGCGGCGTAAAAAAACTTTCCGGTGCACCGGTTATGGCTACTGATCTGCGTGCGTCCTTTGCCTTAATTCTGGCCGGTCTGGCCGCAGAGGGCGAAACCATCGTCAACCGCGTCTACCATCTTGACCGCGGTTATGAAAAACTGGAAGAAAAACTGCGGGGCGTCGGCGCCGACATTGAACGGCTGAAAGAAGACAGCGAAGAATAAAAAAAGGAGGGGCTCTTACAATCCCCTCCCAAAAAAACAAAAGCTGTTGTATGTAACCGCAGAAAAAAATTTTTTTCCGGGTACTGTAAACATCTATCGTTTTTTTTTCCTCTGCCACTCATAGCCGATATAAGAAACTTTCGTTTAATATATCACCATCGTGACACTGAAGAGATAATCGCTGTTTTGCAACTTTCAACAGGGTTAACCCTTTTATCTAAAAAGTTTTATTCTGTATTTTGCGCAGATTTTTGTTGCAAAATTTGACAGAAAAGATAAATTTACGACAATAAGTTAATATTGTTCCTATTATCATCGTAAATTTAAATTATTATTATATGGAAAGGAAACTTTATCTCAGCAAAATTTCTTATCCGCAGGAGAAAGTGCCTCTTTGGGCCATTCCGTCCGACGAAGTTTATTCAGTTATGAAAAACGGCGGAATTCCCAAAATCATGCTTCCCGATTTTGACTATAGCCTTAAACGGCCGAGAATAGCGGTTATTTTGGCGCAGGATCAACACCCTGACCGAACCGAAAAAGATTTTTCGATTTTTCCCGATTATGTCGATGCCATTATCCGAGCCGGCGGTCTGCCTTATTTCATTTCTTACCGAAAAGTGGAAATGCAGCTGACCCAAATTGCTCCGGACGGTATTCTGCTAATCGGCGGAAATTTCAGACTGGTCAAAAACGAAGCATTCAAAGGTTATGAAGAAAGGCCGCAGACTTATGTCGACATTATCGAATATGCCGCGGCAAAACATCTTCCCACTTTCGCCATCTGCGGCGGAGAACAAATGCTCGCCGTCTATAAAGGCGCACGGGTCAAAACAAAAATCAACGAGAACCTGCCCAAAGAAGAAAGTCATCTGCATCCGCCCTACGTGTTGTCTCATCCGGTGCTTCTGCAAGAGGGAAGCTTTATCCGCCGGCTGCTGCAAACCGAAAAGATTATGGTAAACAGTTGTCACAACTCAGCAGTTGATGCGGCGCAAACAGGCGAATGTCTGGTTACCGGACTGGCTCCCGACGGCGTGGTCGAAGTTATTGAACTGCAACATCCCTGGCATGATTTTGTTTTGGGGGTTGAATGGCATCCCGAAAGAACGGCAAAAACCGGCGACGAAGTTTCGCTCCGCCTTTTTGCCGCCTTCATCGAGGCTTGCGCTGAAACAAATAAAGAGTTTAGAGTTGTCTAAACTCTTTATTTGTTTTAAATCTTTATTTATATAAATCAGATAAAACTAGACTTACAAAAGATAAAATGCTAAAACTCCGGTAAGAAAGACCTAAAGGGACAGCCATGGATATTGACGAATTAATTGAAAATTTCGAACTGCTTGAGGATTGGGAAGACAAATACCGCTATCTGATTGACCTCGGCAGCGGGCTGCCGCCTCTTGACAACAAATTTAAAACCGAGGAGTTTAAAGTTAAGGGCTGTCAGTCGCAGGTCTGGCTGGTTCCCGAGCTCAAAGACGGCATTCTCTCTTTTCGAGGGGACAGCGACGCGATTATCGTTCGCGGACTGATTGCCGTCGTCCTGACAATTTTCAAAGGCAAAACGCCGGCAGAAATCGCCGCGCTTAATCTGGACGACATTTTCGCCCGGCTCGGCCTGGAAGAACACTTAAGCCCGAGCCGCCGCAACGGCCTGCTGTCGATGATCGAAAAAATCCGCTTCTACGCTTCCCATTTGCAGGAATAAGCCATGAACATCCATGAGTATCAGGCAAAAAAAATTCTCAGCCAATACGGAATTGTCATTCCCAAGGGTATGATTGCCTATACGCCGCACGAGGCAAAAAAAGCGGCGGCTCAGGTTTCGTTTCGCGGGCCGTGGATGCTGAAAGCGCAGATTCAGTCCGGCGCGCGCAATAAAGGATATTTTACGGACAAAAAGGCCGGACGCCGGGGCGGTATCCGACTGGTGCGCAGCCGACGCGACATTATGCCGGAGGCCGAAAAAATGCTCGGTTCAACGCTGGTAACGGTGCAGACCGGCCCCAAAGGCAAGCAGGTCGGCCGCATTTATGTCGAAGCTTTTGCAAAGGTTCGGAAAACTTTTTATGCCAGTCTGGTCATCGACCGGATGATTCCGGCAATTACGCTGCTGGTGGCCGACACGAACGATGAAGACATTACAACTTTGGCCATTTTGTCGCCGGAAAATATTCTGCGCGTTCATCTTGATCTGATTACCGGCGCCAGCCCGGAGCAGATTCAGGAAGTTATGGAATTTTTGAATCTGGAGCCGAAAGTCGCCAAAAATCTGGAAACTTTCATCAACGGCATGCATCAGGCTTTTGTCGACTATGACGCGGTTATGATTGAGGTCAACCCGGTCGGTGTTACCAAAACCGGGCAGATTATCGCGCTTGACGCCAAAATGAGCTTTGATAACAACGCGCTCTACCGGCATAAGGAAATCAGCGTTCTCCAAGACGAATATGAAGAAGAAGACCGCGAACTGAAAGCGGCAAAATACGGCTTTCAGTATTCCGAATTTGACGGCAACATCGGCTGCATTGTCAACGGTGACGGCATCGCCCTGACGGCCATGGATCTTATTCGCGGCAGAGGTGACTACGGAACGGCCTGTTTTCTGAATGTCAAAGGCGGTGTCGACAAAGACAAAATTGCGGCCGGAATTAAAATCATTATGACCAATCCGCGGGTTGAGGGAATTTTAATCAATATTCTCGGCGGTTTTCTGCGTTGCAACCTGATTGCTGACGGTATTGTTGCCGCAGCCTCCGAAGTCGGTTTGAACGTGCCGCTGGTGGTTCGGTTTGAGGGAACCAACAAAGACGAGGCCAAAGATATTCTGGAACATTCCAAGCTGCCGATTATCATTGCCGAAGATATGGAAGATTCCGTCAACAAGCTGATTACGGCCATGGAGGAGAGCGACTGATGTCCATTCTGGTCAACAAAGAATCGAAAGTGCTGGTTCAGGGTATTACCGGTACGCAGGCATCTTTCCACGTCAAGCGGTCCATGGACTACGGAACCAACGTTGTTGCCGGCGTTACGCCGGGCAAAGGCGGCAGCATACACCTGGACGTTCCGGTTTTTGACACGGTGCGCGAAGCCGTCAGAGAAACCGGGGCCAACGCCTCGGTAATGTATGTGCCGGCGCGGTTTGTCAAAGATGCGGTGCGCGAAGCCGCGGAAGCCGAACTTGACCTCTGCGTTTGCATTGCCGACGGCGTGCCGATTAAAGACATGCTCGAAATCAAAGAAATGCTGCGCGGCGCCAAGACCAAGCTCATCGGCCCCAATACGCCGGGCATCATTACTCCCGGTGAGGCGCGGCTGGGCATTTTTCCGGAAAACATTCATCGGCCGGGGCGCATCGGCATTGTTTCCCGCTCATCGACGCTTACTTACGAAGCGGTCATCGAAACCAACCGTGCCGGGCTGGGACAATCCACTGTCATCGGTCTGGGCGACGACATGCTCATCGGCATTGACTTTGTCGAAACACTCGAAAAGTTCATGAACGACCCGGACACTGACGCCGTCGTCGTTATCGGACAACTGGGCGGCACCTACGAAGAAGTTTGTGCCAGATACTACAAAAATCTTAAAGAAAAAAAGCCGGTCGTCGGTTTTGTGGCTGGAAACGCCGTGCCTTTCGGACACAAGATGGGATATGCCGGCGATGTCATTACCAACGGTCACGTTACCGCGCAAGACAAGCAAGACGCCATGAATGACGCCGGAATCATTGTCGTCAACAAAATCAACAATATTCATGCCGAGCTGATGAAGCTGTTTTCCGCTCATGACTAGCCTTTGGTCCCGGATTATTGATCTTCTGCTGCCGCCGCGCTGCATTTGCTGCGGAAAAATTGTCGGCGGTACCGACGGGCTGTGTGCCGATTGTTTTAACGAAGTCAGCTTTATTACCAAACCCTATTGCGCCAAATGCGGGCACCCGTTTGACGAGGCACCCGGCGGAAGGCAGATGCTTTGCGGCGCCTGTCTGCGCAAGACCAGAACACCTTTCCGGCTCAGCCGCTCGGCCTTGCGTTATGACGAGTTTTCCAAAAACATGCTTTTGTCCTTCAAATTTATGGACAAGACCGAAAATGCTCCCGTCTTTGCCAAGTGGCTCAAACTGGCCGGCACAGATATCTTCAAAGAAGGCGTCGACCTGATTGTTCCCGTACCGCTGCATTTTACGCGTCTTTTGAAAAGGCGTTACAATCAGTCGGCGCTAATCGCCCGCGAACTCGGCAAACTGACCGGCATAAAGGTTGATTATACGTCCGTCATTCGTCATCGCCGTACCAAACCGCAGGTACAATTCAGCGGTCATGCCCGGATTTCCAACGTTAAAAACGCTTTCAGCGTCAAGCACCCGGAACGCCTTAAAAACAAACGCGTCGTATTGATTGACGATGTTATGACAACCGGATCAACCCTCAAAGAATGCGCTTTGGCCATGAAAAAAGCCGGGGTCAAATCCGTTGACACTTTGACCGTTGCCCGCGTCTGCTGACAAGGTATCCCCCCTTGAGCGCAGGCTGTTGCCAGCTTAACCGCAGCACTGACTGCGGCACGAATCTTTGTTGAAGCGCGTTGCTCAAGCTGTTGCCAGCTTGACCGCATCAATGGCTGCGGCACGAACCTTTGTTGAAGCGCGTTGCTCAAGCTGTTGCCAGCTTGACCGCATTACTGGCTGCGGTACGAATCTTTGTTGAAGCGCGTTGCTTCCTGCGTGCATATCTTGCGTGAGTGCCTTGTATCTTAAAGCTATTCAGAATGCGAAAAAAATTTTTTATTTTAATGAATTGTTACATACCATTTTTTATTGCTTTTTATTTTTACACATGTTTCAATTTGTAAAATTAAATATTTTAGCGAGTTTCATAATGTTTGAATTTTCACAAGCAACCATTGAAAAATTAGGTTATTATGTATATTGTCTTGTAGACCCTAGAAATAAAACTATTTTTTATATCGGTAAAGGTTGTGGCAATAGGATTTTTGCCCATGAACAAGAAGTTGTAGAAAAAGAAAAGAATAAACGTATTTCTGAAATTAAATCATCTGGGGCCAATGTGGAAAAGTATATTATTAGGCATGGGTTAACAGAGATTGAAGCTTTACATTTGGAAGCAGCATTAATTGATATCTTTTCTTCAGATGTGTGGCGTTCTAGACATCTATTAAATATTATAGGAGGATATCATATTCTTGATAACGGAATGAAATCTGTTTCAGAAATTGAAGCGTTTTATTGTGCGGAAGATATAGCTAAAAATGAAATTTTCCATAATGTACTTATTGTTAATATTAACAACACATACAAAAAGCTAAAAAATGTTTATGAAGCCACAAGAAAAAGCTGGTTATTAGACGAAAATAAAATTAAGAACATAGACTTAGTTATAAGCGAATATAAAGGTATATTTAGAGCAATTTATAAACCTGAAATGTGGAAGTCCGAGGTTGATGAAAAGGGACGTAAGCGTTGGTTGTTTGAAGGTATTGATGTTTCCGAAAACTATCCGCAATATCTGAATAAAAATAATTCCTTCAAAAAAAGAGGGATGGCTAATCCAGTATGTTATGTTTTTGGAAAAAACAAAAAGTAACATACTGTCGTGTAAGTTATTCTAAAAAATACCTCTATCTTTGGAATAGGAGTTAAAAAAGTTCTATCATGGCGCGGGCATCGTCGGACAAGCGTTCCATCGTCCAGGCCGGTTCCCAGACGATACGAACCTCAACCTTGCCCGTTCCCTCGACCAAAGCAACGGCGTCGGCCACCTGCTGAGGCAGAATGCCGGCAACCGGGCAGCCGGGCGCGGTCAAGGTCATGGCAATAAACACGTCGCCGTTATCGCGGATTTCGATATTATAAATCAGCCCCATGTCATAGACGTTTATCATGATTTCCGGGTCGCAGACGGTTTTGAGCGCTTCAATTACATCAGCTTCGGAAGCGGTCTTTTCGTCGGCGGGTTTGGGTTGTCCGGCCGTGGCAATAAAATCTTTCATCTGTTCCTGAATTTCCATTGCCCGCAGCAAATCCGCCTCGGTTTGATTGATTTTTTCGATTTGTTCGTCCAATTTCTTATCGTCTGTTTCCGACATATACGTAGTTCCTCAGAAAAAAGTCACGGCCTTGTTCAAAGCCTTTACAAAATTATCTATGTCTTCTTTGGTCGAATACAGGCCCAGCGAAGCGCGGGCAACCGACTCAAAGCCCATGCGGTGCACCAGAGGTTCGGCACAATGGTGTCCGGTGCGTACGGAAACGCCCTCTTTGTCGAGAATAAAGGCCAAATCCTGCGGGTGGATACCCTCAACGTTAAACGAAAAGACGCCGCCTTTGTTTTCGGCATTGCCGATAACTTTCAGGCCCTTGACCTCTTTGAGCCGCTCGTTGGTATATTTGACCAATTCCACTTCATGCGCTTCAATATTATCCATTCCCAAATCCGACATATACCGCAAGGCACGTCCCAGTCCGACGGCCTGCACGATGGCCGGTGTTCCGGCTTCAAAGCGTGCCGGCGGTTCCTCAAAAGTGGTATGCTGATAGGAAACCGTATCGACCATATCGCCGCCGAACTGATAAGGCGGCATCGAATCGAGGATTTCATATCTGCCGTACAAAACGCCGATGCCGGAAGGCCCGTAAGTTTTATGGCCGGAAAAAGCCAGAAAATCGCAGCCGATGTCCCGGACATCGACTTTCTGATGCACAATCATCTGGCAGGCGTCAACCAAGACCAGCGCACCTTTGGCATGTGCCGCCGCGGTAATCTCCTTTACGGGCAGAACCGTGCCGAGAATGTTGGACATTCCGGTTACGGAAACCAGTTTGGTTTTATCCGTCAGGTTATGCAAAAATTCTTCATGAATATAACTGCCGTCATCGCCCATCTTAAAAATTTTGAGCGTGAAACCGAGTTCGTCGCGCAGCATTTGCCACGGCACCAGATTGGCATGATGTTCGGCTTCGGAAATCAGGACTTCGTCGCCGGGCTTTAAGTTTTTGCGTCCCCAGCAGGCGGCAACCAGATTGATTGACTCGGTGGCGTTGCGGGTGAAAACAATTTCCTTTTCCAAGGCGGCATTGATGAAATCCGCGACAATGCGGCGCGCATTTTCATATTCCGCGGTCGCCTGCTCCGACAGGTAGTAAGAACCGCGGTGCACGTTGGCATACTGCCCGAAATAAACTTCGTTCATTTTTTCGATAACCTGTCGCGGTTTCTGCGCCGATGCGGCCGTATCCAGAAAAGTATTCGGTTTGCCGTTAATCAGCTCGCCCAGTATCGGAAAATCTTTGCGTATTTCATTAACATCATACATCTTTTTGCTCCCGCTCCCATTCCTACCGTTTTTATGTAGATTTCGGAAAGCCTTTCTTCAACTTAACACTTCGGATATTACGCTCCTGCCCTGTCTTTCAGCCAGGCGCGAACCGAAACATCGGCCACTTTGTTAATAACGTCGTCAAGATAGGCGTCAATCAAAATCTGTTTGGCTTCTTCCCGTCCGATACCGCGCGACTGCATATAAAACAGGATTTCCTCGTCAAGCTCTCCGCTGGCGGCGCCGTGCGAACATTTGACATCGTCGGCGAAAATTTCCAGTTCCGGCTTAACATCGATTTCGGCCGTATCGGTCAGCAGCAAGGCTTTATGCAACTGGGTTCCCTCGGTTTTGACCGCATGTTTGGCGATATGTATTTTGCCCTGAAAAACGCCCTTGGCATCGCCGCCGACCACACCCCTGACCAACTGGTGCGAAAAAGTTTCCGGTGCCAGATGTTCAATGTCGGTGGTGGTGTCCAGCGTTGCCCAGCCGTGCATGATGTAGGCCGCATTGACTTCGGCCACCGCCTGTTCTTCCTTAAGCAAAACCTTGGTTTCGTTGCGGCCGATGTTGGCGCCGCGCTGCAAACAAAAGGCATCGTAAAAACCGTCGCTTCTGACCCTCGCCATATTCAGCGCGACATGGTTGGCCTTAAAGGCTTCGTCCTGCATTTTATAATGCCGAAGTTCGGCGCCGCGTTCGACAAATATCTCATTAACAACATTGGCAAAATAGCGTGACTTCTCAGCGCCGGTATAATTATACCATTCGATTAATTCGGCTTTGGCACCGCTTTCGACCACAATCAGGTTGCGAAGATTGTAAAACAGATTTTCGGCATCTGCTTCCGTGTGATTGACCAAAATAACAGGTTTATCCAGTTTGACGTTCCGGTCGATGCGGATATAAACGCCCTCTTCCATATAAGCCGTATTCAGCGCGGCAAAGGGATAATGTTCCAAATCGACCAGATGTCCGAGGTAGGGTTTGGCTTCCTGCGTGACCACCGCCTCCATCAGGGTCATTATTTCGACACCGCGGGGCAGTACCGGGTAGACCGGCACAAAGCGGCCGTTCAGAAAATGCAACTGATAGCCGTCGAAGGGCAAATCGACACGGACGTCGATTTCTTCGCCGCAACGGCAACCCTCTTCATGACAATGACAGTTTTCTCCGTGATGATGACAGCAGCCGGAATGTTCCTCTTCGTGAGCTCCCTCAAACTCAGCCAAAAAGGCAGAATCGTTCATGACAAAATCATCGGCGTTCAAATCGCGCGGCTTGGTATATTTCCAAGCTTCGGTTTTGGCGGTCGGTACGCCCTGACGGCGGAAAGCTTCCATTCCTTTTTCGCGCAGTCCCTGGAACCAGGGAATATCTTCGCCGAAAAGCTTTATGTCTTGTATCAGTCCGGCCATCTTACTTCTCTTTCACAAATTCGGCATAGCCTTTTTCTTCCAGCTCCAAAGCCAGATTTTTATCACCAGAGCGGACGATGTGTCCGTCGGCAAAGACATGAACGAAGTCGGGCACGATATAGTTCAGCAGGCGCTGATAATGCGTGATAACCAGCATGGAACGGTGGCCGTCACGCAGTGCATTAACCCCGTCGGCCACAACTTTGAGCGCGTCGATGTCCAGTCCGGAATCGGCCTCGTCGAGAATCGAGAAATCGGGTTTGAGAATCGACATTTGCAGCGTTTCGAGCCTTTTTTTCTCGCCGCCGGAAAAGCCGACGTTGACCGGACGCTTGATCATCTCGTTGTCGATACCCAGCGCCTTTCCGTCTTCACGCACCATTTTGACAAAGTTCAGCGTATCCAACTCGGGTTCGCCCCGGTGTTTGCGCACGGCGTTGACCGCATGTTTCAAAAAGGTGGTCGTCGGCACGCCGGGAATCTCGACCGGATACTGCATACAAAGGAAAATACCTTCGCGGGCGCGCTCTTCCGGCGCCATTGCCAAAAGGTCTTTACCCTTAAAACGAATTTTTCCGGAAGTAACTTCATAGCCCGGTTTGCCGGTCAAAACATAAGAAAGCGTCGATTTTCCGGCGCCGTTCGGTCCCATGATGGCATGGACTTCACCCTCGTTGACGGTAAGATTGAAGTTCTTGATTATTTCCTTTTCGCCGACGCGGGCGCAGAGGTCTTCGATTTCAAGTAGCGGTGTTTTCGTCATTTCCTGTTCTTTCTTATGCTGTCTTTGTATCTCATTCATTCAATCATGATTTTGTGTCGTCAGCCGACGCTTCCTTCCAGCGAGACGTTAATCAGTTTGGCCGCCTCTATTGCAAACTCCATCGGCAGGTGCTGCATAACCTCTTTGCAAAAGCCGTTGACAATCAGGCTGACGGCCTCTTCTTCGCCAATGCCACGCTGCAGGCAGTAAAACATCTGTTCGTCACTGATTTTGCTGGTGGTGGCCTCGTGTTCGATAACCGCGGTTTTGTTGCGGTTTTCAATATAAGGAACGGTATGCGAACCGCAGTTTTCGCCAATCAGCAGGCTGTCGCACTGCGAATAGTTGCGCGCGCCGCGGGCGTTCGGCGCCACACGGACCAAACCGCGGTAAGTCTGATTGGAAAAACCGGCCGAAATGCCTTTGGATATGATTTTGGAGGTGGTGTTTTTGCCGATGTGAATCATTTTGGTTCCGGTATCGGCCTGTTGTCTGTTGTTGGTAATGGCCACCGAATAGAACTCACCGACCGAATTGTCGCCCTGAAGCACGCAGGACGGATATTTCCAGGTTACGGCCGAGCCGGTTTCCACCTGTGTCCAGGAGATTTTGGAATTTTCGCCGCGACAGGCCGCCCTTTTGGTTACAAAATTATAAACGCCGCCCTTGCCGTCTTTGTCGCCCGGATACCAGTTCTGCACGGTGGAATATTTGACTTCGGCGTTTTTCAGCACTACGATTTCGACAATGGCGGCATGGAGCTGATTTTCGTCGCGTTGCGGTGCGGTGCAGCCCTCCAGATAAGAGACATAACTGTCATCTTCGGCAACAATCAGCGTGCGCTCGAACTGTCCGGTGTTTCTGGCGTTAATGCGAAAATAGGTCGAAAGCTCCATCGGGCAGCGGACGCCCTTGGGAATATATACGAAAGAACCGTCGGTAAAGACCGCAGAATTGAGGCAGGCAAAAAAATTGTCGGTATAAGGCACGACCGAACCGAGATATTTTCTTACCAAATCGGGGTGCTCTTTCACGGCCTCGGAAATGGAGCAAAAGATGATGCCCATTTCGGCCAGTTTGGCGCGATAAGTCGTGGCTACCGAAACGCTGTCAAAAACCGCGTCAACGGCAACAACTCCGGCCAGCGCTTCCTGCTCTTTCAGCGGAATGCCCAATTTTTCGTAAGTTTTCAAAAGTTCGGCATCGACTTCGTCAAGGCTTTTCGGGGCGGCTTTTTGTTTGGGCGCCGAGTAGTAGTACAAGTCCTGATAATCTATTTTTTCATAAGAAAGTTTGGCCCAGGAAGGTTCCGTCATCGTCTGCCAAAAGGCAAAAGCCTTCAACCGCCATTCAAGCAGCCACTCCGGTTCGCCTTTTTTGTGCGAAATCAGCCGAATAATATCTTCATTCAGTCCTTTGGGCGCCGTATCGGCGGCAATATCGGTTACAAAGCCGTATTTATACTTATCGCCGCTCTCGTCGGCAATTTCCGGTTTTTCCTTAACCATACTCAAAAATCTCCATAATCTGTTCCTAAAATTAAGGTTTTTAAAGTCAAATTGCAACCTCTATTTAACGAATCTTTCAGCTTTTATGGATATTATCGGTATACTGATTTACCTGTCCGAGGTTCGTTATGATTTATTTGTCAATTTTATGCGCCGTCCTGCTGATTTATATTTTCTACCTGCATTATGCCTGGAACAAAACCCGGCGCAGCCTTAAGGAAATGCTTGTTGAAAACGACCGGCACACCACGGCCAGCAACGCCAATGACGACGGCGACATCTATTTTAAGACCGACCTTGACTTCAACATTACCTATGTCAACGACGCCACGCTCCGAAAAACCGGTTTTGCCGCGGACGAGCTCATCGGCAAGCCAATGCCCGGTACGCTTATTGAAGACACGGAGGATCGCCGCGAAAAAATGAAAGAAAACCTTAACCGGCTGATTAAAAATCAGGCAACGGTCAACGTTGAGGGGCTGCTTTATAAAAAAGACGGCAGCTCATTTAACGTTCGCTGCCGCCAGCGGCCCATTCTGGACGAGATTCTCAAATGTATCGGCATCAGTTACCTTTGCGAGGACATTACCGAAACCAAAATATGGAAGCAAAAACTCAACACCTATGCCAGCCACGACTTTCTTATCGGCGATATTCTTAATGAAGAAGCACTCATTAAACGGCTGGAACATGACTTCAACCGTGCCAAACGTTATAATCAGCCTTTTGCCATGCTGGTTATCGAACTGAAAGACATCTATGATTTTGCCAACAAGGGCATCAGTTTTGAAACGGGAGACAGCATTTTGAAAAATGCCGCCGAATATTGCGTCAGGACGTTCGGAAATGCAGACACTTATGTCGGACGTTTTGACAAGACCAAAATCGGCGTCATTTTCAGCCGCGGAACCAGGGAAGAAGCGGCAAAAGGCGCCGAAAAGCTTTATCAGGAGGCCGTTTCACAGATACGTAAGCTGAACATTGATCAATATAATGCCGAGATGATTGCCGTTTCGTACACTGACCGCAAAAACTTTAACGACACTGCCGACAACATGCTCGGCCGCGTCCGCCGCCATATTGGCAATGCGCTGCGCAGCCACAACTACGGCATTAAGTCCTCCGACAGCAAAGACTGATTTTCATAAGGTCACGGCATATCCGGCCGGTTATTCACAAAAAATTAAAGTATTGCGGTTAGACTAAGGGCTGAAGAATCGATTTATTCAGGTTAATTATGGCCAAAAAATTTTGGATAATACTACTGCCGTTGATGTTGCTGGCCTCGGGGTGCACTTTTCACCAGGGAGGTGTCCGGCTGATTAACTTCAGCGATTTGTTCAATCCCCGACCCGATTATGTTACCGTCCGCAAAGGCGATACGCTCTACAGCATTTCAAGATATTACAACGTTCCGATCCGCGATCTGGTCGAAGCCAACGGCCTGACGCCGCCTTATACGCTGGCTATCGGGCGGGTGCTGAAGATGCCCGGCGCCAGGTATCATACGGTGGCCAAAGGCGACACGCTTTACAGTATATCAAAAAAATATGACGTTGATCTCCGCTCGCTCAGCCGTATTAACAAACTAAGCGAACCTTACACGCTGACTATCGGCCAACGGCTGGTTTTGCCCGGAAGTCTGAGCGATACGGAAACGGCCTCCTATAAAGCGGCGGCAAAAAAGACAACTCCGAGCCGTTGGAGCTGGAAGTCATCTTCATCAACGTCCAAAACAAAAACGGTTAAAAGTTCCCGCAAGGTTTCGACAACCAAAGCCAAGCCGGTTTCCAAATACCGCAAGACCAAATTTCTGTGGCCGGTCAAGGGAAAAGTTATTTCGCATTTCGGCACTATCGGCAAAGGCCGTACAAATGACGGTATAAATATCAAAGCTGCGCTCGGCACTAGCGTTAAAGCCGCCGACAAAGGCGTCGTCGCTTATGCCGGCAACGAGCTGAAAGGTTTCGGCAACCTGATTCTGATTAAGCATGACGACGGCTGGATTACGGCTTATGCCCATAACGACCGTCTGTTTGTGAAAAAGGGGCAAAGAGTTGCCCGCGGTGAAAAAATCGCGGCCGTCGGCTCTACCGGCGGGGTTAATACGCCGCAACTGCATTTTGAAGTTCGCCAAGGCAAAAAGGCCGTTAATCCGACATCTTATCTTCCCTGATGAACCAAGACTTGCATTCAGACGGCTTAAATACCTAAATAATAAAAAAATTTGTTAAATATGACTTTAGACTCTTGTTAAGAACGGAGTTTGGTGTATAGTCATTGCAGTTTATAAATAAAAGGAGAAAAAAATGTTTATCAGTGAGGCTTTTGCTCAAGCCGGCGACGCAGCCGCAGCTCAGGGGTCGGTTTACGGCACCTTAATCCAGCTGGGACTTATTTTCGTTATTTTCTATGTTCTGCTCATTCGTCCGCAGCAGAAAAAAATCAAACAGCATGAAGCCATGCTCATGTCCATCAAAAGAGGCGACAAGATTATTACCGGCGGCGGCATTTACGGCAAGGTTGTCAAAGCCGAAGAAGGCGGCATGGAACTGGTTGTCGAGATTGCCGAAGGCCTGAATGTTACGGTTAACCGCGCCACCATCCGCGACGTGGTAAACGAAGAGCCTTTCAAACCGGCAAAAATCGAGACCCGGCCGGCTAAAGAAAAGACCGCCAAAGCGGCCAACTCCAACGCTAAAGAAAAGCACAAAAAATAATTTATGACGAGGCTTTGAATTATGTATAAACTGTCACGAACCAGAATATTCCTGATTCTTGCTATTTGTGTCATCGGCATCTTTTTTGCTGTGCCAAACATGATGAAGGACACTTCCTCCCTGCCAAAATGGTGGCAGCCGGTTAATCTCGGCCTGGATTTGCAGGGCGGCTCCAATCTTTTGCTGCAGGTTAAGCTTGACGACGTTCTTAAAGAAAGAATGTCGACGGTTGAAGATTCCGTCCGGCAGATTCTGCGTGAAAACAAAATCCGCTATCAGCATCTGAATGCCGGCGCAGACTCCGTCAAGGTCAAAATAGAAAACCTGAACTCACGCAATCAGGCACGCGGATTGTTCAAAAAAATAGACAACGGCATTATGGTTGAAGAAGCCGATGACGGCATGCTGGTCGTAAAATACAGCGAAGCCGCGTTGAATGAACTGCGACTTAAGGTTGTTGACCAGTCTATTGAGATTGTCCGCCGCCGTATTGACGAGCTGGGAACGAAAGAACCGGTTATTCAGCGCCAGGGAAGTGACAGAATCGTTGTTCAACTGCCCGGCCTGCAGGATCCGGAATATGTCAAAACCCTGCTCGGCAAAACGGCCAAGCTGTCTTTCCATATGGTCGACAGCCGTTCAACCGCCGCAGATGCCCGCAGAGGTATGCTCGGCAGTTCGTCCCGTCTGATTAAGGGCGAAAGCGGCGAAACTTATGTTATCAGCCGCAAGCCGGTCGTCGGCGGCGAAAATCTGGTCGATGCACAGGCCGCTTTTCAGGAAGGACAACCGGTTGTAAGCTTTAAGTTTAATACAATCGGCGGCAAAAAGTTCGGTGAAGCGACAAAGAACAATATCGGCGAGAGACTGGCCATCGTGCTGGATAACGAAGTCATTTCGGCACCGGTTGTTCAAAGTGCCATTACCGGCGGCAGCGGCATTATCTCCGGCAACTTTACGCTAGAATCCGCAAATGATTTGGCCCTGCTGCTTCGCTCGGGTGCTCTGCCTGCTCCGCTTGAAGTTTTGGAAGAAAGAACCGTCGGTGCCGGTTTAGGATCTGATTCCATTAAAGAAGGCGTAACCGCCTCGATTATCGGGCTGATTGCGGTTATTGCTTTTATGGTACTGGCTTACGGACTGTTCGGCATTTTCACGACGGTTACCGTACTGATGAACCTGTTCCTGATGCTCGGCGCTTTGAGCCTTATGGGGGCGACGCTGACCCTGCCCGGCATTGCGGGTATCATTCTGACCATCGGCATGGCGGTTGACGCCAATGTGTTGATTTTTGAGCGTATGCGCGAGGAAGTCAAGAACGGACGTTCGACCAAAGACGCTGCCGAGGCCGGCTTTACGGAAGCATGGGGAACAATTGTCGACTCGAACCTGACAACACTGGTTGCGGCTTTCGTTCTGTTTTATTTCGGTACGGGGCCGGTCAGAGGATTTGCGGTCACGCTGGCCATCGGTATTGCGACATCAATGTTTACTTCCGTAACCGTAACCAGATTAATTATCTCCAGCTGGCTTAACAAATATAAGCCGACCAAGCTGCCGATTTAAGATGAGGATTTTCAGAAATGATAAAAATTTTCAGTTGGGTAACCAAAGATACAACCATTAATTTTATGGGTGTTCGCAAGTTGACTTATGTGCTGTCTGCCGGCATGTTTATTCTGGCGGCCGCATGCATTGCCGTCAAGGGTTTCAACTACGGTATTGACTTCTCCGGCGGCATTTTGATTGAACTGAAGGCCGAGGACAAGATTGACGTTGAAGAAATGCGCAATAAGCTTGATCATGTCGATTTGGACGACGTCAATATTCAGACCATCGGCGAAATCGGCGATGAAGTAATGATCCGTGCGCAGGCCAAAGGTCTGGACGAAAAAGAGCAAATGGCGGCCGTTAATGAAATAAAAAAAGCTCTGGGCACAGATTATGAATATCGCCGGGTTGAACTGGTCGGACCGCAAGTCGGAGATGAGCTGAAGAAAGACGGCATTATTGCTTCGGTTATTGCCATTTTGGCTATCAGCGCGTACATATGGGTTCGGTTTGAATGGCAATTTGCGCTCGGCGCCTGTTTGGGGCTGATTCATGATATTGTCATTACGGTCGGTCTGTTGTCGCTGTTTGACATGGATTTCAGCCTGACGACAGTTGCTGCCATTTTGACGCTGGCCGGCTATTCGGTTAACGATACCGTCGTTACTTATGACCGTATCCGCGAAAATCTGCGCAAATATAAGAAGATGCCTCAATATGATTTGCTTAACAAGAGCATTAACGACATCTTTTCCAGAACGATTTTAACCGGTCTGACAACATTGCTGGCTTCGACCGCTCTGCTGATTTGGGGCGGTGACGTTTTGAGAAGTTTTTCGTTTACGCTGGTTTGGGGTATTATCATTGGTACTTATTCGTCAATTTATGTATCGGCGGTTTTCCTCAACTTCTTTGATTTAAGAAAACAGCCTGACGATAAGGTCTTAAATCCGTTCGGAAATATCTGACGATTTTTTGCGAAAGGTAAACGCCCTGATTTATTGAAAAATCAGGGCGTTTTTTTAGCCGGAAAGAAACAGGCGTTCATTATTAATTGACTTCTGTCGGGAATTGGGGTATCCTGTCAATAATAGGTGTTTGTGGTCTGACGGACGGTGTTAATCCGTCCGGAAATATTCTGATTTGGAGTGAGACCATGCAAACACAATATCCTTTTCTTTTGTTTTCCGTTTTTGCTTCTGTCTTTTATGCTTCCGATGTTTTGGCTGCCACCTGCACAGCGACGCCGGAATGCGCTTCGCTCGGTTATAAATATTCGAAAGACGAATGTCCGAGGGGCGGCTTGAAATGTCCGACGGGAGACAGCTATTACTGTCCGACGCCCCGCCCCAAGTGTAATATCGGCGATATTTTCTATACGGACAACACCTGTGTTGCCGCGGCCAACCATGACAGCAGCAAAACGGTGCTGGGCATTGTGGTTTATGTCAATGACAACGGTATCGGCGGGCAGATTATGACCCCGTGGTGGATTGATGAAAACAGCAACCGAAGCAGCTCTGGTATCGGTATGGTATGGTCAACAGAAAATATTGATGTCTTAGAGCTTTCCAATAAGATAAATAATAATGATGTAAAGAGCGACTATGACAGCTGTGGAAATACGGACAAGATTGTCGCGGCGGGCGATGCCAGCACTTATCCGGCGGCCTGGGCGGCACGGAAATATGCGCCGACTAAGGCGACGGTCGGCAAGTGGTGTCTGCCGGCTGCCGGTGTTTTAAGGAACGTTCTAAACAGGCTGTTAGCTATAAATAATTCAATGATTGCAGCCGGAGGTATATCCATCAGTGGTTATTGGGCTTGGTCGTCTTCGGAGTATGACTATAATCTTGCATGGGTTGCGATTCTTCATACCAATCCCGATTTAGGAAAGAGCAATAAGCAAGCCGCCTATTATGTTCGCCCGGTGCTGGAGTTTTAGGAGGTTAGGGTACGACTTTCTGTTGTCGTTGGTTTTCTCTTTTTTTGTCAGGGAGATGTCCGGGTCAAGCCCGAACCATGACGATAAAGAGAATAATCTCCGAGTTTGTCCTGTAAGACTTGCGGTTTACGCGATCGCTTAACCGCTCGGCAACAGGACTGCACCGCAGCCGGCTCGCAACTTTACCGGAGTTGCTCCCCATGCTGCGTACAGCAATAAAAAAGTACAAATAAGCATAGATATCGCTATTTTTGTTCTTAACCGATTTTTAACCGCTTTATGCCAAGCTTTTTGTATGTTCCACATTTTGTCCGCAGCCTCTTGCAAATTCGGAAAAGATGTGTTACATAATTGTTACGGAATAAGGAAATGGATGTTATATCATGATTATTGATAGTAACAATAAACGTCAAAGAAGCATTTTGACCAACAAGTGCTTTTATCAGACGACGGCGCGGATTATGCGCGACTTTGAAGAAAAAGGCTATGCCAACTCCGCCGACGAAACAGCAAAAGTTATTGCGGCTTACCACGACCTTGTAAAGAAAAAAACCAAAAACAATTTCAGCGCCGATTATAACGCCGCTTTCCAAAGAATAGACAACGCCATTCAAACTTTAGCCAACAAAGTTTTTTACGACTGTGACAAAAAGGCTCAGGATTATGCTTATCATTCCTTTGAGGAATTTGATCATATCAATGCCATTGTCGGCCGTCAGCATGTGAAAAAAGGCTCGTTGTAAACCAAGCAATATAAATGAAAAACGCCCGAAGTTCTATCGGGCGTTTTTTTATACAGGGCAGATATCACTCATGAATTACTTCATTTATAAATATAGCACAAAAAAAGACAAAAAATTATAAAACTTTTGTTACATTTGTTTTGACATTTTAAAATTTGCCGTTGCCAAACTTCTCTATTTGATTATGCTAATTATGTTTCGTTTATTTTCAGGAGAAGACTTATGCCTTTTATTACGATTGATACCAATGCTCCGGTCAAGGCAACCTCAACGGATTTATCCGAACTGGTTAATCTGGTTTCCGCCGAACTGGGCAAGCCCAAAGATTATATTGTCGCCAAAATCAATACCGGCAAACTGATGAGCTGCGGTGCTTCTGTGGAAACCGTCGGCGCGCTGATTGAGATGAAATCCATCGGATTCGGCGGAAAAATAAACCGGCTGGCAGAAGTTCTTACCGATTTTTGCGTCAATAAATTCGGCTGCGAGGCCGACGCTGTCAACATTCATTTTGTCGATATGCCGGCTGCCAATGTTGCCAAGGGCGGACGCACTTTTGGTTAAGCTTGTGCGTTTTTGCTCCGACGGCATTGCCAAAACGGCGTTTTTGCGTTAGAGATGAATTATTCCGTATTGAAACAGCTATAAGGACTAATTTATGAAAAAAATTTCATTAATCGGCTGCGGCCGCTGGGGAACTTTTCTTGGCTGGTATGCCGGGAATTACTGCGGTTTTGATCAGGTCGATATGTATGACATTCCGACATCGCCCAATTTTATTGAACTGCGCGACACCCGGAAAAATGCTTATTTAAGTCTTTCCGACAACATGGTTCTGCACGACAAAATCGAAGATGTCTTGAGCAACGACATTGTTATCGTCTCCATCGGTTGTCAGCATTTCCGTTCGCTGTGCAAACAGCTGAACGGCCTTAACGTGCAGGGAAAAACTTTTCTGCTGGCAATGAAAGGCCTGGAAACGCCCAGTGCTGCCATTATGCACGACATCATGAAAGAAGAGGTCAGGCAGAATATTCATATTGCCGTTTTGGCCGGTCCGGGTCATGTTCAGGACTATATGAAAAAAGTTCCCTCCTGCGCGGTTATCGACTCCTATGAGGAAGAAACCAAGGATATGCTGATAAAGAATCTGCAGAGCGAACTTATCCGCTTTTATTACGGTTCAGACCTTATCGGCAATCAGATCGGCGCAGCGTTGAAAAACGTCATCGGTTTGGCGGCCGGAATTCTTGACGGTTTGGAATGGTACGGACTGAAAGGTGCTTTGATGGCGCGCGCACCGATTGAGGTCGGACGCTTTATCGCGCATTTTGGCGGCAACCCGCATACGGCTTACGGGCTGGCGCATTTGGGCGATTATGAGGCAACGCTTTTTTCCAAACACAGCCACAACCGCTCTTTCGGGGAAAGCTTTGCCCGCGGCGAAAACTTCGGCAAACTGGCGGAAGGCGTGCCGACGCTGGAAGCCGTCAAACTGATTGCCGACAGAGAAAATATTGATATGCCGATTTGTCAGGCTCTTTATAAGGTCATTTATGAAAAAGCCGACATCAAGAAAACCATTAAAGAAATGTTCAACCGCGACCTGAAACAGGAATTTGAACATATCTGCTAAGCAGAGAAGCCCCGAACGGGGCTTTCCTTTTACGGAGGAAAAATGAGCATTGAAAAAGCCAGAGCTTATTTAAAGTTGTTTGGCCGCGACAGCGACATTATCGAAACAGAAGCCTCCAGCGCAACCGTCGAGTTGGCGGCGGCAGCACTCGGAGTCGAATCTGCCCGGATTGCCAAAACATTATCCTTTATGACCAAAGACGGCGTTATTCTTATTGTTACGGCCGGGGACCGGAAAATCGACAATCACAAATATAAAGAAATTTTCGGCTGCAAGGCCAAAATGCTTTCCGCGGAAGAAGCGCTCCAATATACGGGACATGCCGTTGGCGGCGTCTGCCCTTTCGGTGTTCCCGAAAACGTCCGTGTTTATACCGACGTTTCGCTGCAACGTTTTCAAACCGTCTTTCCGGCCTGCGGCAGCGGCAATTCGGCCATTGAACTGACCTGTGACGATTTGTTTCGTCTGTCTAACAGTCAGGCCTGGATTGATATTTGCAAGGCTCAACAACATTAGACAAAATTACTTTATTGACAAAAATGCGTTTTTTTATTTATAATGAATAAAAAACGGACGGAGAAGTGTAATGAGCGATGACGTAGACAAGATGCTGAAAGAAATGGAAGAGTTCGGCCGGAAATACGGATTTTCCGCCGCCAAGTTTTCCACATCTCCCGCTAAAAAGCCCGCCAGGCCGAAAAAGAATGTTTTCAAAGACGCAAAAAAAATTGCCGACAATACGGCTGTAGCTTTCGGTGCCGGTTTGGCCGGCGTCATGATGCTGAATGCAGCACCGGCGGCCGGTGTTGCGGTAATCGTCTTCGGACCACGCGAAGCAATAGCAATGAAAAGAAATTTTGTCAGCGCCTTGGACAAGGTCAAAAAAGACCATCCCCAAATGGGCAAGCTGAAACGTTTTAAAAAAGCGGTTTCTCTGGGAATGAAAGGTTATGTCCAAGAAAAGAAACAATATTTCAAAACGCTTAAAGGAATTTCAAAAGAGCACGGAATAGCGGCGGCCGCCGAGGTGGCCATTTCGCCGAGCAACAACCGGTTTACCGCGGATATGCTTCGAACAGCTAATCTGTTTTTTCAAAAAAAGAACAGCCGGGGTTAATTCCCGGTTTCTTTTTGACATTCCGTTACATCAATTCCCGGAAACAGCATATCGGCCAGTTGCCGGTAGTGTTTGTTCAGACGGCTGACATAGAATCGACGGCTTCCTTTTTTTTCAAGCCGGGTTTCGATTTCGGCATGGCGGCAAAGATAATCTTTAAGTTTGGCTCCCATCAACTCATCTTGCGACACCACACGGACATTTGACGGAAGATAGCGGCGGAAATATTCCTTAACCAGGGGATAATGCGTGCAGCCGAGAATCAGGCTGTCAATCTGCCTGAACCGTGCCGCATATTCCTTTGCCAGCCGTTCGGCCTCGACAAAATCATTGCCCTCAATCGCCGGCACCAACTGCGGTGCGGCAATTTCACAAACGGCAAGTTCGGGACGTATTTTATGCAGTTCGGTAAGGTAAATATGCGAATGAACCGTTGCATTGGTGGCAATGACGCCAACCCCGGCCGTATGGCTTTCCAACGCTTCTTCAACGGTCGGAATAACTACGCCCAAAACCTTGACCGATGGCGCATAAGACGGGATAAAACGCTGCTGAATATAACGCAGGGCTATTGACGTCGCCGTGTTGCAGGCAATGATTATCAGCGCACAGTCCTGCGCAATCAGAAACTTTACGGCCTCGAGGGTATAGTTGAGAATCCGCCCCGACGTTTTTTCGCCATAGGGCAGATGTTTTGTATCGCCGTAATAAACGTAGTCATATTCCGGCAACGTATTTATAAACGCCCGGGTAATGACCAGGCCGCCCAACCCCGAATCAAAAACACCTATTTTCATTGTTTCATGTCCATGTAATGGCGGCGCTGTTCCGGAGTCAGCCGCTCGACCGCATACCGGAGAGCCGTTCGGGGCAGACGCGGCGCATATATATTCAAAAAATGCAGCAATTCCGTTTCGCTGCGCTTGCCCATTTCGCGCAACATCCAGCCGACGGCTTTGTGCATCAAATCATGCGGGTTGGTCAAAAACCTGACCGCCAGTTCTTTTATATCGGTAAAATCGTCTTTTTTTATCATATACAGACAGGCGACCACGGACATACGCCGGGTCCAAAGGCTGTTTTCTTCGGCGAGGCGGTACAAAATCGAACGCTCGCCGGTTTCATATACATAAGCGCCGAGAATTTTGTAAGCCGATATGTCAACCAAATCCCAATTATTTATATAACTACGGTTGGACAGATAGAAATTCACAACTTCCGCCTTGGCTTCCAAGCTTCCGCGGCTGTGTTCATAACGCCAGACCAGACAACTGACGGCAAGCGTACGAATCTCGTGATACGGCTGCTGCAAAAGAAGAGCAAGCCCGTCAAAAGGAAGCACCGGCGCATATTTTTTTACCAGCGTTTTTATTACGGGCAGTTTGATTCCCAGGAATACGTCTTTTTCGCCGTATTCGCCTTTGCCGGTTTTAAAAAAGCGCTGCGAATGTTCGGCCTGTTCCGAATCAGCCATTTGCCGAAGTTCCTTGATTATTTCCGTCGCCAACATATCATTTTTCCGATAATATTTTGTTTGAGACTATCACAGGCCGCGGCCTCTGCCAAGCCGCACAAACAAGTTATCAGACTGATAACACAAAAAAGCGTCCGCCTCAGCGAACGCTTTTTCCAATTGGTGGGTGTGACAAGGATCGAACTTTTTCTTACTTCGTAGGGCTTGGCACTTCGATGTGCCGCGCCAACTCCGTTTCGGTCACTTGTTTTGTAGGCTCGCTTCGTTTGCTTACGCTGCGCTTGCTCGCTGACAAAACTGCGCCTTTAAAAATAAAAACAACCGGAGCATCGGTTGTTTTTATTTTCAAGCCCCTCTCGGGGTCACAAGTTCTATACACACAAAAAAGCGTCCGCCTCAGCGAACGCTTTTTCCAATTGGTGGGTGTGACAAGGATCGAACTTTTTCTTACTTCGTAGGGCTTGGCACTTCGATGTGCCGCGCCAACTCCGTTTCGGTCACTTGTTTTGTAGGCTCGCTTCGTTTGCTTACGCTGCGCTTGCTCGCTGACAAAACTGCGCCTTTAAAAATAAAAACAACCGGAGCATCGGTTGTTTTTATTTTCAAGCCCCTCTCGGGGTCACAAGTTCTATACATACAAAAAAGCGTCCGCCTCAGCGAACGCTTTTTCCAATTGGTGGGTGTGACAAGGATCGAACTTGTGACCCCTACGATGTCAACGTAGTGCTCATACCACTGAGCTACACACCCGTCAGAAACAAAAAGTGTTTTACATTATCTATTTCGGTTTGGCAAGAAAAATTTTTACTTATCTTAAAATTATTAAAAATTTAATTATTTTTGCTTATTCTGTCTTAAGTTCAAAAGAAAGGAAAAGCGGTGAACGAAAAAAAGACAGACTTTAAGGTAAACTATAAAAAGCTGAAGATTTTTGAGGAATACAATACATCGGACATTAAATTTCCGATGGTTTTGTCGGCTCCTCACGGCGGGCAGGTTTTTCCCGAAGAGTTTCTCAAAGCCGTCAAAATGGACATTGACGAACTTCGCAGCAACGAAGATTCTTTTGTCGACGAGCTTATCCGTCCGGCTTCAGATGCCGGGATTCCGATGATTTCCATGAATATCAGCCGAGCGTTCGTCGACGTTAACCGCGATAAAATCGAAATTGATCCGGCCATGTTTTTTAACCATCCTCAAAAAGACTTGCCGATGGGACGGCGCTGCCGGGTCGGTTTGGGCGTGATTCACCGGATTTCGGCCAATAATAACAACATCTATGACGGTCTGCTGAACTACGAAGAGGTTCTGGAGCGTTTCAAAAATGTTTATGATGTTTATCACAAACGGCTGCAGCAACTGGTTGACAAGTGCGCGAAAAAATTCGGATTCTGTCTGTTGGTTGACTGTCACTCCATGCCTTCCAAAATCTGCTCTATCATGAACGACGGCAAAAATATAGAGTTTTGCCTCGGGAATCTGTTTGAACAAAGCTGTCCTGCCGATTTCAGCGTCTTTTTGAAAGACGAACTGGAAAAACGAAATTATCATACAACGCTCAACTGTCCCTATTCCGGTGCGTTCATAACCTTTAATTTCTGCCAGCCGCGGCGTAAAATTTATACGTTGCAGATGGAAACCAACCGCGCTCTTTATATGGAAGAAAATGTGCATAAAAAAAATGCCGATTTTCATAAAGTTAGCATGGACATCAGCGCTTCACTGCTGGCTTTGGCGCAATTTTTGCTGGATTTTAAATTTTAGCTGTGTTATAACGCCTCTTGTTTTTGAAGATTCCCGGTCTATATATCGGGAAGAATTTTTTGATTTTTTTAATTAGAACGAGAGATTGTTAGGGTATTTAACGATTTGGAGTTTAATTTTAGTAACCAACCCTTAAGCGTTATTTTTCTGCCGTTAAGCAAACTGAAATTGGCACATAGGTTGCATAAGGGATGTTTGTGGCCGCTTTTGGGGAGCAGAGGGATGCGACTTTTCGTATCAAAAAATTTAATGTTTTTTGTATTATTGCTGATGTTGATTCAGCCCGTACAGGCAAAAGCCAATGACCTGAAAGTTGACGATGCTTATGTTTGTATGCAAGCCACAGCCAAAATCGAGCAACAGTATCAGATAAAAAAACATTTGCTGACAACGATTTCTAACGTGGAAACCGGTCGCTATATTGAATCTAAAAAACAGACGCTCGCCTGGCCGTGGACAATCAATGCCCAAGGCAAAGGGCGTTATTTTGCCACCAAGGAAGAAGCCGTCAGAGCCGTAAAGAAACTGCAGGCACAAGGTGTAAAAAGCATTGATGTCGGCTGTATGCAGATTAATTTGGCCTATCACGGCGATGCCTTTGACAGTGTTGAAGATGCTTTGGATCCGGAAACAAACGTTGCTTACGGCGCAAAGTTTCTTCGCAATCTGTATAATCAAAAACGTGACTGGATTAAAGCTGCCATGGCTTATCATTCCAAGGTTCCCAGCAAGGCTCAGCGCTACAAACGCAAACTGGCCTCAGCTTACGAAAAAGTCAAATTGGCACAAAACGATTTGAATGCCAGTTTGTTCGGTAATATGGCAAAACCTTCCGTAAGCAAAGTTCGAAATGACCGCAAGCTTATAGCGGAGAAGAGAATCGCCGAAGCCAAAGCATCGTTGGCCAAAGCCAGAGCTGAAGCCAAAGCCTGGCGTGAGGCAAAGCTGGACGAATATAGGAAAAACAAAATAAAATAATTGCTAAACAGACGATAATTTGTTAAACCGACCTTAACTTGAAACGTTTTGGTCGGTTTATTTTTTCATGAATGACTTATCGGAAGAATACGGATTATACTGGCAGCCGCTAGGGGGTAACAATATAGACCAGATAAGCGGACATTCTTACCGTTATACCGACATAACACCGACCGGGCGGACAACGGTTATTGTCGATCTTGGAAAGTTTGACAATCATCAGGCTTTGGGAATAAAAAATTCAGCCGCGGCGGTTCCGGACATCCGTGCTTTTTTAGACGACGGAAAAGATAAAGCTTCGGCCATATTCCTGACACATTCGCATCCGGATCATCTTAACGGCATTGTCCATTATATTAAAGCAGGCTATACTTTGCCGCCGTTATATGCCGGAAAATATACATTCATGATTCTGGAAGACCTTTATAAGGAATTTAATATTCCCAAACAAAAACGGCCGCGTCAAAATATTATTGATGACGGCAGCCTGATTAAAATCGGTTCTATTGAGGCGGAAGTTCTGGCCTCGTCGCACACCTGTTTTGACAGCTTCGGCTTTGTTATTCGAACGCCAAATTCTACCATCTATCACAGCGGCGACATGAAGATAGACGGCAGCACGTATTTTCGAAAATCAACCAATATCCGGCGTCTGAAACAACTGGCTGCCGAAATTAAATTTGTTGTGGCCGATTTTTACGGCATCTATGATGACGGTTATGCTGTTAAAGAAGTGACAACATTTAAAAAGCTGGTTGAACTGATAAAAAAAAGCCGCAAGAAAAAAATTTTCCTGCCGGTTTACCCTACTCATCCGGAAATGTATATCATTGCCTTTCTTGCTGCGCTTAAGCTTAAAAAAAACGTTGTTTTTTTCGGGAATCCTGATTTTTACAGTTATTTGAAGCGAATTATCGATTACGGCATCTCCTTTGACAAGATGGCCGGAAACCGTATCAAAGTCATTTATAACCACGACAGACAGGAGATTGCCAAACTAAACAACAATTATGTCGTTATCGGCACTTATAATCATGTTTCTCAGGCTTTTGACGCAAATGCGGGTAACTGTTTCGGCATTATTACAGCAAAAACCTTTTTTAACCCGCTTAAAGGTCAACTGAACGCACATAACATTTCTTTCGCCGATGTTGACTCTGCTCCCGAGCTGCAAGGGTTCGGACACGGATTTTTAGGCGACTATGAATATTTGAACTTTATCTTAAACCGACCGGTGTTTATTCCGACGCATTGTCCGGTTTTTGTTATCGACAATTTCAGGGAATTGGCTTCATTCATGAATATGAGGCTGTTGCCGGATACGCCGCGCAATAATGAAATTTATCGCCTAAACGGCGACAGCGCCGTGAAAATTTCCGCAATGCCCGCTAAATGGCTGGTCGTTATCTATAATGATGATTTTGCTTATCTGCCCGAGGTTTTTCAAAAGGGTACCTCCGGTATGGGTTTTCTGAAAAGGACAATCAGCCGGCGGCGTTGTCAGAAACGTTTTAAGATGTTCCTGCACCGGCGCCGCAAAAATGACGGTGAACCGAGACCCAAAATCAGACATACGCCTTTTATTTATCGTGAACCGCAATAATCGGGGAAAGAAATGGACATTTATAAAATTGAAAAAGAATATGTGATTCGAACTTATGAATGCGACAGAAACGAAAATCTGCGCCTGCCGACCCTGATGAACATTTTTCAAGATATTGCCGACAGCCATGCTTCGGCTATGGGAATCGGACTGGATTATTGTCTGAGAAACGGTATGGCCTGGGTCGGTTCAAATTATCACCTGATGCTGGAAAGACTGCCGAAGATGCATGAAAAAATCAAGGTCTTGTCCTGGCCTTCGGCTGAAAAGAAAATTGGCGCCCTCCGCGAATTTTTGGTTTTGGGTGAAAACGGCAATGTTATTATCAAAGCTTCCAGCCAATGGATCTTGATTGACGCGGTCCGTCGGCGGCCAGTTTCCTTGCGGGAACATTTGCCTTCATATCAGATTATTGCGGAGCGGCTTATTGAATCTGATTTTGTTAAACTTCCGGAACTTAAACGAATCGACGAGACTTCGGATTTTTTCATTCGCTTCGACGATATTGACCTTAATAATCATGTCAACAACGCGGTCTATCTGCTCTGGGCTTCAGAGGCTGTCGGAATTGATTTTCGGGCAAAACATAAACCGGCCGAAATCGAAATTGCTTTTAAAAAGGAAGGTTTGTACGGTGAAAATATCCGAGTTGAAACCGAAATTGACAATTTGACAACGCTGCACAGCATTAAGGTATCTGACAGCGGTCAGGAATTGGCCAAGCTTCGGCTTCGGTGGACAGAGCTTTAACCCAAAAAAAAACTTAACCGGCAGACAAATGCTCGTATAAAACCTTACAGCCAAGCAAAATCAGAATAACTCCGGCCGTAAACTCCAAATATTTGGAGGGGACTTTCTTAAAGCAGCAATTTAACTGAAAACCGATAACCGCACAAATAAATGTAATCATGCCGATTGTCGTTGCCGCCGACCAGATGGAAACATTCATAAAATAAAGCGTGATTCCGGTTATCAGTGCATCAATGCTGGTCGCCAGCCCTATTATCAGAAGGACTTTAAAAGTCAACTGACGGCTTAATTTTTTCGGATCTTCGCTCTTCCCGGACAAGGCTTCTTCGATAACTTTTATTCCCAAGACCAAAAAGACGGCAAAGGCTATCCAATGATCCACGCTTTCTATGTAACCGTGAATTAAATTGGTGCCATACCAGCCGATAACCGGCATTATAAATTGTCCAAATCCTGTTACAAGCCCCAGACTCACCGCGTTTTGCAAACGATTTGTTTTCAGAATCAGTCCATAAGAAAATGACACGACGAAAGCATCAACGGCCAAGGCAAATCCAAGCAGAACGACATCTATTCCATTCATTTTACGTTTTCCCAAATTTTATCTTGGCACAGATGTATGACAAAATCCGTTTTTAGGCAAGAAAAAATTTTTTCATAAAAAATCCCCGCAGGGAAAAACTACGGGGGTCTCCGGCTTGTATAAAAATATTTATTTAAGTATTGTTATATTCCCGGCAGCATTGCGGCCGCGATCATCATAGATATCAAAGCTTACGACCTGTCCGTCAAACAGGCGGCGGAGACCGGTCTTTTCCAAAGCAGTAACATGAACGAATACATCTTTAGTTCCGCCCTCGGGCTGAATAAATCCATATCCTTTTTTGGTATCAAACCATTTTACTGTACCTTTCATGTTCTTTTCCTTATAAAAAGTTAAACATAATCACAATTATATTTGCATTCACTGCTTAGTACATTGTTATGATATAAGATTATTCCGCTCCGTCAAGTTAATTTTTAAAATTAAATTCAATTATCTGGGGAAGCATCTTTTTTTAGAATTAATAACAATCACAAGAAAGCGGAGATAGAAGCGGCGACGCGCCCGCGGTCGGAGTAAGTATCGAAGGCGAGGCGCTGCCCCTG